>JAFTVC010000020.1 GCA_017465925.1 Clostridia bacterium | reverse complement strand
TATGTGATGATAAAATTAAATAAAATTTAATTTTGTGTTGCGTTCCGCAACCACCACAACAAGTTGTGCATCACAGTTTGAATTATGCTTGTTGGTCAAATGAGAAAGTAAACTTTCTCACTATCCCAACTTCGCATAATATTGTTGTTCTTTTTGTACTTTAACCCTTTTGCAAAAGTTAAAAATACATTATTCATTTATGAATATTCCACCTAAACGCTCATTAATTTTAAATAGCATTATTCATAAATGAATAATTTAACCTATCCCTATTTTTGTTGCCATTTTTCTTTTACTAGTAAACCAATATACTAACAAATAATTAGTTTTACTTATTAAAACTATTAGATAATACTAATATAATAGTATAATTAATTTACTATCTTCTATTTTACCCCCCCCCGCTTTTTGTCAAGCATTTTAAGCACTTTTTCAAAAATTATTTAAAAATTTTTCTCATAGCACTTTTATTAATTTTAATCTTTATGAAAACTATTGAAAATCAATCTTATTTATGCTATAATATACTGATTGTTAAAATATAAAGGACGGAAAGTTATGCAAAGCGTTTTAGAATGTATTAAAAAAGAAAATTTAATTAGAAGTGGTGAAATTATAGGCGTTGCAGTAAGTGGCGGAAGTGATAGTATGGCATTACTACACTATTTAAATAGCAATAAAGAAAAATTTGACATTGAAATAGTTGCAATTCATTTTGACCACGCAATTCGTGAAAACAGTGAAAAAGATGCTCAATTTGTAGAAAACTTTTGCAAAGATAATGGCATAAGACTTATGAAAACAAGAGTAAATGTTCCAGCATTTTGCGAAAAGAAAGGCACATCAATAGAAATGGGAGCAAGAGAATTAAGGTACAGTTTCTTTGAAAAGTTAATTGACAAAGGCATTGTAGATAAAATAGCACTTGCACATCACATTTCTGACCAAGCAGAAACTATATTGATGCATTTATTTAGAGGTAGCGGTTTAACGGGAGCAGAAGGAATGAGTTTTGTTCGTGGGAAATTTATTAGACCAATGCTTACAACTGAAAAGAAAGAAATAATGGAATATATTAGCGAAAATTTTATTGAATATGTAGATGATGAAACTAATTTTATGAATAACTACACAAGAAACTACATACGAAATACAATTATGCCACTAGTATTAGAGCGTTTCCCTAGTGCAGAAAAGGCTATTGTAAGTTTTGGTAAAAACTGCAAAGAAGATAGTGATTTTATTTCAAAGCAAATATTTTTTGATGGTGTATTAGTTGAAAAGAATTTAGTTAAAATTCCTTTAACTTACTTTGTTTATGAAAGTAGCATAATTAATAGAATTATATTTAAAGCATTAAAAGAATTAGGTGTTTATTCAGATGTTGAAAGAAAGCATATAGAAATGATTAAAGACCTTGCAAAATACGCTGAAAATGGAAGCAAGATTGACTTACCAAATAAAATAATAGTACATAAAGAATATGAATACATTACTATCGTATCAAGGCAAATGCTACAACAAGGTGGCGAAAGAGCATTTAAAGGCGGAAAACTTGTATTTGAAAACTTTGGAACAATAGCAGTAAACAGAACAACAAACATAAATTTTGAAGAAGCAACTCACTTAATTGATGCTAAAAAGGTGCCAAAAAATTGTGTATGGCGTTATAGAAGAGATGGTGATGAATTTACTAAATTTGGTGGTGGCAAAAAGAAATTGAAGTCATATTTTATTGACAAAAAGATTCCACAAAGATTAAGAGATTGTATCCCGCTACTTGCTTGTGATAACAAAATTTTAGTAATAGCAGGCGTTGAAATAAGTGATGATGTTAAAATTGATGAAACTACAAAATTTGCTTATGCTATCAACATAACTTTTGAAGATGAAGAATAAATAAAAAAGCATAGTTTAATACTATGCTTTTTATTTGCTGTATTTTTAATCTTCAATAATTCTTTATATTTTAATGAAATTAACATTGATTTATTACTATTAAATTATACTTTAAAATTCAAATTTAATTTTTAAAATCTAATAATTCAACTTCAAGCTTGATATATAAACGTTCTATAAAGAAAATATTATTCATAAAATAAATATATGAAAATTAGAAATCTTTTTAAAACAGTACTTCTTATAACAATCTTTTCTGTTATTACAAGGGTTGCGGGATTTATTTTCCGCATTTATTTAAGTAGAACCATAGGTGCTGAAAGTTTAGGACTTTACCAAATAGCATTTTCTATATTTATTGTTCTTGTTACACTTATTTGTAGTGGACTACCCCTTACAGTTTCAAGACTTACTGCAAAATATGACACTTTAAAAGAACCTAACAAGCGAAACAGAATGATAACTTCCGCACTTATTGTCGGTGCTTTATCTAGTTTAATTCTTTGTTTAGTAATTTTAATATTTAATCAATTACTCAACTTTATTTTTGCAGATAGTCGTTGCATTTTCATATTGCTTACTCTACTCCCTGCTGTTATATTCTCTGCTGTATATTCTGTAATACGCGGTTTTTTGTGGGGGCAAAACAATTATTTTGTAGTTTGTTTAATTGAACTGCTAGAACAACTTGTTCGCATAATAGTTTGCGTTTTCGCACTATCATTTATGTTTCTTGCAGTTGATGGGTCAATAATTGCCAGCATTTCATTAAGCATTGCAACACTTGTTTCTTCTATTGCAATTTGCATTTACTACTTTAAAAAAGGTGGCAAATTAGAAAAACCACAAGATGAACATAAAGAACTTATTAAAACAAGTTTGCCTATTACTGGAATAAGAGTAGTTTCAAGTATGATTCAACCAATCATAGCCTTACTTATTCCTATTGGACTTGTAAGTGCTGGCTATACTAATGGAGATGCAGTCGCACTTTATGGCATCGCTATGGGAATGGCTTTCCCCCTACTATTCTTACCAACAACAATAGTTGATTCACTTGCAATAGCACTTATACCAGACCTTGCTAGTGCATTGGCTTGCAACAACCATAATTACATAAATAATAGAATAAAAAATTCAATTACTTTTAGTTTTTATATCGCTTGCCTTTGTGTACCAGTGTTTATGGCTCTGGGAGTTCCTATTTGCCAATTCTTGTTTGATAGCACACAGGCAGGCTATTTCTTGCAATCTGCATCAATTATTATGATTCCACTTGCATTAAATGGCATAACTACAACAATATTAAACTCACTAAATTTAGAAAAAAAATCGTTTTTAAATTACATTATCGGTTCTATTTTCTTAATACTTTCAATTATAATATTACCAAAATATATTGATATAAATGCAATTATTGTGGGAATGGGACTATCCACATTAATTTCAACTTCACTTAACTTGCTAGAACTAAAAAGACAAAATAAATTAACGCAAGAAATTATTAAACCTATAATTTTATTAATAGTAATGATTATTCCAACAAGCATCCTAACTGCAAACATATATGGAATACTTGATATTTACTTACCATTAGTTGTAAACTTAATAATTTGCGGAATAACTTCACTTGCATTCTATGTTTTGCTTTGCCAATTTTTAAATATTGTAAAAATACAGCACCTATTCGCAAGCATTAAGATTAGTAAAGTAAAAAAGAAAAAAGCAAAAGCATAATTTTAACCGACAAAACTATTTTCAACAAAACATAAAAAACTGATTGAATGTTATTGTTCAACCAGTTTTTTAATTATAAAATTATTTTTCTAAATTCACTTCACTTTCTTTTAAAATCTCTAAATTTTTAATTAATTTATTTCTTCGTTTTCCAACAACATAAGTTTGTATCATCTTCCCACCTAAAAATGTACAACTTGCAATTCCTGCTGGTACACCAAAATCTAATGGAGATATATCAACATCAGCCCCTTGTTTTGCAATAGTCATAACCTTTCCACTAATAGAATCACAAAAAACATCATAACTATCTGCTAAATTTTCAACATATTCTTCGCTATAAACTTGTTTAGGATAACTATCATCTTGCATTATCTCTTCTAATTTTATATTGTACTCTTTTTCTAATGATTTTAACTCATCTTTCGCTATTGATAAATTAGCATTATTAACTTCAATATATTCCTTTTCCTTAAATGGTAAATTATTTACAGTTATATTATATTCCTTCGTATATTCTTTCTTTTGCAAATAAACAGTTCTTGCAAGTTCTGTTTTGTATTCGTTATATGCAGGTATATTCCTAAATACCAAATACCCTACCATTACTCTTTGTGCTGGATGCTCAATGACATTATAATTAATGTATGCATTCATTTCACTTACACTATCAAAACCATTATCTCTTGCCAAATTAGAAATATTTAAATTGTATTTATCTTTAAGAAGACTTATGTACTCTTTTTTTGAAAGAGTTGCTGTATTTTCTTCAATCAATTT
Source organism: Clostridia bacterium (assembly GCA_017465925.1). Taxonomy (GTDB): domain Bacteria; phylum Bacillota; class Clostridia; order Christensenellales; family UBA1242; genus UBA4647. The sequence goes on along the minus strand of JAFTVC010000020.1, from coordinate 73,908 downwards.
TGTTAATTCTTCAAAACTAGATGCACCAAAATAATTTGCCAATTCTTCTTTTTTGAAACTAAATTCTGTACTCAAATTTTGTAACGCTTCATCTTTTGTTAAGTCCACAATAAAAGTATTTAAATAAGATTCAAACTCATCACTAGAACTAAAACCGAAGTCGCTTACATATTCATTTTTTAAATTTTCGCTTTGTTCTGGATAGATTTCTTTATATATAGCCTTTGCTTCATTATTCTTTTCAAGTGTTTTCCAAATGAAAATTGCACACGCTACTAACGGAGTTCCTATCAATCCACCAGCATACAAAACATTTTTTACATTTTCTAGATTTTTATTTTCATCTATTGATTTCTCGCATAAATTTAAAAACTCTTGTCTTTTCGCTTGATTTTTTCTTAAATTTAACAAGTCTGTCTTTACGCTTTCATATCGTTTCCTCTGCCATTGTTTTTTAAAATAAAAATTTTCTTCAAATCTCTTTTCCAAATAACCTTCTTCTAACAACTTACTATCTATAACAAAAATACTATTTTCATCACAAAACTTTTTTATCGCAAATATGTTAAGTTCATTATTTATATTCTTGCACTCTTCCAAACCTGAAAGAGTCAAACAATTATTTAAAATAATATTGTTTGCAACACTTAATGAAATTCCATAAATACTTTTAAAATACTCTTTACTATATTGTTCGTTAAAAAAGTCAAACTCAATTTTGCTTTTTTTATTTTTCCCTAGTTTCATTGTTTTCCTTATTTCATTTATTTATTAATTTTATTATAACACACAAAGACAATAGTTGCAATATTTCTATTTTAAATAATTTTTTAAACTCATTTTAAATTTACTATTTTGTTTTGACAAAATCAATTTAATTCTTCCTTTACCTTTACGTTTGAAAATTCTTTTTCCTTTAAATATTACCTTGTTGAATTTACAATTTTCAAGTAGATATTTTACCCTATTTGCGACTCCAAATTTATTCTCATAAATCTTAATATTAGGAAAAATTTTATTTATAATTTCTTTTATAAATGTATAATGAGTACAACCTAAACTAATCGCTTTATAATCTTTTAACTTATTATAAAACCGCATAAAATAATCGCTTAAAATGCTTAAATCTTGCAAATTTTTATCAATTAAAGTTGCAAGTTTTGGCAATGCAATTTTATCCAATTTAGATTCATTTATAAGTTTACAGTTTTTATAGGTAAAGGAAGTGCAAAAAACTATTGCTGGCAAATCTTTAATCTTTACATTTGGTTCAGTACCAACTATTAATATATTAAAGTTTTCCCTTAAAAAAGAAATAGTGCCAACTGTTAATGTATTACAAGCAAGCACAACTAAATCTATTTTATATTTTTTTATATTTCTTTTGAGGATATTGTAAGCAATCTGCTTTAAAACTTTTTCGTTTTTTTCTCCCAGTGGAGCATTTTTGTTATCTATGTAAACATACAAATTTGCATTTACAATTTTTCTTATTTCATTAGCAATACTTATCGCACCCACTCCACTATCAATTATTAAAATGTTTTTCATATTAGTATTATATGCTACCCCAATTTTTTAATTTCAAAATTAAAATAAAAAAGACATATCTTTTTATGATATGTCTTATTTTCTATTTAAATTTTCTTCTTCCTGTCGCCATCTTTCCAACAATCGCTGATTCTTTTTATTACCAATTGCATAATCATAAATTATTATTCCCAATCCTTGTAAAACGAAAGCATAATATGTTATGAAACGCCAGAACAACATAGCCCAGAATGTACCAGATGAGAATAATGAAGAGAACATTGCAGCAAATGAAATTTCTGCCGCTCCTGAACCACCCGGAAGAGGAACAAAACTACACGCAAGGTCTATCATCAATGATACAATCATTATTTGAATCCAAATATCAACTGATGGTTCTCCACCTAACGCACAATAAATCAAAAATGGTGCAGTGTATTGAAGTAGTAAAACTAAAACACTGAAAAATATCATTGAAAACAACAATTTTGGAGATTTAGCAAAGAACTTCATTGTCCTTTGGTATTCTTCCACTAATTTAATTAATTTGTTATAGTATTTATCATAATTCCTTACTATTTTTATCTTCTTCAAAAACTTCAAAATTCCTATAACAACTTTATGCCCTAATCTACTTGAAGAAAGTATAATAGTTGCAAAAATAACAAAGAAGTTTATTGTAAACCCTATCCAACTAGCAACACTAACAAGTGTTGAGCCTGTCGCAGAAGTAAAGGTTTCTTTTAAAAATGTTAAACTTCCAATTAGTAAGAACAACGCAATAAATGCGAATACAATTTGCTGAATAATATATCTTGCAAGTGGAATGGAAATTGCCTTGCTTGCTTTAACTCCCCTACTTGTCAAATAATATATTTGGAATGCCTGTCCACCACTTGCAAGCGGTGTTATATAATCATAATATCTACCAATTCCAGCAACTTTATACGCTAAAAATGGCCTATGTCGCTTGGTTGACTGCGTGATTAGCATATTATATCTTATTTGGTCGCACATCATAAGTGCAGGGAAAATTAAAATTGCCAATATTAAAAATACTGCATTAAATTCTAATTCATAAAACGGCGTTACATTTTGCCCTTCTAACATTTGTAATAAAATTATTACAACAATTACAATATTGATAATCAAAAAGATAAAAGACCAAATTTTTTTCTGTGGACTTTTTTGCTTAACAACTTTCTCGTTCGCTTCTTGAAGTGCTTTTGCTTGATGTTCAACATCTACAATGCTATCAATATTTTCATTGACATTTTTAGCAAAATCAACTCCCGCCAAAACTTCTTCAATGCTTATTTGATTTTCTAGCACATTTTCATCTTGTACTGGAATAATAAGCGGTTTTTGCTCATTTTGACAATCTTCTTGACTATTGTGTTTCCTTTTTCTTTTTAAATTCACTAATACTATTCCTTAATTATCTTTTTTACCTACAATAATTTTTAATCACTACAAAATAACTTACTTTTATTATTAGCATCAACTATATGTTGTCCTATGACTTAATTTGCAATTAATAAAAATTATGATTTTATAAAGTTCTTTATCAACATTAAAAATCCATAAAGCATTTATAAAATCAGTTTGATATATAAATGAAAGTTAAATCTAGTAGTTCTCTACTAAACTATCCTTATTCCTAATTTCAAACATTGTGCCTACTTTATCTTGATAAGCAACATCAATAAACACATCTTTGCCTTCTTCAATCCCCAAACTTGACAATCTTTCTTTTACATCACTAAATGCAACATCTTGTGTATTATTCTTATCGCTTATATGAGATAACACAAACTGACTTGTTCCCCCTTGTGCAAGTTTGAATATAACATCAGCACAATCCAGATTTGAAAGATGCCCTTTATTTGACAAAATACGTTTTTTTAAATATGCTGTATAACTTTCATTTTTTAATAAAAGTAATTCATTATGGTTGCTTTCAATAAACACAACATCGCTATACATCATAACTTCAATCGCTTTGCTTGGCATATAACCAGTATCAGTTGCAATGCTCACCCTTTGACCGCAAAAATTAAATGAATAACCCACACAATAAACTGAATCGTGGGACAATTCAAACGGAGTTACTATTATATCTTTAAATAGAAATTCCTCTAACTTAAAGCAAATAATTTTGTTGTAATCTACCTCTTGCTTTTCTAATACTGCTTCAACATTTAGATAGTGCATAAATATTTTAGTACCAAACTTTTTAACGAATTGTTTTAGCCCATTTATATGGTCGCTATGCTCGTGCGTAATAAAAATTGCATCAATTTCTTGCGGATTCACTCCAATAAGTTTCAATCTTATTTCAACTTGATTAGCACTTAATCCACAATCAACTAAAACTTTCGCACTCTCACTTTCTATATAAGTTGCATTACCACGACTACCACTACCTAAATTACATACACGCATTACAAACTCCTGTAATTTCCATTATAACAAAAATAAAATTAAATTACAAGAGAAAAATCGCTGAAAGAACTACTTTTTTGTTTAAAAACATACTTTCGCTTTTTTTATTTTGCATATTTACTCTTTTAAATCCAAATATAAAACATTTGCACTACTATTTTAAAAATAAAAAAATGTCATAAAGACATTTTTCATTAAAGTATTGCTGACAAAATCATATATAGCATAAATAACATTTTAATTACCTACTTTTACATTTACTATGCCATCTTGTAAAACAACTGTTGCATTATCAATTATTTTAAGAAGTTCTACCTTTTCAATTTGCTTTTCAATTTCACTAGCCACAACTTCTTCTAAATTTTCAATTTTGTTGCTACCTGGAACTTCTTTTTTAGCATGTTCTTTCTTATGTTCACTAATCATTTTGTCTTCAATAGGTAATTTTTCATTAGATATATTTGCATTTTTAGAATGCTTTTTCTTATCTATAATTGAAGTTTGTTTTGATTTATTTACTATTTCATCTTTTTCTATCATAGGTTCATTAATACGGTCTTCTTCAAACTTATCACTTTGTTTAATCCATTTTTTTATTTGCTTTTGCTCTTCTTTGTTTAATTTACCATTTTGTTTATCACTATTCTTATCTGTATTTTTTGGCACATCTTGCATTGATGTTTGCCCAACTACACAATCTGTACAAGTTTTTTCTTCTTGTTTACCTTCTTGTTTTTCTTCTTCTACTTTATACTCATTTACTTTTTTATCAATTTGCGTTTGACTTTCTTCATTATTTACTGGTGCATTAGCAGTTTTTGTTTCTTCACGCTCTTCATTTACTTCAAGAGTGGCGTTAAGACTATTACTTTCATTTTTCTCAACTTGTTTTGTTGAATTTTCAGGCAATAAAACTGCATTAGAATTGTTTGAATTAATTTCTGCATTTTTACTTTCTTCTTTTTGTAAATTGATTTCTATTGTCTTTTTACTTTGCCCATTATTAGTTGTTGTAGTTTCATTTATGAAAAACTCTGGTAAAACTCCTAAACAAAATAAAAGTATAAAGCCTATTATCAAAAAATGTTTCATAACACAATCTCCTAAATTATATTTGCTTGTTGTACTTCTAATTTGTGTAAATTTAACATAATTATTCATAAATAGAAAAATTTATTAAAAGATAATTACTCAAATATAATATCAAAATAGTAAAGCAGTTAAAACACAAAAAACTCATAATAAATAACACTGAAATCATAGATAGCATAAAAAATAAGCAGGTTAGATTTACTAACTTGCCTATTTTAAAATTTTTAACTATCTCCATTATCTGTTTTATTTTTATTTACATCTATTTCATTACTTTCAAAATTTTTCAATACATTATGCTTTGTACTTGCCATTTTCATTGCTTCTTCACTTTCGTCTATTTTATTAATGTAGTCTACTTTATAAGTATCTTTTTCTTCCACAACTTTCTCATCTTCTTTATATGTTAAAATATAAATTGCAAGCAAAATTACTCCAACTACAAGCATACAATCAGCAACATTAAAAATTGGAAAATTCATAAAATCTAATTTTATAAAATCTCTAACATAACCCAAAAATAATCTATCAATAGCATTACCAAATGCACCTGCTAAAATTAAAGTAAATGCAAAATTGTAAAGCAAAGTTTTCTTCATTTTAGTTTTAATATCAAAAACAATAGCAACAATTACAAAAATCAAAGATGTTAATGCCAAAATTATTGTATGTTCGCTAAACATACTCCATGCTGCACCTTTATTATATGCTGACTCAAAAGATAAAACGCCTTCTATAACTGTTAAATCAATTCCATCAGTAACTATTTTAGTAATTATATCAAGCACAACAAGTAATGCAAAAATCAAATAAACTATTATAAATCTTTTTAAATTTTTATTCACATCTTATTACCTTTTTGATTTGTCCTGTCTTGAAATTGCCATTCCCCTAGGTGTAAGCAAATAATCATCATTATGCCATTTCATCATTGTAGCACCCAAAGCAAAAACGCCACCATTTAAAAATTGACATAATCCATTCAATTTCTTTTTATTCATTTTATTAAATGATATTACACAAGGCGACTTTTTGCCTAAATGTTTTAATGCATACTTGATATCTTCTTCACTTGACACTTGAAAAATCGTGATAGTTGTTGGTGCAAAAGGCTGGTTAGGTGCTGTTTGCATATAAACATTTTGCGTAGTATACATAGGCATACCCACTGGTATTTGTTGCATTGGCATACCATTATAATAAGGTTGATTATTATATTGATTATACGCTTCTTGCATACCAGCACCGAATTGCATATTTGCCTGCATCGGATTAGACATAGGGCTTTGCATATTATTATACATTTGTTGATTTTGATAATTGTATGAGTTTTGATTTTGAACAGGCATTGAAGTCAGCGTAGTACTTTCTTGCATTTCACTATTTGAAATATTTTTTAAATTTTCAATAGTTTTATCATCAAAAACTTTTTTTGTAGGTTCTTGAACTTCCGGAGCATCAACTCCTTTCATTATCCAATCCATAAATCCCATATTATACGCCCCCTTTTACTGTTTCATTTCATTTACATAATAGAAAATGGAACTACATTCCGCCATCTTCCAACTATAATAGAGTCTTTTAATTATTTCAAAAACAAACTAAATTAATCACTATAAATTAATTCTCTTCTTCCTTTTCTGCTTCAACATTATTATCATCATTTATTTTAAGCATATAAGAACGTCTTCTCTTGTGATATTCATGCTCAAAGAACTTCCATTGTGCTTGTACTTTTTCATTTGATTCCAAATTTAGATTAGTTTCACAATAATCAAGTTTAAGTTCAATCATCTTTTCCATAACTTGTTGTAAAATAATTCCGTTTACACCTTTACTTTGATATTCAGGTAACACCGCAATAAGACCAAAATCAAATATTGTTGGTTTTTTTAGTGCTTTTAAAAGATGGATAAACCCAAATGGCAATAACTTACCATCACATTTACGCATTGCTTTTGAAAGTGATGGGAAAGCAAGACCAAAGCCAACCACCTTTTCATTTTTATCACAAACAAGAACAATAAAATCCACATTTAAGATAGTTTTAAATTGCTTAATTAATTCATTTTTCATTTTTTCAGTATAAGGGACTACACCGTATAAATCTTTGTAACTTTCATTTAAACAATCAAAAATACCATCTTTATATTTCTTAATTAATTTATTAACTGATTTTTCTTCAACAATATGTAAATCATATCTTTTCTTTACTATTTCGCTTATTTTTTGTATTTTAGGGTCAATTTCTTTTGCTGGATAAATTTTATATTCAACCCAGTCTATTTCCTTTTTAAATCCATAATTTTCAATTAATTTAGGATAATATTCATAAGTGTATTGTTCTTCAAAAGTACTTATTTCTTCAAACCCCCAAATAAGCAAACCTTCTCTTTCCAAATCACTAAAACCAAGTGGACCGCAAATTGTATCCATTCCTTTTTCTATTGCCCAATTCTTAACTGCGTCAAAAAGAGCATTCGCAACTTCTTGGTCATCAATACTATCAAAACGGCTAAACCTAACCCTTTTTTCATTTCTTATTTCATTTGATTGATTTTGAATTATTCCTTGAATACGACCAACAATTTTTCCGTCTTTATACGCATTATAATGTATGGCTTCGCAAGTGTCATAATACATATAATTTTTGTCAAATATTTTCTTTTCATCACCATAAAGTGGCGGAACAAATTGTTCAACGTCTTTATATAAATCAAGAGGAAAATTTAAAAATTCCTTTTGCATTTTTTTATTTACAACTTCTTTAACTTCTACCATCTGTATGCATTCCTTTTCAAATTGCTAATTTAGCAATATATATTTAAACAAGATAATTATACAATATCATCAAAAAATTTGCAAGCATTTTTACCTTAAAGTAGAAAATAGCAAATTTTTGCATTTTACAGTTGCTTAACTCTTTAAATTTTCGCTTTTACTACCTTTTAAAAATTATCTTAAATTTAAAATACCATTTTATAAAAACTATATAACAATAAGAAATTAAAAATTTTTTTCATTTTTTAGTAATGATTTTATAGTAAAATAAAAAATGCATTATTCATTTTTGAATAACACATTTTTAAATGCAAAATCTTAAACCATTTGATTTTTTTTGATATATAAATGGATAAAACTTATTTCTTTTAAAGTTTTACGATTTTAAAAGATTTTCACCACTTGATATTGAAACTGTAAGCGGAACTTTAAGTTTTATAACATCTTCCATTATTGCCTTAACATTTACCTTCAATTTTTCAAGTTCTTCAGGTTTTGTATCAAAAACTAATTCGTCGTGAATTTGAAGAATTAACTTGCTTTCAAACTTCTCTCTTTCCATCATTTCATTTATTCTTATCATAGCAATTTTTATAATGTCAGATGCAGTACCTTGTAGTGGCATATTTGTTGCAACTCTTTCTCCAAATTGTCTTAAATTATAATTCTCAACAAGTAATTCTGGAATATGCCTTCTTCTCCCAAATAGCGTTATTGCTGTGCAATCATTTTCAATAATTTTCTTTAAATTTTCAGTAATATAATTCTTGACAGATGAGAATGTGGCAAAATATGACTCAATAAATTCACTTGCTTGCTTTACACTACAACCTAGTTGCATACTTAATCCATAAGCACCTTGCCCATAAATAATTCCAAAGTTTACAGCCTTTGCACTTTGCCTTTGTTCTTTTGTAACATCTTCTTCATTTATATTGTAAATCTTGCTTGCAGTTGCCCTGTGAATATCTTTACCACTATTAAAAGCATCAATCATAATTGCATCATTTGACATGTGCGCCATAAGTTTAAGTTCAATTTGGTCATAGTCAAAACTTGTAATAAGTCCGCCATCAAATCTTGAAACAAACACTTCTCTTATAAACTTACCTTCATCATCTCTAACTGGAATATTTTGCAAATTAGGATTTGTAGAACTTAATCTACCAGTATCAGTAGTAACTTGATTAAACTCACAATGTATAAATCCATTCTTTTCAAATTTGAAATAATTATCAATATAAGTGTTTTTCAACTTAATAAGTCGCCTATGCCTAATAATTAGTGGGACTACTGGATGCTTATCTTGTAAACTGGTTAAATTTTCAACACTAGTTGATTTTTTCTTTGAATTTGCAAGATTAAGTTCATCATATAAAATATCGCCTACTTGCTTTGGTGATTTTAGATTAAACTCATGTCCAACTAATGCAAAAACTTCCCTTTCGCAATCTGCAATTTCACTTGTAAATTTTTCGTCATACTTTTTAAGATTTACTGTATCAATTCTAACCCCTGCGACTTCCATATTATAAAGCACCTTGCAAAGAGGCATTTCAATTTCATTAAATAATTTTACAAGATTCAATTTTTCCATTCTTGGTAAATAATCTTGGTACGCACGATATAAAGCCACAACCTTTACATTTGTTTCAAAATCACGACATAAATCTTCAATGTTATAATCTTTTATTGTGCTTTCAAGTAAATATTTTGCAATAGAACAATCAAATACATTTTTAAAATCAATATTTAAATTTGCCACTTCATACAAAAGCGACTTGAAACCAAAAACAATCTTTAATATCTTATCATTTTCAAAAACTGTTTTCATTTTCATTAAAATGTTTTTAAACTTTAATCCAGTATTTAAAAATGAATAATCAATTTCTATTGTATAGTAAACATCATCACATAAAATTTGTACTTGCTCATTATTGTAGTAATATGAAAAGATTTTAACTGAATTCAATTTTTCAATTAATTTGTCTAGTTCCGCTTCTTCACTAATCTTTTCACCTTGTACTTCAACATACTCTTTCTTTTCTTCAACAAAAATCTTCTTTTTTAATAAAGATTTAAATTCATATTTTCTAAAAATGCCTTTAACCTCTTCACTAAAAGGAAATTTCAACTTACAATTTTCTAACTCACACTCCAAAGTTTCATCAACAAAACTTTGCCCTAACTTATAAGAAAGATAAGCATCGTCTTTGCCAGCAATCAATTTGTTTCTTATCGCAGTTCCAGTTACATTATCAATATTAGCATAAACATTATCAATAGAACCATACTCTTTTATTAGTTTATAAGCAATTATTTCTCCTATTCCTCTAACCCCAGGAATATTATCCGACTTATCACCCATAAGCGCCTTAACATCAACAACTTGACTAGGTGTAATGCCGTACTCTGCAAAAAGCGACCTTGTATCAACTATCTTAATATCGCTAATTCCTTTCCTATTTAAATAAACAGTTGTTTTATCATCTATAAGTTGAAAAGAATCTTTATCTCCGGTAATGATAATTTTATCCATATCAAATCTTTTGCATATTGTTGCAATAATGTCATCTGCTTCAATGCCTTGCTTCTCTAAATAGCAAATATTCATAGCACTTAAAACTTCCTTAATAATAGGAAACTGCCCTTGTAATTCAATAGGTGTTTCACTCCTGCCTGCCTTGTAGCCATCAAACATTTCATTTCTAAAAGTCTTTTTGCCATAGTCAAAGGCAACCACAAGATAATCAGGCGTTATTTGCTCAATAGCACGCACCAATATTGTAACAAAAGAATAAACTGCATTTGTAAACTTACCTTCCGCAGTTGTTAAAAGTGGCATAGCATAAAAGCCCCTATAAAGCAAACTATTACCATCAATAATCATTAATCTTTTTTGCATAAATTATTTTTCCTTTTTTCTTTTTTAGAAAATCCAAAATCAAAATTTTAAATCACTATTAATTTTTAGATAGAAGAAGCAAATATTTTATTAAATCATTAATAGTAGATTATCCATTTTAATATAAAATTTATAATAAAATTATTTTTTCTTTTTATTATTAAAACTACTATTTTTCATATCATCTTTAAATAGTTCATAGAAATCGTCAAGAGTCATTCCTTCAAAATCAAAATCATTATACTTGCCTATTTTCTTTTCTTGTCTTGATTTTAACTTTTTATCTTTGCTTTCATCATTTTTATTTCGTTTTTCAGGTTTTGAATTTTTATTTATTTGCTCTACTTTCTTTTTGTCTACACTTATGCCTTTACTTGCATTTTCTTCTTGTCTTTTTACCTTTTTATTCTTCTTACTGTTAGCATCTTTTGCTAGTGATAAACCTTTTGTTTTATCAGTGTTTTTAGGATTTTTAGCGTTTATTTTATTATCATTTACATTTTTAAGTTTTGACTGCTTTTTATTATTAATCTTATTTCCATTTGCGACCTTTACACTAGATAAATTTGCATCGCTTAAATCAAGTTGTATTTCATTAATAGATATTTTTAATTCTTTCGCAAGATTCATTAATTGCTCAATTTGGTCATCTCTATTTACTATTGTGTAAGCCTTGCCTTTTTTATCATTTCTTCCAGTTCTGCCTATTCTATGAATGTACCACTCATTAATTTTAGGCAAATCATAATTGATAACATAAGGCAAATTATTTATATCAATACCACGAGATGCAACATCAGTGCAAACTAGAAATTGCAGTTTGCCTTGTTTGAAACTTTCAAGCACTTTTCTTCTAATTTGCTGATTCATATCGCCATTAAGCATATCGCTTTCATAACCCAACTTCTTTAAATGACTAGAAATGTTTTCAGTCATCGCCTTTGTATTGCAAAAGATTAACGCCTTATCATTCTTAACTTTTTTAACAAGTGCAGTCAAACAATCAATCTTACCGCTTTTACTTGCCTTAATATAATATTGCGTTACATTTTCACTTGGCTTGTTTGCACTTTCTATCATAGCATACTTTGGTTGTTGTAAGTACCTATCAATTAGCATTAAAATATCTTTTGGCATTGTAGCAGAAAAAAGAAGCATTTGTGGTTTAGATTTAAATTTAGCAATAATGTTTTCAATGTCAGGCCTAAAACCCATACTTAACATTTCATCTGCTTCATCTAAAATTAGCATCTTACAATTTTTAAGTTTCAAACTCTTTCTCGTAATGTGGTCAAGAATTCTCCCCGGAGTTCCAACAACAATCTTCGCCCCCTTAATTAATTGCCCCGCTTGCCTTGTAAAGTCTGCGCCACCATAAACAGGCACTACTTTTAAGTTTTTATCTACTTTATTTGCAACTTTCTTTGTTTCATCACAAACCTGAATAGCAAGTTCACGAGTAGGACAAACAATTAAAACTTCAATGCCCTTTTCTTCCATGTTAATCTTTTGAATCGCAGGCAACGCAAAAGCAAGCGTCTTACCGCTTCCCGTTGCACTTCCGCCAACAAAATCATTTCCCAGCAAAATGCTTTTTATACTTTTTTGCTGTATCTCTGTTGGGCTTTTATAACCACATTCTATTAATGCTCTTTGTATTTTTTCATTTATGCCCAGTTCTTTCCACACGAATTAATTTTCTTCCCTTTGACAGTTTTCATTTTCCTTGCTAGTAATCGCTTCAACAGGACAAATCGCCTCACAAGTACCACATTCAATACACTTTTCTTTATCAATATAAGCAACTCCATCAACAAAACTAATTGCCTCTACTGGACACGCTCCCACACAACTACCGCACGCAATACATTTCTTTTTACAAACTTTCATAATAACCTACCTTTTTTATTTTAAATTTTTGAATATATTTTATTTTAATTTTGCTTTAAAACTTCTTTTTTTTAATTAATCTTTCTCTTCTTTTACTTTCACTTTTATTAAGTAGCAATATAGATAAACTAGTTTTAGTTATTGCAAACTCCAAGTTATCTTTGCTAAATCCGCTAAAATAACCGCCACCGCAAACCATATCTTGCATAATAACCTTGCCATAAACCTTTTCTGCTTTCAAAAACTCTATAATGTCTTGATTTGCTTTTTTACGCATTTCAACCATTTCTTTTTTAACATCTTCATCAGTTTCATCTTCTCTAAATTCATCTCTTAAAGCAAGATAATTACCATAATTATGTTTTGCATTTTCTTCAAGTTGCTTAAATTTAGCAATAGGGAATACTTCTCCACCAATCGCATTAATCACATCTTCATAAATTGAGCCAATTTTTACGCTAACATTACAAGGTTCTAAAACCGCCCCACCGCTACAAGTTATAACTCGCCTTATTTGAGGCAATCCATAATCAACTGCATCAGCAACACTGCACAAAGTTTGAACATTAATGCAAATATGCCCTTTATCAGTCAAAACTTCGCCTTCTTCAAATGTCGTACCTAAAACTTTATTTGCAATTAGATTTTCATCACCTATACACAACTTGCTCGGTATCTCATAAATATAAATGTAAGACTTCGCATCAATTTGCGAAATTAATTCGCTTAAATATTTTTTAATTCCTTTTCTAATCACAAGTACAAAATTATCGCAATTAGTAGCAATCCTTAAAATATCAACTGCTCTTAATATTTTTGAATAATGCTCAACCATAACACTAATGTCAGCAGTATAATACGCTTCACTACACGCACCATTAATGAATATAAATTGATTTTTATTTTGATTACCTTCATACTTTGCAGAATTAAATTCAGCAAACTTTTCTAATTTTAAAGAAAGCGGATAACCACTACCGCCAAGCCCAATAACTCCACATTGATTAAGCCTATTAATTAGTGAAGATAAATTAATTTGATTATCTTCAAGTCTTTCAAGCGGTTCTAGTTGCAAATTTTGCTCATCATTTTTTATGTAAATCACATTACCGCTTAAATTTATATCAAGTTCTTCCTTTACAATCTTAACAACTTCCCCACTAACACTACTATGCAAGTTAGCACCCAGCATATTATCACGAGGTTTTGCAATTAATTGATTTACTTTTACTCTATCTCCTACTTTTACAACTGGTTCAAGTTCCGCCCCTATGCCTTGCACAAGTGCAAACTTCATAAGCGGAAATCCATCAAGAGCCTTAATTTTACTATTTATCGTTTCTTTATGACCTAAAAGTCCCATTACTACCCCTATTAAAAATGAAAATTATTTACCTTAATAACACAAAATTTTTAACTTCGCTGTTTAAGGAAAAAAAATAGAAATATGCTACAAATTTTAATAAAAAATTATTTAAAAGCATAGACTAATAAAGTATATAACAAATAATGCTTAATGTCAACTAATTGTAAGTTAAACAAACTAATATTTAAAACCAAGCGAATTTTTTAATAACACTTTAAAAACTATGATTATTTAAAATTTAATATTTGTTAATATGCAAGAGAATTATTAATAAAAGTAAAATCTTAATAAAAAGGAAAAAATAAAATGTTAGAACATTTACATAATTTATTATCAAGTTTATTTTTTGACAACGCATTTCTAGGCACTTTTATAGCATCAATGCTTCCAGTAATTGAGGCAAGGGGAGCAATTCCACTAGGACTTTCTAATGACCTGTGGCTCTCTCCTCTAAATCCAATAAGCACATTTATTTCAAGTTTTTTAGGTGCAACATTAATGACATTAATTTTGCTACTTGTAACTTATCCAATTTGCGCATACTTAAAGAGATTAAAATTTGTTAAATCTTTTATAGAAAAACTTGAAAACAAAGTTAATAAAATAAAAAAGGAAAAAGATATAACAAATAAAACTGAATTTAAAAAATATTTATTCCTATGCCTATTTACTGCTCTGCCCGTTCCGCTAACTGGATACTACACAGCAAGTTTAATAGCAAGTTTTTGTTCATTTAACAAATGGAAATCATTGATTGCTATTAGTTTAGGCAATTTAATTTGCATTTTAGCAATGCTTGCAGTAAGTGTAATAGCAAGCGAATATGTAACCCTATTATTCTACTTCTTTGTAATAGCATTTATAGTTACAGTACTATATTTTGTAATAGACAGCATAATAAGAAGAAAGAGAACCAATGCGACTGAAATTACCCAAGATGCAAACAACACAAAAGCAGATTAATTTGCTTTTTCTCTACAAAACCTTACTAATAAGTCTTTAAAAATAAAGAAATATTAATTGACAAATTTATTTGCATTTTGTATACTTAAATCAAAGAGAAATCTTTAAAATTTCAAAAGGAGTTAAAGCAAATATGGAATTTATGTTATGGGTATGGATAGGCGTCATAGCAGTAGCAATGATATTAGAAGCAGTTTCGCTAGACATGACATCAATTTGGTTTGCAGTAGGCGGAATATGTGGACTAATATTCTGGGCTTGCGGACTTGATATTGTATGGCAAATTGTAATATTTGTTATAGTATCAGGATTATGTATAGCATTCTTGCGTAGGATAACAAAAAGATTAATATCAAAACCAACTGTTGCAACAAACATAGATAAATTAATCGGCACCAACACAAAATTAATAGAACCAATGACTGATGACCAACTTGGAGCCGTAAAATTAAATGGAATTGTTTATTCAGTTAAAAGCGTTCAAGGTGGAAGTTATGAAGTTGGAACACAAGTAAGCGTTGTACAAATTGATGGCAATAAATTAATCGTAACGCCTATTGAAACAAACAGACTACAAGAAAATGTAGAAATGAAAGTAGAAGAAAAGCAAATTAAACAAGAAGAGCAATCAAACGAAGAAAGTAATGCAGAAGAAATGCCGAAAGCAGAAGAACCAAAGGAAGAAAACTAATTTTATAATGCAAACAAAAACAATATTGCAATTTAAACAATTTGTGCTACTACAAGCAACCAAACAATAAAAGCAAGGTTTCATTGTTAAATAATTGCAAAATTCATTATTAGTTCCCTCTTCCCTATTAAAAACAAATTAAGAAACAATTTATAAAGGCAAATTAAAAAAAATAGAACAGCATTAAATTTAAAAGTGCATAACGCACAAAAGGAGATAGATTATGACACCAATAGGTTGGATAGTAATAATTTTAGGAATAGTATTTGTAGTTATACTTGCAACTTGCATCAAGATTGTAAGACAATCAACAGCAGTCGTAGTAGAAAGATTAGGAAAATACCACAGAACATTAGAAACAGGCGTACATATTATATTGCCATTCTTTGATAAAGCAAGTAGCCCTATCAATTTAAAAGAACTTGTAGCAGACTTTGCCCCACAACCAGTGATAACAAAGGACAATGTTACAATGCAAATTGACACAGTAGTATATTTTCAAATAACTGACCCAAAGATGTACAGTTATGGAGTTGACAAGCCAATCAAGGCAATAGAAAACCTAACAGCAACAACATTAAGAAATATTGTAGGCGAACTAGAACTAGATGAAACACTAACAAGTCGTGATACAGTAAACGGAAAGATGCGTGCAATATTAGATGAAGCAACAGACCCATGGGGCATCAAGATAAATCGTGTAGAATTGAAGAACATTTTACCACCAAAAGATATTCAAGATGCAATGGAAAAGCAAATGAGAGCAGAAAGAGAAAGACGTGAACAAATCTTAAAAGCAGAAGGCGAAAAGAAAAGTAGCATATTAGTAGCGGAAGGCGAAAAGCAAGCGAAGATTTTGAAAGCGGAAGCAGAAAAACAAGCAGAGATTTTAAGAGCAGAAGCAAAGAGAGCGGCATTAATAGCGGAAGCGGAAGGTACAGCAGATGCGATTAATTTAATTGTAAATGCAAAAGCGGATTCAGCCTACATTACCCTACAAGGTTTTGAAGCATTAAAGGCACTTGCTGATGGTCAAGCAACAAAGATAATAGTACCTAGTGAGATACAAAACATTACAGGGCTATTAACAAGCATAACAGAAACATTAAATGTTGATTCACCAAAGCCAGCATCAAAGCCAAAGATTAAAAAAGATTAACAGAACAAAAAAAAGAGCAACCGCTCTTTTTTCTTTCCCCTCATTAAATTTAAATACTAAAATTTAAAAGTGCATATATTGCTATTGCAAATAGAAAATTATAGTAAACAAATTTAGTACAACTCAATATTTCCTTAAAACATTTTGCACAAAAAAAGAACAACCGCTCTTTTTTTGTATAAACTATTTTTTCCTATAAACCTTAAATTTATTAACAGTACTCTTATTCATAATTACTGCTTTATTGATATCATCTAACATAATGAAAGTGCATTTTGAAGCATTATTGCCTAAATACATTTTAGCATCATTAAATGAAGCAAAATGCGGAATTACAAATCTTGAATATTTATAACCATTTATAATCATATCAGCGAAAGTGTTTCCACTACTTTTTGCAAGTTTTTCGCAAGAATTAATGAAAATTATTTTTGAATTAATAGCCTTTAAATTACCACTTCTTAAATTTTCAAATTCTACCTTATAGTCATCTAGTTTTGCAACCGCTTCATCACTTTCAGCATATTCAATTAGTTTACTAAATGGTTTAACATAATCTTTAATGTTTCCATTATCAATACTTGCATCAAAGTAAGCAAGTTTAACTAGCCTTTTGTTTAATCCCATTTGCTTAATAAATGAACTTATCATAATTGACTGCACTAATTTTGAATTTTGTATGTCACCAATTAACACAATTCTTTCACTACTATTTTCATCAAATTCAACTATTTGCTTTTCGTTATCTTTAAAATTTAATCCCAAACAAACCCTAAATTTTGCATCAACTTGACTTTCTCTAATATGCTCATATTTTTCAAAGATTAAAGCACTGTCAACTTCTTCAATTACTTGTTTACTTGAAATAGCATTATTTTCTTTTACTTCTTGATTGTTTGCCTTTTCTTCAACTAAATTCTCTTCAATATCTTTTTCTTCAACTAAATCAGCATTTTTATCTTCTATAACTTCATTCACATCTTGAATTTCAAAAGATTCTTCTTCAAAATCTTCATCTTCAATAATCAAATCTTCATCATCAGCAAAAGTTATAAAATCTTCTTCATTTTCATTATCTTCTACAACATCAAACTCTTCATTATCAAAACCATTTTGAGTATTTAGTAAATTTGCATAGCTATCTAAAAATTCACCTGCAACAAAACCAGTACTTACAATATTTTCTTGCATTTCAACTTTATCAAATTTAAATTTTAAAGCACTATCACAATAAATAGTATTTGAAATTTGCTCATTTATTTTAGCCATAATGTCGTAAACTTCTTCTCTAACATCAAACAAATTAAAGTCAAGTTCTTTTCCAATAAGAATAGTGAAAACGCCTACCCTACTACCATTTGAAATTATGTTAAATAAATTTTGCAATGTTTCAACATCTAAATATTGCGAATAAGCATTTAAAATAAATAATTGAATTGGTTGATTATTATCCGCATAAATTTTGTTGTATTCAAAAAAATCTACGCCATCAAATAAATTTAAACGACTATCTACAACTTGATTTACATCTGCAACCATTTCGCCTACATTAGTACCATCTTCGCATTTTGCAAACATTTGATTTCCAAATCTTTCACCTAAACTAGCAATAAATTCATTTAATTCGCTGTTTTTAATCTCATCAACATAAGAAACTTTAACTTTACCAATAGGCATTTTATTTAATAATTGCAAAACAATATTTTTAGCAAAAGTATTAAACTTTTCACTTTTTAAAATGAATTCACTTTCAAGTTGAATAGCAATACAAGAACGCATATCTTGCAATGCCTTAAAATCAATGTAGTTACAATAAGGAAAGTCTACCGTTTCAGGATAATTCAAATTCGTTAAAACACTTTCAGCATCTTCAATATTGCTAATAGTTTTTACTTTTGGAACTTGTACTTTTTTATTTGAAAATCCTACGCAAATTCTATCAGCAAAACTACCGTGATTAATTCCATTATATAATTTTTCACTTTCGCTTGATTGTTTAAAACTCTCAATTTCTTTTCTTATCTCTGCATTTTGTTCTAAAACATTTCTAATATCGCTGTTAAAATTATTGATTGTATCATTTGCTACTTTTTCAATTTTCTTGCTACAATCTAATGCTAAATTTTCTTTAAAAAGTTTTTCATTAAATTGATTATCAAAATAATATTCCCAATTATTTTCAATCCACATAAAATGCAGATAAGCATTTGCAAAATCACTATAATATTGTTCTTGCATTGAAATTGAACTAGCATTAATATTAGTTATTAAACTTTCTAATCTTTTACTAACTTGACTTAATTCTACAAAAAGATTATTACAACTAAAATCATTAATAGTAGCATAATCAAGAATAGAATTTTTGTTAAAGTTCTTTATGAGAACATCACTCAAATTATCTGCAAATTTTTTAACAAAATTGATCAATTCATAAATTTTTTGCCTAATCACACTTTTGTAATCAACATCATATTTTTCACTGAAAGCAGAATACAATTTATAATGTTTTTCACAATAATTTAAATAAATTGAATTACAATTTTTAGTTAAATCATTAAGTTTAGTATCAAAACTATTCATCTCTTACCCCTTGTTTTTAATCCTTTGCTTTTAATTCTTTTAAGTTGTATTTCTTTCTAGCCATTTGCATTTTGTATGAAAGTATGTTTAACAGTCCACCCTTCAATTCTAACAGCAAGCCAGAAAGAATAGATGCCGAAAGTTATAATAGTAAGCAGTACCCACTTAATGCAATTACCTAAAAATTGTCCGCCAGTTCCATTGAAACCTAATCTTTGCCCATCAACAATAGTATGTTTAGTGTACCATCTTTGAACCCAGCAATGTGCCCAGAATGTTCCTATTCCAAGAGTAACAATGCTCAACAATGTAGAACCAATTCCAACACCAATAAGTTGAATAAGTAGTCCATCAAATTTAGACTCACCTTGCTCTCCTTCAAAATGCGTATGTTTAGCAACCCATCTTTCTAAATTAAGAACCATCCAGAAACTATAAATGCCTAATGTTATAATCGTAAAGAACATCCATTTTATATAGTTCCCAATTAGTTGCCCACCTGTACCATCAAAAGTTTTTCGCTTACCATTGATAAATGTATGATTTGCAAACCACCTTAATCTCCAACAAGTTAGCCAAGGGAATGCAATTCCAAATGACAACATTGTACCTAACATAACAAGGAAATTAACACCAAATAATTCAAAAGCGCCACCAGTAAATTTACTTTCTGCTACTTGATTTTGATTATTATTGACTTGTGCAGTAGCAGTTACAGCCACTGAATTATTATCTTTATTGTTAAGTGCAACGTTATTAGTGCTATTCACTACTTCAACATTATTTGAGTTGCCATTTAATGCAACTTCTCCATTTATATTGTAATCCATCATATTTTGATTAACATTGCCATTACCTTCATTACTTACCATTTCATCACTAGTTAAAATAGCAAGTTCATCTTCATTAAGATTATTATAATTTTGATTATTGCTTATTATAGTTTCTTCTTCGTTATTTTCTTGTGTATCGTTAACAACCAAACTACCTGAAAGAATATTTAAATTATTACTATTAACATTGCCAATTTGATTTTTTTCAATCTTGTTTCTACTTTCCCTAATAGAGTTAAATAGCCTATAAGATTCTTCACTTGAATTAGTGTTATTAACATTAATAAAATCAGGCACTTTTGGCGGTTTTGGCGGTAGATTTTCATCTATTTCCGCATCTTTATATAATGCACAACCGCAATAATTGCAAAAATTCAAATTTTCATCATATATTAATTGATTACAATTTTTGCATTCAATCAAATTGTCCTCCATATTTATCTCCTTAATTAGTAGTTATAAATTGTTCCAGTAAATCCATCTGGTAAAAGAATTGCATCAGCGTAACTTGCTGGTAAATAAATAGTATCATCACCACTACCATAATGACACATACAAATTGGAATGTTATGACTAAATGACATACTATTACTATTATCAAAATAGTCAACATTGCCACTTTCATTTCTATAAAGTTCAAAGTTAGTTGAATAACCGTTAATATTAGCACTAAAAATATCGTATATAACACTATCATTAGGATTTGTATCTAATTGTGCATAATAGTAGCAAACACTTGCATCACTTGATATGTAAATTACACCATCAAAGTTTTCATCAATTAAAACATAATGTGCATATTCTGTATCATCTAATTTAACATAATAACCATTAGGGTCGCCATGATGCCCTGCATAAATTTCACTATCGCTAGGTGGTAGTTTGATATAACCTATCATTTGAATTATCATAGGAATCATTGAAATTAGACCAAAAACCATTGATAATATATTAAGAACTAAACCTATAATACCGGCAGTTTTTAAGCCTTTCATTTTGATTTCATTTGCCTTTTTAATACCTACAATAGCACATACTAAACTTACTATTGGCGAAAGAATAAATCCAGTATATCCTAAAATAACTAATGTCAATGCACTGCTATAACCCTCTGGTTTAGGCGGAATTTCTTTGTAGCCTTTTGCACCCTTAATAAATGTATGCTTAACAGTCCATTTTTCAATTTTAACAACAAGCCAAAATGAATAGATACCGAATGTGATAATTGTAAGTAGAATCCACTTAATGCAACTACCTAAAAATTGTAGACCTTTTCCGTTAAAGTCAAGTTTTTGACCATCAATAATGGTATGTTTAGTGTACCATCTTTGTTTCCAGCAGTGTGCCCAGAACGTACCAATACCAAGTGTAAAACCAATAAGTAATGCACAACCAATACCAACGCCAATAAGTTGAATAAGTTTGCCGTCAAATTTAGACTCGCCTTGCTCGCCTTTAAAATGCGTATGTTTAGTTGTCCATCTTTGCATATTAAGCACCATCCAAAAACTATAAATGCCTAATGTTATAATTGTAAAGAACATCCATTTTATGTAGTTTCCAATTAATTGCCCACCTGTGCCATCAAAAGTTTGTTGCTTACCATTTACAAAAGTATGCTCTGCAAACCATCTCAACTTCCAACAAGTTAGCCAAGGGAAAGCAATCCCAAGTGTAAACATTGTTCCCAGCATAACAAGTAGATTAACGCCAAATAAAGCAAATGCCCCACCAGTAAATTCACTTTCAATAGCACCATTTTCAATAAATGGACTTGATTGTTTGCTTTGTGGTTGACTATTAACTGACACAGAATTAGTATTCTCTTCCTTTGCAACAGCATTATTATTTACTGCCACTGCATTTTGATTAACAGTCACATTACCATTCATTGCAATTTCATTATTAGATTTGTTGTTATTAGTAGCATTTGCTACATTTAGGTTTTCAGCAGACTTACTAGCATCAAGGCTATTTATTGTACTAGACAAATCATTAATGCAATTATTTAAATCATCATATTGCTTATTAGTGTTGTTTTGATTAGTAGAATTTTCTTTATTTAATTCATCAGTCTGCCCATTTGATAAATTTTTCTCCATATTTACCCCCCTTATAATTTTGTTTTTAATTTAGAAATAGCATTTACCATTTTATTTGCCTACCCCCAACGACAACCCCCATAAAAACTAAAACGCACTACACCAAAGAAATTATATAATATGTACGCAAGTAAAAACAGATATTACTTAAATAAATTATTTAACTTCCTAATGAAAACAAAATCTAAATTAAAAGAATAAGTAACATAATTACTTATGAGTAAGTTTAACTATTACAAATAAAAAGTCAAGCATAAAACGTCAATTTTACAAAATATATTACTTTAAACCCCAAAATGAACCAAAATTAACAAAAAATATCCGTTAAAATGAACTAGCATTTAAAATAAACGGATATTTTTTATTGTTAAACCATATTTTAAAATGTAATTATTCATAAATGAATAATCCTATCTAACAAATGTCTATTATTACTAAATTGTCATAAACAAATAATATCTTTAATTAATTTTCTAATATTCATATTCTAAATTAGCAAAATCAAATAATTTGTCATTAAAAAATTCTGGAATTGTCATATCTAATGCGTGAATTATCTTTGCCATTGTTGAAAACTTTAAATCTTTATTCACTTCACTAAAAATATTCCTAAAAGTGCCATGCGAAATGCCTGTAATCTTTTCTAATTTATATTTAGACATCTTTTTTTCTTCTAACATTCTATTTACTCTTAATGCAAAAGCCTTATTTAAAACCATACTTATACCCTCCATTAAGTATAGTCTAACAAAGGCAATTTTAGTATATACGTATATTTAAATAAGATATAGTTGACTATACATACTTTTTATGATATAATACTTACACAATTTAAAAAGGAGTGTATACAAATGAAATGTGGAATAATCGGCAGTGAAATATTTAAAAATGAAAATATGCCATTATTAGAGTACGCAATCAAATATTTGATAGCAAACGGGGTTACTGAATTTCTTTTTTCAGGCATTGGCGAATTTGAAAAGATATGTGAATTATTAATTAGACAGGAAAAAGAAAACAATAATTCAATTAAAATGACATTATATACATCATTGCAGATTTTTAAAAATACTGCATTAGATGAACTTATTGATAATAAACAATATGTAACATACAATGTTACAAATTTTGATGAAATTAAAATATCAACAGTAGATTATTATCCTTATTTTCACCGATATGATAAGATAATAGAGGATAGCGACTTATTTTTAGTAGATAAAGAAGAAAATTACAATCCATTAAGTCGCTATGGATTACCAGAATATTTTGCTTATGGTAAAGTAATGTCAGAAGATAAAAAAATTGTGCAACTATAAACTTGCACATTTTTTTGAATAATTTAATTGTTATTCCTTTTGTATTCTTCTATAATAACATCTGCTAGAACACGCAACTTATCTTGATTTATGCGTGGCAACGGACTACCCTTTTTATTTAATGTTTTAATAATGCTATTAATAACTGCACTATCAAATTTGCCAGCATTTTCAGCATTTAATTCTCCACCTACAAAAGTGCAATAACCATTATTAATTAATTTGCCTGCCTTTTTCTCGTAAAAAATTGTTTTTTCCGCCCTTGCACCAACAATAAAGCAATAAGCCCTCGCCTTTGAATTAGAATTTTTCCATAAATATAATTGATTTTTAAATTCCTTATTAAACTTACCCATTCTAACATTAGTACCAAAAACAACCGCATCATAAAATGAGTAATCAATTTCCTTATTTATTTTACTTATGCAATCTATTTGATGCCCACTACCATTTATTGACATAGCAAGAATTTCGCCTGCCTTTTTA
This sequence comes from Clostridia bacterium, assembly GCA_017465925.1. GTDB lineage: Bacteria > Bacillota > Clostridia > Christensenellales > UBA1242 > UBA4647. The sequence goes on along the minus strand of JAFTVC010000020.1, from coordinate 49,766 downwards.
GTAGCGCCCAAGTTCCCACAACATAAAATTAAAATCTTCACTTTCTCTTTTCCTTTTTATAATCGTTTATAATTAATTCATTTAATTACTTTAATGTATAATAATCTTAACTTGTAAATTTGTCAACCATTTTCATTTAATTAAATCTAAACATATTGACATAATGTTGAAAAAGTGCTATTATAATAACAAATACTTAATGAGTTAAGATAAAAGAAATTAGTTAAAATCACTGATGAAATGTTGACATTAAGCAAAGATACGATATTTAAACAAAGTAAGATAAATGCTATTAGAGCAAAAAAACAAACTTTGGAAAAACAGATAAACACGAGGGAATATTTATGTTATTAGTAAAATACAAGAAAAGTAAAAGAGAGAAAATAATAGATGATTTTGACACTTTAACCAAAGAAGAACAATTAAAACTATTAAAAAATCTAGAACAAGAACTTAATAAATTAGAAAAGAAAGAAAATAGTTTTTTAAATAAAGTAAGTAACCGTGTTATGCATAGAGATAATATATTATATGATATTGTTGACACAACTGGATTTTTAGGTACTGGAATAATTTTAACATTAATAAATTCTTTAATTGCTTTATCTGCTAATTTTTTTAAATTTTATCCTATAAAAGAAGAACTTAGAGCAAATGCAACAGATTATTTACAACTTCAATTATCATTAGAACAACTAAAAACAGAAGAATTACACTTTTTTGCAGATGTATTTGCAGGTCTAGAAGCAATTACAGTTTCAGGTGTTGTGATATTCTTTTTACTAGATTACCTAAAAACAAGAAATTATGGGCCTTCAAATCTTGAACAAAGTCAATATAATATTAAAATATTAATCAAAGAACTAAAAAAAGAGTTAAATAACAAGGACCTTGAAATACAAAGGTAACTAGATTGTGAAAACAATTTATCACAAAAATAATACAATTAAAAAGAAAATTTTTCTTTTTTCTTATATAAATATCAGTTTAAAAAAACTTCTACTTTGTAATAGAAGTTTTTTCTTTTCTAATTATTAATGCTTTTTGCACTTTTAATTTGTTTGTATTCTTCGCACATTTCAATTTTACCTTTTTCAACTATTGAAACATAAATTAAGTATAATGTAGCGATACCAACTAATATGTATAAAATTCTACTAACTATATTAGCAGTTGAACCAAAAATACCTGCAATGATATCAAATTGAAAAACGCCAACGCTTAACCAATTAAGTCCACCTATTGCCAAGATAATAAAACTTACTAGATTTAATGATTTCATTTTTACTTCTCCTTTTATAGATTTCCCTAATATTTTATACAAAAAAAATTATATTATACATAAATGTAACAAAATTATTTTAAAGCAATTAAGTAAATAATAAAAGAAAATCAACATAAATATTATTCTTATTTTTCAATAATGTAATAGAAAATAAAAAATGCTAGATGTTTTTTCTAGCATTTTTACTCTCTTTCAAGTAGTTTACAATTTTCTTCATTTTTAATTGACATATTATGTAAATCGCTTACAATTTCAATTTCTCTATTTATAATTGCTTTCATTGATTGATAGTTTGCAACCAACTCATCAATATTTGCCCTTGTTTCATTAATACTTTCAAGGGTTTCAGGTTGCATATCTAATCTATTACCAAGTACTGACCTAATATATTTAAGCGCGTCATTACCATAAAGTTGCTTCTTTTCAACAGTATCAATAACATAATTAAATTTGCTTTCAATGGTTGAAATCCCTGTTTCAAGTTTTGCTAAATCTGATTTGCATTTGATAAGTGCAGTTATCATATTTTCTATTTTAGCAACTGTACTTTTAAGTTTCCCAATATATTCAACTTCGCTTGAACTTGTTGTCTTTAAATTCTTTAAATTTTTCTCTAAAAAATCTTTTTCAGTAACTCCATTTAATTGTTTAGTAACATCTTCACTATAATTCATAACTTGTACTTTAACAATTTCATCAGTTAAAACTATTGCATCTAAACTATTTTGCAAATCGCAATGGTCAACTTGCCTTCTCAAAAAGTCAAGAAACTCATCGCACCTTTTAGGAAGTTTATTAATATCTTCAAATGCTAAACTTAAATTAGGATTTTTTGTATATACATTATAAGAATTATTTAGCATCTTATTTATATCTTTCATACGCTTCTCCTTTACCTTTAAATTATAGCATAAATATTTTTTTTAGTCAATAGTACGCTACAAATATTTAGATTATAAAAAAATAATCAAACTTTCTTTTTGTCATTAAAAAATTACATTTAATTTAAGTTTAAAATGTAATTTTTTATTTTATTTTTTACTTTGTTTATTCCTTTTGCTATCAAAAAATGATTGCAATATTTCTTTACACTCTTGTTCAAGAATACCACTTACAACTTTAAAATTATGGTTTAAAATGTTTTTATTGCTAATATCATCAAAGCCACCAAGAAAGCCTGATTTTAAATCACTTGTTCCATAAACAACTTTGCCTATTCTTGCATTTAGTATAGCACCTGCACACATAGGACAAGGTTCTGTTGTTACATAGAGAGTACAGTCATTTAATCGCCAATCTTTCATAACTTTGCACGCTTTTTTTATTGCTAAAATTTCAGCGTGTGCAATAGCATCTTTTTTATGATGCCTTTTGTTATACGCTTTTGCAATTATTCTATTGTCGCTATTTCTAACAATAACACAACCTATTGGCACTTCATCTTTACGCTTTGCTATTTCCGCTTGCTTTAATGCCTCAAACATAAACCTTTCCATATTCTAGTTCCTTTAACCCTTGTCGTTTGCGAATAAATCCTGTTTACAGAATTTAATGCAACAAGTGGCACATCTTTATTCCTTTCAAAAAGTTCTGGCAAATATTCTTCTGTAATAGGATATGACATTTGTGCATTCCCTACTTCCACAGTAACTGATGGAATTTTTAAGGTTGCAATAGACCAATCTTGATAACCACCCACACTTCCAATACTTCTTTCTACTGTATAGCCTGTAACTTCTGCTATATCACTCGCAATTTTCAAATTATTCGCCCTTTCTTGTTCTGTCTGCGTATCAAAACCATAGTAAATAACTTCGCCACGAGTGTGATAATCAATAGTCATTGCTGGCATATTTTTCAGTGTAAAATCTATTAGCGAGCGAACTTCCCTCTCTGAATTTGGATAGTAACCCACAAAATTTGCAGGTGCAGGACAAAACACATTTTGAACCCCAGTTCCCCAACCAGCATCAAAATTTACATTCATATCCACTGCATTTGCATTCGCTTTCCAAAATGAAAAATCATTACTACCATCATTGACCAGTAAAATAAATTCTCTCAACTTTTCACAAGGCAAATTATTTGTCCCGCTCAAAACCAAATCTACACCATCTGGATTAACTAGTGGAATAAAATAAAACCCGCCATTAAATGATTTATTATACAAATACCTTACCATTTCAATTAAAAGCAAACTTGTTACATATTCTCTTGCATGAATTGCACCTGTTAATATAATTTGCTTACCTGTATAATTGCCAATATGTACGCCATAAATATCCCTACCAAGCAAACTATAACCCACTCTAAATACGTCAACACCTTGAAGTTCACCAAGTGCCAATATTCTTTCATTAATTTCATTAACTGTCATACAACACCCCCATATCAATTTTCTTATGAAAGTGTCGTAATATTTGTGCATAAATTTAAATTTTTTTACTGTAACGACATCACTAAATATTTAACATATTTGGTAGTTGATAGCACTATTTATGATAAGGAGTTTTTAATTCTATTGTATTTGCCCTATAAATTTGCTCTAATAAAATTAATCTCATTAATTGATGCGGAAAAGTAAATAATGAAAAACTTAATTTACAATTTGCTTTATTTTTAACATTATCACTTAACCCATAACTACCACCAATTACAAAAGTAATTTCATCAAAATTTAAATATGAAGATTTTATAATATCAGCAAAAGACACACTATCATACTGCTTTCCTTCTATGCAAAGACAAATTATAAAACCTTTTAACTTTTCTATTATTTGCTTGCCTTCATTTTCAATTATTAACTGCCTTTCACTACTTGATGGATTATTGCTTGAAGGCTTACTTTCATTAATTTCAATGATTTTGATTTCATAATTTTTGCTTAATCGCTTAATATATTCATCACAGCCACTTTTTAAATAATTTTCTTTTAAGTTGCCTACGCAAACTACGGTAATTTTTCTCAAAAATTTATCCCCTTTCGTATTAATTTAAAATTATCACTCAATAAAATTATATAACACTACTTACAAATATAGTAATGTGCATCATATAAGATAATAAACTTTCTCGCTATGCCTATTTGCTTATTACAAAATGCCCCAAACAAAAGTGAAAATTGTTGCAACAAAACCCATAACAATAGCACCTACAATAAATGCCCAAGGCAAAATCTCTTTTCTATATTTTTTTGGATAAACCTGCTCAAAGTTATCCCAAAAAGAATTACTGCTATTTGATTTAGATAAAACATAAGCCATTGTTCCTGCTTGAAGTTTATCTGTGCCAAGAAAATCTTTTAAAATTTCATCTTGCTTACTCTTACTACTTGAAAAATAATCTCTATTAAAAAAGTAAACATAATTTTTCTTAATAATCTTATTTACAAAGTCCGGATATTTTTGTTTACAGTAAATTTTATATACTAAAACAGATAGTAAATAAATTAACGCCAATATAAATAGGAAAATCAAAAAGTTTGTAAATAAAGTTCCAATAGTTGAATCCATAAAGTTAATAATAGCATTTAAACTGAAAAAGTCAAAGTTATTTAAGTAAGCATATTCACTCAAACAATTTAAAAAGTTATTTATAAAATGGATTATCATTGCAGGATAAATACTACCTGAAATAACCGTTAAAAACCCTAAAAACCAACCCACAATAGTTGCATAGAAAAATTGATTTATATTCAAATGAATTAGTCCAAACAGTAAACCTGAAATTAGCACAGCCTTACCCACTCCATAACGTTTTATACCATTAAGAAGTAATCCACGATGTGCAGTTTCTTCACAAATTGCAGGTAACAAACAAGAACATATTACAGTAGTTAAAAAATACCATATAGAAGCACCATCACTTCCAGTTGTACTTGAAGATGGCAAAGTTTCATAACCAAACAAACTAATTAAAGAAGCAAAAATTGACGATATAAATCCATTTAGACAAAATATTATAATTCCTAAAATAATAGCAATTAATACAATACTGCCTGAAATCTTTTTAAATTGAAAATCTTTTAATGTTTCTTTAAATTTCTGTTTTTTTGCAAAGCAAAAGGCAAAGACAGGAATTGCAAACATAATAAGTACTTGAATTAGTCCACTTGTAACAAATTCTGTAACAATTATATTAAGTGAATCAAAAACACCCAAGTTACTTAATACCCGTACACCAATTAAAAGTAGCATAACAATAAAGTATGTTAGACCCACATAAAATAATAGTCCACCCTTTCTTTTATTTTCACTTTTATACAACTCATCAAGTGCTTGTGCTTCGCTTTCATCAATACTCTTTTGCATATTTGAATAAAGCACATCAGTTCCAATGTTTGCATCTCCGCCACCATGACTGACAGCATTATTTAGTGATAAATCCCCATTAGTGTTTAATAACTTATCTACTTCGTTATTATCCATTTACAGCTCCTTTAATTACTAAATTAACAATAAAGTACTATTTAAATTCAAAGAAAACCTTTAAATTCTAGTAGTACTTCATTATTTTCTAATCTATTTTTAATCTTTTTATTAAAATGTTTACTTATTTGTTTTACTAATTTTCTTTTGATATTTTAATAGTGAAATCTCATCCAATTCATTTATAAACTTTCTCTTTTGCTTTTCTGCAATTTCTACAAGTTTATTAAGCACCTTGTTTTTATTCAACCACCAATCCCTACTCCAAACTCTAACTAAATTCCAGCCACGTGATTGCAAGAATGATGGTCTTAAAACATCTCGTTCCATAGTTGATACAGAACTATAATATGCGTTGTAATCACATTCAATACCAACTAAATACTTGTCCAAATTCTTATCATAAATTCCTAAACCAATTTTATGTGTTGAATTACCTATGTTTGTAGCAATTTCATAACCCAACTTTTTAAGTTCAGTTGCAATTTGTTCTTCTACTTTACCTGCAAATTCTGTCTTTTTGATTTCATTTTCGCTTGCAGTTGTTACATAACTATCTAAAATTAGTTTTGTTTCTAACTTATCCCCATTTGAAACTGCTCTCACATATTTCAAATAGTTCTTAAATATTTTAGGCCCCAAGTTTTTAGTACCTTCCACTTTTAACTCTTCTGGCTCAATACTTGTAACTACATAAATCTTTTTCTTCGCACGAGTAACAGCAACATTAAGCCTGTTTTCTCCGCCTTCCATTGATAATGGACCAAAGTGCGCTATAACTTTACCATATTCATTTTCGGCATAACCAATACTAAATATTATAATATCTCTTTCATCACCTTGTACATTTTCAATGTTTTTTACAAATAAACTTGTATCTTCTCCATTTTCCTTTCTATTAGTTTCTTTTAAAATATCTGCCTTAAATTTAGCATCAAGTCTACATTCTCTATCAATTATATCTTCAATAGCATTTTCTTGTTCACTATTGAAAGTGATAATTCCTATTGTTTCGTTTTCTTTTCTAGTCTTAAATATCTTTTTCAATATTTCAACTACTTCTTTTGCTTCTGCTTGATTCTTTCTATTAACCCAACGCCCAGCAACTTTAATTCTTTCAATAGGCTTTTTACCTATATTCTTTGTAATGTTTGGTGATATTTGTAGTTTACCCTCATAGAAAACGTAGTTTGAAAAGTTGATTAATTCTTCATTTTGGCTTCTATAATGGTAAGTTAAATTTGAACTATTGTACCTACACATTGCAAGGTCTAATAAACTTTCAACTTCAAGTGCTGTTTGTGTTGTAAAGTCCAGTTCTTCATCAAAATCGTTACCAACATAACGTTTCATAAATGTACTTGTAGGTCTTAATTGCTTATTATCGCCCGCTATTACAATATTTTTACCCCTGTAAATTGTAGGAATTGTATTTTCCACAAATACTTGTGATGCTTCATCAAATAGAATCATATCAAACATATCTTTTTCAAGAGGCATAATTGTAGAAACACTTTCAGGACTTAATAACCAACAAGGGAATAAGTTTAGTAAATGATGCCCATAAACTTCCATTGTTTTTCTTATTGGCCATAAATTTTGTTGTTTTGAAATTTGATAGTAATAGTTTTTGCTTTCCTTGTCTTTATTATATCCATCAATATAATCATTTTTGAATTTTTCAAGTGCTATTGATTGAGCAATTTTTTGCTTTTCTTTTAATAGTGATAAAATTCTATTTCTTACATTGTCATAATCAAGAATTTTGCTTAACTCTTCTTTATTTTGTTCTTCAAGTACTACTACTTCCCTATAAACTCTTATAACTAATAACTTTTCAATTACTTGCTTAAATTTAACAAAACTATCAGTTGTTGAATATGCAAAATTTAATATTAATTTTTCATTTTCTGTTAAGTTGTTTAAAGTAAAATTCAAATCTCTAATTTCAACATAATCACTTAATGCATTGAAAATTAGTTTCAAATATAATGTGTTACCATTAAGTAGATTATCTATGAGCATTAAATAACCCCTTTCAGTAAGCACAGTTTTAAGGAATGTATAGTCTTGCGTATATTCATCAATCGCTTTTACTGTTCTTTCAAATTCCTTTTCAACTTCCTTTTCTTTCTTTACTGCATTATATTTTGTAAATGGCAATGCCGGTAATAAAACATAACTACTACTTAACGCTTTGTAAGTCTTTGGATTTTCAACACGACTTACAAACTTAATTAGTGGTTTTAAGTCATTATTCGTATTTAGCGTATCTAAATAAAATGCTAAAATTTGCTTTGAATTTGGATATTTACCTGTATCAAATGGTGCTAAACGAGATGAAAGTACTTTGTTTAACTTTGACAGTGTTTGATTTACAATATGCAAATCTAAATCACTTTTAATATTGTCTATTAAAGGATTTTTTTCTTTTGCTTCCAAGAATTTATAGTACATTTCATCTTTGTTCTTTTCTTGAATTACTCTTAAAGCATCTGCAAGGTCATTATATTTTATGGCCATAAGTTCGCTATTTTTAAGCATATTCTTATAAATAGTATATTCATAAGTGTTACGACCTATCATATGTGATTGCTCATACATCTTTTGTAGTGGAATTCCAAATTCAGTATTTGAAAATAAACAATTTGAAATTATATCTAATTCATTTAATTCCTTTTGAATTTCTTTTTCTATATTTTCAAATTTTTCTCTCTCATCACTAAATTTTGCATTTGGTACAGCATTTGAATAAGTACCCATTAATGCAATATGGGTATTCTTCGCTCTATCATAAAATTCTGTCTTATTCTTTTCAGCATCAGTTACAAACATAACTTTGCTATTTAATAGTCCCAATCTGTTAAATACAACATCAAGTGCTGCTTTCTTTTGAGAAACAACTAATATCTTTTTATTCTTACAAATTGCATCTGCAATTATATTTACAATAGTTTGACTTTTACCAGTTCCCGGTGGACCATAAATTACACAGTTACCATCTTTGTTTATATTATAAATTGTGTTTTCTTGTGCAAAGTCTAAATTATTTATTGTATATAAACTAGGATTAAACTTTTTATTGTGTTTAGGTTGCTTTAAGTTTAATAATTCATTTATTGCTTCATTATAAAGTCTTTTCTTTTCTAGCATTGTATAGTCGTTATAAATTGCATTTGCTAGTGGGAATCTGCCAAGAATACACGCATTTTTTAATTCAAGTGCATCATTGAAACGTGGTTCTTTTATCTTATCATAATTTTCTAATGATGCCTTTGTCGCACCATTAAACTTAATGCCATTATCTCGCAAATATGAAATTAATTCTTCAATCGTTTTAAAACGACTAGCAATCGGTGAAGAAAAATCCAAATCTAATTCTTCAATATTTATTCTCTTCTCTTTTGCATACGCAAGCATTAATACCTTATTTAGTTGAATATGCTCATCGTGTTTTAATTCAATATCAACAGTAGTATCATCAATAACATCAATTACGCACGGAAAAAGCAGTAAAGGTGCTTTTACTACAATGTCTTTACTAATAGCACCAGTTACAAATGGATAGCCAATAAATAATTCATATCTTCCAGTTTCCTTTGAAAACTCTTCAATTTCTCTTTTAAGTGCAGTTAGAGAAGTTACTTCACTTTGCATTACCCTTGCAAGTTCTTCTTTCTTTTGTCTTTCAATTTTAAGCCTAAAAGAACTCTTTTCTTTACCTTCTAACTTTGCTAATTCTTCATAAGATTTGCTTAATCTATCTTCAATAGAAAAAACTTTATAAAGCCTATCTTTATCTTCCTTTGAAATTAGGTTGAAAGTATATTTCTTGCCACGCCATAAAAATTGCATAAACTCTTCAAATACTTCTGCATCATTACCAATTATTTTTCCAATATCATAAGAATATTTTTTTGAAACGCCTTTACAATATAAACTTCTACTTTTACCACTTATTTCAATTAGTCTTTCTTTGTAAAAACTATAAATAGACCTCATAAACTTCCCCTTGTACTAAAATATATATTAAAACAAAATTACTTTTTGTTATTTAATTATTTCATTAATGCAAGACTTCTGTAAATAGACTTTGTCTTGCTATTTTTTTATTAAATTTTCGCTTAAAATACTACATTTTCCCATATTTAAGCATAAATTTTGAAAAATCTTAATTTTTAAAGCATAATTAAGCCTTTCATTTTCATTATAACAAATGATTAAAAAAAAGGCAATAACTACGGAAAAAATTTATTAAAATTATTTCCATTAATTATTACCATACAACAATCAAAAATTCTAATTATTACACAAAATTATTTACCATTAATTAAAGCATCATATTCTGCTGAATTTTTTAGCAGTTGTGAAATATCTTCTTTATAAATTGCTTGCATAAAATCATCACTAAAATATTTGCTACTATTTAAATTATAGTCAAATGTTCTCTTGTAATACAACTTCAAATTATTATTATTTTTTTCTTTAATTGCATCATTAATTAAATTAATATCAAACTTAAAATTGTTCAATTTTGAATGATATATTCTGCTATAATTATCCAATGCCACATTGGTAGAATATTTTAAGCCACTTAACAAAGCATTAAATTCGTTTTTAATATCATTATAGTTTGTTGATATAAATTTATAAGTTGAGCTTGAAGAAATAATGTTCATACTTAATTTTGTAAAATTCCCTATTGAATTCATAATTTTTTTTGCTTTTGTTTCTGTTAATGTATTAAAGTCAATAATATTTACAGAATTGTTATTTACTTTTTTTCTTTTAAAATTTCTTAATTTCATCTATTTTGCATCCTTATTATATCTGCCAAATCACAAATGTACTTTGCTAGTTCATTTCCATAAGTCTTATCTTTAAGCCCTGCATTTATATTTGCCTTTACAAAACCTAATTTATTACCTAGGTCAAAACGATTTCCAACAATATTAACTGCAAGTAAATTTTGATTTCTTATGTAATTTTCAAATAAATCTGGAATATTGATTTCTTTCCTGCCCTTTATCTTATTTATATTAATAACACTAAATACTTCCTTATCTAAAATAGCGTTACCTAAATAAGAAATATTGCTCGGTGCTTGTTCTACACTTGGTTTTTCTACAATATTCTTGACAATACTTGTTTGTTCATCAACTCTTATTGGGTCTATGATTCCGTACCTAAACACTTCACTTCTAGGAACTTCTTGCACAGCAATTACTGGCTTTCCATACTTATAATAATTTGCCATTAATTGCTTAATTGTACCATTACCATTGTTTTCCAAATATTCATCACTCAAACAAAATACAAATGGTTCATCTCCTACAAAATCTTTTGCAACTTCTATTGCATAACCAGCACCTAGATGATTATCATTTCTTTTTTCAATTTCAAGCATATTGTTAGTTTTTACTACACTTTCAAGCATTTCATATTTATTCTTCGCTTGCAAATACATTTCAAGGTCAACATTCCTCTTGAAATGATTTAATACTATTTGCTTATTATCATCTATTATAAAGCACACTTTTTTAATTCCGCACTCTTTTAATTCTTCCATTATGCACTGAATAAGTGGCTTATCAAAAACTGGTAACATTGTTTTTGGAATTGTTTTTGTGATTGGCAACATTCTTGTTTCATAACCGCCACATAATATTACTGCTTTTTCTATCATATTTACTACCCTTTTATTATAAATCTAGTTTTTTATTTATTTGCACATAGTAACAAATTTACTAGCCTTATGCTTTGTTGTTTAATTGTTATAATTTCTCTTATTTGCTAATATTACATTTAAAGCATCAAATTGCCTTTGCTTTTTCATATCTTCATAACCGCCACCAATTTTCGCGTATGATGCAAATGGATAAATTGCAATTCCGCCCCTTGGCGAAAATATGCCTAAAACTTCAATATATTTTGGATTTAATAATTCAACTAAATCTCCTAAAATTTTATTGATGCAATCTTCGTGAAAATCACCATTATTTCTATAACTAAACAAATATAATTTTATGCTCTTACTTTCAACTAAATACTCATCTGGCACATAATTTATATAAAGTTTAGCAAAATCTGGTTGTCCAGTCTTTGGACATAAAGTCGTAAACTCATAAGCATCAAGCGTAACCATATAATCATTATTAGGATAATTATTTTCAAACCTTTCTAAAATTTCTTTATTATAAGTATACTCATAAGCTGTTGATTGACTACCTAATTTTTTTAATTTACTTAAATCTTCTTTTTTTCTCATTTCAATCTCCTATCTTTGACATTATATCATAAAGTTAGTTAAATGACAACCATTTTAAACAAATATAACACAATACTTTACTTTAAAAAACTAATATAAAAGAAAATTACATTTATCATCGTTATCAAATAGTAATATATAATTTGCTCGCAATTAAAATTAAAAATTATTTTTGTAATGCATATTTTTTTATAATGTAATGCAAAATAAAAAAGCAAATTGTAATTTATTATTTTATGTAAGATAAAAACCTTTAAATTCCAATTTATTGCAAAGTAAATTTTATTAAAAAATTATGGATTTAATGCCTGCATTTTCTATTTAAATCTTATAAATTTTATCACATAAAAAATTTTTTGAAAAATTTTATAAAAATAGTAGACAAATTAGAATTTTGTTTATATAATATGACGAGTTAAAAAATTTATATTTAGGAGTAAAATATGGCTTATATTAGATGTCCAAGATGCGAACTTAATTATATTGACAAAAAAGATAAATATTGCAATGTATGCAAACAAGAAATGAAAGCCAATGGAGATACAATTTATGAAGATATGGAAATGGAACTATGTCCTATTTGCCATTTTAATTTAATTACTCACGACCAAGATATGTGTGATAGTTGTAAAGAAGAACTAGGCGCAGATATGTTTAATGAAGAAACAGCAAGAGAATGGCGTAAGTACATTGGCGAAGATGAAGGCGATGATGATTTAACTGATGAAGAAGTTGAAGAAGAAAGCATTGGAGATGATTCAAGCATAGTTGAAATTAGTGATGAAGATTTAGGACTAGGAATGGATGATGAAGAACTAGGCATTGATTTAGACAAAGACATTGAGCAAGATTTAGCAGAAGAAGGTCTTGATGATGATTTTGACGATTTTGATGACGACGATTTTGATGACGACTTTGACGATGATGATGACGATAAATAATGATTGCCAACATAAGTTTGAAATTGTAAGAAGATAAAATATAGGAAAATAGTTATGATTTATATTGGTTCTGACCACGCAGGCTATGCACAAAAGCAAAAAGTAATTGAATATTTAAAAAAGAACGATATTGAATATATTGATGTCGGTCCATTTAATGAAGAGCGAACTGACTACCCTATTTATGCTAAACTTGTATGTGAAAATATAAAAGATGAGCAGGATAAAGGAATTTTAGTTTGTGGCAGTGGCATAGGAATGAGCATTTGTGCAAACCGTTATTCTCATATAAGGGCGTGCCTTGCAGTCAATAAAAAAATGGCTTATTTAGGTAGACATCACAATAATGCAAATGTTTTAGTTTTGCAAGGCAGAAATAAATGTACTTGCACAAACATAAAAATAACAAAAACTTTTTTAAATGAAACATTTGATGGTGGTAGACATATTGATAGAATTAATATGCTATCTTTTACAAAGTAATTAATGTGATTTATCCAATATGCAAAGTAAAAAGGAATGATTACTCACTCCTTTTTTTATTTTTATGGTTCTATGATTGTAAGAAGTAAACCTTTTGATTTAGCATAATCAATAGTTTTTTTAGTTCCGCCACCTCTTCCATTATATAGTGCTATGACCTTTGAGGAATTATCAACCATATAATTATTCCTTTCAAACATACAAGTACTTGTGTAGTTTTCACTTATCACTACCACATTATCGGCAACTGCTAATATATTTCTATATCTTTGCCTTTGATAATTACTCCATAATTTATCTTGATTTTGACAAGGCAACACACAATGCAATTTTATATTAGGATATTTATTTTTAAGCATTAACACAGTTTCTGCACAAATAGTATCAAACCCTATTGCCATCCCTGAAATAAAGATTTCATAACCTTCAAGAACCGCTATTTCAATTTCTTTGTATAATCTATCTTTCATTATAATGCATTGTTCATTTTCTTCGTTAAATCCCCAAGGCAGTTTTTGACTTCTATGCCCTGTGAAGCAACAAGTTTTCTCTTTCATTTTATAAAGTCCTTTAAAATTTTTTGTAATCTCTTAAATCAAATTGCATTTATTTCTATTATATAATATCTGCAAATAAAAGTAAAGAAAATAAGCATTATAGATACAACAATTAGCATTAAAAGTTTACACTTTACAATTAAAAACTTTTTGTATCAGTCAAATGCTTTTAAAATTTAAATAGGATATTTACAAATAAATTTCTAGCCTTGATATTTTATTTTGATTTGCATTTATTGCAAGAAGTGCAAGCGGAAAAATTACAAGATTTACAGGTTGATTTCCCTTTTGATAAACAAATAATTACAAAAGTTGTCAGTACTAAAATTGTTAATATTATGACAATTAAAGCGTTTGATAGCAAAAGTGCAAATGTGTAAACAAAGAAAGAAATTAAATATGCAAACGCAAATTGTAAAGCTATCGCTAAAAGCAAATATCTTGTACCTATTTCCTTTTTCATTAAAGACATTGAAGAAATGCAAGGAGCATATAAAAGCACAAAAGTCATAAATGACAAAGCACTTGCAGTATCAAAACAAACTAAACTAGATGAAGCAGTTAAAGAAGTTATAAGTCCCGCTTGATTATCCATTGTATGATTAAGCATTGAAATTGTTGAAATAACTATTTCTTTTGCTACAAGGCCCGCAATAAGTGCAGAAGCAACACCATAATTACCAAATCCTAGTGGAGTAAATATTGGGGCAATAATACTACCTATTGAATAAAGTAAACTTTCACTTGAATCACTAACAAATTGCAGTTTATAATTAAAGTTTTCAAGTAACCAAACTACTGACATAAAAATAAGTACAATGCCACCTACTCTTACTAAAAACTCTTTTCCATTTTTAAGTGCCACTTTTATAATTTTATCAAACGATGGAAAACTGTAAAAAGGTATTTCCAAAACAAAAGCATCATTCGTAGTTTTTAATTTACCACTTTGAAGTATCAACGCAACAAGTAAAGAAACTAATATTCCTATAATGTAAAAGCAAAATATAAGCAATGCATTATTGGTAAAAAAAGCACTACATAAAACAGTAAAAATTGGTAGTTTCGCACTGCATGACATGTATTGCGCAAGCATCATAGTTTTTATTTTTGATTTTTCATTATCTTGATTTTTCGCAGTTAGCATAGCACTTGTTGAACAGCCAAATGACATAACAAAAGTAAATAAACTTTTTCCGCTTAATCCAAACTTTTTAAAAATATCATCTAACAAAAATGCAAGTCTTGGCAAGTAACCACTATCTTCTAAAATAGCAATAAAAATAAATAATAAAACAATTTGAGGTAAAAAACAGATAAGCGAACCAACCCCTTCTATTACCGCTGTCAATAGATAATCATTAAAAATTGCATTTGTATTTATTGATTGTAACGCATTATCTAAAATAACGTACAAATCTTGGCAAATAAGTTTATCTAAAACAGATGAAAGGAATGAACCTAGTGATGAAAATGTAATGTAGAAAATGCCCAGCATTACACATAAAAATATAGGAATTGCTAAATATTTATTTAATAATATTTTATCTAATTTATTTGAAGTAGTACTTACACTTTGAGTTGTGCAAATTTTATCAATTAGTATTTGTCTATCTAAACATATTGTTTCAAAATTTAGATTATTTTTGTTTAATTGTGTTTTAATTTCTTCTAATTGCTTATTTGATAAGTTAAATGTTTTTATAATCTCATCATCTTCTTCACAAATTTTAATAGGAACAATAGCATTTTGAAAATTACTACATTTTTTATATTTATTTATATAGTCAACTTCACCATTAAGTTTGTAATTTTGTAAGTTAAATAAAAAAGATAAGTCCTTTTCTTTTCTTATATTTAATTCAAAAACTTCAATTTTTAGTTCTTCTTTTATTTTATTTATAATTTTTTGACTTACACAATGCTTGTCCACCCTATTAATTAGAAGAACAACTTCAAAACCTGCCTCTATTAGTTGAAGAGTTAAGTTAAGTGAACGTTTTAAAGACTTTGGTTCGCACAAATTTATTATTTTGTGATTACCTTTTAGTAAGTAATTAGTTGCAACCTTTTCTTCTATTGTAAAAGGGCTTAATGAATAAATGCCCGGCAAATCTACTATTTTATAATTATCGTTTTTGAAATTTACTATTTTTTCCATTACATCAACTGTAACTCCGCTAAAATTTCCTGTATGTTCAAAACTTTCAGTAAGTTTATTAAAAAGCGTTGTTTTGCCAGAGTTGGCGTTGCCCACAATACATAAAGTTTGCATATTTACTTTTCCTTTACAATGATTTTATTTGCTAATTCTTTGCGAATTGCATAAACAACCCCATCAACCGAAACTAAAAAATTTGCCTTTAAGATTGACCGTTTAATAAGTTGCAAATTACTTGATTTTCTAAAACCCAAATCAATTAATCTTCTCTTTATAACAATATCAGCATTAAAATCAACAATATTATAAATTAATCCATATTTCATATTATTTGCAGTCATATTTTATAAATATGTAAATTTGCTTAAATTAATAACTCTTATAAATGCTATCTTTTATGTAGGGAAATTTCCAAAATCAGCATCTCAATTACCAGTTTTCATTTTTAGACAAAATTTGCAAAAAATAGGTTATTTACTTGCAAATAAAAATTTTTCTTGCTATAATAGTTGTATTAAAGGAGATTAACTATGAAATGTCTATTTTGTGGCTATGAAGATAGCAAAGTACTAGATAGTCGTGATACTAATAATTCACAATCAATTAGAAGAAGACGTGAATGCCTAAATTGTGGCAAGAGATTTACCACTTATGAAACTATTGAAACAGTGCCTGTGCTTATTATTAAAAGCGACCACAGTAGGCAACCTTTTGACAATGCAAAACTTAAAAAGAGCATTATGATTGCTTGTGATAAGCGTCCAGTTAGTTTAGAAATGATTAATGAACTTACTGATGAAATAGAAAAGGAAGTTTTCAACGCAAAGGAACAAGAAATATATAGTTCTACAATAGGACAAATGGTTCTTAAAAAATTAAAGAGATTAGATGACCTTGCTTGCATTAGATATGCAATAGTTTTTAAGAAGTTTGAAAGTATAGAAGATTTAGAAACATTTATAACTTCAATTAAATCGCTTTAAAAAAATATAACGGCTATTGCCGTTTTTTTGTTTTTACAACATTTTATTAGAAAAATAAATTTGCAATAAAACAAAAGGAATTTATTTTGCTAACCTATTTGCAAACTGTAATAACATTAGGTTATTTTTTCTAATTATTATCATTCCTTTGTTTATTATTTTTATAATCTTCTGGCGTTATGCTTGTATTTTCTATGCTTACTTTTGAATTTGAAACATCGCCAAATGTAGTAGTTTTAAAATTCCTGTATTCCATATTGCTTAACTCAACTAAAATGACATCTTGACCAATTTTACAAACATTATGGTACGGAATAAATAAATCTTCCCCACCCTTAAAAATGCTAATTATTCCTTTTGATACTGGCACTACAAAACCAAGAATACGCCCACTACAAATTTCTATTACAATATCACAAATATGACCTAAATTTTTACCATCTAACACATTTATGACGCTTTTGGAACGTAAATCACAAAAAGATGTTTCTATCATTTTATCTCCTACTAATTTTTTCGTTTGTTTAAATAATGCCAAATACAAAAAACAAGTGGCATAAAAAAATATTCTATTATACTCTATGCGAAACAATAAAAAAAAGTACTACTTTTTGAAAATGTAGTATTTTTTGTCATTTTTTGAACCTTAATAATTTTTTATTAGATTATTTTAAATCACCATATAACAAAAATAAATATTAAAGTTCTTTTTTTATTTGTTCTAACGCATTTTTTTCTAATCTACTAACTTGTGCTTGCGAAATCCCTATTTCTTCGGATATTTCTACTTGCGTTTTACCTATATAATAACGCATTAAAAGTATTTGTTTCTCCCTTTCAGATAACTTTTCTAATGCTTGCCTTAACCCTATTTTTTGTATTTCCTCCACTGCCTTGTTATCTCCTATTTGGTCCATTAAAAGAACCGCATCTTGTCCATCATTAAATATAGGTTCTTCTAATGAAACTGTATCCGATACTGCATCTAATGCACAAACTACTTCATTAAGTGGAACTTCAATATCTTTTGCAATATCTTCTAAACTAGGCTCACTATTTCTTTCTTGTAACAACTTTTCCCTTGATTTTAATGTCCTGTAAGCAATATCACGCATACTGCGACTAACTCTTACAAGCGTATTATCTCTTAAATACCTTCTTATCTCGCCAATTATCATAGGCACTGCATAAGTTGAAAATTTCACATTTAAACTTGTATCAAAATTATCTATTGCCTTTATAAGCCCTACACAACCAATTTGAAATATATCGTCAAGACTTTCCTTTTTGTCAGTAAACCTTTTGCAAACTGATAAAACTAATTTCATATTGCAAAATATAAATTTTTCCCTTGCCTGTTTATCGCCAGACTTAACCCTTGTCATAAGTTCTGCCATTTCTTTCGGTTTAAGTGTTGGTAATTCGCTTGTGTTTATGCCACAAATCATTACTTTATTACCCATTTTACAAGTACTCCTTTTAATACTTGTAATTATGGTTTACTTAAAATAATACTTTTATTCAATATAATTATATTTAGACAAATCTTTTCTTATTTTGCCAAAGATTTTCTTTTCTAGCCTTGAAATATAACTTTGCGAAATCCCTAATTCATCCGCAACTTGTTTTTGAGTCAATTCCTTTTCTCCATTAAGACCAAATCTCATTTCCATAATCATTTTTTCAGTTTGATTAAGTCTATTAATTGCATTATATAATTCAACTTTCTCTTCTTCCATCTCCATTTGCTTTCCTAACCCATCTTCATCATTTGTTAATAAATCAGAAAGCAAAAGTTCGTTACCATCATAATCAACATTAAGCGGTTCATCAATGCTGACATCTCCTTTGTACTTAACCAATTTCCTAAAATACATTAAAATTTCATTTTCTATGCAACGACTTGCATAAGTTGCAAGTTTTATTTTTTTATCATAATTATAACTCTTAACTGCTTTAATAAGCCCTATTGCTCCTATTGAAACTAAATCCTCACTTTCAACACCTGCACATTCAAATTTTTTTGCTATATAAATTACAAGTCTTAAATTATGCTCAATTAATTTATTACAAATCTCTTCTCTATTATCACCACTTAATTCCTGCAATAATAAATCTTCTTCCTTATCACTTAATGGTTGAGGCAATGCTTCACTACCACAAATAAAATTTAATATTTGTTCATAAAATTCTTTTTCCCTTAAAGATAAAAAACTTTTAATTGAGTTGATGAAATTTTTAAAAAACATTCTAATCTCCTTATTATATAAAATTGAAATTTAACAATTTTTTTATCAATTCAAATTAAATATCAAATCAATAAATTAATTTGAATTATTTACACAATAACAAAACATTTCAAATACTTAATTATTCAATCATTTTTAAACCTAATAACATATCATAATTAATGCCATTACTTATTCTTGCGAAAGAAATTCCCAGCATACAGTCAACCTTTTGTTTAGTTCCATTTCGTACAATTTCAAAATTATCTAATTTAAATACTGGCATACTGCTATTTTTACTACTTGCTGTTGAATAATTTATGTAATGCAAATCTTTAACTGTTGTACAACCCTTTCTCATAAGCAAACAAAGAACTTCATTTTTTGTTAGTAACTTTTCTGCTACCTTAAATGAAGTAACTGCAACTGGCAAATTGTATTTATTATCATAAAGCGAATTTCCTGTATCTAAAAACGCATTTAACTTAATTTTTTTAGAATTATACTCAATTAAAGTTTCAAAAATGTAGTCATCTATTTCATAACTTTTTTTAAGCCTTGAAAAAAATCCTATTAATATTTTGAAATAAATAAAGATGCAAAATAAAATTATTGCTATTGGAAAATCTAAATTATAATTTAGCATTGTAACATCACCACCAAAAAGTTTTACCATAATATTACAAATAGCAAACATTAACAAACTTAAACTTAAAAAAGTGAAATAATAAATAAAAAATTTGGATTTCAACTTTACATTATCCAAAACAATCAAACAAAGCAAAATTGAAAGAAGTCCTTTTAATATAAAGCCATTTATAATATTTAAATTGAGTAAGGGTAATAAAAGTGCAAACAAAACATAAATAGAACAACCAATTAAGAGCCTGCTTTTTTTGATATTAATTTTAGTTAAAATACTAGAAACATAAAGAACTAAATACGATATTATAAAATTATCAATAACAACATACTCTATAAATATAGTCATATTATAATTGTAGTAATAAATATAAGAAAAATGAATTAAATAAAATGCAAGTTTTAAAATTAAATTAAATAAAAAAATCATTTAATAGAATAATTAAAAAGATAATTGCTAATACAGTTTTATACAATAAAAAAGACTTAAAGATAACTTTAAGTCTTTGAGGGTCTTTAAATTAGCCTTTCTTAAAAAGTTTCAAGAAAAATTGGAGAAAAAAACAAGAAACTTTTTAAGATTATTAAGGTTTTATGAACCTTTTTTATTTCTATTTAAAAGGATTGAATAAGGAGATGAATAAGAAGTTATATAAACTTCTCATAATTAGTTTTACAAAAACTAATATTTTTAAACAGATAGCCTTTCACTATCAATACGGAAGCCACAAGGAGGTTTTTAACTTTGTGCAACCTATTATAAGGAAGTGTCTGCAAGTTTGTATAAAACTTGCTTTAACAATCACACAACTAAATCACCATAAAGTTATGTGTAATATGCTATTTTAAAGACCCCTTAAATCCTATTTTTTAGTAAACTTGTCTTTTACTTTATTAAATTCTGTTTTTGTTTTTGATTTAAATTGATTAATCTTTTGCTTAATATTATCAAATAATGAAGATTGATTAGCATCAGGATTGTCATTGTTTACATTTTGCTTTTCTTCTTCATTATTTGCATCACTTCAATCATCAGTCTTCAACTTTGAAATCTTGCTTTCGTAATCTTTTGTTTTTGGATAAGAAGAAATATTTGATTCTTCCTTTAATTTAGTAAGCATTTCTTTTGTATGTTTGTCAAGAGATTTAGGGACTTCACTCTTAACAGTAACCAAAATATCGCCATAAGAACTGCCGTTAACTTTCTTAATTCCTTTACCTTTCAGTCTAAATAGCGTACCAGATTGAGTTAAAGCAGGAATTGTCAACTTGTATACACCCTTAACAAGTGGAACATTGATAGTCGTACCAAGTATGCAATCAATATAAGGAACAAATACTTCAATATACAAATCATTTTCTTCTCTTCTTAACATTGGATGCGAAGCAACTGACAAATCAATTCTCAAATTACCGCAACCACCCTTTGCTTCGTTTCCTTTATTTGGAACAGTCAAAATTTGACCATTATCAACTCCCGCTGGGACATTAACTTCAATACTAGTATTTGCTTTAACATAACCTTTACCACTACAACAACTGCATTTTTCTTTTATTTGTTTACCTGTGCCTTTACAGTTGCTACAAACTGATTCATTAACTACTGTACCTAGGAAAGTATCTTGTTGATATCTTATCTTCCCCCTACCATTACAGGCAGAACAAGTTGTATATTCAGTACCATTTTTAGCACCTGTACCATTACAATCATTACACAGAGTCGTTCTTGCAACTGTTATTGTCTTTTTAACACCAAAAACTGCTTCCTCAAATGTTAAATTCATTCTCATTCTAATATCACTGCCGACTGGTTCGCTTCTTCTTCCGCCTCCGCCAAAACCACCGCCGAAGATATTACTGAAAATATCGCCAAAACTAAAATCTGCATCTTGGAAGCCACCAAAGCCACCGCCAAAACCTTGCGAACCATTTCCAAATGGATTGCCATCAGCATTCCCAAATCTGTCATAGTTGCTACGCTTTGTGCTATCGCCTAATACTTCATACGCTTCACTTACTTCTTTGAATTTTGCTGTCGCATCTGGGTTATCTTTATTTAGGTCTGGGTGATATTTTTTAGCAAGTTTTCTATAAGCCGATTTTATTTCATCATCACTAGCATCTTTGCTAACGCCTAATATATCATAATAATCCTTTGCCATTTTACCACCTTTTATTTATTGTCGCCATCTTCAACTATGACTTCATCTTCGCCATCTTTTTTACCTGCATCTGCTTGTGCCTTTTCGCTAGCCTTTTGATACATCTTTGTAACAATTTCATTGCTTGCCTTGCTTAATTCATCAATAGCACTTCTAACCTTTTCTACTTCATCAACTTGCGTATCTTTTTTAGCCTTTTCTATTGCTTCTTCTAATGTCTTCTTTTCATCTTCACTAATGCTGTCGCCATTATCTTTAAGCATCTTTTCTAGACTATATATTAATTGGTCTGCTTCGTTTTTAGCGTCAATTAGTTCTTTACGCTTCTTGTCTTCTTCTGCATAACTTTCTGCTTCTTTAACTGCCTTTTCAACATCTTCATCACTTAAATTAGTGCTTGCAGTAATTGTTATGCTTTGTTCTTTATTTGTTCCTAAATCTTTTGCAGAAACATGAACAATACCATTAGCATCAATATCAAATGTAACTTCAATTTGTGGAATGCCTCTTGGTGCAGGTGGAATATCAGTAAGAGAGAATCTACCTAATGTCTTGTTACCACTTGCAAGTTCACGTTCGCCTTGAAGTACGTGAATATCAACTGCTGGTTGGTTATCAGTTGCTGTTGAGAAAACTTGACTCTTCTTTGTAGGAATAGTTGTATTTCTTTCAATAAGTTTAGTAAATACACCACCCATAGTTTCAATACCTAATGATAATGGAGTAACATCTAAAAGTAATACATCTTTAACATCACCCGCAAGAACACCCGCTTGAATTGCAGCACCAATAGCAACACATTCATCTGGGTTAATACCCTTGAATGGTTCTTTTCCTGTGTGAGCCTTCAAACTTTCAGCAACTTTTGGCATACGAGTTGAGCCACCAACTAAAATGATTTTATCAATATCATTAAATGTTACTTTTGCATCTTTACAAGCATTATCAACACATTTCATTGATTTAGCAATTAAATCATCAGTAATATCTTCAAATTTAGCCTTTGTCAATTCATATTCTAAATGTTTAGGACCTGTTGCATCTGCTGTAATGAATGGTAGACTAATTGTAGTTTTTGTCATTTGAGATAATTCAATTTTAGCCTTTTCTGCTGCTTCTTTTAGTCTTTGTTCAGCACCTCTA
The DNA here is from genome assembly GCA_017465925.1 of Clostridia bacterium. Classification (GTDB taxonomy): domain Bacteria; phylum Bacillota; class Clostridia; order Christensenellales; family UBA1242; genus UBA4647. The sequence continues at coordinate 26,486 of JAFTVC010000020.1, read as the reverse complement.
TCAGTTGATAAATCTATTCCAGTATTAGCCTTGAAATCTGCTACTAGTAAATCTACTATTCTATTATCAAAGTCATCACCACCTAGTTTTGTATCACCATTAGTACTTAATACTTCAAATACACCATCACCAATTTCAAGAATAGAAACGTCAAATGTACCACCACCCAAATCATAAACTAATATTTTTTGGTTCTTATCGCCCTTATCTAAACCATAAGCAAGTGATGCTGCTGTTGGTTCGTTAATAATTCTTAAAACATTTAAGCCTGCAATTTTACCAGCATCTTTTGTTGCTTGTCTTTGACTATCATTGAAATATGCTGGAACAGTAATAACTGCTTCGCTTACTGTTTGCCCTAAATAACTTTCTGCATCTTTTTTAAGTTTAGAAAGAATCATAGCACTGATTTCTTGTGGAGAATATTCTTTATCATCTATTTTAACTTTGTAGTTAGTTCCCATTTCTCTTTTAATAGAACTAACTGTGTGGTCAGGATTAGCAACTGCTTGTCTTTTAGCAACTTGCCCAACTAATCTTTCACCATCTTTGTTAAACGCAACAACTGATGGAGTAGTTCTTGAACCTTCTGCATTTGCAATAACTACTGGTTCGCTACCTTCCATAACTGCTACGCAACTGTTTGTTGTACCTAAGTCAATACCTATTATTTTACCCATTTAAAATTACCTACCTTTCTTTGTTTGTTTTTATTTTTTATTTTAATTTAATTTTTTATAAATTTAAATTTGCTAAATGATGCAAATTATATGCATTTTTAGCGGTTATTTTGCTATAACTACTTGTGCAAATCTCAATACTCTATTATTGAAAAAATATCCACAAGCATATTCTTCAATTATTTCACCACTTTCTTTGCCTTCAACCTCTAAACTAGATAGAACATTGTGCAAATTAGGGTCAAATTTTTGTCCAATGCTTTCCATTTTTGTAACGCCTAAACTTGATAGCACTTCTTTAAATTTGTTCTCTACCATTTTTAAACCTTGAACTACATTTTCATCTTGTGTCATTTTAACTGCTCTTTCTATTGCATCAGCACAAGGCAAAATTGACATTATAACTGATGCCTTGCCTTCTTCTTTCGCATCTTTTATTGCTTCTTGATTTCTCTTGCGATAATTATCAAATTCTGCTTGTATTCTTTTAGCCATATCAAGATATTCATTTGCTGTTTGTGCAACTTCATCATCACAACAACATTCATTATCGCAATCACAGCCACAAGTGCAGTTATCTTCATTTACTCTGCCACAATCATAATCGCAATTACATTCTTTTTCGCTATCTTCACAGCCACAAGAACTTTCTGCATTTTTGTTTTTTAAGTCTTGTTCATTTTGACTTTGTTTTTTCATATTAACTCCTTTGCAAACTATTTCATTCATCTAATTTTTAGATGACTTCTTTTGCTGTTTTTTTGTTAATTTCTTTTAATTATCTTCTTTATTTTCTATTTGATGTATATTTTTTAGTTCATTTACTACATAAGAAATTGCCCCAGCAACTAAACCATAATCCAACCTTTTAGGTCCTATTACTCCTACACTTGCTACTGTGCTGTTGCCTATTTTAATAGGTGCTTTCACTACTGCACAATCTTCAAGTTCTTCTGTTCCAAATTCTCGCCCTATTGTCACTGAAATTTCTTCATCTTCACTGGGTGCTAGTAAATTTCTAACTTTTTCTTCATCTTCTAGTAAGTCAATAATTTCTTTTGCTTTTTCTATCGTTTTATATTCTGGCATTGAAAGTAATTTTGTCCTGCCTTTTTGTACAGGAGTACTTGCATCTTTTAATAATTGTACAACGCTTTCAAATATTTCTTTAAATGCAGATAGCCTTTCATTTTCCTCTTTTGTTGTATTTTCTATTGATTCAATCATTTCATTAATAGACTTTCCAACAAATTTATTTTTAAGCATTATTGCACAATTAATACAATCTTCTTTTGTTACATTCTCGCTAATCTCAAAAGTATTGTTTATTATTCCACCATTTGTTTGTAAGAGCATCAGTGCTGTAAAATCAATAAGTGGAATAATTTGAATATCTTCAATATTTAACTTCTTTAAATCATTTAAAACTGCGACAGTAGGACAATTTGTTACCTTACTTATTGTCTTTGCAACCGTATCAATTATAGATGTCAAATTGTTAAACTTTCTATGAAATCCGCTTGTAACTTCGTCAAGGTCTTGGACATTAAAATTTAAATTCTGCATCAAATTGTTTACATAAATTCTATAAGCTTTTGTTGTAGGCACTCTTCCCGAACTTGTATGCAGTTGTTTCAAGTAACCCATTGCTTCAAGTGCATTTAATTCATTTCGCAGTGTTGCAGTAGAAATATCTTTTAAATAATTCTCTTGCACGCCTTTACTAGTAATCGGCACAGCACTTTGAATATAATCTTCAACGCTTGAAAACAAAATCAACTTCTTTCTTTCACTTAAATTTTCATCAAAATCACTCAAATTTTAAGCCCCCTTTCAAAGATTGCTAGCACACTAAACTTTCAAGTGCTAACACTATTATATGCAAGTTGAAAAAAAATGTCAACTAAATTTGACAACTTTTTTTAAATTTTTTTTAATTTTTTAGCAACATCATTTTTATTCATAAATGAATAACTTTTATAAAATTGCGTATTCAATTAAGATAATTAATATTTTTATAATTTAATGAAATATTTAAATAATGAAAACAACACAATAATTTTACAATTATACTTAAATAAAAAAGTGCATTTATATTAAAATAAATACACAATTTTTCAAATTATTTAGTTTTAGTACCGCTGAAATTATCCAGCATTGCATTTAAGTCCATTATATCTGAAACTGTTATTATTCCAAGCGCGGGCTCGTTGTAATTTCCAGTTTTCGTAATTAATATTGCTAACAATTTTCTATTTGTATAGAATTGATTAAGTGCTTCTTCAATAGTAAGTTTTGCATCTGTAACGATATAATACTTATCTTCTTCATATCTTTGAATAACATCGCCTATTTTTGTTTCTTCAATATATTTTGAAATATCTACTTTATTATTTATTTGCTCACCAATTAAATCAATTAATCTTTGTCCATTTGCAACACCAATTAAGGCTTCATTTTCATAAACTGGCAAGTTTGAATAACCGCTTGAAGAAATAGACGCAATAACATTAGCAATATTTGTATCACTTTTAACACTTAAAAGGTCCTTTCTGCACGCTGTTGTTATAGCAAGTGGCGGAGTACAAATAAGTTCCGCTATACTTTCCATTCTTTCAACGACATCAGTTCTAGGTTCTGCAATAATGTAATCTTCATAACTGCTATGAATAATTGCATTACGCAGTCTTGCATAATCTACTAACAAATCTTCAAACTTACGCACAATAGAATTTAATGAAGAGCATCTCCTAATAATATCAGCAAAAGATTGCCCTCTTTTCAAATTGTATTGAGCCCTTAAACTATGGTCAATTTTATTATAAGCATCTATAAATCTAGTAGCATTGCCAACCTCAACGGCTGGTTTTTGAACTTCTTTATCCATTATATCCTTACCCTTTAAACTTTGATTCATATTGAATTCAAACTAGCAATTCCTCAACTCTGATTGAGAAATAAAATTCTAATTTAAATACAATTTATTTTAATCTTTTTATAAATTAATCTTCTTCATCTTCCTCTATTTCAGGGGTTTGAGAACTTTTTAATTTTTCTCTTACCCTTGCTTCAATTTCTTCAAATATTTCTTTGTTATTCTTTAAATATGCTTTTGCATTCTCCCTACCTTGACCAATCTTGTCGCCATTATAAGAGAACCAAGCACCACTCTTTTCAATAATATCATGCTCAACTGCCATATCAAGAAGAGTGCCATCACGAGAAATACCTTGACCATAAACAATGTCAAATTCTGCTTGCTTAAATGGAGGTGCCATTTTATTTTTAACAATTTTAACTCTTGTTCTGTTTCCTACAATGTCAGTACCATCTTTAATTGTGTCAACTTTACGAACATCAATTCTTATACTACTGTAAAATTTAAGTGCCTTACCACCAGGAGTAGTTTCGGGCGAACCAAACATAACTCCAACTTTTTCACGAAGTTGATTAATAAATAAAACACAAGTCTTTGTTTTGCTTGCAACACCAGTAAGTTTTCTCATTGCTTGACTCATTAATCTTGCTTGAAGTCCAATAAAACTATCACCAATTTCACCATCAATTTCTGCCTTTGGAGTTAGTGCTGCGACAGAGTCAACTACAACTAAATCAACTGCACCACTTGAAATTAAGTTTTCGCAAATTTCAAGTGCTTGTTCTCCACTATCAGGTTGTGAAATATATAATTCATTTAAATCAACACCTAATTTTTCAGCATAAGTTGGGTCAAGTGCATGCTCTGCATCAATAAATGCTGCAATACCGCCCATTTTTTGACATTCAGCCACTACGTGAAGTGCAACAGTAGTTTTACCTGATGATTCTGGTCCATAAATTTCAACAATTCTACCACGAGGCATACCGCCAATTCCCAGAGCATAATCAATAGATAAACAACCTGTTGGGATTACTTCTACTGGTTCACGACTTGCTTCTCCTAACTTCATTATTGAACCCTTACCAAAAGCCTTTTCAATCTTTAAAATAGTGCTATCAATAATTTTTAGTTTTTCGCTTTTTTCCATATTTTAACCGTTCCTTTTATCATTTTATCTTAAATGCAAAATAACCACGCATCTTATAAATGTATAATCAAATTTAATAAATTTAAATCACTTGTAATACGACCTTATAATCCAATTAATTTATTTTTATGCAAATTATACAGATTAAAATCTAGTTACATATTCTAAATTATTATCTCTTAATTTCTTAATTAAATGCAAGAATGAAAATTTAGCAAGTTGTTGCATTATTTTATTTTTACTGCCTGTAAAGTTATGCTTAAACACATTAATAACTTTATTATCTCCAACAGCAATAAAGCACTTACCATTATCAACAGCCATCTCATCATCACTTGCAATACCTGCTGTTGCAACAATAACATCTGCTGTACTTACATAAAGTCCACCCCTTGCAAGTTCATAAACCGCTTCTACACTTTCAAGTTGATAAGTTTCAAAGAAAGATGGTAATATTCCATATCTTCTTATTTGACTTTCCTTGCTCAAATTAACATCTGCTTCAACTAAAATTTCAGCAACACTTTCATCATTTTGACAAACAAACTCGCTTGCTAACCTACCAGCACTAACACCTTCTGCAAAAGCAACTTTTAAGTTTTTATCTTTTAAAAGTTTATATGCACATTTGTAAACATTTTCTTCATTAATACCATAGACAAAATTTTTAAAAGTATCAGCAAATCTTCTAACTACATCAATGAATTCTTCTCTTAATTCTTCATCACCCATTATTTCAACAGTTGTTTCGTAGTATCTTTCGCTTACATTAAAACTTAAACCTTTTAAATTCAATTCAATCTTGTCAAAAAATGAATTAACATCATCTTTTAAATAGCCAACTAAATTAATTGTTCTCTTCATTATTTTCTTCCACCTTTTCTATTGTTTCTTGTTTTTCTTGTATTGTTGTTTCATTTTTTTGCACTTTACTACTAAATAAACTACGATTTTTAATTAAATAATTTGTTCCAGATAATAGTGTAAGTAGCACTGCTATTGCAAACGCAGTTACTGAAATAATCCATATTATATACATAACTGTTTCGCTAATTGTAAATGCAACATTTAAATAAGCGTATAATATTAGCATTATTAAAGCAACCATTGTTACTACTGTTTTCATTTTGCCCCATATATCTGCTGATATTACTGTACCTTTACTTGCACCAATTTGCCTTACTGCATCAACAACATAATCTCTTGTTAAAATTATAAGAAGTGCTAACATTCCAAACGGAGCAGGCACAGTACCATCAAAAGTAACCATTAGAAGTGCAGAAAGTACAAGGACTTTATCTGCTATTGGGTCAAGCAATTTTCCTAAATCTGATACCAAATTGTACTTTCTTGCTATTTTCCCATCAAGCATATCTGTTAAACTAGCAACAATAAATATGATTAATGCTATTAATTTTCCACAAGGAATAAATTCCGCCAAGTAGAAAAACACAAAGAAAGGCACTAATAATATTCTTATTGCTGATAAAATATTTGGCACGTTTTTCATAATACATCTCCTATTAAATCTATTCCGTTTGTCGCTGTAATTTTAACACTGACAACTTCGCCTATTTGTAGTTCATCTGCTGAACTAATGTAGCAAATTGTATCAACTTCATAACTATCAAAAGTTGTTCTTCCTATGTACCAATCATTTTCAGCATCATAGTAATCAATCATACAGTCTAATATTTGACCTACTTTTTTCTTTTGCCTGTTTTTATAAAGTTTTGTTTGTAATTTTTCAACTTTTTTCAATCTCTTTAATTTAACTTTCTCATCTACTTGCCCTTCCATATCATAAGCAAGCGTATACTTTTCACGAGAATAAGCAAAGAAACCAACATTTGATAAATTATGTACTTTCAAAAACTTGACTAACGCATTGAAATCTTTTCTTGTTTCATTTGGGAAGCCTATTATAAATGTACTTCTAACTGATAGTCCATAAAGTTCTGCCTTGTTTAGAATTTCACTTGCTTCTTTTGCAGTGTTTCGCCTTTTCATTGCCTTTAAAATGTTATCTGATGCATGTTGAAGTGGCATATCAATATATTTGCATATTTTATCATTTGCTTTTATAAATTGCAAAAGTTCATCTGTTAAATTTTCTGGGTAGCAATAATGTAGTCTTATCCAAGTTAGGTTATCTATCTTGACCAACTCTTCAAGTAAATTGATTAGTTTAAGTTCGCCATACAAATCACTTCCATATCTAGTAACATCTTGTGCTACAAGCAAAATTTCTCTAACACCATTTTTAACAAGTTGCTTTGCTTCTTCAACAATATCTTCAATTTTTCTTGAAGTGTACTTACCACGAATTGCTGGGATTGTACAATATGCACAAGCATTGTTGCAACCATCAGCAATTTTTAAGTAAGCAATGTGGCTAGGAGTTGTTATAACTCTGTCTGCATCTAAACCATAATCTTTTGTTGTTTTTGCACCATATAATTTTGCAATATGAGAAATAATTTTTTCATTTTCACTAATTGGTACAAACTCATCAATATAATCTAAAAGTTCTTTGTCAGTTTCGCCTTTGTATCTGTTTAAACAACCAGTTACTACAATTTTTTCTAAACTACCACTCTTTTTGTACTCTATACATTCTTTAATTGCATCAAACGCTTCTAGCCTTGCACTATTTAAAAATGCACAAGTATTAATAATTACAATATCTGCATCTTCAATACTTGCAACAAGTTGAAAACCAAAGTTCACGCATTTTGCAAGTATCTTTTCTGCATCTACTCTATTTTTATCGCACCCTAGTGCAATCATTCCTATCTTTTTTGTTTTTAATTCATCTATTTTCATTTGTAATTCACCATATTTTAAGTTTTATTATTTAATCTATATCTCCATACAATTCTCTAAATTGCTCTTTTGTAATTAGTATTTGTCTTTTATTATTTCCATCAGGTCTACTTATATAGCCCAATTCTTCAATAGCGTCAGTCAATTTTGATGCCCTATTCCAACCAACGCCCAAACGCCTTTGTAGTAGTGAAGATGATGCTTGATTACTCTCTAAAAATACTCTAACTGCCGGAATAAACATTTCATCTTCTGTTGGGTCTTTAATTCCAACTGCGTGAGGAACATCTCCACCCTTATTAAGCATTTTATTTACTATGTTATCTTCATATTTCGCTTCATTATGTGCTTTTACATATTCAACTATTTGATTAATTTCTTGCCCAGTTACAAAAGGTGCTTGTATTCTTATGTTTTCGCTTTGGTCTTGCGGTGCATATAGCATATCACCCTTACCAAGCAACTTTTCTGCTCCACCTTGGTCAAGAATTGTCTTACTATCTGCAAAAGAAGTTAATGAGAATGCAATTCTTGTTGGCAAGTTGTTCTTGATTGTTCCTGTTATTACATCAATAGATGGTCTTTGAGTTGCAAGCACTAAATGGATACCTGCTGACCTTGCTTTTGCTGCAATTCTTGCAATCTTTTCTTCAATTTCTTTTTTGCATACTGTCATTAAATCTGCAAGTTCATCTACAATCATAACAATATAAGGCATTTTTGGTTTTTTCTTGCTTACAATGTCTGGCAACTGATTATATTCGCCAATATCTCTAACCTTATGACTTTGGAATAATGTATATCTCTTTTCCATTTCATTAATTGCCCAAGTGAAAGCATTTACTGCTTTTTCAGGTTCAGTGATAATATGCGGAAGCATTAAATGTGGCAAATCTTCATAAATCGCAAACTCAACTCTTTTAGGGTCAATTAAAACTAGTCTTACATCTTCTGGCGAACTCTTGTAAATAATACTTAAAATCAAAATATTTAAGCAAACACTCTTACCAGAACCAGTAGAACCCGCTACAAGTAAATGCGGTGCCTTCGCCAAGTTGCAGAATATAAATTTACCGCTTATGTCTTTACCTAGTACAAAGTTTAATGGATTTTTACTTGCTTCAAACTCTCCACTTTCAAATACTTCTTTAAATCCTATTGTAGCACTCTTTTCGTTTGGAACTTCAATACCAACTGCATTCTTACCCGGAATTGGTGCTTCAATACGTATTGCACCCCTTGCTTCTAATGCCATTGCAATATCATCAGCATAATTTACAATTCTTTTAACTGAAATTCCCGCTGGCATTGTCATTTCATATCTTGTAACCGCTGGTCCAATCACTACATTTGAAACCTTCGCAGGAACTTTGAAACTTTCAAGTGAATTTTCAAGAATTACAGATTTGTGTTCTGTATCGTCCACTAATTCACTCATATCAGTTGATTCAACTGTTAAATAATCCACTGGTGGTTTATTGTATGGTTTTGGTGGAACATAAGGTTCTTCTTTTTTCTCTTCCACCTTCTCCACTGGTTTAGTAATTGAAACATTAGCATTTGCATTTCTATTATTTGTAGCGTCATTATTAAAACTTGCATTAGTTGTATTATTTATACTAGTGCTTTCATTTCTATTTTTATTTGCACTATTATTTAAATTTGAATTATTTTCTATTTTTTTATTATTAAAATTATTAGCGTTGTTACTACTTAAATTAGTTGATATATTTGCATTATTATTATCGTTATTTATGCTAATATCTTCATATGTTTCAATTTCACCGCCACCAATATTTAAATTTTCATCTTCTTCGCTTGTTTCATAATCTTGCATTTCAAAATCTTCTGTAAATTGTTCTTCTTCCATTTCATCAATTTGTGAAAAATCTTGAACATTATCATTAGATATTGATTCACTTGAAATAGGCTCTTCTTCAACCTTTGGAGCAAAATTATTGTTTTTAGAAAGTGAAATTTCTTCAAACTGATTTATTATTTCATCATCATTAAGTTCGTACTCGTTTTCGCAATCTTTGTTTAATGATAAACTACTGCTCTTTGGTAGAATTGAAGAACGAATTTCACTTTCTTCTTGCTCTTCTACTTCTTGTACAGGTTCTTCCTTTTCTTTATTTACTGCTTCAAAGTCAGTAGAAATAGCAACATTTATTTCTTCATCATCAACTTTTAGTACTGGTTTAGAAATTTCTTTTTCTTCCACCACATCTTCTTGTTTTGATTCTTGAACTGCTTTATAACTATTTGAATTTAAGTTTACAGTTTTTAAATCATTTGCAACTTTTTCTGCTTCTGCTTTTTCATATTTTGTTTTATTCTCTTTATATAATGCATATTGACTTGCATCAATAATACCATTTGGATTATATTCTACTTTGTACTCATGCTCTTCCATAAATGCTTTCTTTGGTGCAGTAGAATTATATTCACTTGCATCAATAATGCCATTCGCTTTATAGAATTCTGAATTTGAATATTGAACCCTTCTACTTGGACCTTTTTTGTACTCGCTAGCATTAATTATTCCATTTGCAGAATAATAATCTTGATTTAATTTATTGATTGACTCTTCTTGCTTTATCTCATTATAACTACTATTTGTGTTTTGAATATCTACATTATTAACAACATTAGTAGTTGCAGGCTTACTTTCAAACTTTTCTATACTTTCAGCATTACTTTCGTTTTCGCTAAATTGTTCATACTCTTCATAAATAGGTACTTTACTTAAAATCAAACCATCACCTATTCTCTTTTCTTCCAACTTGTAGCGAACTTTCGGCTCACGCTTCATATTGTTTAAAATTTCATCTGCCTTTTGCTTATCTTTATCACTTAAAATAGCAGTAGAATTTTGTGGTTTAGGTTTCTTGTAATCATCACCACTGATTATTCCATTTGAAATATTATCGTTTAAATAGTTATAACCAATATCATATTTTGACATTGTATAATCTTTATACTTTTCTCTGTATTCTTTGCTTGCTCTATTTTCTTTCTTTTTATCATCATTATTATCAAAATATCTGCTCAATGAATTATATGAAGTACTGCTTGATGAAGTAGTTTGAGTTTTACTGCCCTTACATTTATCAGGATACAATGTTCTAAACGCTTCACTCTTACCTTGATATTCTTCAATCACTTCTTCTTCATTTTCTTTTAAGTCTTCACTCTTAATAAGACCTAACTTTGCTTTAACTTTTTCAGTTAAAAGTGAACTTTCACTTTTATTCTCTTCTTTTACATTACTTTGCAAAGTATTGAAATTATTAAATTGATTAAAATTATTTACATCATTACCTTCTTTCTTATGTGCAAAGTTATTTTCATTGCTCAAATTAGATAAATTTGAGTTCGTATTAAAGTTATTATTTGAATAACTATCATCTTCATATTTAGTTGCATTATTAACTGATAATCTATCAACACTTGCCCTTAACTCCATTACTGGGTCCTTTCTTGCATAGGCATCGTATTTTTCAATTTTAGCACTAGCGTTTCTGTTACCACTTCTAACCCTATCAAAATAATAATCAACTGCATAAGCAATAAGAGCAATAATAGCAATGGCAAATATTATGTACGCTCCAATTTCAAAAAATAAATACTTAAACGGATAAACAATAATTGCAAACAATGCTCCGGCAGGCGTCGCTTGACTATGATAGCAATCAGCAACATAAGCACCAAAACTTTCAAACGAATAACCACTTGTTAACGCTAACTGCAAAATACATAGTAGCAATGAAATTATACTAATAGCAAGGAACAAACTTTTCTTTTCAAACTTGACAACTTTGTTCATTAAAAATAAAACACAATAACCCATCCCTAAAATTATAAGTGGATATGTAACAAGACCAAAAGTTCCAATTAAAAAACTCTTATAAAAGGAAAAAAGATTTGTTACCAAACATAACAAAGTTAAACCTAAAAATATTAAAACCCCACAGGCTATTTTTCTTTTAGTTGCAAAATCAATATTTCTTTTCATAAATTCGCTCCTTCACTTAAAATATTATATCAAACTAATTGAAATAGAGCAAATAGTTTAAGATAAAATCTTAAAAATTTTTTTTGACAATTTTTTGAAACTAAACACCATAACCCCCTGCAAAAATGTAAATAACAACAAAAAAGACATAATCCGCATTATGTCCTTAACCCTATTAATAGTTATTTAATCTTTATGTAACAACAATTCTACACTCTTGCGCTGTTCCTTTGTATCAAATTCTAATAACTCATTTAAATCTGTATCCAAAATTATGCACAACTTTTTAAGAGTTAAAATATCTGGTTCTCTTACACCTTGCTCATAGTGAGCATAAGTAGAGTTTGTAACATCTAATAATTTAGCAATTTCTATTTGCTTTAAGTTCTTACTTTTTCTCATTTTTTTTAATTTCTCATTTAACATCAATTTATTATAACATTAGAAAATAAATTATTTAATATTTCTATACAAATTGTACATTTTTACTTGACATTCTTTTATGAATAATATACAATTTACTAGTGTACAAATTGTATAGGGCGTAAGATTTACAAGTATCACTTTAACAATAAAATAAATTAGGAGTAACATTATGGTTATTGATATTGTTTTAGACATTGATAAAATAGAAAACTATTTAAAAGAGAATAATTTATCAAAAACACAATTTTGCAAACTTGCTAAAATAAGTTCAAAAACATTAAACAAAGTTTAAACAATGACCCCAAAGTATATTTATCTAAAATTTCAAAAATTGCAAATACAATGGGTGTTAATTTAAACGAACTTTTTATTACAATTACAGATTAATTTTATGATGAAATATTTGTTGAAACCGTTGTTAAATTGTAGCCTTTATTTTTATAAAAATTAATTATTGCAGGCAATGCTTCAACTGTATTTTTCGTTGGATGCATTAAAATAAGGTCGCCATTATTAGGTTTTGCTGTTGCCCTATTATAAATCAAATCAGTATCTTTATCTCGCCAATCAATAGTATCTTTTGTCCACATAATAGTTTTATAGCCGAGTTTCTCCGCAACTTCCAAAGTTAAATCATTAAAATCACCCGATGGTGGTGCAAACAAATTCATTTCAATGCCAGCAAGAGATTTAACTAGTTGATGAGTTATGTAAATTTCTTCTTCATTTCTCTCTCTTGTAAGTTTTGAATGTTCTTTATGATAATAGCCGTGATTACCTATTTCATGCCCCAGCATAACAAACTTTTGCAAATACTCTTCATTTTCACTAGCCCACATTCCACCAACAAAGAAAGTAACTTTTGTATCTGTCTTGGAAAAAATGTCTAGCATATCATCTAAATATTCAGTCCCCCAATAAACATTTACCATTAAACTTACATTAGGATTATTTGTATTTCCATTATAAATTGCTTTATATTTACTTGGGTTAAAAACTTGTCTAACTTCTTGACCAAATCCAAAAAAGCAAACAGTGCATAACATAGATACAATTAAAACATTTACAATTACATTTCTAAAAAATTTTTCTTTGTTCATTTGCCACTTCTTTTTAAAATTTTCTCTTATTATTTATACTTAAATGAAAATCAAAAAAGAACTTATTTATAAAAATTTACCATTCTTAAATTTATCATAAAAGCATTAAAACAACTAATTTCCACCGCTAAAAGTGGCAAAATTAATAAATTTTAAATTGACAAAACAACAAAAAACGCTTGAATGTTAATTTCAAGCATTTTTTAATATTTTTAACGTTTATTTTTACACTTATAACACTAATTTATTTTTTTCAAATTTTAAAGTATCATATAATAATTAAAATAAGTTAATCTAAAATGATTTTATTTAATTTTAAATCAATTCTTCCTTTATTATCAACTTTAATTACTGTTGCTTCAACTCTATCTCCAATTCTCAATACTTCTTCAACTTTTTCAACTCTCTTATCACTTAATTTTGAAATATGAATCAGCCCTTCTTTCATATTGCCGAATTGAACAAATGCACCAAATTCCATAATTTTAACAACTGTGCCTTTAACTACTTTGCCTTCTTCAATTATTTCTGCAATAGATAAAATAATTTCTTTTGCTCTTTCAAGCATTTCAGCACTATTAGACGCAACACTAACATTACCATCATCGTCAATATCAATCTTAACGCCTGTTTCCTCAATGATTTTATTAATAACTTTACCACCAGAACCAATAACGTCTTTAATCTTATCAGGATTAATAGTAAACTTAATAATTTTAGGTGCATACTCGCTTAAATTTTGTCTAGGTTTATCAATTACTTTTAGCATTTCTCCTAAAATGTGTTGTCTACCTTCTTTTGCTTGTGCAAGTGCATTTTTCAAAATCTCTTCATCAATACCCTTTATTTTCATATCCATTTGTATGGCAGTTATGCCTTTTTCTGTTCCTGCAACCTTAAAGTCCATATCACCAAAGAAATCTTCCAAACCTTGAATATCACTCAATACGCAAACCTTGCCACTTTCTTTATCCTTAATTAGCCCCATTGCAATTCCCGCAACTGGTGCTTTAATAGGAACACCACCATCCATAAGTGCAAGAGTAGAACCGCAAACACTTGCCTGTGATGTTGAACCATTAGAAGATAAAACTTCACTTACTGTCCTAATTGCATAAGGGAACTCATCTTCGCTAGGAAGAACTGGAATTAATGCACGCTCTGCTAATGCTCCATGCCCTATTTCTCTTCTTCCAGGTGCTCTCATAGGTTTTGCCTCTCCTGTACTGTAAGGTGGCATATTATAATGATGCATATATCTCTTGCTAGTTTCATTATCAATAGAATCTAACTCTTGTGCCTCACTTAACATTCCAAGAGTAAGTGTTGTCATAACTTGTGTAAGTCCACGAGTAAACACACCACTACCATGAACCATTGGCAACATTCCCACTTCACACCATATAGGTCTAATTTGTTTTACTGTTCTGCCATCTGGTCTAACCCCATCATTAATAATTTTATTTCTTACAATTTGCTTCTTTAAGTTATAAATGCAAGCATTAATTTCACGCATTTGCTCTGGATACTTTTCAGCAAATAAAGCATTAAATTCACTATCTGTTACACTTTCAAGTTCGTTTCTCTTTTGCTTATCAAATTCAGCAAAAACTAACTTATATTTCTCTTCACAAGTTGCATAGATTTCATTTTTAATTTCTTCATCTAATTCAACTATGTTAATTTTTTCATTTTTAACAACATTTAATTCTTTTGCTATTTCTTCTTGGAATTCAACTAATTTCTTAATATGAGAATGTGCAAACATAATCGCATTAAGCATTACTTCTTCTGTAACTTCTTTTGCTCCTGCCTCCACCATTAAAACAGCATCTTTTGTTCCTGCCACATAAAGTTGCATTTCGCTTTGTTCTTCTTGTTCTGCTGTCGGGTTAATAATAAATTCTCCATTAATAAGTGCAACCCCTACTGAACCTGTTGGTCCTTCAAATGGAATATCACTTATAGTAAGTGCAATAGAACTACCTAGCATTGCTAGTGGTTCTGGCGGAATATTTGTATCAACTGATATTGGAGTTGCAACTATTGAAACATCATTATAGAAACCCTTTGGGAAAAGTGGTCGTAGTGGTCTATCAATAAGCCTTGATGTTAAAATTGCCTTATCAGTTGCTTTACCCTCTCTCTTTTTAAAACTACCAGGGATTTTGCCTACTGCGTACATTTTTTCTTCATAATCTACGCCTAGTGGGAAAAAGTCAATCCCATCTCTTGCCTTGTTTGCCATTGTAGCGTGAACCATTACTTTCGTTCCACCACAAGATACTACGCAAGAACCATTTGTTAAAAAAGCATATTTGCCAATTTCTATTTCAATTAAATTTTCACCTAACTGAATTTGCCATTTTTTACCTAATTCCATAAAAACTCCTTAATTTCTTCATTTATCTACAATTTTAGTATACCATAAAAACGCTAATTTAAGCAAAACAAATTGATAAAAATTTTGAATAATTTGTAAATATATAACTAAAAAAACAACTTAAATAAAACCAGTTTAAATAAAAAAAATAAACAAGCAATTTAAATTGTTACTCTCTATCTTAAATATAATCAATAAAATTTTATATGATAAATTTACAATTTAAAGTAAGTAGATAAAAAAACATACTTGCAAAGTTACAAATATGTTATTTTTAAATTATGAATTTTTCTTTTGGAATTTACCATCTTTTTTATGAACAGAAAGATTTGCATCATGTGATTTACTTAATTGTTTAGCAATCTTTAATGCTTCTTCCTTTGTTGAAACTCTTCTAACTGCTCTTGAAGCACCATCTTTTTTAACTACCCATTCTTTTTTAACTTTATCATAGATTACTCTATAACTCTCTTTTTTAGTAGTTGCTGGCTTTTCATCTTCAACTTCTGTTGTAGTTTCTTCTTTTTGTTCTTCTACCTTTTTAGACTCTACCTTTTCTTTTGTATTTGTTTCTGCCTTTTTAGTTGTTGCTTTTTTAGCAGTAGATTTTTTGGTAGTTGACTTAGCCTTTGACTTCTCTTTCTTTTCTTCTTTAACAACTACTTCTTCTTCAATTTCTTCTTGTTGTTCTTGCTCTTGTACTTCTTCATCAGCAACTTCATTTTCTTCTACTATTTTTTCTTCTTGTTTCTCTTCTTCATTTGCAATTTCATTTGTATTTGCATTTTCAGCATTTAATTTTGCCTTCTTCTTACGCTTTGAAGATACAGTAATTGATATGATAACAATAACAAGAATAATAGCAGCAAGTGCTAAAACTACAAAGTACCAATTCTCTTTTAACATTGCAATAATTTCTTCCATAATTTCCCCCATATAAAAATATTTTAAAGTTACTGTAAAAAGTAACTACATAGAAACATTTTAAATAAAATATGTTCCTAGATAGTTACATTATACATTAAAAATTTTTAAAACACAACAAAATTTTGATTTTTTTCGCATATAATTTTATGTTTTACCACTATTTTTTACGCATTTAAGCGGTTAAAACTAAAATTTTTACCAAAATAAAGATTTTATCATCACATAGTTTCTATTCTTGTAAAGTTGTTTGCAAATTTGACTTATCTATAAAATCTTCCACTTCATTTTTGTTTAAGTTTAAAATTTCAGCACATAAAAAATCTTTCGCCATATTAGAAAGTTTATATCTAAAATTCATACTATTATCCAATTCATTTTGCGTATATCCGCAAACATGTGCAGTAGTTGATAATGTTAACTTTTCAAGCATTTCTATATTGCACTTATTTGCCCCATTTAAAACTAATAAATAAACCAAACTAGTAGGCACTTGAACTGTAATAAACCTGTCTTGCAAATAGAACAATGGGTCAATTTCTCTATCAACAACCAATTTTGTAAATTTGCCATCTTTATTTTCTGCAACATATTCATTATTATTTAAATTTCTTTTAAGAGTTACTTCTCCCAAACTATTCTCTGCATAATAAGAATTATCTTTCATATTGATATAAATTTTATATGGTTCTTTATTTTCATCTACAACTAGTATAGTATCATTATTTTCAATACCCAATAATACATCTAAATCAATATAATTCTTTTTTAGTTTTCCAATAAACATCTTAATTTTCTCCTTTATTTCTAAATGCAAAATATTTATGTATAACTAATTATATCACAGTTATATTATAAATGCAAATTTATTAAATATTATTTTATCTACTTCAAATAAATTTTATTCTAAATATACTCGCCCATAAATTCACTTTTAAAATTTTATATAACTAAGCCAATCAAGAATTAATAAAATTTATTTTTTTTGAAAAATCTTTAAATTTTAGTTGCATTATTTTTAGAATTGTTATATACTAATAGAGTTGATAGAAAAACAAGTCATTACAAAAAAATATTTAAAAAATGTTTTAAAATCTATTGACAAAACAAAAATTATTTGGTATTATATAAAGGTGATTTGGGAGCATAGCTCAGTTGGGAGAGCATCTGCCTTACAAGCAGGGGGTCACAGGTTCGAGCCCTGTTGTTCCCACCAAATTTGCGGGAGTGGCTCAGTGGTAGAGCGTCGCCTTGCCAAGGCGAATGTCGCGAGTTCGAATCTCGTCTTCCGCTCCAATAAAAACTAGGTATTTGCCTAGTTTTTTTGTTCCGTTGCCTAGATTCACATCTTTTTCAAAGATGACCAAAGTCCCTTTGGTGAACTCGCGCCATTATGTCGCGTGTATTCGTGCAAACCACCCTTACTTCCTTTACCAAACTCCCCTCTTGCACGAAGGCGTTCGTACAATTCTAATTGTACTCGGCTACGAACTCGTCTTCCGCTCCAATAAAAACTAGGTATTTGCCTAGTTTTTTTGTTCCGTTGCCTAGATTCACATCTTTTTCAAAGATGACCAAAGTCTCTTTGGTGAACTCGCGCCATTATGTCGCGTGTATTCGTGCAAACCACCTTTACTTCCTTTCCCAAACTCCCCTCTTGCACGAAGGCGTTCGTACAATTCTAATTGTACTCGGCTACGAACTCGTCTTCCGCTCCAATAAAAACTAGGTATTTGCCTAGTTTTTTTGTTCCGTTGACTTGACATTATCTTTTCCAGATAATATAATAAATGTGTTGTCGTGCTCTGAATAGAGAGTTGCGAAATCGAGGCAACCACGAGAGAAAGTCTCGACAACATAAAATATTAGGCTAGTTCTCTCATTTGCACCTTATTTAAGGTGCTTTTTTATTACTCAAATATTTCCACATCAATAAATAGTACATTTTTCTATTCAATAATTAAAAAAGTTGACATAATAATTTTTTTGTAGTATAATTTAATTAACCTGGATGGTCTTAATTGACAGTAGAGCAACGCGTATCTACCACATGGAATAAGTATACAGGTTAGAAATTTTGAGCTAGTATTCCATACTGCACCTATTAAGGTGCTTTTTTAATACACATTTTTGAGTAGTACTAAAAAAGATGACTGATTGTCATCTTTTTTATTTAGGTTTGTTAGTGCTTAACGCATTTGGACTAAAATCATTCGTATTGTTTTAATCTAAAAAATAATAAAAACACAATATGTAAATACAAAATTTTTAGAATAATTAAGAGTAGTAAATTTATTAGAAAAAGTTATAAATTATAAATAAAATAAATAAAGATTAGATTAAATTGCATTACGCCCTATTTTAGTTCTTCAAACCTATGAGTAGTTTACTAAATTAGTTACAACCTTTAACTCTTGAAGATGTTTTATTAGTTGAACTTTGTTTAGTATTCTTTCTAGCACTGCAACATCCGCCACAATTACTTGTTCTATTTGTAGTAGAAGCATTTTTAGTACTAGAAGTTGTTTTTCTTGCACTATTAGTAGTACTATTTGATTTATTAGTAGTTCTGCTGTTTGTAGCATTTGAACTTCTATTTGTTGTAGTACTCTTGTTTGTTGTACTATTAGTTGTTCTATTAGTTGTACTTCTGTTAGATGTACTACTTGAATTCCTATTAGTACTTTGTTGTGCAGAATTAGAAGTAGTTCTAGGCATAAAATTTCCTCCTTTGCCTTTTCGCTAGTGCAATTTCTTGCTTAACTAGCAATACTATTATTTGAAGTTTCAAGTATTTTATGTAAATAATGTATATGTTAATTTTTGCTAAAAAATCAAATACACAAAAAGCATCATGCAAAAACGCACAATGCCTTTTTAATTTAATTCTTTTTATCTAAACTTTGTTCAAGTTCTATAAGCAAGTTTTTATACTTTTCAAGTTTTGTCTTTTCTGCACCTATTAAACTTGCAGGTGCTTTTGCAACAAAGCCTTGATTTGAAAGTAGTTTCTCCCCTCTTTGAATTTCTTTTTTTACAGTTTCAATTTCTTTTCTTAATCTTTCAATTTCCTTTTCACTATCTATTAAATCATTTGAAGATAAATAAATTTTACCAAGAACTGTATCCACTTCAATACATTCTTCATTTAAATCTGCACTACTTAATATAAATTTAAAGCCTTTACCAAATGCTAATTTTTCAATATAAGTAGCACATTCTTCATTAAACATATCTTTATCCTTTGCTAAAATGAAAATTGTAGATTTTTTATTATCTGGAATTTTCATATTTATTCTAGCATTACGAATAGACTTAATACTTGAAATAACATCTTCCATAAATTTGTATTCTTTTTCAAATTCTTGATTTGCTTGTAAAATACTAGTTGGCATTTCATTAAACATTATTGTATCTTGTTTTGCCACTTCTCTATAAATCTCTTCTGTAACAAAAGGAATAAATGGATGGAATAATGTTAAAAGTTTAGTTAACGCAAAATACAAAACGCTAGCAGTATCTTGTGCATTTACTTGTAAATTAGGTTTAGTTAATTCAAGATAGAAATCGCAGAATGTTCCCCAGAAAAACTCTTGCAACATATTTGCACAAAGTCCAAACTCATATTTTTCCATTTGAACATTAAAATTAATAACGAAATCATTAAATTTAGTTAAGAACCATTTATCAGCATAAGATAAATTACATTTTTCAAGTGGTTTTATTTCTACATTTTCAATAGACATTAAAACAAACTTACTTGCATTCCACATTTTATTTATAAATTGGCTTGCATTTTCCGCTTTTTCTTCGCCGTATCTTGAATCGCCACCAACCGTAACATTTGTAACAAGTGAAAGTCGTGTAGCATCAGTACCATATTTTTCAATTACATCAATAGGGTCAATACCATTACCAAGACTTTTACTCATCTTTCTTCCTTGCATATCACGAATAAGACCATGCATAAGCACATCTTTAAATGGTATTTTACCAGTAATTTCATTACACATAAATACCATTCTAGCAACCCAGAAGAAAATAATATCATAAGCAGTAATATTAATGTCGCAAGGATAAAAATAATCAAGTTCTTCCTTACCATTTAAAACTGAAATTGGCCAAAGTGCAGAACTAAACCAAGTGTCAAGCACATCAGTTTCTTGCATTATTTCATCACTAGAACATTTTTCACATTTACAAGGCTTGTCAACACTCGCCCACATATTACCGCATTTTTGACAAGTATACACAGGTATTTGATGCCCTGACCAAAGTTGTCTAGAAATGCACCAGTCCTTAATATTAGTCAACCAGTGATTATAAATTTTAACAACCCTTTCAGGATAGAAATTAAGTTCCTTATCTTCTACTGCTTGAAGTGCTGGTTTAACCAAATCTTCCATTTTAAGAAACCATTGCTTTGAAATAATAGGTTCGCAAACATTATGGCATCTGTAACAATGTCCAACATTGTTTTGATAGTTCTCTGTTTTAAATAGCAAATTTAATTCTTCTAACTTTTCAATTAACTTCTTACGACATTCTCTTCTATCAAGCCCATTAAATTCGCCAGCATAACTATTCATTGTACCATCATCATTCATAACTTTAATAATTTCAAGATTATGTCTTTGCCCAACTTCAAAGTCGTTAGGGTCATGTGCAGGAGTTATTTTAACAACACCAGTACCAAATTCTGTTTCAACATAATCATCTGCTATTATTTTTATTGCCCTATTACAAACTGGAATAATTACTTCTTTTCCTATTAAGTTAGCATATCTTTCATCATTAGGATTAACAGCAACAGCAGTATCACCAAATAAAGTTTCAGGTCTTGTTGTAGCAACTACTAAATACTCATTTTGATTATCTTTAAGCGGATATTTAATATGCCATAAATGCCCTTGATTTTCTTCATATTCTATTTCAGCATCACTAATTGCAGTCTTACAATGCGGACACCAATTTATTATTCTATCGCCTTTATAAATTAAACCTTTATTGTAAAGATTAACAAAAGTTTCCCTAACCAAACGTGAGCATTTATCATCCATAGTAAACGCCTTTCTATCCCAATCTGGACTAATACCCATTTTTACAAATTGATTAAGAATTACTCCGTTGTAATTATCGTACCAATCTTTTATTCTCTTTGAAAACTCTTGCCTACCAATATCGTATTTTGTCTTGCCTTCTTCTTTTAATAATTTTTCACAAACTTTTACCTCAGTAGCAATAGCAGCATGGTCTGTACCTTGAACCCATAAAACTTCATAACCTAACATTCTTTTGTATCTTATAATTATATCTTGTAATGTTAAATTAAAAGCGTGTCCTACATGTAGTTTGCTAGTAATGTTTGGCGGTGGACTAACAAGCGTAAAAGGCTTTTTATCTTTATTAATACTAGCCTTAAAATATTTCCTTTCTAACCATTCTTTATATATCTTTTCTTCAAAATCCTTTGGATTATAACTTTTATTCATTTTTGCTCCCTTAAATTTGCAAATTAATTTTATCTATTAAAAAGTAGATAATGAATTCATTAATCTACTTTTATATTTTAATATATATATTTTAACTTAAACAGCAGTAAAATGCAAGAGAAATATAATAAAATTTCAAACAATTATGCCTTATATTTATAACACCTAAAAACTTCACGCAAAATTGTAAAATTAATAAGAATAAATAAAAACACGAAATCTTTTGACTTCGTGCTTAAATAAATTACTTTCTAATTTGTAATTTTTCTTTTAACGCTCTGTAAGCTTCAATATCCATTTCTTTGTAGTAGTTAAGTAAATTAGTACGACGACCAACTAACTTTAATAGACCTCTACGACAATGGTTATCTTGCTTATTTTCCTTTAAGTGTTCAGTTAAATGATTAATTCTAGCAGTTAAAAGTGCAATTTGCACTGCTACTGAACCAGTATCATTTTCATTTTTACCAAACTCTTTGATAATTGCTTGTTTATCAATAGTAGCCATTTTAATTCTCCTTTAATTAAATTCGCCTTATACTTATGCACTACTTCAAGGATACTTAACCGTAATACATAGCAATAAGGTAGTAATAAAAGTATATCATATTTATTTAGATTTGTAAATACTTTTAATAATTTTTATAAATTAATTTTCTACTTCATATTGTAATAATTCCCTAAACTCAATATTCATTAATTTACTTATTTTCAATAAAGCATTTACATCAAAATTATATTTGTTATTTATAATTTTGTAATAAGTCCCCACTCCAATTTTTGCAAGTTTGCAAAATTGGACAACAGTCAAACCCATTTCTAGCCTAAAATCTTTAATTAATTGAATATATCTAAATTTTTTCATTATTACCTCCAATAATAAGATATATCAATATTAAATCATAAATTTTTTATAAAATCTTTACTTATGCGTACTCGCATAGCATTTTTTTAAAGACATTAGGAATTTATTATTAAATTTATAAAAATGCAACATGAATTTTCATTTAATTGCATCTTTTTTAATCATTTGTTTCTAGAAACCAGCGACAAAGATTATGTTCGTTCCACGCATTTTGACATTCACAAAATAAATATCTTGTTTGCTCGCCTATTTTTATTGTATATCTTATGCCAGTTCCTCCTGCTTTTAACGATGCTGACTTTCTTATATCTGTAACTTTATCAATTTCAAACTTTTTGCCATTTGTCCACTTTAACCAAATTGGCGTTACTTTGCCCGCCTTATCAAAAACAGCACAAACTTCAATATAAACTTTACCCATAAATTTACCCTATTGAACTTATGCTTTTGGTTAAGTAACTTTTATTTTATTAGTTATTTAACTTTAAAATATCACATTTTAAAATGAAACTACTTTCCACTTTTAATGAGTATTTATAAAATGCTAAATCAAATTACATTAAATACAAATATTAAACAAGTAGATTACCTAAAAAAGCATAAAGGATGAATTACATTAGTTTGCTTTGGATTATCAATCTCTGTCAAACTTTCATCAATACACATTATTGCCTTTTTTATGGAATTAAAACCAAATCTACTACGAATATTATCAACTGTTTTTTCTAATTTTTCTTTTTTAAGTCTTTTTTCTGCATCTCCTATAAAATCTAGTTGCACAACTTCATCGTTTGATTCAATTAAATTGCTAACCTTAACACCTAAATGCCTTATACTAAATGGTTCTTTTAAATATCTCTTGAAAAGTTGCATTGCATTTTTTGCAATTTCTATACTTGAACTGGTTGCAAACGGAAGTGTCAACTGCCTTGAAAATACTTCTAATGTATCATACTTCACATAAATTGCAACACTTGTTCCTTTTAAATTATGCTCCCTTAATCTAGCACCAACACTATCAGCTAAAATATTAAATATTATTTCAGCATCTTGATTAGTTTTAATATCTCGTGCAGTTGTCATACTATTACCTATTGATTTTATAGCAGAACTTATGCCAACCTGCCTTACTTCGCTATCATCTAAACCATTTGCAAATTTATGTAAGTACTCGCCCCATTTACCAAGTAGCCTTATTAAAACTTGCTTGTCCATATTTGCTAAATCGCCTATTGTCATAACTCCAATTTTGTTAAGTTTTTGTTTAGTTGCTCCACCAACATAAAGCAAAGACTCAACTTTTAAAGGATAAGCAAATTTTTCATAATTTTCTTTTGAAATCACAGTAGTAGCATCTGGCTTTTTATAATCTGATGCAAGTTTTGCTGTTATTTTATTAAAACTCACGCCTGCACTTGCAGTTATACCCAACTCTCGCCTAATATCTTCACGAATTTTATTTGCTATTTCTTCTCCACTACCATATAATTTAACACTATCTGTAACATCAAGCCAACACTCATCAATACCAAACGATTCAACCTTATCAGTATATTTTTTATAAATACTTCTAGCAAGTTTTGAAAATCTCAAATAATCCGAAAAATTAGGTTCGCAAACTTCTAAATTAGGACATTTTTGCCTAGCTTGCCAAATAGGTTCGCCGGTTTTAACACCTTTTTCTTTCGCCATTTGATTTTTTGCAAGAACTATTCCATGCCTTAATTCCACAACCCCACAAACTGCCATTGGTACAGTTCTATAATGCTGATTTTTTAAGCACTCAACACTTGCATAAAAATTATTTAAATCAATATGCAGTATTACCCTTTCCTTCATAATTTAACTCCATTTAAAACTAACCCAAAATTGTAATTTTATTCAATACTACCATTTTAAAACAAGTATTTGATTTTGTCAATATTATTTTACATAACTTTTGTTATTCTCACCTTTTATGAAGTGTAAGAAAAACAATTTTTATATTATTCTAGCCATAAAAAAATACATTATTCAAAAATGAATAATGCTTTTATGTATTATGACATACTTTAATATCTTTAATTTAATTTTTATTTTGTAGTTTTATCAAGTCTTGTCTTGCTCTCTCCAAGTCTGCTATTTCTCTTTCAATAATCTCTATTTCGCTTGTATCTTTATACTTGATTAAATTATTCTTTGCTATACTTATTAAAGTATCCAATCTTTTCAACTCATGTTCATATTCTAAATGATTTATCAATTCATTTCTTCTTTTACATTCACCCATATTCAATTTATCCTTTTTGCTTTATACACTAGTGCTTTTAATATTTTATAAAGCATTTTTGTTTTTTATTAGATATTCCTTTTCCTTCTTCAATTTTGTAATTTTTGCTTCTAAAATAGCAACTTCACTTTCATCTATCCATCTATTTTCGCCTTTTTTAGCAGTTAAATCTCTAACAGCTTTATATAAAATATCTCCTTGCGAAGTAAAATTTTTATAAATATTTAAGTTTTCATAAACTTCTTGTGGTATATCATTTGGATTAGCATAAACAGTATCTTTCTTTAATACTTCTGCTAAATTTTCTTCCGTTATTTTTATTTCTTTATTTAATTCATTTAATTTGTCTTTGTATTCCATAATTTTTTCTTCCTTTACTTTATTCACTTTTTTGTTTAACTTCAATCAATTTAAAAGTCCCATTTTGGCATAGAACCGTGTCTTAACACATATAATTTAACAAAAAAACCAATAATTGAAAACCCATTTTTAATAGGAAAATTCTATTGCACAAAAGTTTACTTTCATATTTTACCAATAAGCAAATTCATATTGTACATAATAATGTAGTGGTTGCATTTAACATATCTAATTTAAAAAACCTAATTTAAACATCAAATTAATCAGAAAAAAACTTTCAAATAATAAAACTGCAAAAATTAATAGAACTAAAACTAAAAATTAAATAACTAAATCAAAATATTTAATAAAAACATAATATATACAACAAGCAATTCTCGTTTAAAAAAATTTAGTAAATATTAAATTTACAAAATGCAGTAGTAATTTATGAAATCAAGTTATTGAGAAAATATAAAATTAATTTAATCTAGTTATATATAAAATAAAAAAAATATAGAATATTTTATAAATATGAAAAAAGCACACCGTAAAGGTATGCTTTTTATTATCTTAACATTTAATTATGTAATTCACAAGTTTTTCGCTAAATATCTCTATTTAGTCTCTCTCTTTCCCATAAGTTAAACTTACTTCGTCGACAGGTTTGTACTATTTCTAGTACTCCTTAAAAGGAGGTGATCCAGCGGCACCTTCTGATACCGCTACCTTGTTATGACTTCACCCCAGTCATTGGTTTTACCTTAGGCAGTTGCCTCCCTTAAAGGGTTAGCTCACCGACTTTGGGTCCCCCCAACTCCCATGGCGTGACGGGCAGTGTGTACAAGACCCGAGAACGCATTCACCCCGACATTCTGATTCGGGATTACTAGCAACTCCATCTTCATGTGGGCGGGTTGCAGCCCACAATCTGAACTGAGACTGTCTTTCTGAGGTTTGCTCCATGTTACCATCTCGCTTCCCTTTGTAACAGCCATTGTAGCACGCTTGTAGCCCAAGGCGTAAGAGGCATGATGATTTGACGTCATCCCCACCTTCCTCCGTATTATCTACGGCAGTCCTAATAGAGTTCCTAACTTAATATTGGCAACTATTAGCAAGGGTTGCGCTCGTTG
>JAFTVC010000019.1 GCA_017465925.1 Clostridia bacterium | reverse complement strand
TTTAGATATCTAAAATTTAAAGTAACCTAACGGTTACACAATGGAAAACCTTTGTTTTCCATTGATTACAATTTGAATTATGTTCAGTTACTGCACAATGACCGCAAGCGGTCGCTCTGCGATAACTTCGCATAATATAAACTATGTGATGATAAAATTAAATAAAATTTAATTTTGTGTTGCGTACCGCAACCACCACAACAAGTTGTGCATCACAGTTTGAATTATGCTTGTCGGTCAAAAGAGAAAGTAAACTTTCTCGCTATCCCAACTTCGCATAATATTAAGCAAGATTAGAAAAAAGGAGGTAATTGAAATGTTAGATATGATTGACATTATTATAAGGATTTCTTATTTTAGAGAAAAAAATAACTTATCAGCAAGAGAGTTGAGTTTAAGAATTGGTAAGGCAGAAGATTACATAAGCAAATTAGAAAGTAGAAATTTCAATTTACCTACAAAAGTTTTGCTTGATATTATTGAAGCGTTAGGAGTTTCGGCAGAGGAGTTTTTCGCAAGGGATTATAAAAATTTTGCTATTAATGATAATTTAAAGTCAGCACTTGATAAATTATCTGCAAGACAAAAGGCTTTGTTATTTGAATTACTTGAATCTAATTAATTATAAATTAAAATGGTTTGATTAGTAAATTAAAATTTTAAACAAAAAATCTAACTGAAAAAATTTTAAAAGATAAAAGAGTGATTACTCTTTTTCTTTTATTTAATGTAATAATATCCTTTGTTGGTTGACAAAAATTTTAATTATGGTATACTTGAATTGAAAGAATATTTATGGAGTTAATAATGAGTATTAATATTGCAATAGATGGAACAAGTGGTTCTGGTAAAAGTTCAGTTGCGAGCAAATTAGCAGATTTATTAAATTTTTATCATTTAAATACTGGGCAACTTTATAGGGCGTTTGCTTTTAAGTGTTTAAAGTTAGGCTTGACAGAACCTACTTATGAAGATGTTTTAACTTTGATTAAAACAACAAAAGTTGATGTTAAATTCAAAAATAAAAAACAATGCACTTTTTTAGATGGGAAAGATGTTACAAAATATTTAAATGATAACAAAATAGGAACTATTGCTTCTCTTATTTCGCCTTATCAGGAATTGAGAAATGAAGTAGTTTTTATTCAAAGAGATTTAGCGAGTGAATATAACATAATTATTGAAGGTAGGGACATTGCTACTAAAATAATTCCTAATGCTGACTATAAATTTTTTATTACTGCAAGTGCAGAGGCAAGAGCAGAAAGAAGATATAAACAATTATTAGAAGCGGGCAAACAAGTAACTTTTGAAGAAATATTACAAGGGTTAAAAGAAAGAGATGAAAAGGATATAAACAGAGAAAATAGTCCGCTTATTCAGTCAAGAGATTCTGTACTAATTGAAACTTCAAATTTGTCATTTGATGAAGTTGTGGATTTAGTTTTATCTTATATAGATAAAAAGCACTATAAAAATGACCAACAAGAAAAAGATTGTTTAAAATAATTCATTTGATTTATTATTTAATTATTTAAACATTGATAGTGAAACTTAACAAAAGGAAAAATAATATGTCTAAATTGTATTTTAAGTATGGAGTAATGGGTAGTTCAAAGAGTGCTGTTGCACTAATGACAAAGTATAACTACGAACAAAAAGGTTTTCAAATTTTGCTTTTAAAACCAAGTATTGATACAAGAGATGGCGACAAGGTATGTTCTAGAATAGGGATTTCCTGTGATTGCTTTAAGTTTGATAAGGATTTTGATTTGTTAGAGTATTTCAAATTAATTACAAAAGAGCAATCTTTTAATGGTGTCATAGTTGATGAAGTTCAATTCTGTACAAAGCAACAAATTGAGCAGTTGAGAGAAATTTCAAATTTTGTTCCAGTTATTTGCTTTGGTTTAAAAACAAATTTTAAGAGTGAACTATTTGAAGGGAGTAAAAGATTAATAGAAATAGCGGATAATATAAGTGAAATAAAAACAGTTTGTAAATGTGGCAATAAGGCTATAATTAATGCGAAAGTAGTTGATGGGAAAATGGTGAAAGATGGCAATGAAATAGACATTGGTGGAGATGAAAAATATATATCTATTTGCTATAATTGTTGGAATAAGGGTAAGGCTGATTAGGTATTCAATAAATTATAAGACTAAAAATTTAAAATTTTAGTCTTTTTTTATTTTCTTTTTCATATATGTAGTTATGTAAATGTTGGACAAGTTTTGTTGTCATTTATTTAACTTGTTTAAATTTAAAAAGAAATTTAAGGAGATGTTATGAAAAAGAAAGGAAAAAGAATTTTATTTTTCGTTTTAGGCATAATATTGTTTTGCGTATTAGTTGTTACTTTATATGAAGTATTTTTCAAGGTTGAGCCTATGAAATTGGCTAAAACAAATGTAAGCGAAAAGGGCGATTGCTTTTTTGTGGACAATACAAATGATAATGTTAATTTAAAAGTTTCATCAGGTACTAGGGAAAATCCTTATAATTTAGATGGTGTACATAATGAAATGAAATCTTTTACACTTCTTATTTTTAAAACAACTATAAACAATATTAGTGAACCTAGTTTTGTAGCGACTATTGATGGAACAGAATATCAAGGGGTGCTTGAACTTAATCCTTGTGATGGTACTTATGTTTCAGATTTACAAATATTACTAAATAATAATTCAAATATAAGTGTTGTAATTTATGTAAATGATATGGAGTTTACTTTCAATCCTACAAATTTAAATTCTAATTGGGGGCTAGATTTTGATGAAGCACTTGACATAGGCTTAAATAATATGAAAGACATAATTGAAAAATTAATAGAAAATGGCAAGTTTAATGGTGAATGTTATGTCAAAGTGATATCAGACCCAAGTGGCGTGCTTGATATTTATTATTATTACATAGGAATTGTAGATATAAGTGGAAACATTTATTCAACTGTGCTTGATACAACTGATGGCAAAATTTTAAACGCTGAATAATTTTTAAAATGTGCATTATTCATTTTGAATAATGTGCTTTTTATGTGGTTCAGATAAATAAATATCAAATTTAAACGTGTTTAGCATAAGAAATTATAAGTTTTGAAAGGTTGTTTTAGAAAATTTGCAAAAAAATTGTTATTTTTAGAAGAAATTACAAATAATAAATATATAATTGCAATAAATTGGGTGAATTTATTTGCTTTTTAAAAACTTTTGTTGTATAATTTTTGTGAATTGTAAAAACATAATCTTTTAAAGGGGAAAGAATATGACTAAATATAATAATTTTGGACGTAGAAAAAATAGAAGTGCTGTATTTGTTATGTTTGCTTTTCTAGTACTTTGTTTAGCAGTGGGTGTTGGTTTGACATTTACTTATTTTAGTGATAAGGATACTAGTAATACTCAAACAATAGAATTTGGTGTGTTAGATGTTACTTCGGGTAGTAATACTTGGAATTCAGGAGTGGTTGGTTCTACTTCAAATCCGCTATTTATGCCTGGAACAACTATTGATGCATCTAAATTTACTAACTTAACAGAAGGTGCACCAATAATTTCATTTGAGCATAATGAGAGTTCAAGCGTTCCTTTTTACATTCGTTGTAAAGTTGGATTTGAATGTGGTAATGCTAACGGTGATTGGAATTCTGTTACAGGTGTTAGTGCTTCTGATTTAAAAACAGCGATGGATAGTTTTGTTAATTCTTTACAAGCAACTGTAACAACTTATTCAACTACTAACTATAAGTGGATTGAAGTTGATGGTTACTATTATTTGGTAACTTATGCTAGTACTGATGCAAATAAAGTGCTTAAAGGCGTTGCTACAAATGAAGAAGTTGGTTTTGTTCAAGCATTAACTTTGCCATCTGATATTGATAATGTAACAGTTGGAACAGTGCATAATGTACAATATAATCAACCTATTAAGTTCTATGTTGATTGTGAAGTGCTTCAAGAACCACACGTTGAAGGTGGATTTGATGCTATTAAGGCAATTTTTGATGAAAAGTTTAGTGATTAAAATTAAATAATTGATTAATAAGAGAGCAATAAGAATTGCTTTCTTTTTTTTGTTTGTTTTAATGATATGTTTTTTGCCTATTTTTGTCGTTGGTTACAAAATGTATGTTTAAACTTTTTTAATTTCACAATAATTAAAGTGTAACGATAATTTTGATGAAAGGATAGGTTGTTACAATTTAAACGAGGGTGGTTGTATGCAAAAAGTAGTAAGTATTATTATTGTGGTTTTGTTAATTTTGGGAGTTATTATTTTTAGTGGGTTTACTAATGAAAACAAAGAAAATGCGGACTTGTTTAGAATACATATAATAGCGAATAGTAATTTGCAAATTGATAGTGAAGTTAAGTATAAAATTAAAGATGAGTACAGCAAATTTTTAACTCCAATGTTAGCAAACTGTGAAAGTAAGAAAGAAGTTAATCAAGTAATTGAATCTAATTTGAGTAATTTAAAGATTATTGCTGATGGTATTTTAAAGGAAAGTGGTTTAAATTATCTTTCTAAATTATCTATATCAAATGAGTACTTTCCAACAAGGGCTTATGGAGATTATGTTGTTGAAAGCGGTTATTATGATGGTATTACAGTAACATTAGGCGAAGGGAAGGGTGATAATTGGTGGTGTGTTATGTTTCCGCCATTATGTTATTACAATGCAACTGCCACAAATTATAATCAGGTAGTATATAAATCTAAAATTATGGAAATAATTAAGCAGTTTTTTGCAAACTAAAATTTAAATTAATTCTATTCATTTTAATATTTTTAAAAAAACTAAAATTTATTTCTGGTTTTCTAATAAGTGAAGTGTTTTAATTTAAATTATCAATTTAAAAGGAGTAAATATGAGAAGAAAAAAATATGTTCAATTATCACTTGTAATTGCGTTAATTTGTATTTTAGGTATTTCATCTATGATATTTATTTATAAACAAGCAAATGTAAATGCAATGCAATCAAGTAATAATGATGCAGTTTATGCTGCTGCACTTACAACAGATGAAGTAATAACAGTACAAACAAAGTTGAAGAGATGGGGTTATTTTGATGGACCTATAACTGGCTATTATGGTCCACTTACAACAGAGGCAGTTAAATATTTTCAACGTGTAAATGGAATAGAGCAAACAGGAACCGTTGGACCAATTACAGCAAGAGCGTTAGGTATGACTTTGAGTTCATCAGGTACTACTGCAAGTTCTGACCTTTACTTGCTTGCAAAATGTATTTATGCAGAGGCAAGGGGTGAAAGTTATGTTGGACAGGTTGCTGTTGGTGCGGTTATTTTAAATCGTGTAAAAAGTCCAAGTTTTCCAAATACAATAAGTGGAGTTATATATCAGCCTTGGGCGTTTACTGCGGTGCATGATGGTCAAATCAATTTAGAACCTAATGCAACTGCTTATCAGGCAGCAAGAGATGCTCTTAATGGTTGGGACCCAACTTATGGAAGTATTTACTACTATAATCCAGCAACTGCTACTAGTGCGTGGATTTGGTCAAGAGAAGTTACCGTAGTAATTGGTAGACATACATTTGCAAGATAGGGAGGTGGTTATGAGTTACAATGAAAACAAAGAAATTAATGAAGAAAATCAAATTTCTGCTAGTAGTGATTTGTTTGAGAAAGAAACAAGAGTAAATGAAAATTTAAATAAACAAAATGACGGTTTTAATAATTATGTTAATGTAAATGAGTATAATAATTATAAAGATAAAATGCAAAGAAGATTTGCGTGTTTACTTGCATTTACCATTATTTTTGCGGTAGGTTTTATGCTTTTTGGAATTTTATATACTGAAAGTAATTTAGCAAGAAATAGTTATGGAAATACTTTGGAGGCAAGTTATCAAAGGGCAGTTTATGATTTAACTGACAATGTAAATAACATTGAAGTTAATTTAAGTAAGGCACAAGTTAGTAATGATGATAGTCTACAAAGAAAATATTTGCAACTTATTTGTGATAACTGCAAATATGCACAAAGCAACTTTCAAATATTGCCTGTGGCATTATCTACAACAAGAGAAGGTGTTAGTTTTATAAATAAGATGGATGGTTATTGTACTAGTCTTATTAGTAGTGAAACTACTCTTACGCAAGAACAAAAAGAAAAATTGGCAGAACTTTATGATATTACTTTGGAGTTAAAGGTTGCACTTAACAATCTTATTGAAAAAATTATAAATGGTTATAGCATTTTACAAGGAATGGAAGAAGATGCTGGCGACCTTGATGATTTCAGTGCGAATTTTGAAGGGCTTGGAGCAGATAGTATCAGTTATCCATCTATGATATTTGATGGTCCTTTCTCTGATTCTCTTTATAATAGAGAAATTAAAGGGTTGACAGAAATTGAAGTTGATATGGCAACGGCTCAAAACAATTTGGCATCAATTTTAGATGAAAACTATGATTATGAAGAAATAATTTATGAAGGTGAAGCAAATGGCGATTTTGCAACTTATGATTTTACAATAAATTTAACTGATGGCGGTATGCTTTCTGCATCGCTTGCAAAGCGTGGTGGTTTCTTAATTACTTTAAGCGGTTATGTTTTGGAAAGTGAAACAACTGAATTTGCTATTGAAGAATGTATTGACAATGCAATTAGTTTTGCTAATCTTGCAGGTGCAAGTGATATGCAGGCGGTTTGGACTGATGCTCAAAAAGGAGTTGCATTTATTAATCTTGCACCTGTTATAAATGATATTATTTATTATCCAGACCTAGTTAAAGTTAAGGTTGATATGACAACTGGTTTAGTGCTTGGTTACGATGCTCAATCTTATGCTTATAATCATATTGATAGAGCAAATGTAACTCCAACGCTTGATGCAGTTCAAGCAAGAGATTTACTAGACTTAACTCTTAATATTAATACGCAAAGATTATGTATTATTCCACTTGAATATGGTGGCGAAGTATTGGCTTATGAATTGTATTGTGAATATTATGGTAATGAATATTATATTTATATAAATGCTTTTGATGGAACAGAAGAAAGAGTAATGAAAGTAGTAACAACGACTGATGAGGGTGCGTTAACTAAATAGAAGAATTTGATTGATAGAAACTATAAGATGTAAATAAAATTTGATTTGCTTCTAATAGTGATTGTAAAAAATGTTAATAATAAAATAAAAATCACAGATTTTTATCTGTGATTTTTGTTTATAATCAATTTACTATGATGGATATTTACAACAACATGTAGTGTTATTGTATTGATTTAATGCAATATTTACATCGTTATTTAATACTATTTCCATATTATTATCCTCCTTTAAATTATTATGTATATAGTTTCAAAATGTCAGATATAATGAATTTTTCTATTTGACATTTTGCACAACTATCTGTTTTATTTTCTCTTATAAAGCAACCACCTTGACAAATAGGGAAGAATTTGCATCTTTTGCATTTGCTGTCTATTTGTCTATTTAATATTTCCTTAATTACTCCATCAAAGACATTTCCTACCGAGTGTTGCTTATCGTCAACTGCTTCATTACATTTGTAGAGATTGCCATCAGCACCAATAACATAACTGAATTGGCTTTCAGCTAGACAATGTGCAAATCTATATTTTAAATTTAATTGCTCAAAAGGCAGGCTTAAATTATTTTTATGTAGTTGTTTTAATAGTTTAACATAATTTTTGTCACAATGAGAGTTGCACATTGTACATTTTTGAGTGTTTTCTAGTTTTGCAGGATAGATTTTAATAAATTTCCTTTGATTTTCTGTTAATTCAAAAGATAAATAATTTATTAATTCATTTATGGAGTCAAAATTCATATTATCAAAGTTTAATCTAATTTTAACATATATTTTCTTTTCGCTGACTTGTTTGATAATTGAAATTATTTTTTCAAATGCATTTTTTTCATTTATGTATGCTTTTCTTCTTTCATACTCTTTTTTAAAACCATCAAGCGTTATTTGTATGGTGCTGATTTTCCAATCTATTAATTTATTTAGCACTTTTTCATCAATTAAAATTCCATTAGTTGTAATTTTTGCTTCAAAGTTAATGTTTTTTATAAATTCATCATCGTTTAATAATGAAGTTGTTATAAAGTCTATGATTTCAGTTTCTAAAAGTGGCTCTCCACCGAACCATGAAAGGCAGACATTTTTAGCTCCTGATTTTTTAGTGTCATCTTTTATAAAATTTATTACTTGCTCTGCAATTTCTTTTGTCATTGTGAAGTGTTGCTTTCCATGTTCAAAACAATAAAAGCATCTTGCATTGCATTGTGTTGTAGGGCAAATTGTGTAGATTTTAGTGTCTTGATTAGCAAAATTTTCAAAGTTTTTATCAAGTATTCTATTTAATTCTTTAACATTATTTTCAACTAAAAAGCCTAGTTGTGCTAATGTTTGAATTTCAGTTTCACTTAATGTTCCTTGTTTAAATCTATAATAAAACTCTTTATTAAGTACAACTACTGACCCAGAAACTGTATTAAACAATATATATTTTTCTTTATTTTTAAATATGTAATTGTATTTTGATTTTTTCATATATTTACCTAAAATTTATTTTAAATTATGATAACATATAATCAAAACTATGTCAAGTTTAAACTTGTAGGGTAATTCAAAGTTTTATTAAATTGTATTATTAAGGGATTAGAGGGTTGAAAAATGGAAATATTTATGTTAAAATATTTGCATTATGATTAGATTTGTTAAAGGATTATTTAAAGATTGGAAAGTTTTTGAAGTCGTTTATTTGATTTCAAGTTTAACTATTGTTGTAACATTAGCATTAATATTTAAAAGTAGTTGGTTATCTACGGTAACTTCTGTGTTTATGCTGATAACTATTGTATTACTTGCTAGGGGTAGGTTATCTTCTCAATTTGTTTCTTTGCTTGCACTATTTTTTTATACTTGGCTTTCATATACGCAAAATTATTTTGGGGAAATGATTATTAATATTTGCATTATGTTTCCTACAACTATTTACGGCATTGTATCGTGGTGTAAAAATTCAAATGGTAGTTCAAATTTTGTTAAAGTAGGGAAGATTGGTAAACTTGAAACTATAATATTGTCAATTTTATCAGTGGTAATGTTTGTTGCTTTTTACTTTTTGCTAGGCGCGTTGGGGACTAGTCAGTTAGTAGTAAGCACTCTTTCTATTCTTGCAAGTTTTTATGCGTCTTATTTGCTTGCTAGAAGAAGTGGACTAGGATTTATATTTTATATTATAAATGATTTTATTCTTATGGTTTTGTGGGGAATTGCTACTTTTACTGTTGATTTTAGCACGCTTCCTATGTTTGTTAGCGTTTGCTTATTTACAATAAATGATTTTTATGGTTTTTATAATTGGAAAAAGCAAAAGAAGTTGCAATAAAACAATACAAACTAAATTGGACTATAAATTTTGATTAAAAGTTTTATTAAGGTGGATAGTAGAAAAATAATTAATTTCATTTGTAATTGTTAATAAATAAAAAGCATTATTCAAATATGAATAACGCTTTTTTCTTCTAAATAATTAACATTATAAATTTATTATTTTTTATTACTCAATGTTGTATTCTTTTTTAAGTTCTTCTGCTTTTTGTTTTATCTTTTCCATATTTAGTCTTTTTGCTATTTTTAAACTTTGACATCTTGCGTATTTTTTATACCATTTCTTTTCTTGTAGTTTAGAAAGTAAAATAAATGTTGGAATGTAGGCAATAAGACTAATAAAGGATAGAGTAAATAAAACATTGCTTGCTGTTTCATTTTGTACTATAAATCCAATTATCATAAATAGCAAAAATAGTATTACGCTACTCATAAGTATTGCTGGATAACTCTTGTATCCTATGAATTCTATTGTTTCTTTTTTCATTTTTATTCCTTATTTTTTTATTTTAGATTTTAAAAATTATATTTTATTTCGTAATTTTGATTTATTTAATTTTAGTTTTATCACGCATTTCTTTTAAAAAATCTATGCTCTTTTTTAGGTTTTTAGCATCTGTTTTTGATAGGTCAATATCTATTATTTCATTTATTCCATTACGACCAATGATGGCAGGTCTGCTATAATATACATCATTTTTTTCATCATATACTGAAATAGGCAAAATAAAACTTTCATTTGATAGAATTGCAGTTGTTATTTTAAATAGGGCAGAACCTATTCCATAATTTGTATAACCTTTTCTATTTATAATTTCGTAAGCACTATTCTTTACTTCGTGCGTTATTTCTTCCATTTCTTGTTTGGTTAAAAAATCTTTTATTGGCTTGTTTGCTATTGTTGCACTGTCCCAAGCAATCATTTCACTGTCGCCGTGTTCACCTAGTACAAAGGCATTTATATATTTAGGATTAATCCCTAATTTGTTACCTATTATATATTGCAACCTTGCAGTATCTAATGTTGTTCCGCTTCCTATAACTTTTTTGCTATCAATTTTAAGTTTCTTGTAAGCATATAAAGATAATACATCCACTGGATTTGATACAATTATATATATTCCATTAAAGTTGTTTTTTACACAATTTTCTAGAATGTCATCTATTATTTCAATGTTGCTATCTATTAATTCTTGTCTTGTTTCGCCTTTTTTTTGATTTCTTCCAGCACAAATTACTACAAGCGTTGCATCTTTACAATCGCTATAATCACCGTGTTTAATTTTAATATAGTTGTTAGTAAATGCTAATGTATGGTTTAAGTCTATTGCTTCGCCAATAGTTTTGTCTTGTAGTAAATCAATTAAAACTAATTCATCAACATTGCTATCACGAAGTACAATGTTATGTGCATAAGCCATTCCTACATTGCTACAACCTACAATTACTATTTTATTCATTTTTTATTTTCCTTTTTTAATAGAAGTAATTTTATTTTTTTGTAATCTATAATGTACTTGCTAACTCTTTTTTGCCTTTTATACTATTTTATTTATTTGCTTTTTGTTTTATATGCGCAACTAAAAACTCATACTTTACAGGTGAAAATTCAAAAATTATGCTTGTGCTGTCAGGGAAAAAGGGAAAAGGTTCGTTTGATTTTGCCATTTGAGTTATTTTTTCTTTTGCCTTTTGCCTTAATTTTGCTAGTATTTCATCTTCTTCTCCCATTTCACCCCAAATGCTCTCAATTTCTAGTGCAGGAACAAAACCTAGTAATTTGTTGCCTTTTTTTATTACAACAAGCGGTATGTCAAGCCTTCCATTTGTTACTATTAAAGAATTAATTTTACTCATAATATATATTTTACTTTAAATATTCTTTTAATGCAAGTAAATATATAAAATTTTTATTTGCTTACTTTTTGAATTAGTGGTTTAATAAAATTAAATTTAAATATAACTAATTTTTTGTAAAAGCGGATATATATTGGTTAAAAAATAAGCATAAAATTTTAAATTTTCTAAAAATAAAGGAATTTTACATTTTTAGTATTAAAATTAAATAAAAATGTGCCTCTTGACAAAAAAAATTTTTGTGATATAATTTATAGGATACTAAAACTTGTAAAACAAAAAACCGAATTAAAAAACTATAAAGGAGAAATGTAATGCAAACTAATATTAAAAATTATTCTTATGTTAGAAAGTATACTGATATTGGCTATAATAATGAAGCAAAACAAAATCAAAAGCATATTGATGCTTATGAAAAAGAATTAAAAGAAAGAGAAAGTAACAAAAAAGAAAATGAAACAGAAAGAAGTATGTAATTTCTTTCTTTTTTTCTAATTTTTCTAGTTAAAAATATATTTTTAAAGGGTATTGACAGATTTTTAAATTTATGGTAAACTATGTGTAAAGTTATTAAGAAAATTGAATCTAATAAAAAGGAGATAGTTTATGGCTGATTTTTTTATGGGATTATCTACTGCACTAGGTTGGGGTCCTGCTGGAATTTATGTGGCTTTGGGCGTGGTTTGTTTAGGCATTACAGCAGGTGTTGTTGCTGGCGTGTATGCTTATAAGAGAAAGAAGAATTTAAATCAAGGTGTAGGTACAAAAGCTAAAAACAAAGTTAAAGACAAACTAGGCAAACAAAAAGATGGTGAAATTACAAAAACAAAAGTACGTGATGATAAAAAGTTTAATGATTTGCTAAAAAAACAACCAGAAAATGTTACTAACACTGCAAGTAATGAAGCAAGTGAAGAAAAGCCGAAGACTAACTTAAAGAATATAAAGAAGAACAATAAAAAAGAAAGTGAAACAACAGAATTTCCTGATTTTACAGAGGATGAAGAAGAAATTGAAGAAGTTGTTCAATTAGAACTTGAACAAGAAAGAGAAAAATAAAAACATAAGAGCGTAGAAACTTTTGAAACTTGTGAAATAATAAAAAAGGTAAATCTTATTTGGTTTACCTTTTTTTGTGTAATTTTTTAATTATGTTTTGTAACTTTAAGTAATGTTGGTTTTGTTATGTTGATGTTATTTTTTATTATCTTGCTTTGACTTCTTTTCAGTTCTTACATTTGCACTTTTAAAAATTAGTCCGTATAAAACATAAAGTAGTACTAAATAAACTGCAACAGCAATTAAGATGTACTTGAATTCAATCGTTGCTGGGTCAAAATCAGTTAGTCCTAACGCATCAACTATTGCTAATTCAGTTTCTCCTTGAAAGTTCTGTACATTTAATATTGCCCAAGTTCCTGCTAGTAAAATAATTGCAAGTGGGGCGGTTACAAGTACTAGTCTAGTTTTTAAGTTTGCACTTCTAAACATTTTTATTAATAAATATAAACCAGTTAATTGTGCAAGTGCGAATATAATAATTCCAACAGTTCTAAATGTGTTAAATTCATACGTTAGTCCACCAGTAAAAATAACCCCGTTTAATACTTCGCTTATAAAGAAAAAGAATGCAATATTTGTTACAATATTTAACACTATCATTGTTTTATCAAAAATTTGAAACCTTATTTCTCTTGATTTCTGCTCTTGTTTTGTTAAAACTTTTGCATTTGCACTATCAAATATTTTAACCTTTTCATTATTGTTTACAACATTTGCATTT
Organism: Clostridia bacterium; assembly: GCA_017465925.1. Classification (GTDB taxonomy): domain Bacteria; phylum Bacillota; class Clostridia; order Christensenellales; family UBA1242; genus UBA4647. Next base: position 122,994 of record JAFTVC010000019.1, on the reverse strand, counting down.
TCTAATCTTTCACTTAAAGGCTTATCTGTAAATTGCAAATTTTCTTCATTAATTATTTTAGACATTTAGCACCTACTTTAAATAGTTTTTTAGTAAAAGAAGGGTAACTAGCATTAAAAACTTACTTATTACCTTTTTTAGTAGTATGTGCAAAACTAAATGAAAAAAACATAAAAATCTTTACCAAATATTGCAAATTTTCATTTAATTGGGTAGATTTAAAATATTTTGTAAATCTTCTTCAAAAACATTCTTTATTAAATAAAATTGTTGTTGTAGTTCAACTAATTCAAAAGTCATATTTTTAACGATAAAATGCGTGTTAGGGGCTATTTTATCAAAATCTTCAAATAATAAAATTTTTAGTTCGTCTAAATCAATCAAATTACCATTTTTAAATTCATTAATATATTTTTGGATTAAATGGTTTACAATTTCTGTTGTTTCGCTTTTTGTCATTTATTAACTCCCTTTATGTTGTCTTAAATTCATATTTTAACATATTTCGTGTTAAAAGTAAAGTATTTTAGTATGTTTTATATTAAATATTATTTTTCTAATCTTTCAATTTATTATAAAATATATTAAAATTATAATATGATAAGTGATAAAATAAAAATGTTAAGAAAAAGAGCCAATAAAACTCAATCACAAATGGCGAAATTGCTTAATATAGCACAGACAACCTATTCAAAATATGAATTAGGGACAGCAGAACCTAATATACAAACAATTAATCAATTAGCAAAAATTTTTAATTGTGATGTTGCATATTTGGTTGCTGATGATGTTGAAGTAAAAGATAATAGAGTTGTTGTTTATGGTAAAAATAATTACAAAGAAGTGCAGTTAAATGAAGAAGAAATAGAAGTTGTAATTAACTTTTTAAACTTAATTGAAAAAAATAGAAACCATAGTTAAATGAATTATAAAAGGCATTATTCAAAAATGAATAATGCCTAATATTTTTTTTGTTAATTTTCATTTTGTTTGTTTTTAGTTATGCAAAAATAAATTGATTGCTTTACTTGTTTTCCAAGTAGTAAGAATAGAATTAATCCTATAATTGCTCCTACTAGGTCGTAGACTAAATCTAGCATTGTGTCCATTAATGCAAATTTATATCCATTTGGAGTTTTGAAAAATTCTGCTATTTGGCTATCTGTTCCATTTAGATGCACAAAACTATTTCCGCCATTGTAAAGGCTTGATATTTCAGGAATAAATTTTTGCATATTAGAACCAAAAATTAAGTCAATTGAAAATTCAATTAATTCCCATACAAAACCGCAGGCCAGGGCAAAAATAAGTCCAAAAATGGCTATCAAAAATTTATTTGCTTGACCATTTAATTTTAATGCGTAATTAGTGAATATAATTCCCAGCAGTACTAGTAAAACTCCTGATAAGCAATGCGTTATAATGTCGTAAAAAGAAATTATATTATAAAAATTAAAAATATAACCTAAATATATTGTTATAAAGATAAATAAAGAGTAGATTAAATAAATTATAAATGTAAACTTTATATTGAAAATTTTTTCTATCAAAAAGGGTGATACTAGTAATGCTATGCCTACAATACTTTGAACAAGCCATAGAGTATTTACATTTTTAGTAAATATGCTAATGATTCCTAGTACTAAAATAATTAGATATGCTAGAAGATTGATGCCTACATAAATTTTTTGTGCTAAATTATAGTTTTTCATTTAAATATCCTTTTAGTTAGTTTTAACTTATTTTAGTATATTTTTAACTTAAAAATAGTGAATTATTTGTTTTGTATAAATTCATTATAAGAATAGCATATTTTGTTGTGCTTTGAAAAGTAAATTAGCAATAAATTTTAGGTTGCAATCAAAATAAATAGGTAAATTAAAATTAAATATAAATTTTAAAAAATTTTTTATTTTTGATTTGGAAATATTGCCTTAATTTTGCTAATTATAGCAGTATTAAATCGTCTTATTTTGTGTTTTTGTTGCAAGTTGTTTATTTTTTTGTGCGTAACAAGATTATTTAAGTTTTTTAATCAATTATTCATTTGTGAATATGTGCTTATGAAGTTTACAAATATTAAGGAAATTGTCATTTTTTGTAGAATATTTTTATTGAAAAAGGGAAATTTTGTTTCTATTCTTTTTTGTGTAAAAAAATTGAAATTATAATTTATCTGCATTAGTAATTTAAATTGAATTTTTGCTTAAAATATAATTAAAATTAATAGTAATTCAACTGTTAGGGGGTTGAATTGGAAATGTTAAATAGAAAAAAGGTAAGATGTTTTTCGTAACTTAAATTTACTTAATTATTTTTTGCGAAATATGTTGAAATTAATGTGATTTTTTGTTAAAATATCTATATAAGGCTTTTTGATTTATTCGCTGTTTATAGATAAGGAGCAAAAGGGGGATAAAATGAGAGAGAAAAGAACTGAAAGAGAGAGAAGTGAAAAGAAGATTAGTATTTTAGTTATTATTCTAATACTACTACTTCTTTTATGCTTGGGTTATGGTGGTTATTATATAGCAACCAGTGTTTTTGAAACTGAAAAACCAGAAACCGAAGTACTAGTAACGTTTGAACTTGATGGAGGTACTTTACTTGAAGCGAATAAAAATCAGTTTATTGTATTAAGTGATGGAACTGTTATGAAACTTGTAAAAAATTCCAAAGTTTATGGACTTTTGCCACAAGTTCAAAAAACTGATTTAAAATTTGATGGTTGGTACACAACGAATGATGAAACTGGCGTAAGGGTTGATGATTACACTAAACTTATAAGTGAGAATGCCCATACACTATATGCAAGATATACAGATTTAAAATACGCTTACAAAGTTTTATACAAGGAATTGGGGACAGAACAAGAGTTGGCTTCTACTGTTGAAGATATAATTAAAAAGGGAGAAGAAGTAACAGCAGAGCAAAAAGTAGTTCCGGGATATTCACTTGTTGAAGATGAGAGCGAACTTTCAAAGTCTATTTTGGCGGATAACACCACACTTACACTTTATTATGAAAAAAATACATACAACATAAAATACACAGTAAATATTGCTGGCGTTAAAACAACAAGCGATTTAATAACTACATTTAAGTTTGGTGATGCAGTAGTTATTGAAAGTTTGCAAGATATTATTGCTGATGATGCAACATTTAATAGATTAGGTTATACATTTGATTATTGGCAAATTAAAGGTAGATTTTTAGATGATGAAGCAAGTTTCACAGCAACTGCTGATGATTTGTTTAGTTTAGGTTTTTCACTAAACTTTGAAGAACAACAAATTGATACTATTGAATTATTGGCAACTTATACACAAAATGATTACACATTAACATTCTATAATGGTAATTCAGTAGTTGATACACAAGAATTGCATTACAATGATACAGCATTTATTCCTGATGACCCTAGTAAAGATGGTTATGTGTTTGCGGGCTGGTTTACTGAACCAACAGGAACAACAGGCACTAATATAGCAGAAAATACAGAGGTGGATTTAGGCACTTTTAGAATGCCACTTGAAAATGAAGTACTTTATGCGGGCTATACATTAGAGCAGTACGATTTAGTCATTGATTTAAAGGGTGGTGCATTTAGTGAAAGTGTAGTAAGCAAATTTACGGTTGAAGATTACATAGTATTACCTATTCCAAGTAAATCAGGTTATCATTTTAGCGGTTTTGTTGAAAACATAGTTGATATTCCTATTTTAAATTATGTAATACAAAATAGAATAGGCGATTTAAATTTAATTGCAATGTATTATACTATTGATTACAACATTTATCTTGATTTACAAGGTGGTAATATTCAAGGTGGAGAAACTATCCCTTACAACAAAGAAAGTTCTAACATAACATTAGGAATTCCTAATAAGGACGGTTACGAATTTATAGGTTGGACAACAATAGGTCAAGATACTCCACAAATGACAGTTACAATTACAACTGGAAATATTGGCGACAAATGGTACACTGCTAATTTTGTTGCAATAAAATATAATATTACTTATGATTTAGGCAACGGTAGTATTACAGATGGCGAAAATCCAGTTTTATACACAATAGAAAGTGAAAACATAACATTAATTAATCCTAGTTTAGATGCTTACAATTTTATTGGTTGGACTAGGGGCGAAAGTACAGTTAAGAATTTAACGGAAGTAATTACTACTGGTACGATGGGCGATTTGACATTTACAGCACATTATGAACCTATTGAGTACACAATTAAATTAAACGTTAAAGGTGGACAATATGATGGAAGTACTACTATTCGCTACACAGTAGAAAGTGATGCTATAACACTTGCGGATGCAACAAAGAAAGGTTATACATTCACAGGTTGGACAAGTGAAGAAATTACAACCCCAACAAAGGCATTAGTAGTTGCAAGTGGAAGCACTGGAAACAAGAACTTTACTGCAAATTACACTGCAATAGATTACACAATTACTTATGATTATAATGGCGGAACACCTATGCAATATGGAGATTATAAGACTTCATACAACATAGAATCTGCAACTTATACTCCTAGTGATGCACAAATGACTGGTTATGTCTTTGCTTATTGGGAATTGCGTGATGAAAATGGTGAATTAATAAATGGTCAGTCAATAGTTAAGGGAAGTACAGGAAACAGAACATATAAGGCTTTCTTTATAGCAGATACTGAAACAATCTACACAGTAAACCACTATACTGAAAACCTAGATGGAACAAATTTACTAGAAAGCACACAAAAATTTGTAGGCGAAACTGAAACACAAGTAACGCCAGATGTAAATAGCTATGACGGCTTTACAAGTCCAGAACCAAAAGAAATAACAATTTCTGCGGATGGTTTAACAGTTGTAAATTACTATTACACAAGAAATAGTTATGATGTAATTGTAAATGCGGGCAACTTTATTGAAACAATACCAACAGCAAGTTATAAGTTTGAAGAACCTGTACATTTACAAGCAGTAGTTCAAACAGGCTACAAATTCTTGGGTTGGTCAGGTGAAAGTGAAAATGGACAAAAGTTTGGTACTGATGCACTTGATATTTACTTCAATATGCCAAGCGGAGATGTTACATTTACAATTAGTGCGGAAGAAATTGGCTATTCTATTACATTAAATTACAACGACAATGGAACAACTCAAAACAAGATAATTCCATACAATTATTTTTCTAACGATATTACTATTGAAGTACCTACTAGAAGTGGTTATACATTCCTAGGTTGGAGCGGTAGCGATATTGGTTTAGGAGAAGTAGAAACAAATGTAGTAGTTAGGAAGAATTCACAAGGCGATAAAGAATTTACTGCAAATTGGGAAATAATCACATACAACATTAACTATATTTTAGATGGACAACCGTTAGTTACAAATAATCCAACTAGTTATGATGTTGAAAGTGAAAGTTTCATACTTGAAAATCCTACAAAAGAAGGTTACACATTTGTTGGTTGGAGCGGTACAGGATTAAATGGTTCTAACAATTTAAAAGTAACAATAGCAAAAGGTAGTACAGGCGATAAAGAATTTACTGCACACTTTGAGGCAAACGAAGTTAGTTTTGTTGTTAAGCATAACATAATGAATCTTGATGGATTAACTTACAGTGAGCATATAGTAAATGAACTGACTGCTAAAACTGATGAATGGGTAACTCCTGCTGTTGAACAATTAAGAGGGTTTACAGCACCTGCAACTCAAACAAAACAAATTAAGGCAGATGGCACAACAGAATTTATTTATGAATATACAAGAAATAAATACGAATTAACTGTAAATAAAGCAGATGTAGGTATTGCAGAAGTTACAGGTGGCGGAAGTATATTCTTTGGTGCTAATGTAGAAATAACTGCAACATTAAATGATGGTTATGACTTTGTTGGTTGGTCTGGTTATTTAAATGAAACAAAGATGTCTTTAAATATTTTAATGCCAGATAGCAATGTTGATTTAATTGCTACATCTGCGTTACATTATTATAATATTACTTATGATTTTAATGAAGGTAGTTATGATTTAACTTTATTGCCACAAACTTATACCGTAATAAGTAGTGAAATAATTATTGATGCAGAACCAACTCGTGTAGGTTATGACTTTATTGGTTGGTCTGGAACTGATTTAACTGCTCCTACAAAATCAATTACTATTACAACTGGAAGTTTAGGCGACAGAAGTTATAAGGCAAATTACAAACCTATTGATTATGGTATTACTTATGATTTAGGTGATGGTGTGTTAAGTCTAGCAAATCCTAGGATTTACACAATAGAAAGCGGAGATATTGTTTTAAATAATCCAACTTTAATTGGTTATACTTTCACAGGTTGGAGTGGAACTGACCTAGATGGCGAAAACAATATGGAAGTTATTATTCCTAGCGGAAGTTTGGAAGACAGAAGTTATACAGCACATTATCAAGCAAATAAATATATTGTAACTCTTGATTACAATAATGCAACTACTGGTGTTGCTGAAAGTGAAAGAGAAGTTACATTTGATAGTGCTTATGGCGAACTACCAACTCTTACAAGAACTGGTTACACTTTTGAGGGTTGGTATATGCAAGAAGATATGTCAAGGCAAATCACTGCTGATACTATTGTAAAGACTCCTTATGAGCATACAATAGTTGCTAAATTCTTGGGAATGCCTTATACTATAACATTTAATAAGCAAGCGGGACAAGGTGGTTCGGATAGTGTAATTGCTCACTATGATAGTCCACTACCAACAGAAGTAACTGCTCCTACTAAATTAGGTTACTTATTTAAGGGTTACTATGAAAGACCGAATGCAACTGGTCAAATTTACTATGATGAAAATATGGTAGGGCAAAAGACTTATGATACAAATGCAGATATTACCATTTATGCATATTGGCAATTAAAGCAATATGAAGTTACTCTTGATATGCAAAATGGAATTAATGGTACAGAATTAGTTAATCCTTGGTGGAATAGGGCAATGCCAGAAGCAACAGCGCCTACAAGGGTTGGTTATACTTTTGGCGGATACTTTACTGCTCAAAATGGCGGTGGTACACAGTATTATACTGATGCTATGGCTAGTGCAAATAACTGGTCTATTGATAGTGATACAACACTATACGCTAAATGGACAGCAAACAGATACACAGTTACATTTGATAGGTATTATTCTTATGAACCTAGTGATAGATATGATACTAGTGTAGGAACAGTAGAAGCAGAAGTGGTTTATGATAGCGCTATGCCACTTGCAACTGCTCCATATATCATAGGTAAAGTATTTATGGGCTACTATGACAACATAGAAGGTGCAGGTAATAAATACTATGATGCTGATATGAATGGACAAAGATTATGGCAAGTTCCTAGTGATGAAACATTATATGCTTATTATACAATTAGATATTATACAATTACGCTTGACTTGCAAAATGGTACTGGTGGCACAACAAGTATAATTACAACTTACGGTAATGCAATGCCAACAGCAACAGCACCTACAAGAGTGGGCTATACGTTTGGTGGCTATTATAAACAACAAAATGGTGCAGGTACACAATATTATTCAAATACAATGGAAAGTGTAACTAATTGGGATACAGATGCAGAAATTACTCTTTATGCAAAATGGGCTCCTAATAACTACACAATTACTCTAAATGGTAATGGTGGAACTCCTGCAACTCAAACTTTGACAGCAATTTATGACCAAAACTTACCAGATGGCGAATTACCAGTTTATCATGGTTATACATTCCACGGTTTTACAATGCAAAGTGAAGGAATGGAAATTGTAATGTATGATGCAAATATGGTTGGTCAAATGATATGGACTTACACAGAAGCAAAAGAATTTACTGCTAAATGGACAAGAGATGTCTATACAATTACTTTTGACCATAGGACAAGCGAACTTGTAGGCGGTTTCACTTATGGTACAACAAGTGCAACTGTGGGTTACACTGATGCTCTTCCAACGGCAACAGCACCAGTTGCTCAAAACTACTGGTTTAGGGGTTATTACTCACAAGCAAATGGTAATGGTACTAAATACTATGATGAAAATATGGTAGCGCAACGAAATTATGACCAATATAAAGGTATTACTAGCGGTGCTGATGGTAACTTGACGCTTTATGCGTACTGGACACCTAAGGAAATTAATCTTGATGTTCAAAATACAACTACTTACTATTATATTAATGGAAGTTTATATTCAAGACCTTCTACATATTATTATCAATGCTCAACTTGTAGTAGTTATGTAACTTCGGCTGGTGGAAATTCAAGTAACTATTGTAGTAGAGTATGGGTAGAAGGATATTGGGATGATTACTGGGACGATTGTGGTTCTTGTACTAATGGTACTAAAACTCAAGATTGTTCTAGTTGTGATGGCGGTTCTATTAATGAGTATTCAACTTGTCAAATTTGTTGGGGTGATGGTACTTATGAAAAATGGATCTCTTGTAGTACTTGTAGTGGTTCAGGTAATTGTACAAGTTGTGGTGGCTCTGGTGGTTTTCAAATGACTAGACCAGATGGCTCAAAAGGTGGTATTGCTGGTTGTAGTTCTTGTGGCGGTACAACCGGAAGTATGGTAACAGGAGGAGGTTCATATGGTTCTGGTAATTGCGGTTCTTGTGGTGGCTCTGGTGGAAGTGAAACACCATCAGTAACTTGTACTAATTGTGATGGAACTGGTGATATGGTTATAGGTAGTACAGATTGTACTGCTTGTGATGGTGGTACTATAACAGTAACTTGTACTAGTTGTGGTGGTGATGGTGGCTCATGGGAAGATTACTATGTAGATGCCCATTACAACTATTATTCACATTCAATTACTACTTCATCTAGTTACAGATATTACAGATATGAAAAGGCTTATGGTTCTGGAAGTACTTATGTTTATGCAAAAACATCTACTTCTTATTCAACAGGTTACTACTGGAATGACGTATATGGTGCTATGAAGTTAGATACAATTATTCCATATAGTGATGGATATAATTACATTGTTACTGAAATAGTTTATGTTTCTGGAACAACATATAGGATAACTGCTAAAATTTATGAAGGTTAGTAATAAATTTGACAGTAAATGTAAATTATAGGACAATACAAAAAGATTAGGTTTTATGCCTAATCTTTTTTGCTTGTTTCTGCATTTTTTAAATAATTTTTATGTAAGGGTTATTCTTGACTTTTTAGTTGTTAAGTAGTAAGATATTTAGTGAATATCATAGTTTTGGGAGATAAAATGAAACAATATAAACTATTAAAAGATGGAACATTAATAGTTAATGAGGGCGTAACAAGTATTGAAATGGGTTTTGTTGAAGCAGTTGACGAGTTTTTAGTAAAAAGAGTAGTTTTACCTGAAAGCGTAACTGAAATAGGTGATCATGCGTTTCACTGGTTTATAAATTTGCAATATGTTAATTTAAATGACAATATAAAAAGTATTGGTAAATATGCTTTTAATATGTGTAAAAATTTAAAATCAGTATATATTCCAAATGGATTAGAGAGTATAAGTGTAAATTGTTTTAGGAATTGTGAAAGTTTAGAAGAAATAATTGTGTCAGATTCTGTAAAAGAAATAAAAGAAGAGGCTTTTGCTCACTGTAAGAATTTAAAAAATGTAAAGCTATCTAAAAATATTGAAGTTTTAGATGGTTTTGCATTTAGTCATTGTAAATCTTTAAAAAATATTGATTTACCTAATGGGTTAAAGTCAATAGGACAGCATTGTTTTTGGAATTGTACTTCATTAGAAGAACTTATAATACCGCAAGGTGTTGAGTATGTGTGTAGCAGAATTGGAGTAGGAAAAGTAGTTGATGGATGCGAAAATTTAAAATCTGTAATTTGCCCTTCAACTGCGTATGTAGATAGGCATACTTTTGAGATGTTTGAAAAAGTAGACAACTTTAAACTTTATTATAATGATAAAATTTTTACTTCGCAAGATATAGAAATTAGGAAAGATTTATATGGGAAAGGTTCCATCACTGTTTTTAAAAGTGGGGAAATATTTTTACATTTAGACAACACTATGTTAGCTACAACAAAAAAAGAATTATTTTGCAAGGCTACAAAGTGGAACAAGATAGAAGAAATAGATGTTTATAGTTATGGTAAAGTGCTTGATTGGAATAAATATAATGTAGTGCCACATAAATGTGTGGTTACTAATATGCCGAAAGAAGAAATTCCACTATTTTACAAAGATAACAATGCTAAAAATTGGGGTGAGTTAGTTAAACTTGCTAATATGTCAAATGATATTAATAAATCTTCATTATTTGATATTGCGCATGCTTTGGGTGTTTTTAGTCCTGATGGAAAAGAAAGCAAAATTGCAAAAGACTATATAATAGAAAATATTATAAATAAATATGATGAGGAAACAATTCATCAATTATTTTCAGGTATTAATTCGTATGGAACTCCTTATAATAGTGAATATGCAAAATTTTTTATGCTTTATTTTAGTGAAAATCCGCATTTTATGCAATATAAAGATGAGGAAACAGGAGAAACTATTGATTACATTGCAATGAGTTGTAATGCGTTTAATAGAGTGCAAAAATTATATCCTAACAAAAAAGTCGTTACAAGGAACGATAATGAAAGATTGACACCAGAATTAGTTAGAAAAGCTTTGGTATATAAACAATACAAAAATGTTGATGAGAGAGCGGAAGATTTTGCTAGTGTAATTGGCAAATATGGTTATAGTGAACCTGATTATAAAATCTTGGAAAGTTGGTACTTGCAAGGCATTGCTATTAATAGTGATGATATTACATTTAAAATTCAAAAAGATGCAGTTCTTGAAGAAATAGAGAACGAGCCTGAAATGGTAGAAGATTCAAACGAACCAGTAGAAGTTGCCAATGATAACAGAGTAACTTATGAATTACTTGATAAATCTAATCCGCTAGGTGCAGTGCTAGGTGTTGTTACAAATTGTTGTCAAGTTTTACAGGGCGCTGGACAAGCTTGCGTGGAGTATGGTATGACAAAACCTAATTCTTCATTTTTAGTTTTTAGGAATCAGGGAGTAATTATTGGTCAAGCGTGGGTTTGGTACGATGAAAAATCTGGACAAGTTACACTTGATAATATTGAAGTACCAGTTAAACACATGGAAGAAATTAACAAAAATAAAGATTTGCAAAAAGAGTTTATAAATTGTCTTTTAAGGGTTAAACAAGGTTTTGAACAAGCAATGGGTAAAGATAAAGTAAAACAAGTTACAATAGGTCAAGGTTATAATGACATTAGATTCTTGTTAGATGAGAGATTTAATTTATCTAATAAAGTTAGTGCTTTAAGCGATTATGCTGGATATAGTGATGCTAGAAGTGTTCAATTTATAATTAGTGAAGAAATGAAACAAAAAAGAGTAAAAACAAAAGATAATAGAGAACAATAAAATTTAAATTACAGCAAAAGTGTTATTAGGAATTTTAGCATAAATTTGTAAACTCCCTCATATTTTTGTGGAAAATGATATAAAACTCGCTCATTTTTTTGTGGAAAATGATATAAAACTCGCTCATTTTTTTGTAATATACTTGATTTACAAAGTTTTTTATGTTATATTTATACTACAAAAAAGAGATTGTTTTTGGGTTTTGTGATTGTAAAAAAAGGCTTTAACGGCCTTTTTTCTTGTTTGGTGTTATGTTAATTTGGAAATCATATTCAACCATTTCCTTAATTACATAAAATTGATGTAAGCATTTTAGTAATTCAAAAATCATATTTTTTATGGTTTTACTTGCCTTTGGTTCTAATTTACTAATAGCATTAAATATTTCTATTTCTAATTTGTCAAGTGTGGGTAAATAACCCGCTTTAAATTTTTTGCTATAATTGTCCATCATTGTGTTTATCAATTTTTCTATTTCTTCTTTTTGCATAAATATTCTCCTTTCAATTCTATAATTATTATATGATAGTAAAACCTATCTGTCAACTAGTTTTGATAGTTTTTCCTATCTTGATAACTTTTTTATTAAATTCATTTTATAATAAAAATATGTTAAAAGATAAATTAAGAAATTTAAGAGAAGAAAAAGGGTTGTCACAAAGAGAGATAGCAAGAGAGATTGCTGTAACTCAACCATCTTATCAAGCGTGGGAAAGTGGCATAAGTGAACCAAAGGCAACCTACATAAAAAGACTTGCTGTTTTTTACAGTATTACAGCAGATGAATTATTGGAAATTGATACGAATGAAAATAGAGAAAATGTGATTAAAGAGTTTAAAGTGCTAACAAAAAAATAAAAAGGCTTATCATAGCCTTTTTTTAGTTTTCATTAAATTATATGCCTTCAAACTCGTATTTTAAACTTCTTGCAAATATTGCTTTCATTTGTTCGTTTGCATCTTTGTTTTCATAAATAATATTGTATAGCACTTCTGTTATTGGCATTTCTACGTTATATTTTTTGCATAATGTCATAAAGCCTTTTATGTTGCCAACACCTTCTGCACTTTTTTCATATTTTTCGCCTTTTATAAAAACTTCACCAAATTTACGGTTATGTGAAAATGGAGAGAATAGGGTTGCTTCAAAATCGCCTAAATGACTTAAACCATAAGGTGTTATGCTATTTCCGCCTAGTGCTTTTACTAATCTTGACACTTCTCTTGTGCCACGAGCCATTAATGCACCTTTTAAGCACGACATATCAAGTCCATCTAACATTCCTGCTGCTATTCCTAATACATTTTTTGCTGCTGCACCAATTTCTGCACCTATTATATCTGTGCCTATGTAAAATCTTATTAGTTCGCTTGAAAATTCATCAACTAACTTCTTTGCAAGTTCAACATCATACGCATCAATTAGCATACAATTTGGTGTGCCTTGTAAATAGTTTTGAACATGCCCCGGACCTACCCAAACAGCAAGAGCATTTTTATCAATTCCATAATCTATTGCAATTTCAGTTAATCTCTTGCCTGTTTCTGCTTCAATTCCTTTCATACAAAGTACAAACTTTTTGCCTGTTAAATCAAACTTTGTTACTTCTTGAAGTAAAGATTTAAATTCTTGTGCTAAAATTGAAATTATTATTACATCACTTTTTAATGCTTCGCCTAAATCAGTTGTTAAACAAGTACTTTCGGGTAATGTTAAATATTCATTTTTTCTACTTTCCATTAGTTGTTTTATATGTCTTGAACTAGGTCTGCCCCATAATGTACAATCGTGTTTTTTGCTTACATAGTATGCTAAAAATGTACCCCAACGTCCACAGCCTAAAACGCTTACTTTCATTATATTACTCCTTACTTTTGGTTAAAACTACTATTTGTATTATATCGCCATAATAAATAGGCGGTTGTTCTTCATTATATATGTATAAGATTAAAAATAAAATTTTATTAAATCATATTTATTTAATCTAATAATGATAAACATTATATATTGATAAATAGAAACTATGTGATGATAAAATTAAATAAAATTTAATTTTGTGTTGCGTACTGCAACCATCAAAACAAGTTGTGCATCACAGTTTAATTTATCCCATTTATCAACTAGTGCAAAGTATAGTATACAATAAATAATGTTTTTTGTAAAGTGTTTATGCTATTCAATTTTAATTGTTTTTAAAAAAATACTTGACAAATCTTTTAAATAATAGTATAATATGGTTATTCAAGTAGAGTGTCTCACATTCTCACCTTTATGGCAATTGGGCTTTTAAAGGTTAAAAACAATTTGTTTCTTTGTTTTTCGTGCGTGTGAGATGTTTTACTTCTTGCACGCTTTTTAGTTGTTTAGCATAATTTTTAATTTATTTACAAAATACTTTTATAGCATTTTGTGAATTACTAAAAACAAAAAAGTTGCAAGGTTATTTGTGAAAGACTTATAATTTTATTTGCAATTTGCATATTTAGTTTTAAGTCTATTAGCATAATGCATATAGTATGCGAAAAAATTTAGGAGGATATAACCATTAAAGAACTATTAATTAACAATCAAATTGTTGAAAAGCAAATAAAATTGATTTCTGCATCTGGCGAACAATTAGGACTTATGAGTTTTGATGAGGCTATGAGAGTGGCAGAAGAAGAGGATTTAGACCTTGTAAAAATGGCTTCAAATCAAGGTATTGCAGTTTGTAAACTTATGAACTATGGTAAATACAAGTTTGAGCAAAATAAAAAGGAAAAAGAGCAACAACGAAATCAAAAAATTGTTGAACTTAAAGAAGTGCGTTTATCTTTTAATATTCAACCACATGATATTGAAATTAAGAGAAAAAGTGCAGAAAAGTTTTTAAGTAGCGGTAACAAGGTTAAAGTATCTATTCGTATGTTTGGTAGGCAACAAGCAACGCCTAAATTTGGACTTGAAGTAATGGCAAACTTTGCTGAAAGTTTAAAAGATTTAGCAGTTATTGAAAAGCCTGCTGTGGTTAATGGAAGAAATATTGCAATGGTTTTAGCGCCTATAAAGAAATAACAAAATTAAGGAGTGGTAAATAATATGCCTAAAATGAAAACTAAATCTGGTGCAAAGAAGCGTTTTAGAGTTAAGAAAAACGGCGATGTTAAGTACACTAGAATGAACAAAAGACACATTTTGACTAAAAAGTCACAAAAAGTAAAGAGAAATGCGCGTAAGGGTCAATATTTGTCAAGCGACAAACAAGCAAAGACTGTACGCACACTAGTACAAGGTTAAGGAAGGTAGAGAAAAATGAGAATTAAGAATAGTGTAAATGCTAAAAAGAAAAGAAGAGCAGTCTTAAAGCAAGCCAAAGGTTACTGGGGTGCTAGGTCTAAACTTTACAGAGTTGCAAAGCAATCAGTAATGAAGAGCGGTCAATATGCTTATGTTGGTAGAAAATTAAGAAAGCGTAATTTCCGTACATTATGGATAGCAAGAATTAATGCTGGTTGTAGGAATAATGGTATGACTTACAATAGATTTATTGATGGTTTAAAGAAGTTAGACATTAACTTAAACCGTAAAGTTTTAGCAGAACTTGCTGTTAATGATGAAAAGGCTTTTGCTGAACTTGTTGAAAAAGTTAAAAAAAGTAGCAAGTAATTAACTTGTAAAATACAATTTAAAATGGATTGCTAATTTAATAAGCAGGTTGCTACATTACTTGTAAACTTCAAGTAAGTTGCAACTTGTTTTTTATTTAATTTGAAAATAGTTTGTTTGAAAGTTGTTTAGTTTTTTGTGGTATTTAAGTATTTTCAAATGTGATTATTTTCTTTGGAAAAGGATTTTAAATAGTTATTTAATGTTAAGGGAAAATAAAAGTTATGCTTATAAAATCAAAGAGTAATGAAATAGTGAAGCACGCTATTAAGTTAAAGGATAAAAAATACAGAAATATATTTTCACAATTTTTAGTTGAAAATGAAAAGATTTTAATAGAAGCGAAGAAAAACGGTTATGAGATTGATACAATTTTTTATTCTTCTAATTCAAATTATAATTATGGCGAAAATGTAAAACTTGTTGAAACTAATGAAGAAATTATGAAAGCAATTTCTAGTACGAGTAGTCCAGCAAAGTGTGTTGCTATTGTGAATAAAAAAAGCGAAGTGAATTTAAATATAAATTCTCACTTTTTAGTACTTGATAGGTTGCAAGACCCTGCAAATGTTGGGGCAATTATAAGAAGTTGTTTAGGGGCTGACTTTGGTACTGTTCTTCTTATTGATTGTGCTGATATTTATGATAGTAAAGTAATACGTGCAAGTATGGGGGCAATTTTTAATGTTCCTTGCATTAAAGTGAGTCAAGAAGAAGTTTTAAAATTAGATAATCCACTTGTAATTATGGATATGAATGGGCAAAATATTTTTAATCTTAACTTTGATAAAAATATTAATTATGGTTTTGTTGTGGGAAATGAAGGGCAAGGAGTTTGCAAGGAAATAAAAGACAAGGCAAGCAAAATTGTTTCTATTCCTATGAATGAAAAATTAGAAAGTTTAAATGCATCAGTTAGTGCTAGTATTGTTATGTATGCAATAAGTAGAAATTTAAAAGAAAATTTATAGATTTTAAAAAGATAAGCATTTTATAAATTCAACTTGTAAAAGAATATATTTTTGTATTGTGCAAATATCTGTAAATAAAAAATAAATAGTGAAATTTAAAATAAATAATAATAAAGCATTATTCATTTATGAATAATTTAATGATAAGAACAAAAAACAAAGTTATTCATAAATGAATAATCAATTTTGAAGCAAAATAATTAAATACAAAGAGTAAAGGGAGAATAAAATGAGTGGACATAGTAAATGGAGTACAATAAAAAGAGCAAAGGAAAAAACTGACCAAAAAAGAGGTAAAATTTTTACTAAAATTGGTAGAGAAATTGCTGTTGCAGTAAAACTTGGCGGTGATGACCCTAGTTTAAATAGTAAACTTTATGATGCTATTGCAAAGGCAAAAGCAAATAATATGCCTAACGATACTATTCAAAGAAGTATCAAAAAGGCTAGTGGAGAAATGACAGGTTCAAACTATGAAGAAATTTTATATGAAGGTTATGGACCTTGTGGAAGTGCTATAATGGTAGAATGTTTGACAGACAATAAAAACAGGACAGCAGGCGATGTTAGGCATTTGTTTGACAAATACGGTGCTGGGCTAGGAACAACTAATAGTGTAGGTTACTTATTTGAAAGAAAGGGAGTTTTAACCCTAGAAAAAAATGATAGTTTAAATGAAGAAGAATTATTTGAAATGGTACTAGATGCTGGTGCTAGTGATTTGGTTTCTTGTGATGAGGTTTTTGAAATTTATACTGAAAAGGATAATTTTCATACAGTGAAAAAGGCACTAGATGAAAAGGGACTTTCATTTGTTTCTGCAAATATTGCTTATGTGCCAAATAATTTACTAGAACTTGAAGAAGCGGATTATGAAAAGTTTGAAACACTGATTGATGCTCTTGAAGATTTAGATGATGTTCAAAATGTTTATCATAATGTAGATTAATTTAGTTAAAATTTTATTTAAAAATGTTAAATGTTTTAATTGTTGGAAATTTAAAAAATAGATTAATCACTTTCAATTTTTAATAAAATGTTAATATGCTAATTTAAGCATTTTAAGCGTTAAAAATATGCAAAAATAAATTAATTTGCATTTGCCAATATAAAAAATAATAGTTTTAGCATTATTCTTTTATTTTAATGCGAAAGGTTTAATTGTGTAGTATTATATTCAATTTACAAGAAGAAAAAATAAAAGGAAGGACAATTATGTTATTAGGAGTTTTTGATGGCTTTAACACATTTTTTGAAACAGTAGGAGTTCAAATTATTAAGTGCATTGCTGTTTTTGTAATTGGTGTTATTGCAATAAGAATTATTAAGGCAGTTATAAAGAAAACAACTAGCAAAAGTAAAAATCAAACGCTAATTAATTTCTTTGTATCTATTTTAACGGTTGCATTATATGTTGTTATTTTTTACATAATTTTTGCTATACTGGGAATTTCAACTGCAAGTTTCATTGCTGCTATATCTGCCGCAGGGCTTGCTATTGCGTTATCACTTAAAGATAGTTTAAGTAATTTGGCAAACGGGGTTTTAATTGTATCAACTAAACCATTTGTGGAAGGAGATTACATTTCTATTGCTGGCGTTGAAGGCACTGTTAAATCAGTTGAAATGTTTACAACTAAAATAGTTACAGTTGATAATAAGGAAATTACTATTCCTAATTCGCAAATTATTGCTGATGAAATTGTTAATTATAGTGTGAGAACAACTAGAAGAGTTGACCTTGATGTTTATGTTGCTTATGGTAGTGATATTGAGAAAGTTAAAAGAGTTTTACTTGATGTGATGAATAAGCACGATATGATTGCTAAAAATCCAGCACCATTTGCAAGGCTTAATAAATATGGTGATTCTGCCTTAATTTTTAGGACAAAAGCGTGGACAAGCAATGAAAACTATTGGACTTGTTATCACGATTTATTAGAACAATTTGCTGTTGCATTAAAAGAAAATGGAATTAAAGTGCCACTTAACACACAAGAAGTTTATGTTACCACAGTTAAGCAAAATGACTGTATTAATGAGGTGGTAAATGATAACTAAAAAATTAAATTATTTACTTGCATTTTCATTATTCATTTTTACTACTTTATGTGTTTTAATATTTTCAAATAACATAATTTGTAGTAATGTCCAAGCACAAAGTTTGAGTTTGTATTTTGAAAGTGCTATTGTTACTAGTCAAAAAAGTTTTAAGGATTTTACAAAGGCAAACTTAAATGTTTACAATGCTTTTGTAGGGCAAGAAATTGTTCTTACAATAGGCAGTGTTAATGGGATTTCAAATATAGAATTAAAAGCAGATGATGAGATTATTTATTTAGATAATTCAAATGAATTAACTGGTGGAGTTGTTAATGGTAATTACACAACTTATACAAAAACAATTAAGTGCGATTCTGCGGGCGAATATCATATTACTATTATTGGCGATATGGGTGGACATCTTTATTTTGATGCTTTAAATTTATATATTTATGAAAATGTTGAAAGCATAGATATAGTTGCAAAGGAAAGTTTTATTTCAAATGATGAAGAAGTAGAATTTGAATTTATGTACAATGGTGCAAGCGAACTTGTTTTTGATGGAAATATTAATCTTGCAATTTCTAATGAAGTTGAAAGCGTAGAAGTTACAAGTGATGATTTTAGTGCTTGTCCTGCAATTATTAGTTTAGATAGTGAAAAATTGGTACTTGATACTAATTTGCTTAATAGCGAGCAAACTAATTACAAGATAGAAGTTGCTGTGGGTGAAATCAGTACAAGTTTAGATTTTGAAGTGCAAAATTTAACTATGCCATCTAACATAATTTTAAGTGCAAATAGTGCTACTTATTTATTAAGTGATGATATTGTTACTTATTATATTTATTTAGATAAAAATTGTAAGCCTATTATATCAGTTGTAGATAATACTAATGTTGTTGAGTTAAATAAGTATTACAAAGTAGAAAGTGATAGGCAAGATTATGACAAGGTTGCAATAGAACTTAAACTTAATGCTGTAACTGATTATACAAATGTACTAATCTTGACTGAAAGTGAAACGGATTATATTTATAAAACTATTGGAGTTAGTGTTATTGATGAAGTAAATTCAGTAAAAGTAGATGCAGATAAAAATCTTTATGATTCTAATGAAAATATAAATTTCAACTTGATTGTTAATGGTAAAGATGATTTTGCATCTAATGTTGATTGGTTTGTTAATGATATTCAAATTGATAAAAATAATGCAGATTTATCATTATCACTAGAAGGCGGTACTTATACAATTTACGCAAGTATTGGTGGCGTGCAAAGTAATAGTAAAACTTTTACTGTAAAATATAGCAGTGGTAATATGATGTTTTGGTACATTTTACTAGGAGTTTGCGTAGTTGCTATTATCATTTTGCTTTTAACTAGAAAGAAAAAGGGCAATATGAGTATGTTTGCTTCAATTACTGAAAATATTGAAGAATTAATTAAAGATATTAATAGTTTAGAAAAGAAATATACAAATAAACTAGCGGTTAAGTTTTATAAAGATATTACAATTATAAAAGAAAGATGCTGGCATGAATACGAACAAAATGAAGAGCAATTATATGGAATTGCAGATAGACATTTACAAAATGCTTACAAGCAAATGAGAAAAATTTTAATGAAGAAAGAAACTGTTGAAGAAAGGCAAGAAATGATTGCACTTATTAAAAACGAACTTACAAGTGCCAATGATGCATTACTTGAATATAAGAGGATTTGTTCAAAGGCAAGTGAAGACTAGGAGAATTTATGCAAAACAATATTCAATCAAGTAAAAAGTTAAGTTTAAATAAAACAAAGCAAGAGAAAAGCATTAGTGAAGAAAGTAGTAAAACAATAGTTTCAACTCAAAATGCGGTCAAGCAAGTTAAGTTAAAAGAATTTGATAGTATTGAGGGTTATAAGTCAAGGCAACTTCAAAATGGTGCTATTATTGCAAGTAGGATAAAAAAAGATATAACTAACGCAACAGTAATAATTGGTTTTCGTGGTGGGGCGAAGTTTGGAAGTGTAGGGCTTGCTCATTTAACGGAGCATATACTTTTAAAAAATGCTGAATTTAATCTTGCTTCTGTCAAAAATGATTTAATTTGCAATAATGTAAAAATTGGCGCAACAACATCAAAAATAGGGCTTAAAATAAAACTCACTTGTCCTATTGATAAGTTAGAAAAATATGTGCCACTAGTTTGCAGTTTAATACTAAACAATGAATTTGACAAGGAAGTTTTTGAAAGAGAGAAGAAGATTGTTGAAAATGAAAGGCAAATTGGAATTGATAACATTTATAAAGATAACTTAAATTCGCAATATTACAGTTGTTTTGCTGAAAGTGAAAGAGTAAGGGATTTTTTAATAGGGACAAGCGAAGATTTAAAAAATTATTCACTTGATGATGTGATTGATTATAAAAATAAATATTTCAATTTAGATAATTTAGTTATTGTTGCTGATATAAAAGACAACTTAACGGGGTTTTATCAATTAATTGAAAATAATTTAATTAAAAAATTAGATAATGCAAAAAGTCCTGAATATGTTGCTAGTTTGAAATATCAAGCATTTATTAATAATGATGCTCACTTGTATAATATTTTAAAGAGAAATGGTAATAGTGCAAATATTACTATGGTGCTAAAAAATAATAAAGTACCTAGTTATAAGTATTTAGTTGCAGTAAGTTTATATAATTTCTTTTTATCAGGTTCTTATGGCGAAAATAGACAAAGGTTAAGAGATGAACTTGCATTATGTTATAGCAGAAATACTTATGAAAAGTCTTATGTAGGCAACTATTTTATAGGTGGCGGTGCTAATTGTTTAAGTAAAGATGCTAGAAAAGTAATAATTACTCAATTAAATTTAATGCGTGATTTCTTTACTAATGGAATTGATGAAAATGAATTTGCTAATTTTAAATATTATTTCCTAAATAAGAATGAAAGAAGTAAAAATAACTTTTATTCACAACTTGCAGATGATAGTTTATTTGATTATTATTGTGGTTTTCCTTACATTACAAATAGTGTTCAAGAATATGCGTATAATTTTATTAATGATGCAAGTTTAGAAGATGCTAATGCAATATTAAAAGAATTTTATAAAACTTCTAATCTTGCAATACTTATTGAGGGTGATATTGATTTAAAGAATTTGCCATCACCAAATGTTATTGATGCAATTTTTAAGGGTCAAGATTATAATAAAATGTACGAAAGTTTGGATTGTGTTGATGAAAAGAAGAGAGTTCAAACAGTAAAATATTTTAAATCAAATTACAATGAAAAAATAAATGAAAAATAAAGGTTAATTTATGGTTTATAAAAATCCGCTTAATATAAATGTTGTTCTAAATTTAATTGAAGAAGTTTTTGACAATACAATTAAATATTTAGAAACTGCACAAAATGCAGACAAAGAATATTCTTTTGAAGTTGTTGAATTAGAAAGAGTAAAAGAGATTTTGTCTTTTTATAGAGAACAAAAACTAGTTTATGGAACAGAGATAAACGAAAAGGTCTACTATAATAATGAAGAAGTGGTTAAAATTAAGGTGGACAAATACATTAATGCTTATGATTTAATAAGTCTTGCCCTTGCTGTTCTTTTAACGCAAAATAGGGCGGTAATTTATCTGCCTAAAATAAATAGCAGTTATAGTTTAGATTTGATTATTAATTTACTTAAAAAATTTGCTCAAAGTTTAAAACTTTATGAGGATTATTTGCATTTTGAAAAGATAAATAAAAAAGTGCAATGTGATTTAGAACTTCACAAGCAAGATGATAAAATTATGTATGCAAGGAAAAATCTTGAAATAGAATTTGATTTTAATTTGCTGTTAAAAGCGTATGAAATAAAAAGTTGAGTTTAAACTCAACTTTTTTAATATTTACTTTAACCATTTTTCTTTTGTAGTGCAATTATGTGTTGTGCGTAAATTTTATTAGCAATCGCTCTTGCACTGTATTTTAAACTAAATATTTCAAGTGTTTCATTTGCATCATTAATTATTTCATTGTAATGGTGGTTGCAACAGTTGCTGAATTCACTTTCAAGTGCTTCACAAAAATATAAATATGCAATTTTTTCATCACTATTTTTAATTTGGTTTGTTATTAATGATTTTACTTCATCAAGTGTTAATATTTGTTTCAAGTAAAATACTGCAATAATGTATGCTAAATGGCGTTTGCTGTATTTTTTGCCGTTTGGTGCAGGAATAATGCCATTTTTTACATAGTTATTTATCATTGATGGCGTTATTAATTCTTTTTCATTGCCTAGTTCAATTATTTTGAAATATGTTTTTGTGTATTCAATAACTTGGTCCATATATAATTCTATATTAGGCAGTTCGGATAATTTTGGGAACTTAAAATTCTTTAATTCATTTTCGTATGCCTTTAAATCTTCTTCTAACATTTTTCAACCTCTCTAACAAGCATTCTATCATAAAGTTATAAAAATTGCAAATAAATATATTGAATATGCTTGACTTGGTTGTGAAAAATAGGTAAAATAGTTTTGATAACTAGATAATGATGTTTTAAAAAAAGGATAATAATATGATAATTACCATTGAAAACACTTGTGATTTAACAAATGAAAAGATAGAAGAACTAGGCGTTAAAGTAATAAAAATGAAATTTACTGCTGAAAATGAAAGTCTTGATACTAATAAAATTGATATTAAAGAGTTTTATAATTTGATGCGTACTGGCGAAGTTTTTAGGACTAGTCAAGTAAATGAATTTGAAGCAAAAGAATTTTTTGAAAAATATATTGAACAAGATGATATTTTGCATTTAAGTTTTACTAGTGGATTAAGTGCTAGTTTAGAAGCGGTTAAGAGGGTTGCAGAAGAAATTAATGCAAAGAATGAGCATAAAGTTTATGTAGTGGATACTTTGTGTGCATCTGCTGGGCAAGGTTTGTTTTGTGAACTTATTGTAAAAAAACTAAAAGAAACAAATTGCAATATTCAAGAACTTGTAAATTATGCAGAAGAATTGAAATATGATTTAGCGCATTATTTTACAGTTGATGAGTTAAAATATTTAGTACGTGGTGGTAGAGTTTCTAAAACATCTGCATTTATTGGTAAGTTACTTACAATTAAGCCAATTTTAAGAATTGACAGAAAGGGCAAGATTGTTGCGATGTCAAAAGTGATTTCAAGGAAAAAATCTTTGCAAAAACTTGCAGAACTTTACAATGAACTTGCAGATAAAACTAATGATTTAGTTTATATTTCGCATGCTGATTGTGAACAAGATGCAAATCTATTAAAGGAGCAAATTTTAAATATTAATCCTAATGCAAAAATTGAAATTTATCAAATAGGTGCTACTATTGGTAGTCATTGTGGACCTGGAACTCTTGCTTTGTTCTTTGTTAGAAGGCACGATTATTTTAATGATTAATCAAAAATTGGCATTTCATTATTTGATTGATAAAGTGAAATAAATTTTTAAAATCAAAGCAACTAAAATTGTGTAATAAGCATTTAGTAGAAAAAAATAAATTATGTAGATTACAAGGAACTTATTTAAAAAAGTACTTGATTTTTAGTAAGTATTATGCTATACTAGTGATTAAGACTTCGGATGTTCCACTAGTTATCTACTTTTTTGGTTGCATTTTGCAATCATTAAAGTTTTAGTAGCATATTCATAAGTGCTATTTATAATAATAAAATTTTAGTTGTGTCTACCATTAAAATGGTGTGCTGGCAAAACAATAACTAATCGCTGGTTTTTATGTTTTGCGAGATAGTCTATGAACATTTAGTTTAATTACAATAGGAGGTAAAAGTCTAATGACAATTTTAGAGCAAATTCAAAAAGAAGGCTTAAAGTCAAACGCTCCAGTATTCAAAATTGGTGATACTGTAAAAGTATACTACAAAGTTATTGAAGGCGATAAGGAAAGAATACAAGTGTATGAAGGTACTGTTATTGCTCGCAAGAACAAGGACATAAGCGAAACTTTCACTGTTAGAAGAATTTCTTATGGTATTGGCGTTGAAAGAACTTTCCAATTACATTCACCTAGAATTGATAAGGTTGAAGTTGTTAGAAGCGGTAGGGTTCGTAGAGCAAAACTTTACTATTTGCGTGGTAGAAAAGGCCGTAGTGCTAAACTTAAAGAAATTCTTTAAGAGTATGGCATATTGAAAAATAAAAAGGGTAGGTTAAACGACCTGCCTTTTTGCTTTTCATAATTTACTAAATATAGTTAAGCGTGCAAATTTATATACTCATTTAACAAGGTTTCTCCTAAATGCAACGGTTTTTTTATAAATAAATATGGGAGAAAGTAAAAATAAATTGGGTTTATAATCTTATTTTTTTTAATTATGCATTTCATAAAAAACTAATAGTAAATTTTGCATTACTATTAGTTTTTTTCTTACGCTATTTGTACTATTGTTAAAAATCCATTTATACCATCATTATCTAAAAAGTCAACATTGTTTGAACTTATGATTTGTATATTGATTGTACTATTTGCTGTGGTTGTTTCTATAATTGCACTTGCAGTTATCATTGTATTGTTTTCTAGACCCCTTGAAGTGCCTTGAACTTCTGTACCATTTAAAAATATTGCTACTCTGTCATTTGCTGTTGCACCACTTGCAACATATACACCATAGTCTATTTTATAAATGCCAATGTTTTCTAGTGTTACAATACCTGTTGCTGTATCAATAGTCATATTACTTACTTCTTGTGTGTTAGTTAGTGGGAATGAACTATTGTCAACTGATTGTTCTTCTGTGCTGTAAAAACTTCCAAAACTAGATGCCGTTGCTGTTCCAGTAGCACCAGTTGCCCCAGTTGGACCAGTTGCCCCAGTCGCCCCAGTAGCACCCGTCGGTCCTGTCGCACCAGTAGAACCAGTCGGTCCAGTCGCGCCAGTAGCGCCAGTCGGTCCAGTCGCTCCGCTTATTCCCGTAGGTCCTGTTGCACCTGTCGGACCGGTTGCTCCCGTAGCACCAGTTGCTCCTGTAATTCCAGTAGGACCAGTTGGTCCTGTTACTCCGGTTACGCCAGTTGGTCCTGTTGGCCCTGTTGCTCCTGTTACACCAGTGATTCCAGTAGCCCCAGTTGGACCAGTTATACCGGTAGCACCCGTAACTCCTGTAACTCCGGTAGCACCAGTGGGACCAGTTGCTCCAATATCTCCGGTTGGTCCTGTTAAACCGGTTGCTCCCGTAGCACCAGTTGGTCCTGTTACTCCGTTTACGCCAGTTGGACCAGTTGCGCCAGTTGGTCCGGTAGCCCCTGTTACACCACTTGTTCCAGTTGCCCCTGTTGACCCAGTCGCACCGGTTGGACCCGTAGGACCGGTAGCCCCTGTTACACCGCTAACGCCAGTTGCGCCAGTAGGTCCTGTTATTCCGTTTGCTCCTGTCGGTCCAGTAGCCCCAGTAGGTCCAGTAGCCCCAGTAGGTCCAGTAATACCATTAGCGCCAGTAGGTCCAGTAGCCCCAGTAGGTCCTGTTGGACCCGTTGGCCCAGTTGGTCCAGTTGGACCTCTAGGACCAATAGGCCCTTGAGATGGGATTCCTACAACTGTGGTAATTCTTCTGCGTGGACAACAACAGCAAGAATTATTATTAAACATCTTTTGTTCTCCTTTTATAATATTTTCAGTGTCTACTCTAAAATATGAATTATTAGATAAAAATGTTCGCATAAAGAAGTTGATTGTGCAATTTATGAACTATTTATTTGTTTTTATGGGATAGCGAGAAAGTTTACTTTCTTATTTTGTGAAGGAGATTAATTCAAGCTGTGATGCAGAATTTGTTGCGGTGTTTGCGTTAAGTAAGAAAAAATTAAATTTTATCATCAAATACTTTTAAAAAGTATTATGATACCATCTCATTGTCAGAGTAAGACAATGAGGTTTTTTTATTAAGGATCTGTCTTATATTTGACAGGTCCATTTTTTATTAGAAGGAGGAATTTTAGTGGAAGAAAAAGAAAACAAAACAAGTGAAAAACAACTTAATACAGTTCTTGTTAATGCTTTCATTACACCAGAGCTTTTTGGAAGATTTATGGTTTATGTAAAAAACAAAGCTCAAGGAAATAGAAGTTTTGCTTTAAGAACAGCAATTGAACTTCTAGTTTCAATGTCTGAAGAAGGTAAAATTTAAGGGGGAAATGTATGAATTTACAAGAACGCAGAAGAGAGCTCAATATAGCGCAAGCTGATTTAGCCAGGAAGGTTGGAACAAACGAGCCAATGATGAGCAATTTTGAACGTTATAAGTGCTTGCCAATCCCAACAATGCTTGAAGCTATTTGTAAAGAGCTAAAATGCAGTGTTTTAGATATCTACAAACAAAGTGAAATTTACATAAACACCAAAAGCAAGGAAAAGAGCAAAGATGAACCAGAATTTTATAGGTTCACAGCAGATCTTCCAAATGAAGCTAGAAAAGTGTTTGAAAGCAAAAAGCTTAAAGAATGTGGATTTCACAGTAAGAAGGATTTTCTCTGGCACTGTTACAAGTGGCTAGAAAAGAAACAAAACACTAAAAAAGAAAAAGCCACCAAGCAATCCGAATGCTTAGCGGCCTACGAGAATGATATCGCACCATTATTATAAATCATTCTCACTAAAAAATCAAATAATTTAGGAGAAAAAAGAATGAAAGAATTTTATGAAAAACAAATTGCTCAAAGCGAGCAAAAACAAAAACTTATGGAACTTGGTTTAAGATCTCAAATGCAAAACTCTAGTGCAACACTTCAACTTAGCTATATTAACAGTTGCATTGAATTAATCAAAGCTGAAAAAGCAGTGCAAGAATACAACAAAGAACAATTAAAACAATTCCTTTCTGGCGAAGCTCAAAAGAGAGAAGAAGCTAAGAAAAAATTGGGTTTAGCATAAGGGGGAAGTTATGAGTCAATTACACACAAAACTAATTGCAATTCAAAATGAGTTGTCAGTGCAAAAAACAAAGCATAACGAATTTGGGAATTTCAATTATCGTTCTTGCGAAGATATTTTAAAGGCAGTGAAGCCATATCTCAAAGAACACAGCTTATTGCTGTTATTAACAGATGAAGTTATATTCATTGGCGAAAAACATTATATCAAAGCCACAGCAAAATTAACTGATGGCACAGACACAATCGAAGTTAGCGCTTCAGCTAGAGAACCAGGAACACCAAAAGCAAAAATGGATGATAGCCAAACAACAGGTTCAACCAGTTCTTATGCTAGAAAATATGCGCTTAATGGCTTATTTGGTTTAGATGATGGAAACGACAGCGACACCACAAACAATGGCAAAAAACCAAAGGAAGCAAAGCTTATAACCAAAGTTCAAATTGCAGAACTTAAAAAGCTAGGTTTTTCTGATGAAAGATTAGAAAAAATGGCCAAGTATTACAAAGTTGAAAGCATTGAGCAAATCACCTTCAAACAAGCTAGCGAAGCTATAGAAAAGCAAAAACGAGCTGTTGAAAAGAAAGAAAAGGAAGGTGGCTCAAATGATTAAAGTTATATTTAATGAAGAAGAGCATCGCTATTCAGCAATAGATGCTGAAACAGGCGAATTTCTGAATGATTTAGTTAGCGTTACAACGTTATTAAAAAAGCATAACCTTTCGCCAGATTATTCAATGGTTGATGAAGCTGTTCTTAATGCTAAAGCAGAAAGGGGAAAGGTTATCCACGAAGAGCTTGAAAAATTTATCAACAACAAAGAAAGTGGTTTCACAAATGAGCTTCAATTGTTTATTGATAAATGCAAAGAAATGAATATCACGCCAAACAGAAGTGAATTTATTGTTCACAATGAAGAGATTGCTGGAACTGTTGACATTGCTGGATTTCTAGTTGGTGGAGATGAACCAGATAAAAATCCAATAACAACATTCATTGGTGATTTTAAAACAACAGCATCACTTCACAAAGAAACAGTTGCTTGGCAATTAAGCTTATATGCTTATTTAAGTGGCAACAAATATGACAAATTTTTAGTGTTCCACTTCCCAGATGAAAACACTCTTAAGGTTGTGGAATTAAAACCAATTGCAACAACTGAAATCGAAGAACTGTTGAGATGCGAAAAAGATTGTGAGATCTACGAAGCTCCATCCCTTGAATTAACAGTTGCTGACTCAGAAAAGATTGTTGCAGTTCAAAGTGAATTAAAAGCGCTTGACGACAGAAAGAAAGAGCTTGAAAAACAAGAAGCTGAACTCAAAGAATTTTTAATTCAAAAAATGGAAGAAACAGGGGTTAAGCAAATTGACAACGAATTATTCAAAATCACTTATGTTGCGCCTTCACAAAGAGAGACACTTGACAGTGCTAGGATTAAAAAAGAGCTCCCAGAAGTGGCAGCAACTTATACAAAAACAAGTGTGGTGAAAGCCAGCGTCAGAATTACATTAAAGGATTAGTTATGGAATTTATTTTAAAAGAGCAAAGAGATATCCTGGCAGTTCAGAATGAATTAATGAACATTCTGCCAGAGATAAAAGAAAAGCCATATATTTGCGAACTTAAGCAATTCAGAAAACGCAGAAGCTTGGATGCAAATGCCTACTTCCACGTGCTAGTTGACAAGATCGCAAAAGAAAATAAGAAATCAGCTGAAGAAGTTAAGATTTCACTTAACCTGGATTATGGAACTATCGCCAGAGATGAAAATGGCCTAAAGGTTGGCTTTAAAGCTCTTGATGGTGTTCCAATAGAAAAATTCTTTAAATATGCAAAGCCAATTGGTTATGAAATCGAAAATGGAAAGAAGTTTATAAAATACATAGTTTATAAAGAAACTCACACATTGGACTCTGCCGAAATGGCTTTCTTAATTGATGGCGCTATCCAAGAAGCTAAACAATATGGCATCGAAACGTTAACGCCTGCAGAATTAGAGACCTTGAAAGGTTATAAAGGAGAATAAAATGTTTATTAAAAGAGAGAAAAAAGACGACTGTTTAATTGCTGGCTTTGTTGTTGGAGATCAAAAAGACAAAGAATATAATGGCAAAAAATACGTTGAGTTTGGCATCAGTATGGGAAAGGATGAAAATGGTGAAAACCTTCCAATTGTCAACGTTGCAGTATGGGAAAGGCAAATCCCAGCAATCCATAAAGGCGACCGAGTGTTAGCTGCTGGAAAGCTTAAATCTGCCGAAAAAGATGGAAAGACCTATTATTCATTAAGTGCTGACTTCTGTATTAAAGAAGTTGTTGAAACTGCAAGTGCTCCAGTTCCTGCAGATTTGCAACCAGTTGATGCTGACGATGAAGATTTGCCTTTCTAAATCAATTAGGCCACTTATAAGTGGTATTTAGGAGAAATTATGAACAAAACCAAATGTATTGCAGAGTTTACAACCTGGACTGGTGAAAAGGTTGAAAAAGAAATAAAAAAAGAATGGGCCCAAGACATTGCTGATGCAGTTCGTGGCCAATTCTACTTCGCAAACAATGTTGAAGGATTTGCAATAAATGGAGCTGATTTCTGTAAGGTTGACATATATGAGGTGGCAAATGAGAATTAAAGTTGACAACAGGGAAAAAGAGAACAGCCATATCCTAAAATATTTCAATTCAATTGGATTAACTATGGTTGATAAAACAAAAGCAAAAGACGTTCGCAACCTGGAAAACGTTTATATAATAAACGATCTTTGTTCAATTGGTGATTATTGCAACCTAGACAAGCCAAACGTGTTCGTTGAAAGAAAAGCTCACTGGAATGAGTTTGCTGGCAACTGTGGAAGAAATCACGCCAGATTTAAAAGAGAATTAGAAAGGTTGGATGAATGTGGTGGAAGAATGATAATTCTTATCGAAACAATGCAACCTTTGAGCACTTGGAAGAATAATCGAATGAAGATAACTTCAAGTGTTATGCAAAAAATTATGGATGCCTGGAAACAAAAGCACAACATTGATTTTATTCAATGCAAAAGAGAAGATGCTGGCGCCATAATACACCAAATCTTAATAGAAGGGGGAAAACCATAGTGGGAATAATCAGAGACAGTTTTGTTATGTTTACAAACTGGGTTGAAGCAATTGAAGCTCTACCAGAAGAGTTTCAGCTTGAATGCTTTAAATCAGTTTCAAAATATGGCTTAACAGGCGAAATCCCAGAAGGAATTTCTCCAATAACAAAAGCACTTCTTATAAGCTTTTCAAAGGGTATGGAAAACAACATTGCAAGATATCACGCAAGCGTTGAGAATGGGAAGAAAGGTGGAAGGCCTAGAAAAGAACCTAGCACAGAAAATAAAAACCTAGAAAAACCCAGCAAAACCCAAGAAAACCTAGAAGAACCAACACAAAACCTTAATGTTAATGTAAATGTTAATGATTGTGTTAATGAAAATGTTTGTTTAGAAGAAAACACTCTATCGAGTGTAAAAGAAGATGAGACAAGCTCACCTTCTAAGCGTCCACAAAAACACAAATATGGAATTTATAAAAACGTTTTGTTAACTGAAGAGGAATTTGATCGTTTAATGGCTGAACCAGATGGAGAAGCTGCAATTGATTATTTTAGCACTTATAGAGAAATGAAAGGTTACAAGTGCAAGAATGATAATCTGGCGATTAGAAGATGGGCCTTCAATGGTGTTAAAGAAGAAAGACAGCGTGAAGCCAGGTTGAACAAACAACCACCAACTTCACCTAGAAAAGAAAGCCCAATGGAACAACTAAACAGAGTTCTTGGGGGTTAGCTTATGAATGCCTTAGTTACAACTACAAATGCAATTTGTGAATGCAGAGCTGAAGAGGTGGCTCCACAAATAATGACTGTTTGCAGAGCTGTAACACCTCAGTTCTATAAAGGAATGTCTGACCTGGATATCAAGGCAGAAAAAGCAAGCATTGAATTATTAACTTCAAACATTGATCAACAGTGCTTGGCTGAAATGTGCAGATTGGCGATAACCAACTATGCACGTGCAAGGTCAGAGAATGAAAAAACATATTTTGATATCAACTACATTCTCACGTTTTACAAAAGAGCATTCAATAAGCTTTATTGTGAAAGTGTTGAGCTTCCAAAACGTAGTTCGTTGCAACGAAGCAGCTACGATTATGACACCAATATCCTGGAAGAACATTGGTTAACGCCAGATGGCCAAGAGGTTCTAATCAGAGAAATTAAAGAAGAAAACAAATCTGGCAGAACGTATTCATCCAAATTTTGGCAAGCGCAATTCTTTAACTTTGATGATGCTGAAATCTAAAAGAGCAAAAGCTTGCGATATTCCTGCAAAGGTAAAACAGGCAGTTTGGGAAAGAGATTGCCACTGCTGCATTATCTGTGGGAGCTCAGAAGCTATGCCCAATGCCCATTATATACCACGTGCACAGGGTGGGCTTGGCATTATTCAAAATATAGTTACACTTTGCGCTAAATGCCATTGGAGATACGATCAAAGCTCAGACAGAAAACTCTTTAAAGGCGCCATAAGAGAGTATTTAATGTCTAAGCATCCCAACTGGGAAGAAGAAAATTTAGTTTATAAAAAATAAGGAGAAAATTATGAAATTATTTAAAAGCAAAATCGATAGATTATCTAAAAAGAGACAAACACTTATCGCAACAAGAGACAACGCTGAAAGAGCAATGCGTGAAAGAAATGCAAAAAGAGAAGCAAAATCTCAAGCATTATTAAACAGAGGCCAAGAAGATTGGGAAGAAACAAACAGATTTATGACCAAGATCGACCGAGAATTAGACAAGCTAGCTAGAGAAATCGACAGCGAAAGGATTTATGTGCAAGAAGTTGCATCAAGCGAAACCAAAGAATATTTGAAAGACAAAGCAGCTAAAGAAGCTTTTAAAAAGGTTGATAAGGCATTCTTAGAAACAGAAAAGGAAGAAACAAAAAATAAGCCAGCCAAAAAATAAATAATTGAGGTGAAACTAAATGTCAAGTGTGCTTTTCACTAAAATTAAGGTTCCTAATCGATCTGAACACTTTTGGCACAGGATAGCAACTTCACCATCTGGTAAAGAATATTATGTTCATACTTCTGGGATAGTTGCTGTTAGATACAAAAACGGAAAAGAAAGATTGTTAAGCGCCTATGTAAAACACGACAAAGATCTTGTTGTAAAAATAATTGACAAAGAATATAAAGTCAAAAACCTAGTTGCAGCAGAAGTGTTTTCTAAATATAGAAAAGGCGTGAACGTAATTTTCAAGGATGGGAATTTTAAAAATTGTGATTGTTACAATTTGCAAATTATTTCAAAGAAGCTTTTAGGTCAAAGAACAGGCATTCTGGCAGGAAGAAACACCAAAATTAAAATTAATGACGAAGTTTATCCATCAATTAGGGCTGCTGCCAAAGCGCTATATGTCAGCTATCAAACACTTATTGATTATTTGAACACTGGCCGCAGCTCTGTGATAGATGCTTCACTCAAAATTGAAAAGATTTAGGGGTGATGAATGCTAGAAAATGGAAAGAGAGAAAAGCTTTTTGAAGAGAATGCACAAAAGTTGGTGCGTTATACAATAAAAGGCCACATAGAAGCAATTAAATATTTTGGAAGCTACGAAGATATGGAACAGCATCTTCTTGGAAAGGTTTGGGAAGCTTTAAGCAAATACGATAGCGCAAGATCAAAGATTTCAACGTTTATTCTTAAAGTGTGCCAAAACGAAATTAAGATGGTTATAAGAAAGTTTCAGATGCCAAAACGAAGAGGCGAAACAATAAGCTTAAATGAAAAGCTACCAAGTGGGATGACCATTGAAGATTGCCTTGAGGATGAAACAAACGTAGCTGAAGAACTTGCAAAGCAAGATTTGATTATAAAAATAATCGCAAAACTCAATTGTGAAAGCTATGCTTATTACATAGATGGTTTGACACAAAAGGAAATAGCACGAGTGGTTGGATTATCGCAAGGTTATGTGGCAAGAAAAATTAAAAAAAATATTAACGAAATTCGTGCAGAATTTGTGGGGGAAAACGAACTATGAAAAAATGGCTAAAAGCTGGACTGATTATTCTGCTATTGGCCGCAGCAAGTGTTGGAATTTACTTCATACTGCGTGCGTGTGGAATAACAGACGTTGAACAGCTCAGAGATATTATTGCAAGCTGTGGCGCTTGGGGATGGATAGTGTTTATTGCACTATTCACCTTAAGCACAGTGCTGCTTTGCTTTGTTCCTGGCATTTCAATGACTTTCATCACTGTTTCAATTATTTTGTTTGGAGCAATGAAGGGCTTTCTTATAAGTTCGATTTCTGTGTTTATTTCATCATCAATAATGTTTATGTTGGGAAACACAGTTGGAGAACGTGCAGCTGTTAAGCTGGTAGGAAAGGACTCACTTGAAAAGGCCCAAAATTTAATTGACGTAAAATCGAAGTTGTTGCTGCCATTGATGCTTCTGTTCCCAGTGTTCCCAGACGATGCGCTTTGCCTGGTTGCAGGAATGACCAAAATGAAATATTGGTATTTTGCAATTATTGCATTGATCTGCAGAACTGTTGGAATTGCTACAATTTGCTTTCTAGGAAGTGGATTTATTGATTGGGCTGCATTAAGCTTAATCGATTGGTTTGTTCTTATAAATATTGTTGTTTTCGATATTGTGTTAATTTTCAAATATCAAGGCAAGATTGAAAAGTTTATCTTAAGGAAGAAAACAAAACCAGAAGCTGAACCTGCTCCAGCAAATTGCCAGCAACTTGCCAGCAAGTTAAATCAGCCAGAAGCGAAACCTGGCAAGAAAACCAGAAAGGAAAACTTGAAAGATAAGCTCCAGGAACTAGACACTGTCATTCATAAGAATGAGCAGAAGTTGGCGCATAAGTTTTATAAAACTGAAGGCCAAAGAATAAACATTGAAAATAGATTAGTTGCTATCAAAAGAGAAAGAGCCAAGATTGCAAAGAAGTTAAACTTTGAAAATCCCAACTCTGAGAAGGCAAAACAAGAAGTTAAGCTGAATGATGCTAGATTGAAGCTACAGGACCTTATAAGTGCTGAAATCGAAGCCACAATGAAGAAAGCATTCCCAGAAGTTAACTATCAGATTAAGCGCAGCTTAACAACAACCAGTGTTTATTTAGTTATAACAAACGCAAGTGGCGTAGAGAAAACAATTCGTTTCTCTGACCACGACTCAACAAAGCTTGGCAGACATTCACTTGAAGAAGGAATTTCATTCAAGGCGATCAAAAGCATTGTTGAGAAAGCTATCAAATCACTAAACAAAAAAACTGTTTATGTGCTGCTTGATAGAATAAAAAAAGAAAACAAATAGGAGAAATTATGGAACAATTAAAATATGTCAACATTTTGACAGAGATGAGACCAATGGTTTATGGACCAGAACCAAAACGTGAAGTTTTATTCTCTGGCGTTTATAAAGGCAGAAAATTTGTTATTTTAAATTTGGGAACTCATCCAACAGCTTATATTGAATTAAAAGAAACTGAGCTTAAAATGAGTGATAGCTATGACGACTACGATTTAAGTTGTCATTGTGGATTTACATTCTTAGGGAAAGCTACTTGGGATGAAGATGATAAAACAACCTATATAGGATGGGACTATTCACATTTTGGAGATTATTCTGGCTATCATCAAATAACCAAACTGTATGGTGGCCACGAAAAGCGCTGGACTACAGGTGAAATATTTGAACAGGTCGTTAAGTGCATTGATGAATTTGAGCAAGCTGAATGGGTTGACGTTTCAGAACCTCATTTTGTGTTAAAAGTTCAAAAAGGTGAAACAAATGAGTAAATGCAAGGGCTGTGGAGCTGAAATAATCTGGATCAAAACAAAAGCAGGGAAATCAATGCCTTGCAATTTAGAAAAAATAACCATAGTAACAGAACAGGGAGAAACGGTTGTTGGCTACGTGCCACACTGGGCCACCTGCTCTAAAGCTAATGATTTTAAGGAGAAAAAATGATTACATTAATATTAATTTTAACAGGTTTGTTATATACGATCAAAATCCTAGAAGCACTTTCTATCCCACTGTTTATAACATTCTTAATTCTAAAACTAACAAGTGTTATAGCTTGGAGCTGGTGGCTTGTTTGCCTTCCAGTTATACTAATTCCAGCAATGTTTATCCTACAAGGGTTAATTGTTGGACTAATGCACGTGTGTGCAGAGAACATATAATTTAAAAGGAGAAAAATTTATGAGTTGGTTCTTAGGAATATTATTCTTTATATTGGCAGCAGGCGCCTTTGCCTGCATCGCAATCGACAGCAAGATTGCAAAGATTTTAGGTGGAATAGGTGGGGCATTGTTTAGTTTATTGTTTATATTTATTCCTTTCAGTATTAGACAAGTTGACGCTGGCCAGGTTGCTGTGGTTAAAATCTGGGGAGATGCAAAAGAAGTTAGAACTTCTGGGATGCACTTCGATTTCTGGTTGAGCCACAAATATGAACGTTACGATGCAAAAGTTCAACAAGCAACAATCACAACGCAGGCATATTCAAGCGATGGTCAGACAATGGATATTGAATTGATTATCCAATATCAAATCCAGGTTGACAACGTGCTTAACATTGCAAAGAACTATGGTGGGCTTGAAATGTTGCAAAACAGAATTGAAACAATAGCAACAGAGAAAATGAAAAGCACACTATCACAAAAGTCAGCAATGACAATTATTGAAACACGTGCAAACGTTTCACCAGACGTTGAAAGCGCAATCAGAAGCGCAATCACAAATGATTATTATGTTAATATAACAAGTGTTGTGTTGACAGATATAAGCTTTACAGATGCTTTTGAGAAAACTGTTGAAGATAAAATGATAGCAGAACAAGAGAAACTAAAAGCCGAATATGAAAAAGAAAAGGCAATCATTCAAGCAGAGCAGGAACTTGAAGTTGCTAAAAAGCAAGCTGAAGCACAATTAGAAAAAGCAAAAAAAGAAGCTGAAAGTGAATTGGTGCTTGCAGAAGCAGAAGCAGAAGCGCTTGAAATTATGAACCAGGCGTGGGAAGGTTTATCTGCAGAAGTTAAACAAGCAATCTTAAACGAAATGGCAATTGAAAAGTGGGATGGTAAATTGCCAGAAACAATGGTTGGTGATGACTTCTTAAAAGAATTAATGAATTTTATTAATTCAAACTAATTTGACACAAACAGGTCAGTTTTAGATAGAAAGTGCAAATAATAATAGTAGTTAAATATTGAACAAAGATAGGTTAGTGCAATGCTAACTTATCTTTTTTATTAAGGAGAAAAACAGTGGTAAGAGGAAACGTTGATAATTTAGTGCAAAACCAAGAACGAACGCCAGAGCAACGCCGAGAAAGTGCGAAAAACGCTGGAATAGCTAGTGGAAATGCCAGAAGAGAAAAAAGGGAAATTCAAAAGGCCCTGCAAAGACGTCTGAATGGTAAATATGAAATTGGCGAAGAAGATAACAAAGTTAAGCTTGGTGGATATGATGCCATAGCTGAAGCAATGATTGTTAGGGCTGTTAATGGAGACGTTAAAGCCGCCACCTTCATTAGAGACACGATTGGAGAAAAGCCAGTTGAAACTGTCTCATTAGAAAGTGAAGAAATGACAGGCATTGAGATTAGCTTTGTTAACAAGTCAAACAAAAACACCAAGAAAGAGAAAGATCCAAAGATTGTTGGAGAATATACACCACCGAGCAACACCGAAGAGGAATAGTTAATGAAGTTGACGATTGAAGTTCCAGAGATCTATGAACCATCATTCAATGACTTGCAAGATGATTGGTGCAAGAAAAATCTTTGGTATTCTCCCAGAACTTCTTGGAAATCTTCTGGCTTAGGAAGAATAATCCTGCTTTATTACAATGCGTTCCCAAACTATGACGTCTGTATTGGTGTTGATAAGGACTCAAATGCTGGCGATGGCGTATTGAGTGAGTTCCAAGCTTTCATTGAGAGTGAAGGACTTAATGATAATGGTGAGTGGCGCATAATGCCTAAGTGCATCTATAGAAAAGGCCACAGAAACCAAATTCGTGTTTATCCTGTTCAAACAAACAAAAGAACAGACGTTAACGCAACAAAAAGTAAAAAGCTTATAAGGCCAATTAGCTTATTCATTATGGATGAAGTGCAAAAGCTTCACAATAAGGAAATCTTGCTTAACTGTTTATCAACGTTCTTAAGACAGATGAAAGCTGGCCACAGCAAAGTTATTCTAGCTGGAAACCCAGACAGAGCAGCTATGTGGTTCACAGAGTTCTACAAGGCAAAGCTTGACGATGATGAGTGGACTGTGCTTAGGCCAACCTACAGAGATATTATTGAATGGATCCCAAGAGCATTGCTCCACGAAATAGAAGATTTGAAGAAATCTGATCCAGTTTCTTATAGACAGATCTATGAAGGTGATTTGGATGCTGCAGGTTGGGAAACTGTGTTCCACTCTTTCATTGAGAGAGAAAACTATATCGACAGAAGAGTTTTAATGGAACTAGATGAAAAACTTGGCTTTGGTGCGTTTATCAACTCAATCATAATTGGCGTGGATGATGCAGAAAGCCAGGATGCAATCGCAGCGTGCGCTTTAACAGTGCACAACAATGGAATGCTCAGAGCACAGGAAGGTTTTTATTTATCGTGTAAAGAGCAACCAGTCAAGCCAGCTCTAACACAACGTTGTGAGATGATTATTCAGTTCTTGGATTATATCAATGCACACTTTAACCAGGAACACCAAATTCCAATCATTTTCTCATTCGATTGTGCGAGTGGTATGTATAGACAAATGAGTGTTATGGCTTCAACAGATCGCAACTATTTAAGGTGGCGCAACGTGAGGTTATTGCCTTATAAGTCAAAACAAGAAAAGGAAAAGCAGCTAGATGAAGTCAATGCAGCTTTTGCTAATAACGTTCTAACAGTTGTTAACGTT
This sequence comes from Clostridia bacterium, assembly GCA_017465925.1. Taxonomy (GTDB): domain Bacteria; phylum Bacillota; class Clostridia; order Christensenellales; family UBA1242; genus UBA4647. Next base: position 84,961 of record JAFTVC010000019.1, on the reverse strand, counting down.
GACAAGTTCAGCCCTCAATATTCAAATGAAAAGCTGGTTGAACAAATCAAAGCTTTGCGACTATTAGAAAATAAGAAGATAGATCCAACAATTCCAAACGATTTCACAGATGCGCTTCAATATGCTGTGATGATGGTTCTAAAAAATCCATACAGCTTAACATTCCCAGCTAGAAAAGCAATTTATGACCAGGATCAATCTTTAGATGCAGTTATTGAAAGAATTGCAAAACAAGACAAATATGGAAGAATTTAAGGAGATTATTATGGAGAAAAACAACAATTTAATGTCTGGTAAAGGTGAGAAAGGTGAATGGAAAACCATCAATGGAGCTCACGTTTACATTGAAGATGGCCAAAGTGTTGAAGAAGCTATGAATAAGCAATTTTCAAAATCTACAAGCCCAGACAAAGCAAAAAGCTACGCAACAGGTGGCGGCCACTTATCTGAAAATGGTGGTTATCAAGGCGTTAGCAACGTTGATAGTGCGCCAAAGTTTGAATATAAACAACAATCAACAACACAGTTAATGAAGGCCAAGCTTAAAGAAGCTGGAATTGATACAAAACATATCAGCATCAGAGAAGGTGGCGGCGCTTATAGCACTTCTTATAACGTTAAGATCAAATCGCCTTATATCGATGCAGATGAAGTTAAAAAGATTGTCAATGAATATGAGAGCTATGAAAGAGACGAAAGAACAGGAGAAATCCTGGAAGGTGGAAACACTTATGTCTTTGCTACTTATGATGACAGTTGCTTTGATGAAGTTTCAAAACCATATATGAGCAAAGCTAAAGGTTATATAGATGAAGCTAATGCACAACAAGATGGTTATGGAATTAGTATTAAAGAAGGTGTTACATTGTTCAAATCTGGCAGCTGCTGCGAAATCTTTGTGAGGAACAAAGACAGCAACAGACAACACTTCAGAGTGTATGATGAAAATCAATTATCAACATTCTTATTCCAAATTGATCAGTTTGGAAAAATTGTTCACTAGGTTTTATATGCCTTAAGCAAGTGCTTAACTGCATTCGCAGAGAGGTGGAGAGCCCTTTAAGTATGAGGTGGATGGCATAGAAAATAAAACAAAAAATTCTTAAGAAAGGAGAAAATTATGCTTGAAGAATTAAAAGAAAAGTTGAAAAACTTATCACCAGAAGAGATAGCTGAACTAAAAGCGTTCTTAAATTCTGGCAGTTCAGAAGAAGCTCCAGCTGAAGAAACTGAACCAGCTATGGAAAAACCAGAAGCTGTTGAAACTACAGATGAAAAACCTGCAGAAACAACTGAAGAAGGTGGAGACGCAGCTGAAGAAACAGAAACAGCAGAAGCAACTTCAGAGGAATTGCCAGCAGAAGAGGAAGCTCCAGCAGAACCTACTGAAGAAAAAACAGAAGGTGAAGAAGCTATCCCAGCTGAAGAAAAATCTGAAGGCACAGAAGAAGCAACAGAAGGTGAGGGCCCTACACCAGAAGAAACTTCTGAAGAGTCAAAAGAAGAAGCTCCAGCTGAAGAAGCGCCAGCAGATCCAGCAGCTGATGAAGATGATATTCCTATGATGAAAAAAGGAATGGAAGCTCCAATGGCTGATGATGACGTTGTGCCAACTTCTGACAACATAACTGCTGAAACTGGCGAAGAGATCCCTGTTGACTATGAACAAATAGTTGAAGGATTAAACGCTAAAATTGCTGCTTTGCAAGCAGAAAATGCTAGCTTGAAGAATAAGTATGAAGGAGTTTTTGGCTTCTCTGCAAAACCTTCAGTTCCTGGCAAAGTTAATCCACTTTACGATGATGCAATCGATGACGTTCATTTTCGTAAGTAACAGCCGCAGGGTGGCGGCCAACACCCAACCAAACAAAATAAAATTTTAAGGAGAAAAGATTATGTCTTTATTTAATTTGAGCAACCAACAAGTTGCAAGAAAGGTTTCTAAAACCGTTTATAAAAATCTTTACCAAGACATTATTCACAAAGATGGCTTTGGTATTACAGACAAGTTTGTTACACCAGAACAAACAAACGCAGCTATAATTGACATTTATGTGCCAATTCCAATCAACAATCGTTTCAGAATGAGAGGAGCTGCAACAAATGGCGCTTGGGCTAACACTGACAATTTGCCAAATGCTACAACAGGCCAAAGAAAGCACGTTCTTTCTAAACGTTTCTCAATTGATATCTTAAAGAGATATGACACAAACATTGCTGTCTCTGAAGATGAAGTTGAAGGAACAAATGCTGCTAATTTGGATGAAGGATTTGAAAAAATCTGTAAAGATCAAATCGAGCAAGATATTGCTATCAATATCAATGGTTACACATTCGCATCTCAATTATATTCTTACTTTATGGATAGCTTTGGCGTTGAACCAACAGCTGTTGAAATTAAGAAAGCAATTGAGTTCTACACTTACGATCCAGCAAATAGAACAGCTGCTGTTCGTGCATTCAAACTTTCTAACGCTAAAGTTAGCAAAGGCGACTCTAAACTTTATGCAGGATATTATCCAGCAGAAGCAAGACAAGCTTTCTTGTTTGATACAACTTTCTTAGTTGATTTAACAGACACTGCAGCTCTTAACGCAAGTGATGTTGCTGCTAGAATGCTTGCTCAAGGTGGAATGAATGCTTTCACTGGCGAAAAGAAAACTGTTGCAGATTATCAATCTGGCTATGTTGGCTGGTTAGATGGTATGCCACTTTACGAAGTATTCCAACAAGTTAAAGATGCTATGTATTACTATTTATCACTTGATGAAACAGTTAATGCAGACGTTATCGCATTGTTAGAACAACTTTCTGCGTTTATTGCTCCAGCAAACGCAACTCTTCGTGGTTTAAGACCAACTTCATTCAAAACTGTTGACGATCCAGATACTCAAGGCGTTATCATCCAACCTAAAGTTAATATGGGTGTTCGTTGCTTATCTGGTAACTCATTAAAAGCAGTGTTCAGTGGTGCTGACTTCGCAGATGCTACAAAAGCATTAGCAAGTGTTAAAACCATTCGTGCTGCATTGGTTGGCAAGTTCAGATTGCCTAACTTGAGCTATGATTATGACAACTTAATTGGTGTTGATAACTCTGTAACAGCTCACGCAGATGGCACAATGGACGAACCTGTTGTTGAAGCTTAATCAAAACTAAGGAGAATGCAATATGTTAGTTAGAACTATTAAGGACTATAAGGATAAAGAAACAAAGCTGGTTTTTCGCACAACTGACAACTCTACAATCAGAGAAGTGAGTGATGAACGTGGCGCCGAGCTTATTGCTAAAGGCGTTGTGGAAGAAGTGAAGATCGAAGCTAAAACCAAATCTAAATCAAAAAAGAAAGAAGAGGTGGCAGCTGAAGTTGAAACTATGGAAGAAGAAGCTGTTGAAGAAACAGAAGAAACTTCTGAAGAACCTTCCGAACCAGCTGAAGTTGAAGATGCTGAATAGTTAACACTGTTTTTCATTAGGATAGGTTCAGTTTAAAAACCTGTCCTATACCATTTCAACAAAAGGAGACAGGCCAATGCTTGAGAAAGACAACAACTTAATGAATGGCAAGGGTGAATGGGATGAAGCAGATCACCCAAGAGACAGTGATGGCAAATTCACTTCCAAAGGTGGCGGCCAGTCAACTATGAGTCAAGTAAAAACTGAAAGTCAGTCAACAAAAAAAGATGCCGTGAAGCATCTTATTGAAACATTAAAAAAGATTAAAAATGTGAAGATTAAGGAAATTCATTCTTTTATCAAATCACTTAATCCAATAAAGCTGCAGATAAAAGACGATGAAATCATTGCAGAATTCGACAAATTTACTGCAGACAAAAACGTGTTCAGCATTGGAAATTCAGATATTGAAGGATATAACTATAAGCTATCAAACATTGAGAAGCTTCCTTCATACATTGAAGGTTCCAAATACAAATATAGCAAAGCTGAAACAGGCAAAAGCGCCAGACAGCATAAAGGCGTTAAAGAATGGCACTATTTCTCAAAAGAAGTAGGAGATTACAATATCACTGTAAACGTGAGAGACAAAGGCGCCAACAAATACATATATGAAGTTTCGTTTAAAAAGAAAAAAACTTGGAGCCACTAGAGCACGAAGCTCGACTTCAAGTTTCATACTTGTATTATATGCAATTTTTAGATAAAAGTCAATAGATTTTATGAAATTTTTTTAAAGGAGAAGAAAATGGCACAACAAATGCAAAAACTCAACACTATGGGCCAAGCGCCACAGCAACAAGGTGGCGGCCAACAAATAGTTAACGTAACCTATGGCCACAATGGAAGTGGCAAGCTGTATTCATACTATGGCACAAACAAAAGAGCTGGCGATATTGTTACGCCAGAAGTAACTCATCCTAAGAGTGGCAAAACCTACAAAACACTAGCTGTTGTTAGAAGCACACACAAAATTCCTCAAGGCCAAAACACTGTTGACTATCTCAACAAGAAAGAAATTGGCATTAAAACCATTGGGAAAACAGATCAAAAGGCATTGCCTGGTTATTATCCTGGTTGGGATAAAGATGCGCAAGCTGCTTATGATCTGCGCACAGAAACACAGCTAAGAGATGATATTTCACCAATGCAAAAACTTACAATGTTGCGAGATATTGCAAAAATGAGAAGATAAGGAGAAAACTATGAAACAATTTAAAGCGCCATATTATTCAGAAGAACAGATGGCAGAAATTGAAGAAAAGGACCTTCAATTCCCATATTCTGACAAATATTTAACCTATGACAGTGTAAAAAGGCAATATATCCCAACAGAAGCTTTATTGCTTAAGCATAACGTTGATTTGGTTGAGTTTCTGGGCCTAACAGATAACAATTCACCAAACGATATCAATGAAGAGCTTGAGTATATTAGCGATCAGATTTATTCATATATCGAAAAAATCAGTGGAAGCTCTGCTGAAACGTTGAAATGGATAATTGCTAAAGGTGTTAAGCTTGGTGTTTCTCCATATCGATTTAGACAAATGTTTGAAGAGATTTTGTGGAAGCAAGCAAGATTTTACACAAACAATGATGATTTAACCAAAGCTATTGGTGTTGATATGGAACAAAAGCAATGGCTTAACAAAGGCGTTCTATACAATGAAGATAGACATATCGATCCAAAGGTTAAATCACGCCTTATAAGCTTGGGATTATCGTGGACTGGCTCTTATGATAGACAGTTTGCTCACCTAGTTAAATTGGAGAATTGGTAAAGGAGAAAATTATGAAATTAAAGGAATTCATAAACGAATATAAAGCTTATCAGAAAGCAGAAAAAGAGATCACAGCTTGGGTTGAAGAAACTTATCCAGGACTTTCGATGGATTACAGTGGCAACATTGCTGAAGTTGTTCAAATTGATGAAAATGTTGAATATTCAGAAGAGCAGGTTCCAAAGATTGTGGAAGTTATCAACATTAAGATTGATGAAATCTTGGAAAAGCACGAAGAAGAGATTTATATTGCAGAAAAACTAACACTAATTTGGAAAAGGCATCCAAACTTCAATATCGAAGTTGAGAGCATTGAAGATCTAAAGAAAAATCCAAAATTCCTTAAATACTTCAAAGAGCTAAATCCAGCAAGAAAGAAAAAGAAGAGAGGTGGTTTGAATGGAAAACGTAAACGATAGATATTTAATACCTTTCAGCTTGGGAAATGAGCTCCAATCTGAAAGCTTTCAGTTAACACAGAATGACAACACCTATATGCTTGCTGGCTCCAGGTATAAGCAATTTTATCAAAGCTATATTAGGCCAAGAATTGCAATGTATAGAGGATGGATCGAAGGGTTCCATAATATCGAATTTGGCGTTATTCCAACATTATTCCTTCAAAAGCTAGGAACAGGAATTGTGAGCACACTGTTTAATAAGCCAATTATTCTTAACTCAGAGAATGCTGGAACAGATGCAATAACACAAAAAGAATATAAGAAATCAAACTTCAATGCTGCAGTTAAAGAAGCTTATAACTTTGCGCTTGATGGTGGAACAGGGTTGTTGAAGTGGAACAGAGATGGCAAAAACCAATTAAGAGCTGAAGCACTTCCAATGGATAAATTCTTCATTGAAGTTGATGCTTATGGAGATATCGAAAGAGTCAAATCTTTTATAGCAACATATCACAACACAATTAATGCAAGCCAAGAATTCTATTTGTGCGAAGAACGTTTCTTCAAATACGCAAGAGTTGGTGGCGAGATGGTTCGTTATCCATTCGTGCATTATCTGTTCTATAAAACTTCTGCAAATATTGCACACGAAGGAACACCAGCTCCAACCGAAGCAATTAGATGGTCAGACATTCCTTTTGACGTGCAAAAGATGCTCCAAAGAGATTATGGCGACATTTTCATTGATGAATACGATGCTGAAGGCCTTGCAAAAATCAAAAACAGAAATGACACTTACACCAGATGCAAACTGTTGCCATTCGCAGATGATTTAGGTTGCAGATTGATTAAGTTCACTAGAAACATTCCTTCATTCCCTAAATTGCCTTTTGGCCAACCAATAGCTGATTTATTAATGAATGAGAATTATGCTTATGATCAATTGAAATTCTTTGAAAGAATGGAAGTGTATATTGCACGTGGACGTGTATTGTTAGACAAGAGATATAACAACCCTAACGATCCAGACGCCACCAAGAATGCGCTTGATCCAATGGTGTTCACATTCATTGACAGCATAGCTGGTGAAAGTGATGATAAGAAGCCAGAAGGAATGCAGCTTGATTTAAGAGCTGAAGATATCAACAGACAAAAACAAAACATTCTTAATGACACAGCTTTTGCTCTTAACCTTTCATCTTCAACAATTGCTGCTTGGTTGTCTGATGGTCAAACTCAAAAGACAGCTACCGAAATCGAATATGAGAGAACAAAAACAACTTCTTTCATTAACGATAAGCTGGAGATTATCCAGGAGCCATTGCAAGAGATGATTGATATCTTCTATCACTACTATGGCGCAACAGCTCCAGAGCTTAACATAATGCCAGAAAATCAAACAGTTAAAACTGAGATGATCAAGCTTTATAGTGAGCTTTACGATAAAAAGCAAGTAACTGCCGAAATGTTGGCAAAAGAAATTTTAGGAACGTGTTCAATTAAGGAAGTTAATGAGCTAGTTGAATTTATAACTGGCCAAGAAGCTAAAAAGCAGGCCCAAGAACAGGCGGCGGCTTTGCAGCAACAACTTTTAAATTCAATGAACACAAAAGGAGAAGGAAATGAAATTGCAAGAACTAATAACTAAACACACTGAACAGCTTAAAAAGGTTGAGTCATTAGCAACAAAAACTGCCACCAACACAGAGAAATATCACTGGGAAGTTAAGCAGTTAAAAGAAAGTGTTCTTCTGCTAGTGGAAACAACAAAAGAGCTAACAGAGTTGGTTTTATCTTTAACAAAACAACAAATTGGAGATTAGAGGAGAAAATTATGAAAAAAGCAGTTTTAAAAACAATTGACGTGATTTTAACAATTATTATGATTGTGAGTGCGCTTTATGCTGTGTTCAATTTGGTTATGACCTTTCTTCCTGCAGAAATTCAATCGCAGGTTTATGGTTGGCTTAAAATGTCTGAAGAGTATATAGCAACGTTCTCAGTTTCATCTGTTGTTAATGCTGCAGTGCTGGTGGCAAGCAAGCTAATTCAAACACATTCAAGGATCAGTTTGACCAATACATTAAGCCAGGCAGAAAACACAATAAACGAAAACTTGGCTGTGGATGCAGCTGTTGTCAACAGAGTTAATTCAATGATTGATAACCAAAAAACAATCCAGGCACTATTAGAAGCTGTTCTAGCAGTGCAAAAGGTAACTACTGAAAGAAATATCAACGCAAGTGAAAAACTTGTTAATACTGCCGAAAAAGAAGCTTATAAGTCAGCTTTAGAGCAGATAAAACAAGTTGAAGCACGTTTGGAAGAATTAAAGAACATAACTTCAGTTTATGAAAGAACAGAAATAAAAGAAGTTGTGGTTGAAAAAGAAGTTGACTCACTCTCTGGCAGAGTGTAAAAGGGGGATTTTATGAGCTTAAAATTTAAAAATGGGCTTATAAAAGCTCTAACCTATACAATTTCACTAACAGGAACTGTTTTAATTGTTGTGTTTCAATACATAGCAAAATCAAATCCAATGCCAACTTGGTGCAAAGTAACAGTTCCTTGCCTGTTGGCGCTTCTGATAGCATTTTTAATCTATTGGAAAACAATCAAAGAAAAAATCAATCGCAAGCTTATAGCGATTGAAACAGCAAAGGAAATAGGCAAAGCTGGAACAACAAACACAGTTGTTGCCAACATACTTGAAGTTATGGGATTTGTCATTCCTTTGGCTCTTATAGCATCGATTTTCTGTATTGGTGGAAACTATCTAGCCAAAACAGGTGTGGTGTTATTTGAAATATTAGGTATGTTCTCAATCACAATAATTGGAAACATTGTTTGTGATGCAAACACAAAGGAAGAACTTCGCAAGAAGGAACAGGAACAGGCCGAAGCACTTGCTGATCAAATAGCAAACAAGCTTGATAAACTTCCTAAAAAATACGAATAGGAGATTTTTATGAAACACCTTTTTCAAAAAAGTATGGGATATATCATTGCAACGTTAGTGGTTGGGTTCTACTTTGTTTTGTCTTATCTGGTTATTGAAAGCTGGGAACTTAACTCTGCTAAAACCATTGTTGAAGGTTCTCTGTTGTTTGTTAGTGCTGTGATTGTTTATTCATCATTAACAAAGCAGGGAATTTTGAATGGCAGAAGCAATGACAAATATATAGAAACAACTAAAACGCACATAACAACAAAACAAAAAATATTCCCTAAAGTGCAATATTTGCAAGATTGGTTGGATAAAAACTACAACCAGCTAATGAAGATTGGAAGGCAAACTTTTGTTAACAGCGCTGGCTATGATTACAGTGAAGTTTTCACAGAAGATGGAAAGCTTATCCAAACGTTTAAGGTTGAAAAACCAAAAGCAATGGAATTCAAGCGTAAATGGTGGCCACCTATCAAATGGCTTGCAAAGCTTGGAAGATTTATCTGGGGAGAAGATTGGAAGCTTTACAGAATGCGCAAAGCATTCATCAATAAAGCCAAACATTACAAAATCACCAGGTTGACGGTTTCAAGTGTTATCAATATTGATGCAGAAGATGATCCAAACAATTTTGGTATTACAGAAAAACAATATCTAAAACGTGAGAATAGCAAAAACATAATTTTCAGATTAGTTTTCTCTTTCTTGTTGCCTTCTGTAACGTTTGCATTCAATGGATTTAACGTTGAGACGTTGTTTGTGCAAATGGTGAGCATTTTGTTGATTATTATATCTGCGCTTTTCTCAATGTTTGGTTCTTACTTCTTTATAGTCAGAACCCACAGAGGAACAATTATAAAAATAGTTAACAAGCTAGAAGAATTCGACAATGCTGACTTAACAGAATTTAAAACCCAGAAGGAGAAAAAAGATGAAAGGATTTGTTCAGAGAAATCCCTTTGCGAACAAAGCAATGTGGTGGAAGAGATACAACAGCAACCAATCAATGGGGAAGCTGACAGTTTACGTAGCGACACCTAGTTTGGGCTTTGAAATCGACCTATTAACAAATACATTCAAAGCTTGCCAATTAATCAATGGCAAACTTAAAACAAATGATTGTGTTGAATATGTCAACATAACAGATACAATTGAAAACGAATTGAAGGCCACTAAGGCAATAAGATTGAACAATAAGCTTTATATGTATAATGCAGCATCTGGCGCAATCGAGCAAGAAGATTTGGCCGAAGATGGTGTTGAAATTTTGCAATCTGATACAACAGCTTTAACCAGGTTTGAGAAAAACCTTTATGTTAGAAAGCAGAAATTTAATTGCACAGAAGAAAGCGATCAGCAAGACACTTCTTATCAGCCCATTAGTGGCCTTCTTGCTAAATCAAGTTATATAACACTCAAAACAACAAATTTTGCAGTTAATGCAGATGCTCCAGCTACTGGAGACATTATCACTTGGGATGGTGTGCATTGGATGGTTTCAGAAGCTACAAAAACCTACACTTACACGCCAAGAAAGCGCCTAACACTACACTTAGCATTAAAGGCGCTTAAATAGGGCTTATAAGTGCAATTTAACGATAAATTTGGGATGAAGGACCTTTTTATGAACAGAGAACTAAAAGGCCTATTCCCACAATTTAGCAGAAAAGACAAATTGCAGAATGTTTATAGTTTTGAGTGGATCGAAAAAAAGATAGCTGATTATTTGAAATCTGCATTCAATGGCAGAAAATCTGGTGATGAGATTATCATTCCTGGCAAGTTCAAAGATAAGTTCAAAGAAATTAAAGCAATGCAGACGATGCTTGAAGATATGTTCAACAATATGCCTGCAATCACAAAGAACGTCAGAAAGAACACAAAGCTTATAACACCATTTCAGTGTGTGGAGCAGCTGAAGGAAATCCAGGATCCACGAAAGAAGATCCAGGCAATGCAAATTGTTTTAGATAATCTAAACTATAACCCAGATTTTCAAAGCCAGAACAGGTTCAGAAGTGAAATAATGCCACACGATTATTATCGAAGGCAGCAAATTTGGATGAACGCAGTTGGTTATAACAACAAAAGGAGAAATTACAATGGCAAAAATTAAAGTTTCAGCCGATGCAGTGTTGGCAATTCTTCAAGGAATTATGAACGATCCTGCAATCAACTACACAATTGAGGATATTTCTGCGCCGAGTGATTGGCAAGGGAAAAAGGTGCAAGATGCGCTAGGTGTTGAATATTACACGTTTAGACACAGGCCAGTTGACACTGCAGCTGTTGTGGATGAGCTTATCAAACAAGGCAAGGAATATGACACACTTGAAGCTCTTAAGCGTTCTTTTTGTATATTATCATTGGGCCCACTTGAAAGGGTTTTCTCAAAAAGAAACGACATTATAACAGTTCCTGTCAATTTGGAATATTGGGTTCAATCAGATAAAGTAAAGTTGCTTGAAGATATGTTTGAAGATATATCTGTTGAAACAATTGGGGAAAGGGTTTCTGTTCAAATAGGAAAAGAAGTTAGGCACGCTGTTTTTGCACTTGGTGGATTAAGTGTTGCAGAATTGCAAGAAACAACAGAATATGGAGAAATGGCAATCTGTGAAATTGATATCGATATCATTCTTTATCCTCAAGCAGCAAGCGTCTCTGATTATAAAGCTGAAGTTTTAATGTCTGATGGAGAAAATGACAAATGGGTGGAAATTCCATTCTCAAGTATAGCATTGGCAACAACAATGACTCAAAAAGCAATTCCTTTTGTTAATAAGCCAAGAGACGTTGGAAATTTAAACTTATCAAGGGTTAAATCGATTGTTTTAACTTTTGATGGTTACAAAAACGAATTTATTGACTATATAACAGATTATTCCCTTAGCTCTGTGAAGGAAATTGACAACAATGAAATAATCAAGCTTAAGCTAACCAGAAATAATAAAAGCTATGAATATTCGATGGTTGTAAAAGATCATACAATTACAGTTAAAGAAGAAGTTGGAAACGAAGTTCATAGTTTAACATTAACCAAAGGGGGAAAAGGAAATGGCTCTTCATAATCTTAAAATAGTTGTTGTTGATGGTGGCAGAGGCGGCCGAACAGGTTCTGGTGGTGGCAATAGAAAAAGAAACGAAAAAAACAAATATAAAGACACCCCTCTTTATAAAATGCTTCACGCAAAAGAAACTGTCAAAGATAAAATTCAAACAGGAATGTCTCCATCGACAGTTTTTGCAATGGATATGGGCTTAAGAGTGGCTGGTCAGCTAGTTAAACAAACAGCTAACTATTACATTTCAGACATAGGCCGAAGAACTGGAGACAGTAACTATCAAAATATGATAAATAAGCAGTTAAATATTGTTACAGACACTCTAGGGGTGGCTGGAAGCGCACTATCTGGCGCAGCTGCAGGAAGTATGTTTGGGCCTGTTGGCGCAGGAATAGGATTGGTAATTGGAGCAACTAGTTCAGCAATTTCAATTGGTTTCAAAGTTGCCGAAGCAGAAAGACAATACCAACACGAAATGTTCAAACAGGAAACTTCCCAACAATACGCACTAAGCAGAGCAAATTATTCGATTTATACTGGAAGGAGAGTTTAATTTATGCAATATTATTGGAGAATTTGGCTTTGGAAAGATGGCAAAAAATCAACAGAATTAACTGAATTTATGACTGTTCCATTTTTTCACGAAGGTTGCCTTAATCAGACAATTAATACAGCTGAAGTTATTTTGGACTGTATGGCAATAGAAACAAAAAAAGCGTTCCCACCTAAAACTAAATTTAGAATAGAACGCTATACAACGCAAGATTTTAGCGATATACCAAAAATATTCGATCTTGTTGTGCAAGACGATAATGTTGAAGAATATGTTGGTTGCCCAGAAATTTGTTGTCATAGAATAGATTTAATCTCACCAAGCGTTATAGCTCAAGGAATGCACGTTGATAATATCTCATTAACCTACGAGCTGCAAGATGCAACGTTAAATTATAAAACAACAAGAAGCGACAACACGCCAGTTTCAGTTTCTATTGTGAATGGTGGCAGCGAGCAACCAATAAGAGAAACAGAAGCTTTCACTTGGCCTGTTCGTTTGGAAGGTGGTGGCATTGGTGGTGGAACAGTTATTGTTTAGATTTTATAAAAAGAGAAGCTGCAGCCCAAACATTGCCAATAGCAAACACACAGGTTGAGAAAACAGAATAAATGTTTTGATACAATCCTTTGGTTGAAAAAGCTAAAAGCTGCTCTTTTGAGTATATATCAGAAACAATATAACCCTCTTTAATTCCAACAATGCTTTTTAACATTGAGCTTATTCCATATACACCATAGCAAATAAATAAAATGCTTATAATAACGCATATTGCTGTTAATACCACTATAATCCATTGAAAAGCTGTTAATCCTTTGTGTTTAACTTGATTAAATACTTGCTTTCTAAAAACACATATTGAAAAAGTTAAAAACACAAAATATGGAATTAAAAATAAAACTGTTGAAATTATATTTATAAAAATTTGTGTGGGATTTATAAGCCCAGACAAGCTTTTAATTGAAATTACAACAAATCCAACAAAAATAATTGAACAAATAATGTTTAAAACAAATAAAAAAATGTGATTTTTAGACAATTTCATATATATCTCCAAATTTAGGTTTTATTAATAATACACCAAAAAATCACAAAAGTCAAATTTTAGAAAAAGGATGAGAAAATGGCAAACTATTTTAGAAACACTTATAGGTATTTATGGGAAAATACAGAGTCAATAGAAAAGATTGTTCTTAATCAGAATGTTGCAAATGCAAACACAATTAAGTTTACGATCCCAACTTTACAATGCCAAGCTGCAAGCGCTAATGGTTTTTTTACAATTGCAGAAATGAACACTGTAACTAGAATTTATAGGCAAAATGTTATTAATGGTGTTATCCAGCCGCAAAAAACATTAATTTTAGAAAGAGTTAGTGGAGCTACAAGTTTTAATGCCAGAAATGATGAAGTGGCTTATATTACAGGTGGCAGCAGTGGAACTCTACAGCTAAGAAATATCAATGGCTTTTCTTATGAAGATGAAGGAAAAGCAAAATACAAATCGTTTAGCGAAAGATATTCAACCTTTAGCCAAATCGCCCACGCCTCATCAAGTTTCAATAACAAAGAAGTTAGTTTTGACACAACGCCTCTAAGTGAAGATGATATAGCAGAGGGCAAGAGTTTTTTCTATTCAATTGAATGTGTTTGCTTGCCAGACAACAATGCTGGGTTATTAAGTTCATTCACAGCAACACACAGAGGTTATCACGTTCAAAGCGCAGTTATTGGCATTATAAATGTTAGTTATTATGAAGCAACGCTAACAACTGGCCACACCGTTGCTGATCCTAACGCAATCAAAATATCAACTTCATTTTATTGTTTAGATATGTCATCAACAGCCGAAGGTGGGCCTTTCTTAATGAAAGGTGTAAAATATAACACTTATCAACTTTTCAGAAAAGCAATGCTAACAGTTGATACTCAAATTATAGATAATTCAATAACTGGTTTAGATGAAAACTATTTACAGAACAGTGTTGAGGATCCAAACAATATTCAATATCCAATAATTATAGATGACGATCCAAGTGCAAACTGGAAAAATAGAATGAAAAGCACACAGCTTTATGAAACGGTTTTAGAAACAAAAAATCTTTGGGAAGTTTTTCAACAAATTGGAAAATATCTTCACGCAGAACCTGTTCTCAATTTTGCTAGAGATGGAACAGACAGGTTTATGCTTTCATTCAAACAGTTAGGCAAAAACGAAATCAGCGAAGATAAGAGTCAAAAAATAACAATTTATAACAGCCAGGCATTAAGTCAGTTTTTCTCAAGCTATGATAGCTATGTAACAAACTTATTCAGCCCACAAAACCTGTGTAAACAAAGCATTGTTGTTAAATGTTCAGATGGTAGTTATTTGATTTCTAATGATAATTCAGAACTTAACAGTGCTTATAACATAAATGAAATTGTTGAATTTAATATTTGCTGCAAAGTTGGTGATCAATATATTTGGAAAGATGCGATGAAAGCTCAAGTTGTGAATGACAATGGAGACATTGTCAAGCTGTCAAGCAAAATTTATGAAAAGAGTATTTTTGATATCTTAACAAGCGAACAGAAGGTTTCTCCAAGCAAGGCAGATAGCTTGTATTTCACAATGGGCGATAGCAAAATTCAAAATTTAACCTATGTTCCACCAACAAGCTCTGCATACGAAGAGCCACCGATGGCACTTAAGAAAATTATTAGGCAGTTGTTTGGTATTCCTACCAATTCATTAAATTTTAATGAGTTAATATTTGAAATTGTTTATCGAACCCAAGACACAGTGCGTTTGACTCAAGCAAGGCCAGATATGGAAATATTTATTAAAAACAGCTCCTATGAGAAATATCCTCACCACGAACAATATTATAACCAGCTAGACAAAATCCCTGACAGTGAAAGATTTTCTGCAAATATGTGGGGCCAGCTGGTTAGAAGTGGCAACTCTATTATTCAATGCCAAGAATATTGTGCAATTGGAGAAGAAAAAGAGGAAGGCGATCTTTATATGATCGATGGCTTACCATATTATGTTGTAAAGGTTGAAAGTGAATATTATAATGACTGTATTTTGCAAAAAGTAACATATTCAGCTTATTGGAACGAAACTTCAATGATAACTTCTCAAAACAGCGAGAACAGAATGTATGAAGTTAGTGAAAGGTCAATGACACGCAGAGAAAAAAGAGAAATGGAATTTTTAAAAATTTCATCTGCAAAAACCCCAGAGCCAGCAATTCCTAGATTTCTAAACAATCTAACAGGAGATAAAAACTGGAAAAGGTTTATAAAAGATCTTATCTTTTGTGAAAACCAGCCAGTGCTTCCAAATTATGCTTATGTGAAATTTATGGCAGACAGAAAAAGGCAACACACAGGAAGTTTTGGCCAATACGTTGAGCCAGATTATTTGTTCCCTTCAAGCGAAATTGACAGAATTGATCCAAACAATATAAAACCAAAAGCTAGCAAGAGCTATAGTGAAGTCATAGTTCCAGTTCTTCGCTTCCCTAAAAAAGATGGCTTATTGCTTGAATTTGATATGGAAGATAACTTTAAAGCTGGTGATTATGTTGACACAACTATTAATGGAACAAACGTTAATGGGAATGCTTATTTTGCGCAGCAACCTGTTCGATATGTCGATATTATGGGAAGGGCTGATCTTTATCAATTTAAGCTATTTTATAGAAAAAAAGAAGATATAGATCTTGCAACTGCACGTGCATTATTAAAAGCGCCATTTGTTCCAACAGATGAAGAAAGTCAGGTTTTATTAAGTGGAAATAAAAGCATCGCTTTAGATAAGGACTGCAGAGAAGCGTTGAGTTTCAACTTCCAAATCAATTTATTAGACACAGACATTGAATTTATAACATTCAGCAATCTGTTTGGCGACAAAAATGCAAGATTGAAGCTTATGGCATACAATAAAACGCTTGGAATGTTTGATCAAGTGGTTAATCTTGCAAGTGGAACAATTGTTGCAGACGATATTCCATATACACTTATCGATGACGATGAAAACAATCAAATCCAAATAAAAATCTCTCACCCAGATGATTTGGATTTAGACAATGTAAAATCTTTAATCTGGTATGATGACAACAATGGTGTTAAAGATATCTATCTTGTAACGAATGTTGACAAACTACCAAATGAGGAGAAGCTCAAGGATAGATTTATTTATCCAGTTTTCTCCAAGTAAAATTCTGTTGTGTTAACATTGGGATGTCAGTATGACAGGCCGATAAAACATAACAGCTACCACACTTGGTCATTAAGTGAGTTATAAGGGCCAAACTTGCTTTTTGATAAATATATTAAAAGGAGAATTTTCGAGGAAAATGAACAAGTTAAAAATCACACTCAAGGAAGATGGCAGCATATCTCAATTTGCGCCAGATTTCAAAATTATGCGTGGCAGCTACAGAAATGTTTTAATCAACATTGAAGTTCCACGTTCCCTTCTAATTGACACTGTTGAAGATGAAGGGAATATTCCTCAAGCAGGGAATTGTGTTCGCATTGGTGGACTCATTCACACTGTAACAGGGAAAAATCTTCAAACGAAGAGATATGAGCTTAAGTGGGTTAAGGATTACACCTTAAACAACCGAGAATATAGCTTATATCAAAGAATTATGCCAAAAGAGTTCACTTTGTGGGATACATTAAATCCATACGAAGCAAACAGTGGTGGAAAACTAGATATGGCAATAAACATTGTCAACTGGGTTTCTAACGATGGCAAACACAAAATCGAAGAAGTTGCAGCAAGCGACAAAATTTCACTTCCAATTCATCCAAGCGCATACTTGGAAGAAGCTGAAGATATTGAAAGCCCAAGCGACTTCGATTTGCTACAAAGCCAAGTGCAAGACGTTGCCAGAGATTTCACTCAATTCAAAACAGAATATGAAAACTATATCAACGCCTGGTATATCAAGCAAAAAGCCGAATTCGACAAACGTTTCGATGAACAGCAAGAAAACTTTGATGAAGAGTTTGAAAAGCTTAACGCCAGGATGAACACTGTTGAAAAAGACAGTATGATTAGAATTCCTGGAGAGAACGTGAGTGATGCAGATCTGATGAATATTGTTCTAACAAAACCAAATGGCTTCTATGTTGTAAACACAGAGCAGTTTGGCGATGAAACAATAATGATTTCAAAAGATGGCGAATTCATTGCACGTTACACTGCGACTGGCGCATCATACACCCTAGACAAAGAAATTATGGACTGGGTTATGTCAGCTGGTGGTGGGGGTGGTGGTGGCTCTGGTGGTGGCAGCAACATTCGTTTGACTGCACTTTCAGCGCTACAACTAACAACTGCAGTTGGTGCAGAAACAAAGCTTGAATATAACTTCAGATCAAGCGTTGCTGGTAAAGGAACAGCCAAATATTACATTAATGACACGTTAAAAGAAACAACTGTTATCAATCAAGGAAACAATGTTTTTGATGCTACAGCTTATGTTGGCAGTGGCACAACCAACGTTAAAGTTAACGTAACAGACACAGCTGGCTCTTCATCAACAATAGAATTCATTATCGAAGGCGTGGAGCTTAAGCTTTCATCTTCTTTTGATGATACGCTAGCTTATACTGGAGATATCGATTTCAGATACCTTATAAGTGGCGAAGTAACCAAGACAGTGCACTTTGAGATTGATGGTGTAAAACAAGAGCCATTCACAATTGACTCTGTTAGGCAACAAACTTATACAATCCCTGCGCTTTCACACGGTTTGCACACTTTGTCTGTTTATGCAGAAGCTGAGATCAATGGACTTCTATTGCCAAGCAACAAATTAAGCTTTAAAATCATAGCTTATGAAGCTGATAATTCAGAGGTTATAATCTCAAGCAAGTTTGACACAACTGAAGCTACAGAAGGCGAAATTGTGGCTGTGGATTATATTGTGTATGATCCTGCGAACTCTAACGCAAGTGTGGAATTGTTGATAAATGACATTTCACAACAAACATTGAGTGTTAACAGAACTAAACAATATTGGTATATTAGAGGCCTTGAAGTTGGTTCTAATAAATTAACAATCAAGTGTGGCGAAAAAAGTTTGGATTTCACAGTTGAAATATCAGAAAGCGAATTTAACCTGGAAGCTGTTTCTGAAACGTTAGAGCTTCACTTAAGCGCTTATGGTAAAAACAACAGCTCCCAAGACAGAGAAGTTTGGGCCTATGGTGATTATGCTGCAGAATTTTCAAACTTTAACTGGTCAACAAATGGCTGGATCAATAACGCTTTACGACTTAATGGCCAAGCTCAAGTGTTTATTCCATTCAAAATTTTTGAAAAAGATTTCAGAACTTATGGAAAAACAATCGAGTTCGAGTTTGCAGCTAGAGACGTTGCAACCATTGATACAGTGGCGATCATCTCTTATGCAGACAATAAAGGTATTAAGTTAAAAATGAATGAAGCATTCATTCAAAGTGAGCAATCTTCTGTTAATACAAAATACAAAGATGAAGAGAAAATCAGATTGTCTTTTGTTATTGAAAGCAAAGATGGCTTGCGCCTAATTAAAACGTTTGTTAATGGGGTTATAAGTGGTATAACTCAATATCCTGCAAACGATAACTTCCAACAAAGCTCACCAGTAGGAATAACTCTTAACCCAGATGGTGGAAGCGTTGATATTTACAATATAAGAATTTACGACTCTGCGTTGTCTGATATCGATATGCTAAACAACTATATGGCAGATTTAGAAACACTTGGTGAACAAATTGAAGAATACAACAAAAACAACATTTTTGACTCTAATGGAGAAGTTTCATATTCTAAAGTTAAAGGCAAAATCGCAACTGTTGTGATAACAGGAACATTGCCAGGATCGAAGGGTGATAAAAAGACGTGCACAGTTTCTTATGAGAACCCATTGAATATAAGCAGAAACTTTAGTGAAACTGCAACTGTTGACGTGCAAGGAACCTCTTCACAATACTATCCAAGAAAGAACTGGAAAATCAAACTTCCAAATGCAATTGATTTCTTTGGAAATGGATTATTGGAGAAAACCTACACAATCAAGGTTAACTATATGGAGTCAGGCAACAGAAATAACACTGGTATTGCTAACTTTGTGCATAATGAGAATGGCCAAATCTACACAGAAAAGGTTCCACCTCAAGAGGCAAATGAAAATATCAGAACTGTTATTAAGGGCGAGCCAGTTGTTCTATTCCATAAGGCAACTGCATCTAGCACGCCAAAATTCTATGCTATAGGCCAATTTAACAATGATAAAGGCAATGCTGACACATTGGGCCTAACAAGCGAATATCCAAACGCTGAAAGCTGGGAATTTAAGGATAATGATGAGCTTCTATGCTTATTCAAAACAAATGATTTTAGCAGAAATGCAAATGCGTTTGAAGCTAGATACCCAGATGGCAACACCAACTTCACACAAATCGATGCGTTGGTTGAATGGG
Organism: Clostridia bacterium; assembly: GCA_017465925.1. Taxonomy (GTDB): domain Bacteria; phylum Bacillota; class Clostridia; order Christensenellales; family UBA1242; genus UBA4647. The sequence continues at coordinate 65,285 of JAFTVC010000019.1, read as the reverse complement.
TTTATTCAACAAAAGACGATATAACCAAATTTAAGGATGAATTCGAGCAACACTTCAATCTTCACTACACAATGGTTTACTACTTGTTAACCGAAGCGTTTGGAATGATTGATAGCCGAGCAAAAAATATGTTCTTAAATACTTGGGATGGCCAAATCTGGTTCCCTGTTCTTTACGATATGGATACAGCGTTTGGCTTAAACAACGAAGGTGTAAATAACTTTAGTTATAACATTGAATATAACGATCAACTTGGATCACAAAATGTTTACAATGGCTCAAGCTCTGTTCTTTGGAACAACTTCAAAGAGGCATACGCTGAAGAAATTAAGGCCTTCTATCAAACAATGAGAAGCGATGGCAAAATATCAGCTGAAGCTGTATTGGCTGCACTTGATGAAGTAACTAGCGCATTCTCTAAAGCTCTTTACAACGTTGATGCTGCTAATAAGTATGTGGGCCCACTTGAAGAAAGTGGAGATGCAACTTATTTGTATTGTGCGCAAGGCGATAGGCGTGAACACTTGAAATGGTGGCTTGATAAACGTTTCAAATATTTGGACTCTAAATATTATGCGAACGAATATGCTAGCGACTACGTTTCAATGCGTATTTACAGCCCAAGCGACACTTCAACAACTAGCGTTGTGCCATTCAATGGAGCATTCAAGCTAACAAGCTTTATTGCAATGTATATGGGCGTTAGATATGGTGGAAGTGGTGAATTATTCCAGGTTCGTGCAAATGCTGAAACTCAAACTTCAATATCTGCAACAAGTGGAACTGACTTGAACGATAAGGAAACTTATGTTTATGGTGCTTCAAAAATTAAAGATTTAGGCGATCTATCTTCAAAATACGTTGGAACACTTGACGTTTCAAAAGCTACTCAATTAACAAAACTTATTGTTGGAAGCAGCAAAACAAACTACAAGAACACCAACTTAATTGAATTAAAGATTGGAAATAACAAATTGTTGAACTACCTAGACATTAGAAACTGTCCGAACTTGGCAGACACACTTGATCTTTCTGGCTGTGAAAATATCAAAGAAATTTACGCAACTGGAACTTCAATTGCATCTGTAACACTTGCTGAAGGTGGTAACTTAACCACAATGGCATTGCCAGCAACAATCACAAACTTAACATTGAAGAACCAACCATTATTGACTAGCTTCACAATGGCAGGATTAACCAACGTGCAAACACTTGTTGTTGAAAATGTGAACTCTTCTGTTAACACAGTGGTTAATAATATTGTTAAAAATAGCGAAGTGCTTTCAAGGGTGCGCTTGATCAATATCGATTGGAGCTTGACAGACAAAACAATCCTAGACAAACTTATGACCTGTGGTGGAATTGACGAAAACAATGTCAACACAGAGAAAGCTATTGTTACAGGAAAATGTTATGTTGAGTCAATTGGCCAAAGTGATTTGGATGCGCTTCGAGCTTACTTCCCAAATTTAACAATCACCTATGGAACTCTTATCGAGCAATTTATAGTAACATTCACAAACTGGGATGGAACTGTGCTTGACGTTCAAGCTGTTAACAAAGGTGGCACAGCTGTTGATCCTGTAACAAGGGCCAACAATCCAATTGCAACACCAACAAGGGAACCAGATGCACAATATACTTACACTTATAGCAAGTGGGGAAGCGTGTTAACTGGTGTTTATGCAGACAGAACAATTGTTGCGCAATATACAACAACAATCAACTCTTACACAGTCAACTTCTACAATAACAGCAGTGGAACAGCAGAATTGCTTTATTCACAAACTGTTGAGTATGGCTCATCTGCAAAATACACAGGAACAACGCCAACTTATGCAGGATCTGGCGAAGGTTCATTCTTGTTTAGTGGTTGGAGCCCAAGTGTTCAACTTATAACTGGCAATACAGATGCTTACGCACTGTTTAGCGAGTTAAAGGTGCCAGACACTATAACAGCTCTTGCTGACTGCACGCCAGCGCAAATTAAAGCTATTGGTGCTGCAGGTGCTAAAAACGCAAGCAATCAATGGGTTATCGGTGAGGACGTATGGTTTGAAATTGGAGATGAAATTCCTATTAACTTGCTTAATGGCGAAACATTAACACTTCAAATTATCGACTTTAGCCACGACACAGACGCTGAAGGAAATATTCTTCCATTCACGTTTGCAACTAAAGAATTGCTTGCAACAAGCAAATCAATGAACTCTACCAGCACAAATGCAGGTGGTTGGGCCAACAGTGCAATGTATAGCTACATTCAAGGCACAGTGTGGGATTGGATACCTGATGAGTGGAAGATGATCATCACGCCAGCTCTTAAGAAATCCACAGAAGGAAGTCAAAGCACAACAATTCTTTCTTCAACAGATAACTTATTCTTGTTATCTTATTCAGAAGTTGGATTTGGAACTTCATCACCTTATGGAGACGAAGGAACGCCTTATCCATATTTCTCAAGCTCAACAGTGAGAAAGAAATATAAGGTTGGATCAACAAGCGCCTCTTCCTGGTGGCTTCGTTCTCCTTATACCAGCTACAGCACTGCCTTCTGGTTTGTGGGCAACGGCGGCGGCTACAGCAACGGTAGCGCCTACACCTCTTATGGCGTGTGTTTCGCTTTCTGTGTTTAATCTCAAATCAAAAATAATCGTGCGCCTCTTTTGGCGCACGTAAAAGGAAAAATCTATGTCTGTAATTAAAAATAAAAGAGGAATATCTGGTGTTCAGTTCCTGGATACTGCAAGGGAACTTCAGATTTTTACAACAAGAAAATGCGTTAAATTCCCTAAAAGATATACATTTTTTATAACAAACAACATAGTTCAGTGTGCGATAAACATACATAGTTATGTGAAAAAGGGGAATTCAATATTCCCCTCAAACGCTGATGATGCGAAATTAAGACGTGAGCATTTCATACGTGCTGGAGCAGAGCTGCAGAACTTGATTTCTCAAATTAATGTGGCATACGATATGTTCCCTGTTTCAGATAAAATAATGAAGCAGTGGATGGAGCTTATACAAAAGGAAATAGCGTTGATTAAAAACGTTATCAAAAAAGACAAAGAAAGATATAAATTTTAGGTTATGTTTTGTAATTATTGGTTGCGCCACTAACTGGTGGCTTCGTTCTCCTAATACCAGCAACAGCACTAACTTCTGGAATGTGAACAACAACGGCAACAACAACAACAATAACGCCAACAACTCTTATGGCGTGTGTTTCGATTTCTTAAGATATGGCCAGACAAAGTAACGTTAGAACGATTTGACTGTATGGTTGGGAAATTTATGTCCTCACCATATATGCAGTTGAATAAGAGTGAAATCAGTGCCAAAAAAAGAAAGGAAGATATAACCTTTCTGCTGCAAAGCAGATAAATATATGCCTTGATGCAATACACAGAACGCTTCTTGCATAGCCAGGAAGGCGCCAACCTGGTTTTATTGTGATAGCTAAGTAATCTGAAGGCGCAATAGTAGATTATACGAGGTATTAAACGACTATTATGAACAGTGATGAAAGAAGGGCTGCAAGATATGCCAGACGCCAACAAAAGCGCCAGGCAAAAAAGAATAGATTGGCCATAATTTGCGATGATTTTGAAAAAGTTTTCACCTATAGACACTTGTATTTGGCATATAGGAAATGTATTTTGGGCGTTGGCTGGAAAGCAAGCACTCAATTATACAAAGCTAATGCTGTTTACAATATATATTTGACTTATAAAGAGTTGATGGATGGAACGTTTAAAAGCGATGGCTTCTTTGAGTTTACATTAACAGAAAGAGGCAAAACTAGAAGGATCAGAAGTGTAACTATACACGAAAGGGTTGTGCAGCGTTGCTTATGCGATTTTGCGCTAACACCAATGCTCAGCAGACAACTTATATATGACAATGGGGCCTCTAGTAAAAACAAAGGATATACATTCGCAATAAAACGTTTGATCACACACTTAAGGCGACACTATAACAAAAATGGGAGCAATGGCTATGTTTTATTATTCGACTTCTCAAAGTTTTTCGACACGCTCAAGCACGAACTATTAAAAAGCATTTTAGACAAAACATTCACCGATCCAAGAATTTTAAAATTAAGCTATCATTTTATTGATATGTTTGGGGAACGTGGGATTGGGCTTGGAAGCCAAATTTCACAGAACTTGGCATTGGTTTCAGTTAATAAGCTGGATCATTATATAAAAGAAAAGCTTAAAATTAAAGGTTATGGACGTTATATGGATGATGGATATCTGATACACGAAAGCAAGGAATATCTGCAGAAGTGTTTGAACGATATTAAAGCTATATGCAATGAACTGGGTGTTGTGTTAAATCTCAACAAAACCAGGATAGCTAAGCTTGATAAGGGCTTCACTTTTCTGAAAATACGTTTCTTTCTAACGCACAGTGGGAAAATTGTTAAAAAGGTTTATCCACCAAGCGTTGTTAGGATGAGAAGAAAACTCAAAAAATTCAAAAACTTTGTTGAGCAGGGAAGAATGTCAAAATTTGATATTTATCAATCCCTGCAATCCTGGTTAAGCCACACACTAATTCTGAATGCTTATCGAACTAGGAACAGTATGAAACAACTTTATTATAATTTGTATGGAGGAGATTATGTTTTTAAAAATTGTTAAAGGCACAACCATTGTTGATGCGACAGACACTCTAAACTACGTTAGGGAAAATCCACGAAATAAAGCACTTATAAGCTGCGAAGCCATACTTGCCAATGGAATTGTTTCAACCGATGGAACAACTATCTGGCACTTGGAAGGATGCCCTAAATTCACCAAAGGCAGCTATGAAACAGTTAAGGTTGAAGAAGTTTGCGAAGATGAATATAATTCAATCAGAGAAGCTTTGAAAACTGGTGAAACTGTCGATGAAGAAGTTAGAGCTCAATTGACCACAACTGAAATGATGGAAAAGCTGGATCTTGTTATGAAACAGAATGAAGAGCTTAAAGCTGAAGTTTCAGAGCTTAAGCAAAAGCTTGCTGCTAAATAATGAAGAAAGTTAAAACTTATCAGCTTTATACAGAAACAGTTGTTAATGGCTCTGTTGTTGGTGAATATAAAACGTTCACAGAAAAACAATTTAAAAAAATGTTGAAAAGTGAACAAAAAAGTCATCACAAAGAGCTAAAAAGTCATCACAAAGTTGTCAAAAAATTAAAGAAGTGATTAGTTTCACTTCTTTTTTTTCTGGGGTTAGGTATTGAAAAGTTGCGAATTTTGACTTATAATTGCCTTTAGAGGTGAGAAAATGAGAGGTGTTAACTTTACAGCTTATCAGAAAAGAAAAGCGCTTAAACTATGGTTAGAAGAGAAAATGCCAACACAAAAAGTTTGTATGAAGTGCAAATGCACAGAGAGAAGTTTGTGGAGATGGAAACGTTTATATAATGGAACGCTTGAAAGTTTGGAACCAAACACCAGCAGAAAAAATATGCCGCATCCAAACTCTCACACAAAAGAGGAAGTTGAACAGATTGAAAAGCTTGTTAAAAAGAAGCCATTTCTTTCATACAATGAAATGTATGGCATAATGAGACAAAAGCACGCTTATAGCAGAACTTATTGTGGATTTTATAGATATATTGTAAAGCATAACTTAAGGCCGCAAAAGGAATTGGAGAAGTATATTCCAAAACCATACGACACTCCAGAAATGCTTGGCTACAAGTGGCAAATGGACGTTAAATATGTTCCAACAGCTTGTTATAAAGGTGAGATGGTTCACTATGATGACAATAAATTCTATCAATACACAATGATAGATGAAGCCACACGTGAAAGGTTTCTGTTCCCATATAAAGAGCACAACGTTAGTTCAACGTTGGATTTTGTCAAACGTGCAATTGTTTATTTTGGCTATGCGCCAGAGAGAATTCAAACAGACAATGGGCTGGAATTTACCAATCACAAAGAGAAAAAATACAAAGACGGAACAATAATTCAAACAACAAAGGTTCACGCATTAGACATAATGTTAAATAAACTTGGAATTAAGCATCAACTTATAAGGGCCTACACGCCACGTTTGAATGGCAAAGTGGAACGTTCTCACAGAAGCGATCAGGAAAGTTTTTATAATTATTTAAAATTTAAAACACTGCCAGAACTTAAAAAGAAAATGATGCAGTGGAACATTCGATATAACAACAGGCCACACTCTGCCTGCACTAATAGAGAAGGAAAAAGAGTTTGGTGGAGCCCACTGGAAAAACGTGCAGATCTGCTTCTGCTGCTTGAGGAAAAGAAAGAAGAATATTCTGTGAAGTTTGTAAAAAAATCCAAACAGCAGACAATTCGCCAGGTTTATGCAGCTTAATAGAATAAAGGTTAATAATCAAATATATTATATAATTAAATATATGGGCGGCGCTTCCCCTACTAGTAGGGGATAGGTTTTTTGTTGTCTTTTGTTAAATCGTTTGACTTTAGAAACAATAATGATTAGAATGGGAATGATGAAAAGAAACGTTATTCCTATTTTTTATGCTCCAAAACTACCAAAAATTCACCTAAAACTAAAAAAATTAAAAAATTTTAATAAATTTTAATAAAATCTATGAAAATCAGTTGACATCTATGAAAATACTTTTAAAAAGGGTATTGACAAAATTTGATATTAGCATATAATTATTATTGATAAAATATTTTATTTTTAAATAAAATATTTGTTATGTGTAGTAAATCAAAAATAATTAGAAATAAGGATTAAAATATGAAATTAATTAATATTAAACATAGCTTTGGTGTGAGTGAAATTGAAATAGATGATGACAATCATTTTACAGGTAATGGAACTGTTTATTATGATGATGGCAGGAAATATAGCGGTCAAATAAATGAAGAAGGATTGCCTTTTGGTAATGGTATTTTTACATTTGAAAATAATGATACATTAGAAGGCAAATTTAAACAAAATGGTTCTCTTGTTGGGATTGGTAGATATAATTCAAGTAAAACTTTTGCTCACAAGACAATTTATAAACTAGAAAAGGTTAGATAGTCCTTAATAAGTTTTGTAATGTATAGTTATGTTGTAGTAAAAATAAAAGTGGCAATTTTATGCTACTTTTTTGTATAAAATCAAAATGATTACTTTGTTTTAATGTATTTTAAAGTATAAGTGTTATTTTTACAATATTTTAAAAATAATTTCTTGCATTTATAATATATTTTTGATAAACTTATAACTAGATAATTTTTAAAGGATGAAATTTTATGGATAACAATAAATTAGCAGAACTATTATTTCCAAATGTTAAAGATTGTAGTTTTTATGAAAATAAATACAAAGAAAGAGATTTAAAAGAAGACGCACAGGTTACAAGGTTTGCACCTAGTCCTACTGGTTTTTTGCATATTGGCGGATTATTTTCTGCACTTGTTAGTTTTCTTGTAGCAAAAAAGAGTGGTGGTAAATTTTTTTTAAGACTTGAAGATACTGACCAAGAAAGAAAAGTGGTTGGAGCAGATAAACTTTTAGTTAGTGTTTTGCAAAAGTTTGGTCTTCAATTTGATGAGGGGCTTGATAGTATAGGACAAGAATTTGGCGATTATGGACCTTATGTTCAAAGTGAAAGAATGGACATTTATAAATCTTATGCAAAAAAACTTGTTGAAATGGGTTTGGCTTATCCTTGTTTTTGTGGTGATGAGCAAGCGAAAGAATTAGAAGAAATGCAAGCAAAAGACAATACTGAAAAGCGTGGTTATTATGGTAAGTATGCTAGATGTCGCAACTTAACGTATGCAGAAATAGAAGAAAAAATAAATAAAGGTTTGCCTTTTGCAATTAGATTAAAATGTCAATACAAATTAGGTGATAGGTTTAAGTTTAAAGATAAAGTTAAGGGCGAGATTGAAATGGATGCAAATATAAATGATGCAGTTATTTTAAAAAGTAACGGTTTGCCACCTTATAATCTTGCACATGCTGTTGATGACCATTTAATGAGAACAACTGTTGTAATTAGAGGTGAAGATTGGTTAAGTGCAACAAGTGAGCATAGTCAAATATTTGAGGCGTTAAATTTTGCACCAATTCCTTATGCACATTTGCCACAATTAGAGAAAATGGACGGAACTTCTAGGCGTAAGTTATCAAAGAGAAAAGACCCAGAAGCAGATGCATCACTTTTCTTTAAGCAAGGCTATCCAAAGGAAGCAATTATAGATTATTTAATGACATTAATTAATTCAGATTTTGAAATTTGGCGTTCAAAAAATAGAAATGTTTCTTATTTAGATTTTGACTTTAAATTAAATAAGGTTAGCAAGAGTGGTTCGCTTTTTGATATGGTTAAACTTAATGATGTTAGCAAAAATCATATTGCTTATTTAAGTGCAGAAGAAGTTTTTAATGGTATAATGGGCTGGGCTAATGCTTATGACCAAGATTTTGCTAAAATGATTGAAAATAATGAAGAAAAATTAAAAGGTGTACTTTCAATAGATAGGGGTGGTGATAAACCTAGAAAAGACATTGCTAAATACAGCGAAGTTAAAGATGTATTTGGTTATATGTTTGATGATATATACTATTCATATAATCTTAACAATTTTGAGTTTGATTTTGAAAAATATAATGCAGATTTAATAAAGGAAGTTGCTAATCATTATTTAAGTATTTACAATGAAAATGATGACAAGCAAGAATGGTTTAACAGAATAAAAGAAAATATTGAAGTGATAGGTTTTGCAAGTGATATGAAAGTTTATAAAGCAAACCCTGAAAATTACAAGGGAAGCGTTGCAGACTATACAACAATTATAAGAGTTTTATTGACTTCTAAAAAAAATACTCCGGATTTAAGTAGTATTATTAGTTTGCTAGGTAAAGAAGAAATGCAAAAAAGGTTTAATTTTGCATTAAAATTAATAAACAATCAACAATAAAAGATAGAAATAGTATTACGGAGAAAGGGGGTTAATATTATGACTAGAATAACAAACAATGATTTAAATGATATTAAGAATATAACATTGAAGTTGAAAAACGGAGATGCTTTTCATATTGCGGTTAACGATATTTTAGCAATTAATTTTGATAACATTGAAGATACTGGTGATGGTTGCTATTGTTGTGGTTCGTATAATAAAACAATGGCAGATGATGGAATGATTATTGTTTCAAAAAATGCGTTTAAACATTTAGGAGAAATATCTAAATGTCAACTTGCAGATGGTACTACTTTATTAGATAACTATCCAATAGAGAGTTTTTATTTCTATGAAAGAGTTAAAGATTGTTGCGATATTTGTGAAATTGCAGTTGAGTTTAAAGTAGGCAATAATTTGCTTTTTAGAGTTCCTTTTAAACCTTTGGAAGAATATATTCATGGCTATGAAGTGGAATTATCAAATTGTCCATCTTGCGAATTGACTGAAAATGGAGATTTGCTTATATTATTTGGAAAATCATCTAAATCATATAAAAGAATAGATAATAATTATAATGATTTGATATTTGGTTTGCACGAAAGCATTAAACAACCAGTAAATGATATTTTAGAAATTAAAGTTAATTCAATAAGCAAAGATTATGGAAAATTTTTCAGTGAGATTTGTTTAAATTGTCAAGTTTTAAATGATGGATTTGACAATGTTAATCTTGAATTACATTTCTTGAATGTAAGTAAAGTTGCTTTTGAAACAACATCTTATGAAGAGCAGTTTAAACAAGGCTTGTTAATGTCAAAAATGGGAAACAATCGCATCTTTGTGCAAATAGGAAATTTCTTTACTTTTCAATGTGCAGTTGTTGTAAATAAAAAATATATTTCTGCATTATCTAATAGAAAGGATATTGCTGGAACTGTTATTGAAAAATGTATTAATTGTCAACTTGTAGAAGAAGAAATGAAGGTTATGGCTTATAATGCTTTTGCATTAGATAGAAGTCTTGATTTAGATGCAGTTTATAATGCGTTTGAAAAAGTGGAAAATGGTACTATCAACATAAGTTATTTTAGATATTGGTTATTATGCTATGGTGATTTACTTAACTATAATATGGCAAAAAATGTTTTAGTGGGCAAAAGAGTTGCTCGTGAAATGTTTAGATTATATTTAAATATTTTCTATGAACCAGATACTAATAATTGTATGGATAAAATTAAAGCAACGTTAGATAAAATAATTGAGTTGTGTAAGTAAATTAACAAGGAAAGATGTTTTTAAAAGGAGGGTATATGGATAGGATTACAAATGAAAATTTGAAGAATATTAAAAGTGTAACATTAGGATTAGAAAATTGTGATTCTTATACATTTAATGTAAGAGATATTCTTGCTATTAATTTTGAAAATATCATTGAGAGATGCAGAGAAGATGATGGAGAATGTTACTATAATACTATTGCAGATGATGGGCAGATAACAATATCAAAAGATGCCTTTGAAGTTCTAGGGGAATTTGCCACAGAAGAATTTGCTGATGGTACTACATGGTTAGATAGTGAGCCAGCAGAAAATTTTTACTTTTATAATAGAATTAACCAATACTGTGATGTTTGCTTTATTTCAATAGAATTTAAAGATGGAACTGAATTGCAATTTGATGTTCCGTATGAGCCGTTGGAAGAAAATATACATGGCACCGAAGTGGAGTTATCAAATTGTCCATCTTGCGAATTGACTGAAAATGGAGATTTGCTTATATTGTTTGGAAATTCATCTAAATCATATAAAAGAATAGACAATAATTATCAAGATTTAATTTTTGACTTGGAATACAGCATAGAAAAACCAATAAATGAAATTCTAGAAATTGAACTTAATTCAATGAATAATAGTATTGGATGCTATTTTGATAATCTTATTTTAGATTGTAAATTAATCAATAAAAATTTTAAAGGTGTAAATTTAAATTTAAAGTTTTTAGATGTAACCAATATTATATTTAGTACTTATTTTGAAGATAAAATGGATAGTCATCAATTAGTAATGTCAAAGATGAAAGATGGTAGAATTTTTGTACAGATAGGTTGTTTTTTGAATTTTGAATGTGCTGGTATCATAAATTTAGGGCGTACTTATGTTCCTAATAAAAAAGAAGAAGGCGAAATAGATAAAATTTTAATGTGCGAAGTTACAGAGAAAAGAATTCAAAAAACAGCATTTTCTAGTAATTTTGTGGAAGATAAAGGTCTTGATATTAATGTTATTAAAAATGCTTTTGATAAAGTTATTAAGAACGAAATAAGTATTGTTTATTTTAGATGTTGGCTAGATTTTTATACGGAAATATTGTATTATTATAATGGTAGAAAAGAAAATAACTTTAAAATTGTTGCGCAGGAGTTATACAGGCTATATTTAAATATTTTCTATGAACCAGATACTAATAATTGTATGGATAAAATTAAAGCAACGTTAGATAAAATAATTGAGTTGTGTAAGTAATATTTAAAAATTAAATATGCAAATGTAAGCATTTAATTTGTATTGTAGATTAAATTTAAAGAGAATTACATTTGCTTAAAAAAGATATAATGGAGTTAAAAATGGGTAAGAATGTAACAATGGATAAAATTGTAAATTTGTGTAAAGGTAGGGGCATAATTTTTGCTGGTTCTGAAATTTATGGAGGAATGGGCAATACTTGGGATTATGGTCCTATTGGGCACGAAATAAAGAGCAATATTAAGAAACAATGGTGGAAAACTTTTGTTTATCAAAATAGGAATACTTTTGGTGTTGATGCTGCTATTTTAATGAATCCAAGAGTTTGGGAAGCAAGCGGACATACAGCAAGTTTTAGCGACCCTAAAATGGATTGTAAAGAATGTAAAACAAGGCATAGAGCGGATAATTTAATTGAAGATTATGCTAAAAAGAAAGGGCTTGATGTTAATCCTGATACAATGACAGATGAGCAAATGAGCGAATTTATAAGTGAAAATCAAATAAAATGTCCTATTTGTGGTAAGTGCAACTTTACTGCTATTAGGCAATTCAATATGATGTTTGAAACAAGTCGTGGAGTAACAGAGGAAAATCAAAACAAGATTTATTTAAGGCCTGAAACTGCACAAGGCGAATTTGTGAACTTTTTAAATATTCAAAGAAGTATGAGAGCAAAAGTTCCGTTTGGAATTGCACAAATTGGTAAGGCATTTAGAAATGAAATTACTCCTGGAAATTTCATATTTAGAACTATTGAATTTGAACAAATGGAGCATCAATTATTTTGTCGCGAAGATGAAAGCGGGAAGTTTTATGACCTTTACAAGCAAAAGGCGTGGGATTTTCTAATTTCAATAGGTTTTGATGAAAATAATTTGCGTTTTAAGGACCACGACAAACTTGCTCATTATGCAAAGAGTGCGTGCGATATTCAATATTTGTACCCATTTGGTTTTAGTGAACTTAATGGTATTCATAATAGAGGCGACCACGATTTAAGTAGACACGAAGAATTTAGCGGTAAAAGTATGTTATATGTTGACCCTATAACAAATGAAAAGTTTATTCCTAATGTTGTTGAATATTCTATTGGTGCTGATAGGCTTATGCTTGCTGTTCTTTGTGAGGCGTATAATGAAGAAGTGCTTGAAAATGGTGAATCAAGAGTTGTTATGAAACTTTCGCCTAAATTAAGTGCTTATAAGGTTGCTGTTTTGCCACTTCAAAAGAATTTAAGTGAAAAGGCAAATGAAATATATAGTCAATTAAGTAGTCATTTTTATTGTGATTATGATGAGGCTGGTAGTATTGGTAAGCGTTATAGAAGACACGATGAAATAGGAACTCCTTATTGTATTACTATTGATTTTGATACATTAGAAGATGGTACTGTAACTTTAAGAGATAGAGATACAATGGAACAAGTAAGGATGACTATTGATGAAGTTATTTCTTTTGTGAGCGGTAAAATTAGTTAGAAAAATTAAAAAGCATTATTCATTTTTGAATAGTGTTTTTTAGATAGAGGTATTGACATTGAGAGTGTTATAATATATAATTATGTTTGAAGTAAGTTAAGGGAAATGGTGAATAAAATGACTATATATGATGAAAGAAAACTATTTGTAGAGGATGCATTTACAGTTGATGATTTTTTAAGTTTAGGCATTAATGTAAAAAGCAATAAAAAAGATACTGCCTTATTTCAAACTATTGAAAATAATCAACTAATAATAAAGGCAGAAAATGGATTTAGTTTTGTATTTGACTTTCCTGTTCTCATAAAAAAGGAAGTTTCAATTTATGGTGAGCGTTATGATTATTTATGTACAACTCTTAATGATTTCCTTGAAGTTAATAATTTCAAAATATTTGAGGATGATAAACATATTTGTAATGTGAATAATAAAAAAGAAGAAAAAGTTTTAAAAAAGTTCAATTTTAAGACTAAAAATGAAAGAATAAATGTTAGGATGCGTCAAGAACACATAACTATTGAGTTACCTAAAACTGCGATTGTAAAAGATGAAAACGGTAAATTAAGTTTAATTCCTTGTAGTAGCGGTTATTGTAATGTAGAACATTTTAATAATTCAAATAATGTTATATATAGTTTAGGTATTGCTCAAATTTGTGATGAAAATTCTGGTCCTTATGTTCTACAACAAATAAAAGAAATAGAAAATGGAATTATTAAAAGTATTAAAGTTTCTACTAATAGAAAAGATGCTATAATGTATGGTAAAGGATTTGTTGGATTTGGTGAAATTCAATTAGTAATTCCTAAACAAGATTTGCAAAAATTTATTAATAATGATGCAAATCAAATAAAATTTTATTATGCAAAACAAACAACTACTGAAATTGAATTTGATGGTGGTTTAAAGTTGGCTCCTAATGATTACATTTTATTTAATTTAGAAGATGGGAAAATAACTGGTTTTAATGTTGTTTCACAAAGTAATTGCAAAATGATAGTATTGAAAAATGCTGAAAAGCAATTTGAAAAGGGCAACGTTGAAGATAGAGAATACGAAGAAGAACAAATAAGAAAAAAAGAAGATGCACAAAGGCAATTTAGATTAAATGAATTAAAAGAGAAACAAGAGCAAATTAGAAAAGAGCAAGAAGCGTTAGAGGCAGAATATTTAAAACTTACAGGCAATAGTTATCAAAATAGGAACGTAAAAGAAGAAAATCAAAATAGTAAAGTAGAGAAGAGTGGTAATAAGGTAGATTATTTATCAAATTTTCAAAAGTAATTAAATTGTATAAGATTAAAAGGTAAAGTTTATGATTAAGCGTGAAAATTTAGAACCTGCTGTTAGAAAGTTGGTTGAAAGTGAAAGTTTTAATTTTGATTTTGAGCAAGCAGTAAAAAAAGAATTAATGCAAATTCAATTTCATAATTTAAAAAGTTATACAAAACAAGATATTATTAAGTTGTTACATAATTCTTTTATGAGTAGGAAGTTGTTTAGAGAAAAGAAAATTGGTAAAATATTATCAATTAAAAATGTAGGTAGTGAAGAAATTGATGCTTGTATTTATTCTTACGACACCAAAAAGGGTGCAAAGATTAATGAGTGGCATTACAATGTAAAGGTAGTTGCTTTTAACTATCTGCTTGAAGAGTTTGAAATTAAAAATTCTTTTAATACGCTTAAAAGGGCAATGAATGTATTAGATATGCTTATAGAAGCAAATGGCAATAAATTATCTGCTGAAAATGAAGAATATATTATGAAAGTAATGGAAGATTATAATAAATGTTTAAAATTAAATTATAATAATATGAATCTTTATTATAAGCATTGTGCTGATTTGTTAAGTAAATTTTTAACTGCTGAATATTTAATGTACAAGAAACATACTCAATTAAATTTGCAAAAAGTTTGCAAATATGGTAGTGAAGAAAAAGAGCAAGGATAGGTCAATATATATAAAAAAAAAGATAGTTTTAATTTGGGAAACCGTTTAGGTTTATTGCAATTAATTCTATCTTTTATTATTTATTTTTTTGCATTAAAGCAATAATTTTAATTTAGTTTCAAATTATCTTCCAACTTCTGTGTTATCGCTTGTTCTATCTTGTAAATCACGAATAGGGTGTGGTTTATCTTGATAACGATAATCTTCGCCATTTTTGTTAATGTACATATTAATAACTTTATGGCTAGGAACATTTGCTGTTGTTTTGTTGATAATGTCTTGATATTTAAAGAATTCTGCATTTTTAGGTAAGTGATTTACTTCAATGTATTCTTCTCTAAAACTTGTTAGGTTTACACTTTCTAAAACTTTTCTAACATATTCCTTATTTTCACCAAATCTAATTGGTTCAGGGAATTCACCATTTGGAATTACTCTTGTATAATGTTTGCCTTCATATTTTTCAAGAAGTTCTGCTACTTTGTGTAAGTGTGCAATTTCAATTTGTAAATGTTCTTCCCAAATTTGTTTTATATACTCATCTGTTTCATCTATTGCACACGACCAATATAAGTAGCATTCAACATATTCGTGCATTAATAGACATTCAAGCATTGTTACATTTGCATCCATTAAAGAACCATATTGTGTAACGTGTTGTTCTTCTATCATTCCTATTTCGCCAAATAGTTTACGCCCTAATTCTGTTTTATAAATTGGTGCTACGTTCATATAGTAATTCATTGTTTGTTGTTCAGCAGCAGTAATGATTGAAGTGCTTAACTTTGTCATTGGGTCTGCTTTTTGATAGTTTGTGTATGCACGAACATCATCATAAGGATAACGGTGTTCGCTTATTGTTGGACGTCCCGGCATTATTTCTGTGAATCCACCGACTATTGTTTTTGCGTCTTTGTCTGCTTCCATATCTAGTAAATTAGAGAAGCGGTACAAGTGGTCAAAATCTTCTAATAATGCAAAGTCTAGTCCACGTTTAACGTTATAATCTGGTTCTCTTTGTGCAAGTATTGCTGTTAATTCTATTGCTAGTTGCTCATAAGAAATTGTAGTTTCTAAAATGCTTTCATCAATAGGCTTTAAAAGTCCTATTCTTTTTTGTTGTAGTTGTTCTTGCTTTCTTATAAGTGCTAGTTCGCGTCTAATGTCGTTATTTGTGCAATGTCTTTGAAAGTTGTGCATAAAAAATACATTTTCAAATTCAGTACCATTCATAAGTATAATTCTAACTTTTGTAAATGGTGATGTATTTACCTTATCATAAGATTTTGGAAACAGTTTCTTTTGTGGAATAAAGCACTTATTAAGTGGTAGTGGCTTTATCTCAAATGGATTAAATTTCATATTATATTCTCCTTATTAGTAGTTGTAATAGTATTTTTGCCATTTTTTTATGTTTTATTCTAAAATATAAAATTCATTAGTGGTAATTTTTGTTTTATTACCTAATTTAGTTGCAATGTTAAGTTAATAAGTTTCCTTTTAAAAATAAGTCAAAAAGACTATGTTTACTACTTAAAAATGGGTACTGCCAAAATACTAGATTGTTTTATGCTTTAATTTTTATCTATCTTATAGAAATAAATATAAAAAACTATTTGACAAAAAATAGCGAATATTATATAATTTAATTAGGAATAAAATAGTACTACAAAAGATTAAGGAGCAAATTATGTTTGATGTAATTAATACTTCATTTACTCTATGTCCAGCGGAATATATAAAAAATATTAGTAAGTTAGAAAGTGAAAAAGACCTTGCGTTAGTAAGTAGATACTTTGATTATTGCGACCATCAGTTAGAAAGCATTGTTAATGATTTAAACGAATTAGCAACTACTAACGAGAGTGATTTATCTGTTGCTGATTTTGAAAGTGTCTATCAAAATTTAATTGAAAATAGATTAGAAGATATTACAGGAGAAATGTTTTTAATTCAAAGTTTAATTGCTGAATTAGATGCAAAAAATCCACTTGTGAAACAAGCGGTAGAGCGTATTGATATGGTTACTGCAATGCTTTTGGTTGTCCCAGAAAAAGTGGAAAAGACTAAATGTTTAATGCGTGCATTTGAAGCAACTGATGATTATGCTATGCTTTAAAAAAATAAAGGCAAAAGTTTATTGCCTTTTTTTGTTTGAAATAATTTTGCAAATTATATTTGTAACAAATCTTAAAATAAAACTATAAATGCGTTTCGTGAATATTTGTTATTTTGTTTTCATTATTAAATTCAAAAGAGAAATATCTAGTCGTAAAATATCTTGGGCTTTGCTTATAAAGTAGGCAAACTGTAAGGGGTAATGGAGTTATTACTTGTGGGGTAGTGATGTTAACAAATTTGTCAAAATAAGAAGTTAATGTTTCGTTTGTTAATTGACTTTCAAATTCTTTTTCTAAATATTTTCTTGCTTCTTTAAAATCTTTTGCTTTAATATTTTGCATAAAGCAATATGGAATTATTTTTATGTTTTTCATTGTTTTGGGCGGTTGTTTATATGCAATATACTTATCGCTTATTTCAAGTGTATTTAAATTGTATTTTGTTATTTGTAAGTGCTTTGCATAGTCATTTAAATTTAATATTGTAGTTATATTTTCTACTTCTTGTTTAAAGGAAGTGCAGAAAATATATTTAATTTTATTGTTTCTTTCATCAATTATGTAAAGATGAGTGCCAATGGGTTCTTTACTTGATAACATTATGTGATTTTCACAATAAGAAAATTTAGGGCGAGTTAATGGTTTATTAATATTAAATGAAAGTGTTTTATTATTGCTTGTAATTTGAAGTTTGCCATTTTCATACAATAATTGTTTTTCGTTTGGATTATTAATTGTTTTTTTAAGTTTGCTTTTATTATTTAGAAGTGTTTGTGTAGGAATAATGTTTAAATCATATATTGTATCACTATATTTTATAATGCTAATTAAAGTGCTGGCGGTTTTTAAAGTTCTTTCCTTATATTCAAATTTTGCAATAAATGGCAAATATTTATTTTCATCATCTATGGGGAATACTTGTAAATAAAATTCATTATCAAATGAGACTTTTAATTTTGCATTTTCATTAGCGTTTACAATTAAGTCAACATTTTCTAAATTTATTTTGCAAGTGGTTACCGCTCTTATATTTAAAATTAATTTCATTTTCATATCCTTATCTTTTAAAAATTTTCAATAATTTCTTGCTGTTTAAGATAAATATATATTTTCATTTTGGCATAATGTATTAATATATTTATGTTTAAGATTGTGCTTTTATGGTAATAATTTTAAAAATAATTGCAAAAGGAAATTATTATGAAAAGAGAACTAAAATTAAAACAATTATTTTCAGCAGTGCAAAACAGAAATGGGGTTGCTCTTTCAGTTATTTTTAGTAGGTTTGCTGTTAAATGGAATATGCAAAAGAATAGCGTTAGAAATATGTATTATTTAGCACTTAATAAAATTATGCAAGATGAAATTTATGCTAAAAAATTAAATGTTAACGCTGAACTATTAAATAAAAATGATATTAAGCCTTTTAGTAGTAGTGAAATGCAAAACTTGGTTAGTGAAATTGAAAAAAAGGTTTCAATGGGGCAATCTGTTAGAAATGCGTGTCAAGAACTTGCAAATGGTGATATAACTCTTATGCTTCGCTATCAAAATAAATATAGAGCAATTAAGACAAAGGCAAAAAAGAAAGTTAAAGAAAATATTTCTAATTGTGTTAGGATGGTTGATTATAAAAATAGCAATAGCAAGCAGGTTTTATCAAATAATACAAATATGCAATCAAAACTAATTGAAAGTACTAGTGGAAAGGAATTCAAATCTACTAAAATTCCTGATAATGTAATTCAATTTAGAAAAAAAGAAAGTTCGCTTACAGATAATGAATTGCAAAGTTTGTTTATGGGGCTTGTAAGAATTGTTAGAAACAGTGCTGTTGCTGATGTTAATAATGCTTTAAAAGAGCAGTACAATAAGCAGGCGATAGAAGTTAGAAATTTGCTTAAAAGTTTAGCGAATACGAAAGAAGAATTGAATGAAAGTTTAAGGGAAAATAGTAGGCTAAAAAAAGAAATTGAATTACTTAAAATGGACAAAGTAAAATCTTATGAAAAATTTATGCAAAAAATAACTGAAAAGCATAAAGAAAGTGAGAACATTAGCAAGAAATAAAGCAAAAATTTAAAGGAAAAGGAATAAGCAACCTTTTTCTTTTTTTGTTTGAAAATAACCATTGTTTTTAATGCAAAGCATAACAATTTTTTTTAAATTTCAACATTAAATGCTTTATGTTGTCATATATTATTTTAATTTATTTGCAATTTAAAGTTTTGAAATAGTTGCAAAAATTTGTAATTTTTTGTATAATGCAATTAAGGAATAGATATGAAAGCAATTAGAGATGTAATTAAAAATGATGTAGCGGTTTTGGGGGTTGATATAGGTTCAACGACAATAAAATTTGCTTTATTTATAGGTGGGGATTTAAAGTTTAGTTCATATAAAAGGCATTTGTCAAACGTAAAGCATTATCTTTGTGAAGGCTTAAAAGAAATTAAGCCTTTTTTAAGCGATGGTAAAATTAAAATTGCATTTTCAGGTTCAGCAGGTTTAGGAATGGCTAATGCGTTAAACTTGCCTTTTGTGCAAGAAGTTTTTGCTACTAGTGAATTAATTAAAACAGTACAAAGTGATACTAATGTAGTTATTGAGTTGGGCGGAGAAGATGCGAAAGTTATATTTTTTGATAATGGCACTGATGAGAGAATGAATGGTAGTTGTGCAGGAGGCACCGGTGCATTTATTGACCAAATGGCAACACTTATGAATTTAACTAATGAGCAGTTAGATGAATTGAGTTTGAAATCTGAAAAAATTTATCCTATTGCATCAAGGTGCGGAGTCTTTGCGAAAACTGATATTCAACCACTTTTAAATCAGGGTGCAAAAAAGGAAGATATTTCAGCAAGTATTTATCAAGCGATTGTAAATCAAACAATTACAGGACTTGCACAAGGTAGAGAAATAAAAGGTAAAGTTATGTTTTTAGGCGGACCTTTAACTTTTTGTAAAGGACTTCAAAAAAGATTTGTGGAAACATTAAAGTTGACTGATGAAAATGCAATTTTTCCAAGTTTTTCACGTGTTTCTGTTGCTATTGGAACAGCAATATATGCTTCTAAACAAGATAATGAGTTTTTGATAGATGAACTTATTGAAAATGCAAACAATGTCAAAATAAACAATTTATCAAATACAACTATGCCTTTATTTTTTACAAATGATGAATATCAAAGATTTAAGGAAAGGCATTTCAAGGCTAAGGTTGATTTTACTGCTATTGACAATTATGTTGGCAATGCCTATTTAGGTATAGACTGCGGGAGTACAACAACAAAGTTAGTTTTAATTAGTGAAGATAATAAAATATTATTCAACTTTTATAATTCAAATAATGGAAATCCGCTTGAAGTTGTTAAAGAGCAACTTTTAAAAATTTATGATATTATTGGTAATCGCATAACTATAAAGGGTTCGGTCGTTACTGGATATGGAGAAGAATTAATAAAAAATGCGTTTAATATTGATGACGGACTTGTAGAAACTCTTGCACATTATACTTCTGCAAAGCATTTTAACCCAAAAGTAGATTACATATTAGACATAGGCGGGCAAGATATTAAGTGCTTTAAAATTAAAAGAGATGCAATAGATACAATTAGTCTAAATGAGGCTTGCTCTTCTGGTTGTGGTTCATTTTTAGAAACTTTTGCTAAATCTTTGGGCATTGAAATGAAAGAGTTTGCAAATTTGGCACTTTTTGCAACTTCGCCAGTTGATTTAGGTTCAAGATGCACTGTTTTTATGAATTCACAAGTTAAGCAAGCACAAAAAGATGGGGCGACAGTTGGCGATATTTCTGCGGGCTTGTCTATTTCTGTTGTTAAAAATGCACTTTACAAAGTTATAAGAGAAACATCTGCTGAAAATTTAGGTAACAACATAGTAGTTCAAGGTGGCACATTTTTAAATGATGCAGTATTAAGGGCTTTTGAAAGAGAGATTGGGAAAGAAGTCATAAGACCAAATATTGCAGGATTAATGGGTGCTTATGGTTGTGCTTTACAAGCGAAAACTTTGGGACTTCAAAAATCTAATATTAAGGGGCAAGAAGAGTTACTAGCATTTACGCATACTTCTAAAATGCTAAAATGCAAAGGCTGTGGAAATGGGTGCAACTTAACAATAAATTTGTTTAATGATGGCAGTAGGTTTATTTCTGGTAATCAATGCGAAAAAGGAATAAAACTAGGCGAAAGTAGTGCGGATAAATTGCAAATTCCTAATCTTTATGAATTCAAAAGAGAAAAGTTTAGAAAGTTAATGCAGTGCGATTTTGACCAAGGGAAAAATACAATAGGAATTCCTTTAAGTTTGGGAATGTACGAACTTGCACCGCTATGGAAAACGCTTTTTGAAGAATTAGGCTTTAATGTTGTCTTTTCTGGGTTTACTACTAAAAAAATGTATCAAAAGGGGCAGTACACGATAGCGAGCGATACTATTTGCTATCCCGCAAAAGTGATGCACGGACATATTATAGAACTTGTGGAAAGAGAAGTTGATGCAATATTTTATCCATCTTTAACTTTTAATATAAATGAGAAGAGCGGAGATAACTGTTATAATTGTCCTGTTGTTGCTTATTATGCAGAACTTTTAGATAAAAATTTGAATTTGCCACAAAAAATTAAGTTTATATATCCTTATTTAAATATCAATAATTTAAGGGAACTAAAAAAAGAACTTAAAGCGGAACTTTCAAAGCATTTTCAATTAGATAAAAGCAAAATAAAGAAAGCGATTGAAAAAGGTATAAATGCTTATTATTTATGGAAGCAAGATATTATAAATGAAGGCAAGCGTGCGTTAAAATATGCACAAGATAAAGGGCGTTATGCTTTAATTCTTGCTGGTAGACCTTATCATATTGATAACGAAATTAGTCATGGCATTGATAAATGTGCAAC
This sequence comes from Clostridia bacterium, assembly GCA_017465925.1. Taxonomy (GTDB): domain Bacteria; phylum Bacillota; class Clostridia; order Christensenellales; family UBA1242; genus UBA4647. Next base: position 43,368 of record JAFTVC010000019.1, on the reverse strand, counting down.
AAGTTTAGGTTTTGTAGTTTTGAGTGAAGATAGCCTTGAAATTACAGAAAAACTAAACAACTTAAAAGTGTTAAATCAGTGGACTTTCCATTCAAGAATGTACAACTCTGCAATTTTTGCTAGCAAAATGCAAAATGTTGAAATAGTGCAACTTGTTTCGTTTGGTTGCGGATTAGATGCTATTACAACTGATGAAATAAAGTCAATACTTGAAAGCAATGAAAAATTATATACGCAACTTAAAATTGATGAAATAACAAATTTAGGAGCGGTTAAAATTAGGTTGAGAAGTTTAAAAGGAGTTTTAGATGAGAGAAAAAAGCAAGCAATCAAAACTAAATAGCGAAGTGCTTTATGATGAAAATGGCGATAGAATATTTACGCTTGAAAACAAAAAAGATTATACGCTACTTGTTCCATCTATGATTCCGTTACATTTTAGACTTATTAAAAATATGCTTGAAAAGATTGGTTATAAGGTTCAAATGTTGGATGAAAGAACTTCTAGCATTGCTGAAACTGGTCTTAAATATGTGCATAATGATACGTGCTATCCTGCAACTCTTGTAATAGGGCAATTTATAGAAGTTTTACAATCAAATAAATATGATAATCAAAAGGTTGCACTTGTTATATCTCAAACTGGTGGCGGTTGTCGTGCATCAAATTATTTATATCTGCTTAAAAAAGCATTAAAAAAGGCAGGATTTGGCTATGTGCCAGTACTTTCTTTTAATTTAAGTGGACTTAAAACTCAACCGGGGTTTAAATTAAAAGTTGCTGATTATCTTAATTTGCTAAAATGCGTTATGTATGGCGACCTTTTAATGCTACTTAAAAATCAGTGCGAACCTTATGAAGTGGTTGAAGGGGAAACAATAAAGACTGTTAATTTTTGGATTGAAGTTTTAAATGGAGAATTTGCAAATAGTAAAAACTTAAAATATGGGCATATAAAGAAGAATTTTGCTCTTATTATTGATAGTTTTGCTAAAATAGAGAGAAATATTGTACCAAAAGCAAAGGTTGGAATAGTAGGAGAAATCTTTGTTAAATATTCTCCGCTTGCTAATAATGATTTAGAGAAGTTTTTAGTAAAAGAAGGGGCAGAAGTTTATGTTCCGGGGCTAACTGATTTTGTTTTATATTCTGCTTATAATAATGTTGTTGATGCAAAACTTTATGGAGAGAAAAAAGTTGTTGCATTTGTATCTAATATTCTTTATAAAAATATTTTGAAGAAGCAAAAAGATATTATAAAACTTATTGAAAAGCAAGGTTCATTTAATCCGCCAACAAGTTTTGATTTAACCATAAAGGCTCGTGAAGGTTATATAAATGAAGGAATGAAAATGGGTGAAGGTTGGCTACTTACAAGTGAAATGATAGAACTTATTGAAAGTGGCATTAATAATATTATTTGTGCTCAACCTTTTGGATGTTTACCTAATCATATTGCTGGCAAGGGGATGATGAAGATAATAAAAGAGAAAAATCCAAAGGCTAATATAGTTGCTATTGATTATGATGCTAGTGCATCAAGGATTAATCAAGAAAACAGAATAAAATTGATGCTATCTAATGCAAGAGAAAATTTAGAGTAATTACATTAAATGTTTTTTTTACTCTTTTTTTCTTTCACTACTTGAAAAATTTTTTTGTTATGGTATAATTTTATTAGATAATCAATATTAATATCATTGTTTGCAATTTTTAGAATTTATTTACGTTAAGTAAATGAATATTATGATAGCATGACAATTATTAGGAGAGTGGAAGATGAAAAAAAGAGTAGCATTTATGTATGACTTTGATTACACATTATGCAAAGGTTATATGTTTGAGTTTGGATTTTTAGAAAGTTTTGGCGAAGGCAATGAACAATATTGGCAAGATAACATTGATTTATGTATTAAGCATAATATGGATAATAATCTTGGTTATATGTATTTGCTATTAGAAATTGCTAGAAGAAATAATGTTAAACTAACAAAAGAGTACATTAATAATTTTGGACAATCTGTTGACCTTTACAAAGGGCTTGAATCTTGGTTTGATAGAGTAACAGAATACGGCAAAAAATTAGGTTTAGAAGTTGAGCATTACATAATAAGTAGTGGTTTAAAAGAACTTATTGATGGTACAAAGATAGCAAGCAAGGTTAAAAGAGTATTTGCAAGCAATTTTGCATATAATGAAGATGGTGAAGCATTTTGGCCTGCGCAAGTTGTAAATTATACAAATAAAACTCAATATATTTTTAGAATAAAGAAAAATATGATTGATAATTTATATGACCAATACGAAGTTAATGAATACATAGAAAAAGAAAAGAAAATGCCTTATAAAAATATGGTTTTCTTTGGTGATGGCGAAACAGATATCCCTTGTATGAAACTTGTAAAAGACAAAGGCGGTTTTAGTGTTTGTGTTTACAATGAAGAAAAAGAAGAGTGCAGAAAAACTGCTGAAAGAATATTTAGCGAAGGCAGAGTTAATATAATGGCAAAGGCTGATTATAGCGAAAATAGTGAACTTGATGAAAAAGTAAAGGAATTGCTTGAAAGGATAGCAAAAGGCGAATAATTATTTTAAAGAATAAATTTGCTTTTAAATTATGGGGTAGTTTAAAAAATATTTATATATGCAAATATTGAAATGTGAACATATTCAAATGTTTGCATTTTTTTATTTTATGGCAAAAAAGTTGCTTTTGCAATTTAGCAAGATTATGTTTTTAAAAATTTTGTTTGTTAAAATTTGCAAAATATGTCGTTTTGTGCTACAATAAAAGAAAAAGCAAAAAGGAAAAATTATGCGTGCAAAATTAATTTATAGTGATTTATTGTATACAGCATCATTAGCGGTTTTAAAAGAAGTTAAAAGTAATCTAGGTAAGTACAAAAAGCAAATAATTTTAGTGCCAGATAAGTACACTTTAATTTGCGAAAATTTACTTCTTGATGCACTTGACACAAAGTGCAGTTTTGATTGTGAAGTTATGTCAATAAATAGACTTTGTTCAAAAGTTGTAAAAATAGATGAAGTTGTAAATAAACAAGGCGGAATAATTTTAGTACAAAGGATTTTATACGAGCAAAATGAGAATTTGCAAGTTTTTAAAAATATGTACAAAAAAATAGGATTTGCTGAAAAACTTTATTCTACTCTTATGCAAATAAAAGCAAGTGGAATAAGTCCGGAAATAATTGCAGATGATGATGGTGATGAAGTGCTATTGCAATCTAAAATTAAGGATATTAAACTTATTTATTCTTGTTATGAAAATGCAATAAATAGTGGTTTAAGTGATGGCCTTTTTAAATTAGAGCAATTAAATAATAAAATCTCATCAACTAATATTTTTAATGATTTTGCCTTTTATTTTGCATTTTTTGATGCTTTTACAATGCAAGAGTATAAAATTATTGAAAGTTTGATAACAGCAAATAATTTTGTTTGCGTTGGTGCAAGTTACGCATTAGGCAAACTTAATGAGCATATTTATACTAATGAAGTTTATAATGGCATTAGTTCTATCTTTTTTAAATATAATTTAAAAGATATTGTGGAAGTAAATGAAGTTTTGCCATCTTATTTTGAAAAGTTGAAAAATGAACTGTTTGCATTTAGTCCTTCACTTACTGAATTAAAAACTAATGCAGTGCAATTATATTGTGCAAATGGCGAAGATAGTGAAGTTGAAAATGTTGCAAAATTAATAAAAAGTAATATTGTTGAAGGCAAAAAATATAATCAAATAAGCGTTGCATTAAGTAGTATTGAAAAATATGAAAAAATCATTGAAGATAAATTTAACGAATATGATATTCCATATTACATTGATACTTCAATAGAGTTAGGGAATACAGAATTAGGACGTTTTATAAATGCTATTTTAAAAGGTCAAAGTTATGGCTTTATGGAAGAAGATTTAAAAAGCATAATTTTCAATTATTATTTTGGTTTAAATGAAGAAAATAAGCAATCTATTTATAAATTTATTACTCTTTTAAATCCAAACGGATTAAAATGGCTTGATAGAACTTTTGATGACATTAGCGAAGATTTGCAATTAGCATTAAATGAAGTTAAAGAAAAACTTTTATATCTATTAACTGCATTGAAAGGGTCAAAAACTGGTAGTGATTATGTAAAAGCAATTAAGGACATATTGGCATATTTTAATGTGCAGACATTAACAGATGAACTTATGAACAACTCTGCAAATGATTTAAAGTCAAGTAAAATTTTAACACAAGTTTACGATAAAGTTATAGAACTATTAAATCAAATTGAAGATTTATCAAAAGAAACAGAATTTGATGCTCTTTCTTTTGCAAAACTTATTCAAAATGGTTTAAGTGCGTGCAAAATTAATCTTGTTCCTTTGAGTGTTGACTGTGTTTTTGTGGGTGATATTGGTGCATCTAGTTTTGAAAGGAAAGATATTTGTTTTTGTCTGGGCTTAAACCTAGGGCTTGCACCAAAAGTTAGTAGTGATTTAGGCATTGTAACTGATAATGATATTGATAAGTTAAGTGCTAAATATATGATAGAACCTAAAATCTCTCAAATAAATATGAGAGCAAGGCAAAAGTTATTTGAAATTTGTATGCTTGCAAAACAAAAATTAATTTTATCATATTTAATAACTGATAATGCGGGAAATAACTTAAAACCTAGTAGTGTAATCACAAGTATTTGTAAAATGTTTTATATGTCAAATGGGAAGATGATTGCACCTACTAAATATGAAGATGATTTATCTTTAAGCAATATGCAACAAGAATATGCAAATTATAAAGCGAAATTAAAAGATGGACATTCGTACACTTGCGAAAATGAATATATTAATGAAATTAATGTAGTAGAAGTTGGAAATAGCAAGATAAGTAAAGACATTTCATTTGATGAATATTTAAGGAAAAAGATTATAAATATAAAATTTGGCATTTCAAACGCTAAAAACCTATATAAAATATGTTTTTGTGATGATGAAAATTATGATTTTGCCTATAATTTAATTAATTTAAATGGTGGTAAAAATTATGTTGAAAATCTAGTCAATATGGCATCATCATTAAATGAAAAGAAAGCAATTACTTGTGGTGAAGATTTATATTTTGCAAATGGCAAAACAAGTGCAACGCAAATAACTGAATATTATGCTTGTCCTTACAAACATTTTTTAAGTAGGGGATTAAAATTACAAGAAGACATACCATACAAATTAAACAAAATGGATATTGGTGAAATATTGCATAAAGTTTGCGAATTGTTTGGTTGGAAATTAAAGAAGCAAGGCAAGATAGAAAATAGTGAGTTAGATAATGTAAAAAGTGAAATTATAAAAAAGGTAAAAGAAGAATATAAAATCAAATTTGAAGATGATGACAATAGATTTATAATTCCACGACTTCTAAAAGAAGCGGACAAGTTAATGAACAAATTAAATTATTTTGCAAATAATTCATCATTTAAAATAAGCGAGATAGAATATAATTTTAAACCGCTTGAAATAAAGACAGAGAAAAGGAAAATTTGTTTAGGTGGAAAAATTGACAGGCTAGACAGGTTAGGCGATAAATACGTAGTTATTGACTATAAAACTGGAAGTGCTGAACTTGAACTAAAAGAAATTTACTACGGTACAAAAATACAATTACTTTTGTATGCGTTAGCAATTACAAATCAAACAAATGGGCAAATTGCAGGTTTTGGGTACTATCCTATTAAGGATAGATATTTAAAAAACGAGCAAGGCAAAGTAAAAGAATATAAAGTTAATGGATATTATTTGAAAGAAAATGATGTTTTGCAAGGATTGGATAATACTATAATATCTAATTTAGAAAAGAAAAAAGAGAGTGAGTTATATAATTTTAATATTAATGATACGCAAAAAGGTTTAACTTATTCTAGTAATTTAATTGAAAGAGAAAGTATAGCAAGAATTTTGATTTATGTAAAAACTTTACTTGAAAATGCAGTTAATGAAATTTTGAGTGGTGAAATTAAAGTTTCACCTTATAAAGATAGTAACTTTACGCCTTGCAATTTTTGTAAATACAAAGGAATTTGCAAAAAAGATTTGTTAAATAATGTTAGAGAACTTAAAGCGAAAAAATTAAAGGACTTAATTTAACAAGTTTTATGAATATAAAATAGATTAAATGCAATTTGATTAATTAGATAAGAATATTATTTAATTTAAAAATTAATTAAAAATTAAAATTACAAAAGGAAAAAGACTATGGCATTTAAACCAACCGCAAGTCAACAAGTAGTGCTTGATACAACAAACAAAAATATTGTTGTTTCAGCATCTGCTGGAAGTGGAAAGACAACGCTTATGATTGAAAAAGTATTAAGCATTATTGAAAAGGAAAAGGCGGATATTTCAAAGTTTGTAATCTGTACATTTACAAAAAATGCTGGTGAAGAAATGAAGGAGCGTCTTTATAGTAAACTAGCGGAGCGTATAGCGGAAGAACAGGACGAAAAGAAACGCAAGCATTTACTTGAAAATTATGAAAAGATTGAACTTGCAAAAATCAGTACAATAGATAAAATTTGCCTTGATTTAGTTAAAAAATATTTCTATAAATTAAAGATTGATTCTAATATTGAAACATTAAGTGATTTCAATGCAAATTTTTTGAAAAACAGGGCATTTAAAATTGCTCTTGAAAAGTTAGAGCAGAAAGATAAGCAAAAAGTTGAACTTATTTGCAATTACTTTTTGCAGGATAGAGATACGATAAAATTAAAACAACTTGTCTTTAATCTTTATGAGAATATTCAAACTAGGGCTGATGGAAAAGACTATCTTGAAAATATTGCATTAAGTTTATATAATGAAAACATTGACAATAATATTATTCTATTAAGTGAAATTAATGAATTGGATAATGCGATAGCGTCATTTATCAATGTTTATAATAGTGCACTTAATTTAATTGATAAAAAAGATGATGAGAAATTATATTCAAGGGTAACAAGTGATATTGCTACATTAAAACCTTATTTTAATTTTTCCAACGAAAATAAAATTAAATTTGCATTTAACTTATCTATATTTAGTGCGTTACCGAAGTCTAAAACTTTTGATATAAATAGTTTGAAGCAAAGTAAAGATAAGTTGAGTAGTGCTATTAAGGCTTTTAAAGAATATTTTGATTGTAGTGATTTAAGCGTTATTATAAAAAGGCAAGAGCAAGCAAAAGAAGTGCTTAAAGAATTAATTGACTTTTTAATATTGTTTAGTGAAGAGTACAATGCTATAAAACGTACGCAAAATGAATATGAGTTTATTGATATTCAACATTTAGCACTTGAAATTTTAAAAAATAAGGAATTATCTGCTGATTTTATTAAGGACATTGATTATATTTTTGTTGATGAATTTCAAGATGTAAACTATTTGCAAAAAGAATTAATTGACAGTATTGTTAAAAATGATAATTTGTTTTTAGTTGGAGATGTTAAGCAATCAATTTATGGGTTTAGATTATGTACGCCATTAATTCTACTTAAAAAGATAAAAGACTTTGAAAGTGATGAAAATAGTATTGCTGAAAATTTAAATGAGAATTTTAGAAGTGATAAGGATATTTTAGAATTTGTTAATCAAATTTTTAATGTAATTATGACTCTTGAAGATAGTGGGGTTGATTATTTACAAACAAGCAGATTAAAAGGCGCAAATTCTTTTGATAATGGCGAAGATTTTGTAAAAGTGAAAGTTGATTTAATTTTTGATAACAAAAGTGAAGAAGAAAAAGAAATTGAAGAAGGTGCAAAAGCGATTGGTGCTAATAGCGTTTATAGCATAACGCAAGATGAAGAGCAAAGTGCAGATTATATTGAAATAGAAGCGAATCATATTGTTAATACTGTTGCGAATTGTCTTTTGCAAAAAATTTATGATAATAAAAAAGATGAATTAAGAAATGTTAATTTTGGAGATATTTCTATTCTATTTAGAAAAAGGCAAGAACTTTATAAAAGGGTTGTAGAACTTTTACAAGCAAAGGGCTTTCCTGTTGAAGTTAGTTATAAGCAAGATGTTTTTGATAGTTTTGAAGTGGTTTTTGTCAATGCGTTACTTTCGCTACTTCTAAATTATGAAGATGATATTTCACTTGTAACTGTTTTATCTTTTCCTTGTTTTAATGTAACTGATGATGAACTTGCGAAAATAAGATTATGTGGAAGGGAAGAAAAGTATTTTTCTAATGCACTTTTAAAATATATAAATGAAAATGATGATGCAATTACAAACAAGGTTAGACCGCTTTTTGAGTTTTTAGAACAAACTAAAAAGGAGATTTATACAAAAAGCGTTTATGAATTAGTTAAAAAAATTGATAAGCAATTTGATTTGACTAATATTTTGTATGCATTAAAAAATAAAAAAATAATTAGCAACTATCAAAAATTTATCAATGAGTTAAAGTCGTTCAATATTTATAGTTTAGTTGATTATATGCAATATTTACATACAAGAAATGAAAATTTGAATGAGATAAACTTATCCAGCGGTCAAAATAGTATTGTGTGTCAAACTATTCACGCAAGCAAGGGGCTTGAATATCCTATTGTTATTGTTGCGGGTGCTGGTAGCCAAGTTAAATTTAGACCAGATGATGTTGTTATTAGTGATTTGGGGATTGGTTGCGATTATTACAATGTTGAAGATAAATGGAAATCATCAACACTTGTTAAAAAATATATTTGTAAGCAATTAAAAAAGAATGAAATTGAAGAAGCAAAAAGGCTTTTGTATGTTGCATTAACTCGTGCGAAAAATCAACTTATAATAATTGGTAAAATAACAAAAGGTCAATTTGAGAAAACTTATAAAGATAGTTCTGAACCATCGTTAATGCAATTTATTTTGAGCTATCTAAATAACTTTGAAAAAGATTGTTTATTTTCAACTGGAAATCTAGTCAATAAATATGCTAATTTTAGTTTTGTAGATTATGTGAATTATGTGGAAGAAAAAGAGATTCAAAATTTTGGTGCTGAAATTTCAAATGAAAGTTTAAATGAAATTTTAGATTATGTAAATTATAAATATCCACATTCAAATTCAAATGTTGCTTATAAAAATACTGTTTCAAACATTTTAAAAGCAGAGCATAATGGTGAAAATTATAATATTGAACCAAATAGGCTAGAAATAAATGAGCATCAACTTCTTGCTAATGAGATAGGAACAATTTATCACAGTGTGCTTGAAATGGTTGACTTTAAAACTAACTACACTAATGAAATGGTAGAGCAATTATTAGCATTTAATGCAAATGAATTAAATGTAGAAGTTGTTAAGGCGGAAGAAATTTTTGAAGCAATTAAAACTATTCAAACATTGATAGATGCTGATGACATAATATTAAAAGAACAACCATTTATTTTTAAATCAAAGCATAATGAAATAGTTGATTCAACTTGTGAAGAAAATGTTTTGGTGCAAGGGGTTATAGACTTGGTTATTAAAAAATCAAATGGAAAGATTATTTTAGTTGATTACAAAAATACAAGTGTTACAAATGAAAATGTTTTGAAGATGCGTTATCAAAAGCAATTATTCCTATATAAATATGCAATAGAATTAGAAAGTGGAATTAGCAATATTGAATCTTATTTGTTTTCAATAAAACAAAACAAACTTATCAAAATAGATTAGTTGTAGTATAAAGAAAAATGATTTTATTAAGTTTAAATCATAATATATAATTGCAACAAAATAAATTTTATTTAATACTATAATGTTTGATTATAAACTATGTGATGATAAAATTAAATGGAATTTAATTTTGTGTTGCGTACCGCAATCACCACAACAAGTTGTGCATCACAGTTTGAATTATGCTTGTCGGTCAAATGAGAAAGTAAACTTTCTCGCTATCCCAACTTCGCATAATATAGTAAAAGTTTATTTGTTGCTTTTTTATTAAAATAATTTTGTGCTTTTTGGGTAAAATATAATGATTTAACCGCTTATTATGCCACTAATTGATGTAAAATAATGATGCGTAAAAGTTATCTTTGTATAAATGTTTTCAATTTTTACGCAGTAGTGAACAGTAAAATTGTTTTAAAATAGCATTTAAAAAAGCAAAAATTAATAAAATTATTACTAATTTTAGATTTTTTAAAATTTCTTTCAAAAATATGTTGAAATCATTTGTAAAGAATTTTTCTTTGTGTTATACTACAATTAGTTTTAAAACTTTTTAGGAGATTTTAATATGTTAAATGCCATTCAAGTTTTTGACGCCATTCTTGACCTTTTTAAGAATTTAGGCGAATTTGTAATTGTAAATATGCCAGATGGAACTCAACCATCTGACTTATTGCTTGCTCTTGCAATAGGTGGATTTTTAATTTATATTATTTTTGCTTGGATAAGGTCAAATGCATCTTATGAAGCAAAATTGATTAAGTCGTTAGATAGTATGAATAATTACTTTTATAAAAATCCTATTGTAAATAGCGATAATTTGAAAGAGTTTAATTCAAGAATGAAATCAGTACCAAAAGCGATGCGTGTACAATGGCAAACTTTTATGCTTTATAGAGATAAAGAACCATCTAAATATTTGACACTTGAAAATTGTGTTGAAAGACCTATGAAGTATACAACTTATAAAAATAGTTTGAAAAATACTAGTACTGCATTTAATATTTATATGATACTTTTAATGGCTATTGTTGGTGGTGGTGTATTATTTAATGCGGGAGATAGTGATTTAGGTGCTGCATTATTTAACTGCTTAATGGTTCCTGCAATTATTTATATGCTTAAATTCTTGCTTGGAATGATTCTTGAAATTAGATATAATGCAATAGTTAGTGATATTTATACAAACTTTAACATATTCCAAAGAGCGATGGATAAGGCAGTTGTAGGTTTGCCTGAATATATTGATTTTGAAATGTTGTTTACTAGAAAAGAAATTAAAGACAATATTCCAATTTTACAAGATTATATTGAAAGAAGAGAAAGAAAAGAAAGAGAAGAACTTGAAAAGGCTAAAAATAGTGAAGTTGAACACGAGAACTTTGACTTTAATGCAGTTGGTTTAAATGCTAGTTTGCTATTAGAACGTGCAATGCGTGAGTGTGAAACTTATACAAATAATAAGAAGAGATTGTTATATAAAATTGCTCAAAAGCATCAAGAATTACAAGATTATAAAAACAATTATGAAAACTTAAACAAAGAGCAATTAAAACAACAACAAGTAAGTAAAGAAAATCTTGAAAGGTTAAGACATAGTGCTGAAACTAGTACAAACAGAGTTGAAGCAGGTCGTATTGCTAAACAACAAGAAGAAGAATTGAAAAGACAAGAGCAACTTGAAAAAGATGCACAACTTGCTTATGATAAGTACTTGAAGCAAAAAGATGTTATAGATGTTGAAGTTAAAGCGTTAGAAGCAGAACTTGCTGAAAAGAAACAATATATTGAAGATGTTATAATGGCAGAATTTAAGACTTATACTTCTAAACTTTATGATGATGTAACAGAAAAGACTGAAAGCAAGTATAGTGCTATGATTGCAGAAATGAAAGAAGATAATGAGATTTTAGCAGATGAAGTTAAGTCAAAGATTATTTTACTTGAACAAAATGGTATAGATGCTAAACCTACATTAAGATATGATGCTAAACTTGAAAAAGATAAAATCAAAGAAGCAGAAAGGCTAGCAGAGCAAGAAATTGAAAATGAAGCAAGACTTGAAAAGGCTATGCAAACTAAACTTAATGCTGATAAGTTAGAAAATCAAGAAGAAGATGCTGAAATTGAACAAGCACAAGAAGAAAATGAAGTGCAAGTTGATGCAGAAGCACTTGAAATAAACGAACAAGCAGAAAGTGAAGTAGAAGAAATGGAAGAAGAAGCAGTTGAAGAAAATGTAGAAGATGAAGAAATTTCAACTGATGAAATGCTTGAAGATGAGTCAATAGATGATGAAGTTGCTGAAAATGAAGAAGAACTAATCATTGATGATGAAGAAAATGCAGAAGAAGATTTACTTGAAGGCTTTGAAAGTGAAGATGAATTTGTTGAAGAAAAAGCAAATGTGATTGATGAAGAAAAAATAAAAGAAGATTTGAAAAATGAAATCACAGATGAAATTAATCAAGAGAAGATTAAAGAAGATTTAAGGAATGAACTTAAAGAAGAAATCAATCACGAAAAAATTAAGGAAGATTTAAGAAATCAACTTAAAGAAGAGTTGAAGAAAGAAATTAAAGGTGAATTAGTAGAAGATAACAAGTACGACTCTTATGGCGGTTATTATGATGAAAAGGGTAACTATGTTTATAGAGATGGAAGTTATTATGATGTTCAAGGTAATTTCTTTGATGCAACAGGCAAATTATTAATGCCATCTAATGCAACAATGCAAACTAATACTCAAATGGATAATTATGGCGGTTATTATGATGCTTATGGTAATTATATTTATGAAGATGGAAGTTATTACGATGCACAAGGTAACTACTATGACCCACAAGGTAATTTAGTTCAAGCAAATGATTATTCACAAGATTATGCTGATAATCAAGGTTATCAAGATGAAAATGGTAATTATGTCTATGGAGATGGTAGTTACTATGACCCACTAGGCAATTATTATGATGCACAAGGTAATCTAGTTGAGCAAGCAAATAATGTTGATGCAATGTACAATGCGGAAACTGAAAGACTTGAAAATCAAGCAAATGAAGATGCTGATGGTGAAGATACTACTAAATAAAACAAAAAGGTTTACTAAAAAAGTAAGCCTTTTTTCTTGTTTTTAATTTTTTGTGCTTTAATATTTTTGTTTCAAAATGGACGGAAGATTTGTAACAGTAAGTGTGTTTTGCTAAAAAAAGGAGGAATTTTTTTGCCAAAATGGTGTTTCAAATGCAAAATGGACGGAAGAAACAGCAAAATGGACGGAAGAAATGCGAAAAAAGGCGGAATTTTTCAACAGAGAAGAGAAGACAATAGGAAAAGAGAGAATACAAGAGAATATAAGAGAAGAGTACACGAGAGAGATAAAAGAGAATATGATAGTATAGGACTCTCACATGAAAAAAACAGAAGAGATAAATACGCACGTGTGTGTGCGTGAGATAATTTTTGTTTTTTCTCTCTCTTGCAAAGAGTGTCATATACAAAAAGTAGTAAACTATTATTGTAGTTAAAATGTAATAACTATTAAAAATTTTATTTTCTTGTTACTACACAAAAATTAATTGTTTCATTTTGTTTTTTTCATAGAGTGAATCAATGAAATTTTTATTCTTTGTTTAAAGTAATAAAATCAAAAATGTATGCAAAAATTGAAAAAATGTATGCAAAAATTGAAAAAATGCTTACATTTTTCAACAGAGAAGAGAAGACAATAGGAAAAGAGAGAATACAAGAGAATACAAGACAAGAGTACACGAGAGAGATAAAAGAGAATATGATAGTATAGGACTCTCTCATGAAAAAAACAGAAGAGAATAATACGCGCGTGTGCGTGCGTGAGAGAATAATAATTCTGTTTTTTTCTCTCTCTCACAAAGAGTGTTATATACAAAAAGTAGTAAACTTATTATTGTAGTTGAAAATTTAATAACTATTAAAAAAATTACTTTTCTTGTTACTGTACAAAAATAATTTTTTCATTATGTTTTTTTCACAGAGCGAATAAATAAAATTTTGCAAGTAAAAAGTAATTAATTGTCCTTTTTTAATAGTGCTTAAATTTATGTCATAAAATATTGACTTGCAGATAAAATTGTTATATAATTTATTTGTAAAAAATAAAGCGAGGTAAATTATTATGTCAACTATAAATAAGGAAATGACTCTTGGGGAATTGCTTGAAAGATTCCCACAAAGTGAAACAATACTTTTAGGTTTTGGTATGCACTGCTTTTCTTGTCCTATGAGCAGAATGGAAACTATTGAAGAGGCAGCAGAAGTTCACGATATTGATTTAGAATTACTACTAGACAAGTTAAACAATATGGATGCAGATTGTGAATGTGATTGCGATGACTGCGATTGTGAAGATTGTTATGAAGAAGACTGTGATTGCGGTTGTTGTGATGATGATTGTGAATGTGATGAGTACGAATGTGAATGCGGTTGCGGTTGTGATGAAGATTGCGATTGTGGTTGCCAAGAAGGTTATGAATGTACTTGCCACAATGAAGATGATAAAAATTAATCTGCAATAAGTTAAGTTAAGCAGAGAGAATCTGTGATGTTAAATTAAACAAATAAAAATGCAACTAAATTGTTGCATTTTTTGTAGTTTTTATTGCTCTTGATAATTTAAAATTTTTATTTAGTAAATGTTGTAAGTTTTTATAGTTTACTTTATCATTTTACTACATATTTAAAAAGAAGATAGAGAAGTTTAAGACGCAAGCAAATATTGTCCAAAGTAGATATGGTATTTGCAAATATGCAGCAGGTTTAGAAACAATATAAAAGTTGACCATCATCCATATAATAAAGAATAGAAGTGCTAATAACCAAACAGAAGAAAGTAAGAATAATTCACTAATAAAGAATATTATTGGCCATACAAAATTAAAGAATAGTTGCACAGCATAAACGCAAATGCTTGAAGTTTCTATCTTTTTTTGTTTCATTACAATTAAGTAAGTTGAAATGCCCATCAATGTATAAAGAATAGGCCATACAATAGAAAATGTAATGCTAGGCGGAGCAAATATAGGAGTAATTATATCATCATATATGCCTAAATTATCTTTAATTATGATATAAGATAAAAATCCTACACCTAATGGAATTGCTAAACATGCTAAAAATATAAAAATCTTTTTAATTAAATCTTTGTTATTCATATTATTATATTATGTTAAATTTTTATTTATATACCTAAAATTAAAAAAATGATTACTTCATATAATTTGCGATTGTATTGTCGGTGTTATAAATATGACTGCTTTTATTTCTATTATAGTAAGTTTGGATAGTGGGAAAGTTTACTTTCTCATTTTGCAAATGAGTATAATTCAAACTGTGATGCACAACTTCTTGTTGTGGTTGCGTTACGCAACACGAAAATAAAATTTATTTAATTTTATCATCACAAAGTTTCTATTATAGGCATTTTTCAAACTGTAAGAGATAGTCATTTATTATATTTAATAGTTTTTGATTTCTTATTAAAATATTATAATTTTTAGTATTAAAATTTATTTTTGAGTTAAACTAAAATAAGCAAAACAGAAATGCAATGAATGTGTGACAAAATGAAGGTTTTGACTTTAAAACTATCAAAAAAGCATCAATTTTTTATGTTTTTAGCGGTAAAAAAGTAAAAAAGGTTAAATTTGCTAAAAAAAAATAAAAAAAATTAAAAAATGTCTTTTATTTAGTTGCAACTATTTTCATAATGTGATATTATTTGAGTATTACAAGGTAGATATTTTGTTTACTTGTAAACAATTTATATGTATGATGTTGGATTTGATAATTTTCTTATTCCAACTGAATATATTTTAAACTAGTTTAAAATCTTTTTGGAGGATAAATTGATGGGTGTTATGAATTTTGTATACGGAATGAGTAATATGATGGGTGCTCTTGCTGATAAGTTTCAAGCAACAATAGATTCTAATCCAGATGAATACGGCGGTTATCAAGCACTTGTACCTATCCTAGAATTAATTGATAGTGCATTAGTACCTATTCTAATCGTCCTACTTTCTGTTGCTACAATTTACGCTGTAATTCTAGGTGTTAATATGGCAAGAGCAGATAGTGGTGAAAAGAGAGAAGAAGCTAAAAAGCGTCTTATCAATTTCTTGATTGGTGCTATCATAATCATTGTTCTAATTGCAATCATCTATGCGCTAGCATCAAACCTAGATGCTATCTTGGGAATTGCTAACAATTCATTAAATAATAATTAGGCATAGATTATAAATTAGGGTTTTTGACTTATACAAACCAAAACCCTTCAATTTAAAACTACCTTTAATGGTAGTTTTTTGATTGTTTATTTTCTTTGTTTGGTTTTAACAAGAAAGTAACTAAATAAAGTTTAAGTATATAATTGTTGTACCTTGCTTATTTTTAATATATTTAATTATCAATCTTGAAACGTAATAATTAATAAAAGTAAATTCGCATTATATGTCAGTGCTTAATAAAATAGGTCAAAGTGTTTAAAAATAAAATGTTTGACATTTGCATCTATTTATGCTATAATATTTGCAATGTTCAATTTAAGGGAGAAATAATAAATGGAATACAAAATTAGTAAAGAAAAAAATAAAGTTTCAATAAATATTACATTAGCAAAAGATGAATGGGCAAAAGAAATTGAAAGTGCCTATGAAAGAACAAAAGGTAAATACGAAGTTCAAGGTTTTAGAAAGGGTAAAGCACCTAGAAAAGCTATTGAAAATGCGTATGGCAGTATGGTATTTTTTGATGATGCACTTGATGAAGTTTTCAAGAAGAACTATGTTGAGATAGTAACAAAGGAAGATTTGGCTGTAATTGAGCAACCAGCACTTGCAATCAATAAACTTGATGAAGAAAACTTTGATATTACTTTAACAGTTGAAGTAGAACCAGAAGTTAAACTTGGTAATTACAAAGGTTTAGAAATCAAAAAAGCAGAAGTAAAGGTTAGTGAAGAACATATTGACCATCATATTCAAGAAATGGCTGAAAGGAATGCAAGAAGAGTTGAAATAACAGATAGAGCAGTAGAAAATGGCGACATTACAAACATTGATTTTAGTGGTAGCATAGATGGAGTTAAATTTGAAGGTGGTACAGCAGAAGGTTATGAACTTGTAATTGGTTCTCATAGTTTTATTGCTGGATTTGAAGAGCAACTAATTGGAATGAATGTTGGAGAAGAAAGAGATATTAAAGTAACTTTCCCAGCAGATTATCCTAGTGAAGAAATCAAAGGTAAAGAAGCAGTTTTTGCAATTAAGTTACACAAGATAGAAGTTAAGGAAATGCCTGAAATAAATGATGAATGGGCTAGCAATGTTAGTGAATTTGAAACATTGCAAGAATTAAGAGATGATATTGCTAAACACGATGAAGAACATGCAAAACAACACGCTGAAACACAAGAAAATAATGAATTAATTGAAAAAGTTGTTGCTAATGCAGAAGTTGAAGTTTCTAATGTGTTAGTTGAAAGAGAACTTGACTATATGATGGAAGACATTTCAAATAAACTTATGTATCAAGGATTTACTCTTGAACAATACTGTGAAATGATGGGCAAGAAAGTAGAAGAAATAAAAGAAGAACAAAGAGATGTTGCTATTACAAATTGCAAGACAAGACTAGTAATTGAGACTATCATAAAGAAGGAAAACATTAAAGTAGAACAAAGCGATATTGATGCTAAATTACAAGAACTTTGTGAAAGATTCAACAAAACTCTTGAAGAAATAAAGGAAAATTTCCCACAAGAACAATTAATGTACTTGGAAAATGAAATAATAATGGACAAATTCCTTGCATTTTTAAGAGAAAACAACAAAATTGCCTAAAAATTTTAATGTTAAAATTTAAGCAAATGAAGTAAAATTAATAAGTCTTAAATCAAAATAAAAAATAAATAAATTGAAAACAAAAGGCTACAAATTATGTTTGCCTTTTGTTTAAAAGGAGCAAATTATGTTAGTACCTATGGTTGTTGACCAAACATCAGCAGGAGAACGTAGTTTTGATATTTATTCAAGACTGCTTGAAGATAGAATAGTATTCATAAGTGGCGAAATTACAAGCGAAACAGCAAATGTAGTTGTTGCACAATTAATTTACTTGGAGGCTAAAAATCCTGATAAAGATATTTGCCTTTATATTAATAGTCCTGGTGGTAGCGTTACAGCAGGACTTGCGATATTAGATACAATGAACTATATTAAATGTGATGTTAGCACTATTTGTGTTGGTATGGCTGCGTCAATGGGGGCAGTGCTATTAAGTAATGGAACAAAGGGCAAGCGTTATGTGCTTCCTAACAGTGAAGTTATGATTCATCAACCATTAGGCGGTGCACAAGGACAAGCAACTGAAATAATTATTGCTGCTGAACATATTTTAAGGACAAAGAAAAGACTTAATGAAATTTTAAGTGAAAATAGTGGGCAACCTTATGAAAAGGTAGCACAAGATACTGAAAGGGATAACTGGCTAACTGCAAAGCAAGCCGTTGAATATGGTTTGGTAGATAAAGTATTTGAAAAGCGTGCTTAATGATTAGTTAGAGAATTAAAGATAATTGTAAGATTTGATATTTTTGCTTTGGTTAAAATATTAAATAAAGTGAATAATTTATTTACTTAATAAAAATATTAAAAATTAAATAGTTCTACTAAATTAAGATGCTAACAAATAAAAAGTTAATCTAAATAAAAGGAATGTAAATAATGGAAAATAATATGATTTGCAGTTTTTGCGGAAAGGCACAAGCAGAAGTCAAAAAAATGGTTATCAGTATGAATGGTGAAGCGTTTATTTGCGATGAATGTGTCAAAGTTTGCGGAGATATTATTGCACAAGAAAACAAGGTAAAGTCAAGTGAACCAAAAGAAATTTCACTTCCTTCACCAGTTGAGATTAAGGAGCATTTGGACGAATACATTATTGGACAAGATGAGGCTAAAAAAGTTTTAGCAGTTGCTGTTTACAATCATTATAAGAGAATCAATTACAATATGAAAGTTCATAAGGAAAATGAAATTGAACTTGAAAAAAGTAATGTATTAATGATAGGACCAACAGGAAGCGGTAAAACTCTTCTTGCAAAAACTCTTGCTAAAATTTTGAAAGTGCCATTTGCTAGTGCTGATGCTACAACTCTTACAGAGGCAGGCTATGTTGGTGATGACGTTGAAAGCATTTTATCTAAACTTTTACAATCAGCACAATACGATGTTAAAAAAGCAGAGAAAGGTATAATTTATATTGATGAAATTGATAAGATATGCAAAAAATCTCAAAATGTTTCAATTTCAAGAGATGTGTCGGGAGAAGGTGTACAACAAGCATTGTTAAAGATTTTGGAAGGTACTGTTTCAGGAGTTCCACCACAAGGCGGAAGAAAGCATCCTTCACAAGAATTAATACAAATCAACACAACAAATATTTTATTTATTTGCGGTGGAGCATTTGTAGGACTTGACAAGATTGTTGAAACAAGAGTAAATAATAATGCGCTTGGTTTTAATGCAACTATTAAGTCAAAGGAAGATAAACTTACTTGCGATTATATTAAGGACTTGCAACCAGAAGATTTAATTAAGGCTGGACTTATTCCTGAATTTGTAGGTAGACTTCCAATTTCTGTTGGTTTAAATGGACTTAACGAAGAAGCATTGGTTTCTATATTGACTAATCCTAAAAATGCCATTACTAAACAATATAAGAAAATGTTTGATATGGATAATGTGGAAGTTGAATTTACTAATGATGCTCTATATGCTATTGCACAAAAGGCTATTAAGTTAGATACAGGTGCGAGAGGTCTGCGTACGATTTTAGAAGAAATTATGAATCCTATAATGTACGAAGTGCCAAGTGATAAAACTATTTCAAAAGTGATAATTACAAAGCAATGTGTTGAAGGTGCTAAACCTGATATTGAAAGAGATGAAAGTCGTTTAACTATAAAAGAAGAAGAACAAAAAGTAGAGAGTGAAACTGTTGATACTGAAAGTAGTGATGAAACAGCATCAGCAATATTTGATTTTTAAATTGTTAACATTAGGTAATGAAAATACTTAAATAGCAATAAAAAAGAATAAGTTAAAAAATAATTTTTATAGGTTGAAATTGCGTTTCTTCCTATTTTTTTTGTTTTAATTAAGGCATACACAATTTAGATGTTTTATAGATTTTGCCTAAATTTAATTTTCTATTAAGAAAGATAGTAGCAATCTAAAATAATTGTGCATATTATGAAAAGAACATATTAATTTATGTAAATTAGTTCTATCTAATTATTTTTATAAATCTTAATTCAGTTATCCTATTAATTATAATTAAAAAAATTTAACTTTTAGTAAATTAGAAGAAAGTACATAACTAAAAGTTAAATATATTATGCTTTTTATCTTTTCCCTGTTTTAATGGAAATGAAATATTTATTGATTTAATATTAATTTCTACTTGGTAGAGTGTAATAAAGATTTTTAGTTATGAATAAATTAAGGAGAATAAAAATGAGATTTAGATGTAGATTAATATGTTTCCCAGAATGTTGTTGTAATCATAAATGTCGTGAAGATAAAAAGCAAGACAACTGCTGTCGTTGTGATAAGTGTCGTCAAGAAAAAAATTCTTGTCATCACAAGTGCAGAGAAAATTGTAACTGCTTTTGGAAAGATTTTGATTTTTGTGGTAGCATAAAGTGTAGCAAAAATAACCATGATAACAAAGATGATGACAAAGATTATTGTAAAGACTTTGACAAAGATTATGGCAAAAACTACGGCGGAGATTATGGTAAGAATTTTGGTGGCAACTCTTATGGCAAGGATTTTGGTAACGATTATGAAGACAAAGGCTTTGACAATAAATGCAGTTGCGGAAATCAAAAGAAAGGTTATGCTAGTTTCCCTGAATTTTATGATAGCGGTAAGGAAAACTTTTCTTACGAACAAGATGATTACAATCAATACAGATGGTAAACTAATAAAGAGAAATTAGAATAGTAAAAAAAATAATAAACTTATTAGTTTTCCTTATAAAAGAGCGGTTATTTACCGCTTTTTTACTTTGGATAAAATTTAAAAAATTTTTAAAATAGGTATTTACAAATAGTTTTTTTTATGGTATTATATAGTTATTAGAAATTACAAGGAGTTAAGATAGTATGAAGATACTTGATGAAAAATCTTTTAATTATACAAAAAAATTAATTTTAAATGGCTATGTTTTAAAGGCTGTTAATTCACAAAATAGTTTAGTTTATATGAATCAAGTAGCAGATATGAAAATTGTTTTCAATAATAATCTTAAAACTAATAAGGCAAAAGAATGTGTGGACAAGTTACAAGTTATGGCTGGTAAGGTTACTGAAAATCAACTTAAAGATGAAGTTGTTAAATTAGTTGACCTTGGTTGTATTACTGAAAAAACTGCTGTTGGTGAATTTGGTAAATACTTAAACAATGAAAAAAATAAAGAAATTGGAAGACAAGCATAATAGATTAATTTTAAAGTCGCTTTTATAAGCGATTTTTTTATGTTTAATCAACAGTGAAATTTTGTTGTATTGTAATTAATGTGTTTGAATGAATAAATGGGGCAACATATTTCATAAATTAATTAATGCATCAAATTTTTTTTATGAATAAATTAGGAGCAAAAAAATATTTATAAAAATGCTTAATTTATTTGTATAAAAAATTAATTTATGCTATTATTTAATTAAGAAGTTTAACAAGTAGTTAAATTTAAAGGAGTTATTAATGCTATACATTTATCCAGCAGTGGTTTATAAGGAAAATGAAGACCAGCCATTTGTTATGGTGCTTCCTGATGTAAACATTGTATGCGAAGGCGATACAATAGAAGAAGCACTTGCAGAAGCGCGTAGTCAATTAAAGATATATTTAGATTGTGTAAAAAGTTTTGGTGCTAATTTAGCAAAAGCAACAGATTTTATGAAATTTAGGGAAAAATACAAAAATGAAATTTTGCTTTTAGTAGAATGTGAATATGACCAAGAAGAAGGGGAAGAGTTTACAATTTTATTTTAAGGCGAGTTTCATAAGGTGCTTATAAAATTGAAATTTTGATTTTGTAAGCATAAACTAAATTAAAATTATTTGCTTTTTAAGGAGGCGCTATGAATTACAAAGTAAATGAAAATAAATGGCAAGAATTAATGTATTTAATCAATAATTTCTATAAGCCATTAAAGTACACATTTGGAAAGGGATTATATCCAGATAGAGTAACTTTTGTAAGAGGGTTAAATGAAGAAGAATTATTTGACCCAAAAAAGAGCGTAGAGTTTTTTACAATGAATGCAAGAAGCAAAGAAGAATCTCAACTTGTTATTAAGAAAACAAGGCAAGTTATTGAAAATAGAGTAACTGACCCATTCTTTATGAATAGCAGTATTAATTATGATAATAAGACGCAAAACAATTATTTAAAATTGTTTGAATATGTGCAAAGTTCGCTTGTTAATTCTAAAACAACTGACTATTGCCAAATAAATAAGTTTTTAACAAAGGCATTTAAGCATTTAGATAGTAAAGATGCTTTAAAGGTTGCTAGGTTTAGAGAAGAGGCACTTATATTTTGCGTAGAGCAAGGCTACATTAGTGAAGAATTTGCAAAAGAGCAAATGAGGGAACTTCCAAATAGTTTAATGAAATTAAGTGTTGCGTTTGAAAATACTTATTAATAATAGCGAGAAAATTTCTCGCTTTTTCATTTAATAAGTCAATTTAAACAAAATAAAAATTTTTAAGTAAAATTGATGAAATGGAATAAATTGTATTGACAAAATTATTAAATTATGATAACATATTTTTGTTAAATTTTATTTACGAGAGTGAATATGTTTTCTTTGTTCTTCTTGTAAATGTTTTATGTAATAGTTTTATGGAGAAAAACAATGCAAATTTGTTCGGTTTATGCTACTATTGTCAATTTTATTAGGGGATTAGACTCTTTGCTATTGATTTTGATTTTTGGAGCATTAGCAATAATAGGGTTTCTAGTTTTAAGAAAGGCAATAAAAGTAAATTATAATGCGAAAAATGTTGATAATTTAAACCTTGCGTGGCTATTGCTTGCGATTGTCATTTTTGCGGTAGCGATATTTATGGTTGTAGTATATTTTTAGGAGAGAGAAATGTTAAATATTAGTTTATTATGTGCAGACCTTATGAGTGATTGGCTTGTTAATGCAGTGCCTATTATTAGAGATATTCTTTTGATATTAATTGGAATTACAGCACTTATTATAATTATTTCAGTTTTATTCCAAACAAGTTCTGGTGGGGATGCAACAGCAATTACTGGTGGAAGTGAAACTTATTATTCACAAAATAAAGGAACTTCTATTGAAGACAAATTAAATAGAATAACTAAAATATGCTCTATAATTATGGTTTGTCTAGTTGTAGTTTACTTTGTAATTAGATTATCATTCCCAGAATCTTTTGAAATTTAATTTTATAAAGTGAAATAGTAGAAAAAAATTAAGTACCATTTTGATGGTGCTTTTTTTGTTGCAATTCTATTATTAAGTGTTTAATCATATTAATACAAAAGGAAGGTGAATATGATAAATTTAGTAAGTGAATTGCTTGATAAAATTTCTTTAAGTAGTGAAAGTGTTGGTTTTAGATATTTGAATCTGGGCGGTAAGGTTTTATATTTAATTGGTTTTAAGTCTGTTTTAAAGTTTTCTTCTAATGAAATTACTTTTAAAATAAATAATTCAACTATTATAACTGTTAGGGGTGATAATTTGTACATTAAGGAAATGGACGCAAGTTCTGCTATGGTTTGTGGAGAAATAAAGGCAGTGGAGGCTATTTAAAGTGATAGAAAAGTTTATGGGTTCGTGCATATACAAAATTAAAGGGTTAAATAGTGAAAGACTTATTAATGCGTGCTTAAAAGATAATATAGAAATTTTGCTACTTGACAAAAACAATGACAATATGCTTATTGAATGTAGATGGTCGCAACAAAAATTAATAAAGAAAGTTTTAAATAATTATGAGATTTTATCTACTGAATATAAAGGCTTATGTAGTCTTGTTTATTTTTTAAAGAAGAGATTTGCTTTTTTAATTGGACTTGCGTTATCTATTATACTTTTGATTTTATGGCAAACTCATTTATGGACATTTGAAATAACAGGGTTAGAAAGATTAAACAAAAGCGAAATAACAAAATTTTTAAATGAAAAAGGTTTTTTTGTTGGAGCAAGTTTAAATGGACTTGATACAGAAGAATTATCAAATGCACTTATAAATGAATTTGATGAACTTTCTTTTGTAAGCATTATGCAAGTTGGTTCTAGTTTGGTTATTAATGTTAAAGAAAAAACTTATGATGAAAATTTAGATGAAAGTTTAATGTTGCCTATTGTCGCAAGTTTTGATGGTGTTGTTTCAAAAGTTGATGTTTATCAAGGAACTGCACTTGTCAAGGCTGGCGACGTTGTCAAAAAAGGGCAAGTTTTAATAGCACCATTTGTTATTGTTGATGATGAGCAGAAACCAATACGTGCAAGGGGTAATGTTGAGGCACAAGTATTTGTCAAGGGGCAAGTGCTATTTAATGAAAATCAAAAACAAAAGGTTAGAAGTGGCAAGGTGGCGGTTAAGCGAAGTCTAAATTTATTTGGAATGGATTTTCCTACTTCAAGTGAAGAAATAAAATTTAAGGAATATGAAATTGAAAAAAGTAGTAAAATCATTTGCAAAAATATGCCGATTTGTTTTAAAATAGTAGAAGAGAAGTATTATGAAATAATTGAAACTGATGTGGCTACTAATTTTGAAGATGAGAAAGAATTGTTAATTGCAAAATCACGTTATTTGGCTTATGAAAATTTAGAAGCGAGTTTTGAAGTTGAGAGCGAACAAACAGACATTGTTATTGCTGGCGATAATTATTACATAACTACTTACATTAAAGTAAATACTAATATTGGAGTTACTGATTATGAGAGTAATATTTGAAAATGAAGATGATAGCATTGAAATTTTTGATAAGATTTTAAAATCTGCATTAAAACTAGTAGGGCAAGAAAATGAAAGCATTGTGGTAAGTTGCAGTTTTGTTGAAGGTGAGCAAATTAAAGAAATCAACAAAGAGCAAAGGGGAATTGACAAAGTAACAGATGTATTAAGTTTTCCTTTTTTAGACAACACTTGTAATGTGTCAATAAATAGAGAAAATTTTCCTTTTGACTTTGACCCGCTTACTGATGAAATTTCGCTGGGAGATATTGTTATTTGTAAAGATAAAGCAAGGGAGCAAGCGGAAGAGTATGGACATAGTTATGAAAGGGAGTTGTGCTATCTTTTCACGCATGGGGTTTTCCATTTATTAGGATTTGACCACGAAAAAGAAGAAGATAAAGTAGTAATGAGAAGAAATGAAGAAATCGTTTTAAATGAGTTAAATATTACAAGAGAGTAATTTGTTTTTGAAATTTTATTCATTATTTTTCAGCATTAAAAATAAAACAATTAAGGATAAATTATGGAATTAACGTATGGAATAGTTGGCATTGTGGGTAAGCCAAATGTGGGCAAGAGTTCGCTTTTAAATGCGATTA
This sequence comes from Clostridia bacterium, assembly GCA_017465925.1. Lineage (GTDB taxonomy): Bacteria > Bacillota > Clostridia > Christensenellales > UBA1242 > UBA4647. The sequence goes on along the minus strand of JAFTVC010000019.1, from coordinate 18,025 downwards.
TAAGGGAAAAAGTGAGCATAGTTTCGCCAAAGCCACAAACGACAAGGGACAATGTAATGGGCATTTATAATGATGATGATAGTCAAATTGTCTTTGTTGATACTCCGGGAATATTTCAAAGTGATAGCAAATTGGGCGATTATATGAACAGAAATGTTGCAAGTGTTGCAAGCGATGTTGATGTGCTTTTGGTGCTTGTTGATGGGACAAAAGAAATTAATCAAGAAACAGTAAAGTTTGTTTCAAGGTTTAAAAAAGAGAATGTTATTTTGGTTGTAACAAAAACAGACCTTACAAATTTTGAAAAACTTTATCCAAAGTTAAGTGTATTAAATGAACTAGATTTTGTTATTGATATTATTCCTATTAGTAGTCATAAATTAAAAAATGTTGATGTGCTACTTAAAGTCATTAAAGAAAATTTGCCAAAGGGTGATGAAAGTTGCCTAATGTTTGAAAGAGATATGTACACAAATAAATCTGTCAAATTTTTAGCAAGTGAGATAATAAGGGAAAAGATTTTGCTTGCGTTAGATGATGAAGTTCCACATGGAGTTGCAATTTCAATAGTAAAGTTTGAAGAAGAAGGGAATTTAGCAAGAATCTATGCAGATATTATTTGTGAAAGGGATTCGCACAAGGGCATTATACTAGGCAAGGGCGGACAAATGCTTAAAAAAATAGGGCAAAATGCTAGAATAGAGATTGAAAAGATGCTTGAAATGAAAGTTTTTCTTGAAATTTTTGTAAAAGTTAAGAATAATTGGAAAAATAGTCTTGCACTTTTGAGCGAAATAGGTTACAATAATAGTGAAGATTATTAGGAAGCGAGTTGCTTTTGAAAGTCTTTAAGAAATTGTTAAAAGTTGTAAAACAATTTTCAAAAATTAAATAGATAATTTAATCAGCATTAGCATAAAATATATTGTGAGAAGACAAGGCGATGGTACTAAATTAACAAAGGGTAATTTTAGTTACTTCTCATAATAGTTAAAGGAGGTAGAAAACTTATGGTAAACACTGAATTATTAGTTTGGAAGTTATTTGAATGTACAGGAGAAATAAGTTACTATTTGCTTTATAGGGGAATGCAAAATAATAAACAACTAGAACATGATGCGGGAATGAGTATGTAATGGAAATTAAATTTGTAGGCATAGTGCTTTCAAATATTGATTATAGGGAAAAAGACAAGCTAGTCAATATTTTTTCCGTCAGCGATGGTTTAGTTTTAGGGAAACTAAAAAGTGTTAAAGGGGCTAGTTCCAAACTTAAAGTTTTGGCAAGCCCTTTTTGTTTGGCGGAGTTTACAGCAGTAAAAGCAAAGGATAAAATGACAATAACGGGCGGAGAAGTTATTGATACATTTTTTGATATAACAAGCGACATAGAAAAATATTTTGTTGGTTGTTGCATTTTGGATTTTGAAAGAAAATTAATTGCTAATGATAATGAGTTAGAAAAGCATTTTAAACTATTAGTTAGCGTCTTAAAGTCCTTATCTTATAGTGAAGAAAATGCGAAATTGGTACTTATTAAGTATTTACTTGAAGTGCTTTCAATTTCAGGATTTGCATTAAATTTTGAGTGTTGTTCTGCTTGTAAAAACAAGTTAAATGAAAATGCTTTTATTGATATTATTGATGGTAGTATTAAATGTGGTAATTGTGTAGGGCAAAAATACATAACTGTAAGTCGTGAAGAGAAAGAGTTTTTAAATCAGGTAAGTAACAAAAATCATAGCATTAAATTAAATTATAATAATGAAAAATTAAATGCAATTTTAAAATTATTAGGCAATTATGTTTATTGTCAGTTTGATTATATTTTAAAGTTGGAAGAAATTTTAAAGTTTTGATATTGATTTTTTTCTTTCAATCATAGTTGTTTGCTTTTTATATAATAAATGTTGATTTTAAAGAATAATAAAATAGTTAAATTAAAATCAATTATTAAATGGTCAAATTTTATTAAAAGAGAAAAGATATTTTTGAAAAGATAGCAAAATTATTTGCTATTTTTTTGTTTTTTTCATATTATATATGTATTGCAATATGAAATTTGTAAAAACTACAAATATATACAAAAATTGCTTAAATGGACTACAATATAATAAATTTAAGCGTAACTTTTAGGAGAATTATATGAAAAAGAAATATGTTTACTTATTTAGTGAAGGCAATGCTAGTATGAGAGAACTTTTAGGTGGTAAGGGAGCGAATTTAGCGGAAATGACAAGATTAGGGCTTCCAGTACCACAAGGCTTTACTGTATCAACAGAAGCATGCACATTATATCATCAAAATGGTTGTGAATTAACCGATGAAATTATAAAGCAAATTGAAGATGCTGTTGCAAAAGTAGGCAAAGAACAAGGCAAAGTATTTGGCGATGATAATAATCCGCTTTTGCTATCTGTAAGAAGTGGAGCAAGGGTTTCAATGCCTGGAATGATGGACACTATTTTAAATCTTGGTTTAAATGAAAATAGTGTAAAAACACTCGCTAAAAATACGAATAATGAACGTTTTGCGTACGACTGTTACAGAAAGTTTATTCAAATGTACAGTAATGTTGTAATGCAATTAGATGGCGATGAGTTTGAAAAAATGATTGATGCTAAAAAGCAAGAAAAAGGCATCAAACTTGATGCTGATTTCACTGCGGAAGATTTAAAAGATTTAATTGCAAAGTTTAAGGCTTATTATAAAAAGAATATTGGCGAAGATTTCCCAAATGATAGCAAAATGCAATTAATTAATTCTGTTAAATCAGTATTTAGGAGTTGGGATAACCAAAGAGCAAAAGCATATAGAAGAATGAACGATATTCCATCAGAATGGGGCACAGCAGTAAATATTCAAACTATGGTTTTTGGAAATATGGGAGATACAAGTGGCACAGGAGTTGCCTTTACTAGAAATCCAAGTACTGGCGAAAATGTACTTTATGGCGAATACTTAATGAATGCACAAGGCGAAGATGTAGTTGCTGGAATAAGAACGCCAGAACCTATTGCAAAATTAAAACTTCAAAATGAAGAAGTATATAATCAATTTGTTAAGATTTGTTCTTTACTAGAACATCATTACAAAGATATGCAAGATATGGAATTTACTATTGAAAATGGCAAATTATGGATGCTACAAACAAGAAGCGGAAAGCGTACTGGAACTGCATCACTTCAAATTGCGGTTGATATGGTAAAGGAAGGGCTTATAGATGAAAAAGAAGCATTGATGTTAATCTCTCCTAAACAACTTGAAGATATTTTGCATCCAACATTTGTTGAAAGTGAATTAAAAGGCAAAAAAGCGGTAGCGGTTGGGCTTCCTGCATCTCCGGGCTGTGCTAGTGGCAGAATTGTATTTAGTGCAGATGAAGCAGTTGAGGCAAAGAAAAATGGCGAAGAAGTTATTTTAGTAAGACTTGAAACTAGTCCAGAAGATATTGAAGGAATGCACAGTGCGGTTGGACTTTTGACTATTCGTGGCGGTATGACTTCTCACGCAGCAGTAGTTGCAAGGGGAATGGGTACGCCTTGCATAACTGGTTGTAGTGAAATTGAAATTGATGAAGAAAACAAAAAAGTTAAATTTTCAAATGGCGTAGTTTTAGGTGGCGGAGATTTTATCTCAATAGATGCTGAAAAAGGAAATGTTTATGCTGAAAAAATAACAACTATTGCAAGTGAAATATCTGGCAACTTACAAACAGTGCTTGGTTGGGCGGATAAATATAGGAAGTTAGGCATAAGGGTTAATGCTGATACAAAAGCAGATGCTATGCAAGCGGTTCGCTTTGGTGCGGAAGGAATTGGATTATGTAGAACAGAGCATATGTTCTTTGAGAGTAGTAGGATTCTTGCGATGCGTGAAATGATTCTTGCAGATGATGTTGTTGCAAGGCAAAATGCACTTGATAAACTTCTTCCTTTCCAACAAAATGATTTTGAAGAATTGTTTACAGTTATGCAAGATAAGGCAGTAACAATTAGATTACTTGACCCACCACTTCACGAGTTTTTACCAAAGACAAAGGAAGAAAAAGAGCAACTAGCAAAGAGTTTAAATATTAAGGTTGCTACTATTGATGAAAGAATTAATGCTTTGCACGAATTTAACCCAATGATGGGGCATAGAGGTTGCAGGCTTGATATTACTTATCCTGAAATTGCTGTTATGCAAACAAAGGCAATTATTCAAGGAGCAATAAATGTTCAAAAGAAATTGAATATTTGTCTTGATGTTGAAATTATGATTCCGCTTGTAAGTGATGTTAAAGAATTAAAGTATGTTAAAGATATAATTATTGCAACTGCAAATGATTTAATTACAAATGCAAATGTAGAACTAAAATATTATGTTGGTACAATGATGGAACTACCAAGGGCAATGATGGTTGCAGATGAAATAGCAAAGGAAGCAGAATTTTTCTCTTTTGGTACTAACGATTTAACTCAAATGAGTTATGGTTTTAGTCGTGATGATGCTGGCAAGTTCTTGAAATCTTACTATGAAAAAGGCGTTTTTGCTAACGACCCGTTTGCAAGCATTGATGAGCAAGGCGTTGGTAAGTTAATGGAAATTGCTGTTGAAAAGGGCAGAAGTGCAAGAAAGGATTTAAAGATTGGTATTTGCGGTGAGCATGGCGGAAATCCAAAGAGTATTGAATTTTGCCATAAAATAGGACTAAATTATGTTTCTTGTAGTCCTTATAGGGTGATTGTTGCAAAAGTTGCATCAGCACAAGCAAATATTCGCAATCCTAAAAAATAGGCAAGATTAATAATGTTAGTTATTATAATAAATTTGCTATCAATTCAATTAATATATTAAAAGCAATTTTGCTATTTGAATTATTTTAGTGATAAAAAATGACAACAAAGTTTTGTCATTTTTTTGTTGTATGTTTTTGTTACATTTAAAATTTTAATTTTGTATTGTTCTATTTCAAAAGTGCCTTGCATAGATTATACAAATGCTAAATTTTGGCATTAGTTTTTGCTTAAAATTTCTTGGAGGTAATATGAAAAATTTTAATGTGTACGAAGATATTGTTGAACGAACAAACGGCGACATTTATCTTGGTGTGGTTGGTCCTGTTAGGTGCGGTAAATCAACTTTCATATCAAAGTTTATGGAAAAGTTTGTCTTGCCTAAAATTTCAAACGTTCATGCGTACGAGCGTGCGTTAGATGAATTGCCACAAAGTGCAGATGGTAAAACAATTATGACAACTCAACCTAAATTTGTGCCAAATGAAGCGGTAAACATAGAGATAAGCGACAAATTAAATATGAATGTCCGCCTTATTGATTGCGTTGGTTATATGGTTGACGGTGCAATAGGAGATATGGAAGAAGATAAACCCAGAATGGTAAAAACTCCTTGGTCAAATAAGGAAATTCCTTTTAATGAAGCGGGCAGAATTGGTACAAAAAAAGTCATAACAGACCACAGCACAATAGCAGTTTTAATGACAACGGACGGAACTATTAGCGATATTGATAGAAAGTCCTACGAAAAGGCGGAAGCAGAAGTTGCAGAAGAACTTTTAAGGAGCGGTAAACCTTTTGTAATTGCTATTAATACAACAAACAAAAATAGCAAAGAAGTTAAGAAGTTGCAAGAGGAATTGCAAGCAAAATATAAAGTGCCAACTCTTGTTTTAAATGTTGTTGAATTAAATGAAGAAGATGTTGAAGAAATATTTACAAATATTTTGACAGAATTTCCAGTAACTTCAATAAAAATTAAAATGCCATTATGGCTTCAAGCAATGCCTTTTGAAAATGAAATTATTCAAGAGATTGTAAGCGAAGTTCTTGCAAGTGTTGATGGAGTAGAAAAGGTTGGCGATTTCTCTTATGATAAAGTACTATTTATGGATAATGCAGATTTTGAACCGCTAGTTTTAAATAGTATTGATATGGGCGAAGGGAAACTTGTTTTTGAAATAACTCCTAAACCAGAATTATTTTATGCTATTTTATCAAAAGAGTGTGGCGTAATTATTAAAAATGACTTTGAACTAATAGCATCATTAAGAGAATTAAATATTGCAAAAAGAGAATATGATAAAATTAAAAATGCAATGCGTGATGTTGAAGAATTTGGTTATGGTGTAGTTAAACCTAATTTAGAAGATATGCAAATTGAAGAACCTAAACTAATTAAACAAGGCAATAAGTCAGGGGTTAAATTTAAAGCAACTGCTTCAAGTTTGCATATTATGAAAGTTGATATTGAAGCAGAAGTTAATCCAACAGTGGGAAGTGAAGAACAAAGTGCAGACCTTGCAAATTCATTAATTGCAAAATATCAAGAAAACCCAGCAAGTATTTTAGATACGAATATTTTTGGAAAGTCTTTACAAGAATTATTACAAGATAATGTTTCAGGCAAATTAAATCAAATGCCTGTTGATGTTCAAAAGAAGTTAAGAAAAACATTGTCAAGGGTCGTAAATGAAGGCAAGGGCGGAATAATTTGTATTTTATTATAATGCAATAAATTATTTAGTTTTAAAAAGAAAAATAAAAATGAAAGTTTAAAATAAAGTGCTTTCATTTTTTTTTGATTAAACTAAAATTAACTAGCAAATTTTTGGCAATCAACTATTTGCATTAAAGTTTCTTTTAATAAATGCAGTTTTCGTATATGGTCAATTACTTCTAAATACATAAATTTTAGTAAACAATGTGATTCTGGGGAAATTTCTTCAATATCTTTAAAAGTGATTTGCTTTAATTCGTTTGCAGAATAATTTTTGCCATTTTTGAATTCTTCTGCGTATGATTCAAACTTGTGATTAATAAAAATAATAAATTCATCTTTTGTCATAATTGTTCTCCTTATTGTATATAATATACTATACGACACTTTTTGCGTCTTGTCAAATTATTTTTAAAGGATTTTGTTACAATTTATGTATGAGTTTAGGTGAACAAATTAAGAAATTAAGAAAAGAAAAAGGGATTTTTCAAGAAGAATTGGCAGATAAATTAAATTTATCACGAACTGCTATTTCGGGTTATGAAATTAACACAAGAGAACCTTCTTTACAAACATTAAAAAAGATATGTGTATTTTTTGGTGTAAGTGCAGATGAACTTCTTGAAATTGATACAAAAGAGCAGAAAGAAGAAATTTTAAATGAAATAAATCAATATAACAACAACAAAAGATAAATATGTGTTTAGGTGAAAAATTAAGGAAGTTGCGAAAAGAAAATGGTTATTCACAGCAAGAAGTTGCTGACATATTAAATATAACAAGGGACATTATTACAAAATATGAAAATAATAGATGCGAACCAAATGTGGAACTTATTAAAAAGTTTTCAATATTTTTTAATGTAAGTGCAGATGAACTTCTTGAAATTGATACAAAAGAACAAAAAGAAGAAATATTAAATGAAATAAATCAAAATTCTAAAATCAAAAGGGTTTAACTTTTGGTTTTTTTAAGATAAAAATATTTAAAAACTATTGACAAATTAATTAAAATGTAGTAAAGTATAATTGCTTTACTAGGAGTGTGGGTTATGATAGAAGAAAAACAACACATTTGTATGCTTATTGATATTTATGATGAATTGCTTACAGATAAGCAAAGGGAAGTTTTGCACGACTATTATTATAATGATTATAGTTTAAGTGAAATTGCTGAAAGTTTAGGCATAACCAAGCAAGCGGTTAAAGATAGTATTGATAAAGCACGCAAAAGTCTAGTAAGGTTTGAAAATGCGTTGCATATTGCTACAAAAAAAGAAGAGTTTAATAAACTATTTTTAAAGAAAAATGAAATGGAATTAAACTTGTATGTAGAATTATTAGAAAATATTATTAAGGAGTAAGAAGTGGCTGTTTTTTCAAATTTAAGTGAAAAATTAAATCATATTTTTTCAAAACTAACAAAAAGAGGAAAACTTACTGAACTTGAAATAAAAGAAGCGATGCGTGAAATTAGAGTTGCATTGCTTGAAGCAGATGTAAACTATTTAGTAGCGAAAGAATTTATTGCAAAGGTAAGTGAAAAGGCTGTTGGCGAAACAGTTATGCAAAGTCTAACTCCTGGTCAACAAGTAATAAAGATTGTTAACGAAGAATTAATAGCATTAATGGGTAGTGAGCAATCAAAGATAGTATTTTCTTCTAATCCGCCGACTGTAATTTTGATGTGCGGACTTCAAGGTGCTGGTAAAACAACAATGAGTGCAAAACTTGCTGGGTACTTGAAAAAGCAAGGCAAGAAGCCATTACTAGTAGCTTGTGATATTTATAGACCTGCCGCTATTGAGCAATTAAAAGTAGTAGGCAAGCAAGTTAATACAGAAGTATTTGAGAAAGGAACTCAAAATCCTGTAAAGACTGCGAAAGAAGGTGTTGAGTATGCTAAAAGTCGTGGTTATGATGTAGTTATTTTAGATACTGCTGGTAGACTTCACATTAATGAAGAATTAATGGATGAATTAGCAAACATTAAAACTGAAACTAATCCTAGCGAAATACTTTTAACTGTTGATGCAATGACAGGGCAAGATGCAGTAAATGTTGCAGAAACATTTAATAATAAATTAGATGTTACAGGTGTAATACTTACAAAACTTGATGGTGATACACGTGGTGGTGCTGCGTTATCAATTAAGGCAATAGTTAAAAAGCCTATTAAATTCTGTGGTGTTGGTGAAAAACTTGGTGATATTGAACCATTTTATCCAGACCGTATGGCATCAAGAATTCTAGGAATGGGCGATGTGCTATCATTAATTGAAAAGGCACAAGAAGCGATTGATATTGAAGAAGCAAAGAAATTAGAGCAAGCATTAAGGCAAAATTCATTTACTTTGGAAGATTTCTTGGAACAATTTGAGAAAATCAATAAAATGGGCAATATAAATGACATTATTGCTATGGTTCCTGGATTAAGCGGAAAACTTGGCGGAATTAAACGAGTTGATGAAAAAGTTATTGCTAAAAATAAGGCAATTATCCAAAGTATGACAGTTAAAGAAAGGCGAAATCCTGATATTATAAACGGAAGTCGCAAAAAGAGAATTGCAAAGGGTAGCGGTACCTCAATTCAAGAAGTAAATGCAATCTTAAAGCAATTTGAACAAACAAAAACTATGATGAAGCAATTTAGTGGCAAAAAGGGCAAAGGTAGATTTAGGTTTTAATCAAGCCTTATAGATAATTGAAATAATAGGAGTTTAATTAAATGCTCAAATTATCATTTTAAAAATTAATTATCTATTTAAACTTGCATTAAATTGCAATAAGTATTTTAATTATTTTGGTTAAATCTGCAAAAGCAGTTTGACATATATATGTTTAATAAATTAATTTTGCATTTGTATTTATTAAAACAAAGGAAATTATAAAAGGAGATAAAAAAAGTATGGTAAAAATTAGATTAACTCGTTTAGGCGATAAAGGACATCCTTTTTACAGAGTAGTAGTTGCTGATTCTCGTGCGCCAAGAGATGGTCGTTTTATTGAAGTTCTTGGTACATTCAACCCTATGACTGAACCTGAACAAATCAATATTGACAAAGAAAAGGCATTAAAGTGGATTGCTAACGGTGCTCAACCTACTGATACTGCGAAGGCTTTACTTGAAAAAGCAGGCATCATTGAAAAGAAACCTTGCAAAAAAGTTTTCAAAAACAAAACTGATAAAAAAGAGGACTAATAAATGAAAGATTTGCTTTACTATATTGTTTCTAATCTTGTACGTAATAAAGAAGCGTTACAGATTGAAGAAAGGGAAGACAAAGGAACTTTCGTATTAACAATAATTGCCGATGAAGATGATTATGGTAAAATTATAGGTAAAAATGGTAGAGTTATTCAATCTGTAAGAACTCTAATGAAAATCTATGCAATTAATAATCATATAAGATTGGTTGTTAAAGTAGGTAAAGATAATAGATAAAAAGGATAAACAAAAGTTTTTTGCTTTTGTTTTTTTTATTGTTTTACTATTAGTTTTTCATTATTCATTAATTATGCAAAATAAAAGTTCTCAAATAATAGTTGTTTTATAATAAAAAATATGCTAAAATAGAGAGTAATAAAATTTTTATGTGATGTTAAAATTCTATTAAATTTTGTTTTATTAATGTAAAAATACAGCGAGTTGTGCATCACATTTTGAATAATGAATTTTAAAACTTATAAAAAATAGTTTTTGCTTATTAAATAAAAAGTGAAACAGAAATTAGAATTAAGGGGTTTATATGGAAAAAATTGAAATTGGTCTAATAGTAAAAGCGCAAGGATTAAATGGTGAAGTTAAGGTTAAACCTTACACTGATGCAGAAGTTTTTGAGAACTTGACTTATGTTTATTTAAGTGGAAAAAATGAAATAATAAATGTTAAAAAATCAACATTTAGGTTAGGTTTTGCTTATATAACACTAGAAAATGTTAGTGATAGAAATATGGCAGATGAATTAAGGGGCAAGGAAATTTTTATTAATCGTGAAGATTTGGAACTTCCAGAAGACGAGTTTATTATAGATGACATTATAGGAATGAAAGTTTTTTTATCTACTGGCGAAGATTATGGCGAAATTTTACAAGTGGAGCAATACGGTTCTGCTGACATATTAACAATAAGTGGACAATTTGGTAAATGGCAAGTGCCTTATATTGCTGATTTAGTGGAAAGTGTGGATAAATCAAATAAAGTTATGGTACTAAATGCTAAAAGGTTTGAAGAAGTAAAAGTTTAAAGTAAACAATAAAAATAAAATTAATTTGCAATAGTGTCGCTAAAACGATAGTTTTAGAATAAAATCTTTGATTTTATGAGAAATTTTAATTTTTTAAAATTTCTACGACACATAATTTCTAAATAGGAGGTGATTATGAGAATTGACATTTTAACGCTTTTCCCAGAAATGTTTGCACCGCTTAAAACTAGTTTAATTGGCAAGGCATTAGAAAGAGATGCGTTTGAACTAAACATTGTTGATATTAGAGAATTTTCACAAGATAAGCATAAAAAATGTGATGATTATCCTTATGGCGGTGGTGCTGGAATGTTGATGACTCCGCAACCTTTATATGATGCTATTACAAGTGTTAAAACTGATGATTCTCATATTATCTATTTATCTCCAAGTGGAAGAACATTAAAGCAAGAAATAGTTAAAGAATTTGCTACAAATTATAAGCATTTAGTGCTTGTTTGTGGGCATTATGAAGGCATTGATTATAGAATTAATCAACTATTGATTGATGAAGAGATTAGCGTTGGAGATTATGTTTTAACTGGTGGCGAATTACCTGCAATGGTTTTAACGGATGCTATTTGTAGATATTTGCCTAATGTATTGCATAGTAGTGATAGTGTTGTGGAAGAAAGTTTTGAAAATAACTTGCTTGAATATCCGCAATATACGAGGCCTGCTGAATTTAAGGGGTTGAAAGTTCCTGCTGTACTCTTATCTGGTAATCATAAAGAAATAGCAGATTTTAGAAAAGAACAAGCAATAGAGATGACAAAACTTAAAAGACCTGATTTGCTTGAAGAAGATTAATTAATGCAAATATTTGCATATTTAAAATAAAAAAAAGGGGGTAAAATTATGAAAATAAATTGGTTTCCGGGACACATGGCAAAGGCATTAAGAATGATGCAAGAAGAAGTAAAAAATGTAAGCACTATAATTTATGTTTTAGATAGTAGAGCGCCTTTTTCTTGTATTAATCCATCATTTTTAAAAGTTATAGGCAATAAACCTATCGTTTATGTTTTAAACAAGTGTGATATGGTTAATAGTGATGAATTAAAAATGTGGCAAAAAGAAATTGCTAAAAAAGATAATTGCAAAGTGCTTGTAATGAATGCAACTGAAAGTGGTGCATCTAAAAAAATTGAACTTGCAATAAAAGATTTAATGCAAGAACGAATAGATAGGTATTTAGAAAAGGGAGCAAAAATCACATTAAAAGCAATGATTTTAGGCGTTCCAAATAGCGGTAAAAGTACTCTTGCTAATAATTTAAACGGAAAGGCAAAGGCAATAACAGGTGATAGGGCTGGCGTTACAAAGTCAAAGCAATGGATAAAAGTTGGCAAATATTTAGAAGTGCTAGACACTCCTGGAACATTATGGCCTAATTTAGAGAATAATGAAACTGCATTAAATCTTGCATTTATTGGAAGTATTAAGGAAGAAGTGCTTGACAAAAATGACCTTGCACTAGCACTTGTAGATAAATTAATCAAGTTAGATAGTGAGAGTTTAACAGCAAGATATGGTGAAGTTATTGGCGAAACAGCACTTGAAACACTTGATAATATTGCAAATGTTAAGGCGTTTAAGTTGAAAGGTGGCGACATTGATTACGATAGAGTTTGTGCTTTTGTGTTAAACGATTATAAGAAGGGAAAACTTACAACTAAAATATTAGATAAGTTGGAATGTGTTAAATGTTTTTAATTTTTTCAAAAAAAGAACGAACTGACAAGTATGGTAAAGAACAAGAAGAAAGAGTTTACAAGTACTTAAAAAGAAAAGGTTATGAAATACTTGAACGCAACTTTAAGTGCAAAGTTGGCGAAATAGACTTTATTTGCGAAAAAGATGAACGTATTATATTTATTGAAGTGAAGTCAAGAACGAATACAAAATTTGGTTATGGTAGAGATGCTATAAGCGAAGAGAGAACAAGGCATACAAAAAATGCTAGCATACACTATTTGAAGAATTATGTTGATAAAAAAAAGTCTATTCGCTATGATTTAATAGAGGTTTTAAATGATGAAATTACTCATTTAGAAGCAATTTATTAATCAATAAAAAAAGAAAATTAAGTTTTTTGTTTTAAATCATAAATTAAAAGTTGTGTATTTTATTGGAAAATAATTTCAAATTTAATAAATTTTGCCTTTTAACTATTTTTGTAAAGATTAAGTGCTTAAAAGTTTGAAAAATCTATATACAAAATAAAAATTTTATGTTATAATTAGTTAAAACTATTTTTAGGAGATAAAATGAAGAAGATTGCAATCATAGAATTAGATGTTAGAAATTGCAAATTACTTGTAGCAGAATATAGCGATTCGGCACTTGTAAATGTACTAGATGAAACAAATGAACCGCTAAAACTTTGGGCAGATGTAGAAGTAGACAATGTTATAAAACCAGCAAGGACAATAGAAACAATAACTGTGCTACAAAACTACAAAAAGCATATTGATTTAATTGGAGTTGAAACAGTTGTAGCATATTGTACAACTGCCTTTAAGGAGATAAAAAATCATCGTAGTTTTATTGAAGAAGTAAACAGTGAAACAACATTTAAGTTTGAGATTATGAGTGATGATAAACTTGCATCAGCAGTGCATTTAGTAAGCGCTAATACTATGGAGCAAATTAAAGCAATAACTATAAATGTGCAAGATGATTACATAAACATAATTAAATATAACAGAAGAAATATTTTAGAAAGTTATAAGTTTGGTTTTGGTGCGTTATCTCTTGCAAAACATTTTGAAAACGAAACAAATTTAACCGCTAGTGAAAAAATGGAAAAGATGGTTGATTTTGCAAAAGCACAATTTAGCAAATGTGATATTTTTAATGGCGAAGATGATGAGTACAAAAAAATTGGTATGGGTAATGCCTTTGTAAATGCTGGTAGACTTACTAGAATGGGAACAAAATATTCATTAAATCTTGACCACAACTACGAACTTGTGATTGAAAATTTTGGCAAGGCTTATGACGTTGTTAAGAATTTAAGTGTTGACAAGACAAAGAAAATCAAAGGCGTAAGTGCTGATAGAGCAGATACAATAGCGAGTGGTTTTGCAATTATTAAAGCGTTAATGGATTGTTATTGTATAAATAAATTCAATATAAATGAATTAAGTGTTATTAATGGCGTATTGTACGGAGAAATGAATGCTGTTTTTGGGGATAGACCAATAGGCGATATACTAACACAAAGTTTAGAAACTTGTAATGTATTCTATGATAAGGAACAATATAATAATAAAAATATTTTCATTTTTGCAAATGATTTGTTTGAAGAATTGAGAGTACTACATAGATATACAAAGCCACAACAAAGAATTTTAAAGATTGCTAGTTATTTGGCAACTTGTGGAAGAAGAATTAATTCAAGATGTTTTGAAAAAAATGCTTTTCATATAGTCTTAAATAGCGAAATATATGGTGCAACTCATAAAGAGATTTTGCTAGCAGGTTTTGTTTGTGCATCACAAAATCTTGATGAATTTGATTTTTCAACTTGGGTACGTTATAATGATATTGTAACAGAAGAAGATTTAGATGTCGTTAAAAAAATGGCAGTATTAGTTAAACTTGCAAGATTTATTGATAAATCTAAAACAGCAGACCATATTGTTTGTGATGTACTAGGAGATAAATGTATTTTAAATATTGTTCCAAAGGCAAATTGTCATTGTATTTTAGATGATGTAAGAAAAGCAGGTGCAGACTTTAAGCGTGCTTTTGACAAATATTTACAAGTACTTTAACATTGAAGCGAACAACAAGTTTATGCAAAATATTTTAAACTATGTGATGATAAAATTAAATAAAATTTAATTTTGTGTTGCGTACCGCAATCACCACAACAAGTTGTGCATCACAGTTTGAATTATGTTTGTTGGTCAAATGAGAAAGTAAACTTTCTCGCTATCCCAACTTCGCATAATATAAACTATAAGAAGTAAATATTTTAACAAGTAAAATATTTGTTGCTATTCGCAACTGCTATTGCTAACGCATTAGCACTTCTTATAGTTTGAAACTTCGTCAGTCGGTCAAATGTGAATGCAAGCATTCCCGCAATCCCAACTTCCTCGTTATAAACTATTTTCTAATTTGCGGTTACTTTCTATAATATAAACTATAAGAAGTAAATATTTTAACAAGTAAAATATTTGTTGCTATTCGCAACTGCTATTGCTAACGCACTAGCACTTCTTATAGTTTGAATTAGGCGTCGTTTATATCAAATACAAAAACTTGTTTTTGTGCTTGCATAAACTTCCTATAATATAAATTATGTAATGTTAAATTTTAGATACCTAAAATTTAAAGTAACCTAACGGTTACACAATGGAAAACCTTTGTTTTCCATTGATTACAATTTGAATTATGTTCAGTTACTGCACAATGACCGCAAGCGGTCGCTCTGCGATAACTTCGCATATTATTGCTTAATGCAACTACTAATGAAAACAATTAGTACTTCTTATTTAGTTCTAGGAGGAATGTATGAATTATACTGAAATATTTATTAAATTAGGTGATGGACAAACTTGTATTTATAAAAAAGGTGGCGGTTTAGTATTAAAAGAAGCATCTTTGATTGCATTTAGTAAGAAAGGGAAAAGAATTACAACTATTGAAGTTGGAGATAGTGCAAAAGAGTTGCTAGGTAAAACTGATGGCTCAATTTGGGTGGAAGCACCTTTTAAAAATGGAGTTATAAAAGATTTAGAACTTGCGAAACTACTTTTATCTAAATTTTTAAGTCTTGCATTACCTGATGGTAAGCGAAAGATAAAGGCGACATTTTTAGTGAATTGCGGGCTTAAAGCGGAAGAAAAAAGGGACTACGAACTTCTTGCAATAAGTACAGGTATTTATAGTTATTCATTTATTCCTAATATTATGGCTTGTCTTGTTGGTACTGGAACTAATGTGGAAGATGTAAGTGGCAAGATGATTATTGATTTTGGAACAGATTGTACGGAAGTTGCGGTAGTAAGTAAGTGCGGTATTGTTAATGGCTATTCAATAGAATTAGGTGGCTCTATTATTGATAATGCTATTTCTAGTTCAATATTTGAAACTTTTAATATAGTAATCAGTGATGTAAATGCTGAAAAAATCAAAAAAGAAATAGGCAGTTTGCATAACAATGATGTTGCAAATGTTACATTTACTGGTTATGATGCGTTGACAAGGCTTGCAAAAGAAAACACAGTTTTTGCTCGTGATTTATATCAAATTTTTGATGTTTTCTATGAAAAGATAATTGATGGAATAGAAATTGTACTTAATCAATTAAGTGCTGACCTTTTGAATGATATTGCTAAAAATGGCATTTATTTGTGCGGTGGAAATTCAAATGTTACAGGCATTGAAAGTTATTTCAAAAAGAGATTAAATGTCCCAATTATAACCTTTGAGCAACCAGAACTGGTTTGTATGGAAGGTGCAAAAATATTAAGCACTAATGCAAAGTTGCTACAAAAAATTGTAACTAATAATTAGAATTTGTCTTTTAATGTAACAGACCTTTAAAATTGTTTTTAAAGGCTGTTTTTTTATGAAAATTTTGCTAAAATGTTTTTAGTTTTAAAATGATAAGTCTATAAAAGCTGTAATAATTTAAATTTTAATTTTTTTAAATTACATTGATTTGTTTTAAAATTAGATTTTAGGGTTTATCATTTTAAAAATAAAAATTGTTTATTATTCAAAATAATATTTTATCGTTAAGGAGTAAAGTATGGCAAGGAAGATTGTTATAACTTCGGGTAAAGGTGGCGTAGGCAAAACTACAATTTGTGCAAATTTAGGTAACAATTTAGCAAACAATGGTTATAAAGTTGTTGTTATGGATTTAGATATTGGGCTAAATAATCTTGATGTCGTTTTAGGAGTTGAAAGTAAAGTTGTTTTTGATGTCTTTGATGTGTTACATAATAGATGCAGAGCAAGGCAGGCACTTATTCAAGATAGTCAAAATCCTTATTTGTTTATAATGCCCAGCAATCATACAAATATGAAATTAAGTAAAAGTGATATAAAAAAAGTTGTTGGCGAACTAGATGAATTTTTTGATTATATTCTAATTGATTGCCCAGCGGGCATTGAAGATGGTTTTCATAGGGCAGTTTCTGTTGCAGATGAAGCAATAGTAGTTGTAACTCCACATATTTCATCTTTGCGTGATGCGGACAAAGTGGTAACTATTTTGTTTAGTCTAGGCATAAGCAATGTTTATGGTATTGTGAATAGAGTGCGTGGAGATTTAGTGGTTGATAAGGAAATGCTTTCCGTAGAAGATGTTTATGAATTATTGCAAATTAGAATTGTTGGTGCTGTTCCAGAAGATGACACGATTAGCACAATATCAAGTGTTGGCGGTGCTATTAGTACAAGATGTGGGGCAAATAGGGCATTTGATTTGCTTTGTGAAAACTTAATTGAAGGCAGTTCTAAAATTTATGATTGCACTATGTCATATCGTGGTTTTATGGGGCTTATAAAAAGAAAATTAAAGAAAAAGATTTAAAGAATGCGAATTTAGTTTATTTAAATGAATTTGCTATATTACTTTAAGAATATTATTTAATTTTTTGAAAATATTTTATATTAGTTTTTTAATTAATAAAGGAGTTTTTATGAATAAAGCACAAATTGGATTTGAAAGATTATCTAATATAATACAAAATGATAAGAGAGTTGCATCAGGTAATGCAATAAATCAAGTTGTAAAGGCAGATGTAATAAATGTCCTAAAAAATTATTTTGATTTACTTGAAAACACAGCGGAAGTAGAAATTGATGTTATTGGTCAAAATGATATGAATATTTATTTTGCTATTAAGGCTAGTAGAGTTAAAGACTTTTTTGCTAGTGAAATTTAATTATTTAAGTCAAAAAAACTTGAAAAAGTTTTATTTAATTATCAAAACTAAATATTTATTATTCTATTAAATTATAAACTATGAGAAGTAGTTGTAATAAATAAATTTATCACAACAAAAATCATACGATTTTCAAAGAAAAAGTAAATTTTTCTTTGCTTCTCGTTTGAAATATCATCAGTTATTAGAAAATGGAACTGCGTTCCGCTTTCTTCTAACTTCCTATATTATAAATTATGTAATGTTAAATTTTAGATATCTAAAATTTAAAGTAACCTAACGGTTACACAATGGAAAACCTTTGTTTTCCATTGATTACAATTTGAATTATGTTCAGTTACTGCACAATGACCGCAAGCGGTCGCTCT
>JAFTVC010000018.1 GCA_017465925.1 Clostridia bacterium | reverse complement strand
GTACGGATAGGCTAGAAACTCACAATAAACTTTCTTCTTCTATTACACCATCAAATTCGTTTACTTATAATTTGCCTACTATGAGTAAGGCTGTCGTTAATAGGGTTATAATACCTTATCAAGTAGAAGAAGTGGGGGAAATTAGCGATAGTCAATTTAAAATAACAGATTTTACAACAGATGATACTGGTAATGTAGTTGTCGTGTTAGAGTGCAAAAATTTTCATAAAGATATTACTAGCATAGAAAGGTGCAGTGATGAAAATTTTAAGAGTGTAATTGAATTTAATGGTGTTATAAACAAGATTAGTCCAAATAGAATAGATATAACTTTTAATGCGGATAGGAATAAGGTTTATGATGATGAGAATAAAGAAGTTATCTATCTAAAAATTTATTCTAGTAATTGTGTAAAACTTGTTGAAAAGGAACTGGTTATTAATGATACACAAAGTCAAAAAATGAATGGAGTTTCAGAGTTTAAATTAGAACCAAATAAACTTGTGTTAAGTTCGCAAGTTGCTCAAAGTATGGCTTATCAAATAATAAGTGAATATGCAGATGGTAAAGGATACATAGAAACAAAGTGGCGTGGTACTCCTAATTTGCTTTTAGGTTATTATGTTGATAGTAATGCAAAGAATAGTGATACTTACACTTACGAATGTGTTAGTAACGAATTTAATTTAAGTAATGGGTTAAGTGTTGTAACAAAAGCAAGGCAACAAAAAAGCACAACATAGTGTGCTTTCAAGTTAAACATAAAATATACCTACTGGTGTGCCAGTAAAATAAATAAATATATAATAATTTTGATTCTTATCTATATCAGGATTAAATGTAAACATTAGTTTAGAATAAAGATGTTTTGGTTCACTTTCTAGTGTAGTCATTTTAGTGGCACCAACTGGTATTAAAGTTGCATCAAATAAACTCGCCATTTCAATATTATTGTTGTACTGGTAGTCAAATGCAATAATAGGATTTACTCTATATGAAAATTCTGTGCAAGTCAACTCAAAATATTTAATACCATTGTAAGAGTAAGATACAGTATCGCCTATTGTGAAAACTTTTGACATAGAACCATTCATTTGGTTTTGAATGTTGGTTAAAGTTTGGTTTAATGTGTTAATTTGGTTTTGTAAGTTGGTAATAGATTGAGTATTGCTATCTTCTAAATCATCAATTTGGTTTTGAATAGAATTAATTTGAGTATTGATGCTAGAAATTTGACTTTGCAAATCAGTATTGCTTTGAACATTGGAGTTAATTTGAGTTTGTAAAGTTTCAAGTTGAGTATTGATAGTGGTAATTTGACCTTGAATAGTGATAATATCTTTTTCAGCATCATAAGTGCAACCAGAGAACATAAAAACGCTCACAATTAAAACTAGTGAAAAACTAATATAATTTAAAAATTTCTTCATATTTATCATCCTTTTTAATTAATATATTACTAATTTACTATAATATTTTTTAAAAATCAAGTATTTTTGAATTGTATTGTAAAGTAAAGTAGTTTTAGTAAAAAAAATAGGTTGAATAAAGCAAGTTTGGAATAAAAAATTTAAGTAAATAAATATATTCATAAAAAATTAAATCTTTGTAAAAGTAAAGTAAAGCATTTTGGTTTAGGGGTAATGCAAAGTAATAATTTTGTATATCTCTAAAAATCAAAGTGTGATGCACAATTTAATGTGCTTGTTGTATTTAGCAACACAAAATTAAACTATAATGCGTTGGCATTATGAAAGGAGTAAAAATGGCAATTAAAAGCATTACATTTAGTTCTACTGAACCTCTTACAGTGGAAAATATGAATGGATTGGTGCAATCTAGTCAAATAGTACAAAGCATTGGGACGGATACTGAAAGTATAATGTCGCAAAGTGCTACTAAAAATTATGTTGAAAATCAAATTTCTACAACAATCAATAATAACATAAATAGTGCAATTAGTACAGCGATAGCGGGAACTATTCAAGACAATATAAATGGTGGTGTAAATAACATTGAATATTCTAATTCTGCATTTAGTAGTTTTACGACAGTGAAGGGTGCGTTAGACTATTTATTTGGCATTATTCAAGGGCAATACACTGCGCCTAAGATTGTTACAAAAGAAATTGATTTAGTTGATTAGGGGTAGGATAAAATGGCAGTATTATTCAATAATAGGTATTACAAGATTTTAGGTTGTGAGCAAGATGCAGATAATGCGACATCTAAAATTAAGGTGGACATATATGCTACAACTGAAACAAGGGAGAAAGAGAAGAGGATATTTGAGGCGGTTAATCAAGTTAAGGTTAAGATTAGTGAATATATTATTAATGAATTTAACAAAATTAGGAATGAGATTGCTAATGTTGTTCCTAATGAGAGTATTGCGGATATGGAGAAATTTAAAATTGAATATCCTTTGCTTTATGAGGACATTAAGGCTTATGAAAGTATGAGAGATGAGAGTTTTACTTTAAGGCAAGATTTAATGGAGAATAACATTGAATTTTCCTCTCTAATTTTTAAGGATATTTGGGTTGAGTTGGGTTTAAGTGAAGAGATGTGTAAAAGAATTGAAAAGGTTGGGCAAGGCGAGTACAAGATGCCTAGGAAGGAGTTTAACAATTTAAGTGATATGTACGCTTTTTTGAAATCTAAATTAATAGGGCAAGTTATTGACTGTTAAGGGGGTTAGAGAATGGGTATTTTTAAGGTAAAGGGTGTTGACTTAAAAACTATTGTTGGCGAACCTTTTGAAAATTCTGATGGGCGTACTAGGTTCTCACTTTTTGGTACGAAGATTAAAGGCTTTGATGCTGATGTTGATGCTAACACAAAAAAATATGCTACTAGTTGGGATATTGATGCGTTTAGGGGTAAGGTTAAGCATAACGGGGTTGTCGCTGGTATTGCTCCACAAGGCACTAGACCTATCAATAATTCTAGTCTTGTTAAGACTGCGGATTCTTTCGTTTACTACATTATTAACAATAATGGCAATCTAATTTTAAGTACTTCTACTTCTGGCGATAGTGCTGAAATTATTACGCCTGTTACTGATGCTGATGGTACTGCTGTTTGCAATATTGCAATTTGGGGTGCTGGTGGTAAAGGTGGCAATGGTACTTATTATTTAATTGGTGGTCATTATGGCGGTGTTGGCGGTGGCGGGGGTTGTAAGGCTTTCTACACCGTTACTATTCCTACTAATAATTATATCAAATTAGAATCTAGTGTCGGTACTAATAATGGTAGGTCTAAATCTTCTTCTAGTTCAGAGTATCAAGCGGTTAGTGTTTCTTTGCTTTCTTCTAGTGGCGTGCTTATTTGTAAAGTGTTAGGTGGTTATTCTGGGCTTACTTGCAATAAAAAAGATGATACGGATTCTTTAAAAAGTTCTTCCATTTCTACTATGCTTAATGGCGTTTATGATGGCGTTACTTTTACTTGTCGTAAATTTGCTAATGGTACTGCTAAAAAGTATAATGGTAATGATGGACTTGATTCTACTTTTGCTGATGAAACTTCACCTTATTTCGGTAATCCAGAAAATGTGCAAGGTGCTTTGCTTTTGACTGGAAACGGTGGTAAAGGTGGCGGTTCTGGGCGTGGCTACGGTAGCGGTGGCGGTGGTGGCTATGGCAATGCAGGTAATGCTGGTGATAATGGCAATGGCTCAGGTGGCGATGCTGGCACTAATGGCGGTGGTGGGGGTGGCTCTGGCTCTCCTGCTAATGGCGCTAATGGGGGCAAGGGCGGTTATGCTGGTTTTGAAATCTTCTACTAGGGTTGGTGATTATGGAAGAAATCATCTTGTCTATTGAATCTTTATTCGCAAATTACGGTTTTAAAACTGGCGTTGTTGTTATGCTTTCTATCTTCATTGTGGAAATTATTAAAAAACCCATTGTCAAAAAAGCAGAAGCGTATAGTTTAAAATCTGGATTAGATAAATCTATTATAACTAAATATTTATCTTTTTTGCCACTAGGTTCTGTCTTTGTTATTAATTTGCTTTGGGAGTTGGTTTGTATTGACTTTAATTTTGCTTTGCTTGATTTTAATTCTTTACTTTCAACTTCGCTTGTTATGGCGTCTATTACTATTGCAACTTATGAAGTTTTAAAGAAATACTTGCAAGCATATTGCTCTAAACAAAATAGTAAAGGTCAATCAGTTGTTTGCAATGATTCAAACGATAATAATCAAATTACTAATAAAAAATCAGAAATTAGATATTTGTAAAGAAAAAAGCACATTGTTAATATGTGCTTTTTTAGTGTACCAATCTATTTAGTTTTAGAAATATCTTTTATTTAATTCAATGCTTATTGAAAAACACAATTAGAGTTTAAGAGATTGTCTTGTCATTCGGTTGGAAAAAATTATAAATCTTAAAATACAAGGTGGGGTCACCTTAAAAAATTTTTTGTTTGATGGTAAAATAGACAACCCTTAATGCCAAGATATGAAAAAAATATTTCTAATCCTTTTCGTTTGGTACACTAGTATGTTAATACTTTTTGAATTATATTGCAAGCGTTTTTTATTAATTTTTGTAAAAAATAATAAAATTTTTAAATATTTTTAAAAAAATATATTATTTGCATTTTGTAATAGTGATTTATTTTAACTTTTACTAAAAATAGGGAGTGGGATTTGTTACTAAACGCAACTGCTTTTGCTAATGCACTAACACTTACACTTCGGTAGTAGTCAAATATGACTGCAAGCATTACCACAATCTAGACTTGATTGTTTTAATATTAAAATTAGTTTTAAAGCCGTTCATTGAAAAATATAAAAATTTTGTACTTGTTTTCCTTTTATTTAAAATTGTTGGCAAGATTAAAAAGTTGTACATATATTATCTTGTAATGTGTCTTGTAAAAATTAATTTTATTTTAATCTAAAAAGTTTGTAAAATTTATTGACATATTTAATTTTTTATGCTATCATATATTTTGTTATTTTAGTTATGTGTCTTTTTGCGGGTGTAGTTCAATGGTAGAATCCCAGCCTTCCAAGCTGGTCGTGAGGGTTCGATTCCCTTCACCCGCTCCAATTATGTGTCAATAGCTCAGCTGGATAGAGCATCGCCCTTCTAAGGCGAGGGTCGGGGGTTCGAATCCCTCTTGACACACCAGTATGGTGGATGTAGTTCAGTTGGTTAGAGCGCCAGATTGTGGATCTGGATGTCGTGGGTTCGAGTCCCATCTTCCACCCCACATTGGGGTATCGCCAAGCGGTAAGGCACCAGACTTTGACTCTGGCATCGTTGGTTCGAGTCCAGCTACCCCAGCCATTTATAT
This sequence comes from Clostridia bacterium, assembly GCA_017465925.1. GTDB lineage: Bacteria > Bacillota > Clostridia > Christensenellales > UBA1242 > UBA4647. The sequence goes on along the minus strand of JAFTVC010000018.1, from coordinate 25,585 downwards.
TTAATCCACAATAAATATACATCATACAATTTAGTTTAAATGTTTGGATATTAAATTTTAAAAAGTGCTTGACATAGTTATTGTATTTATGATATACTTTACTAGTGTTTAAAGTTAGTAGGTTTTAATTTAAAGACATTTATTCAATATGGTTCATTAGCTCAGGCGGTAGAGCACTTGACTTTTAATCAAGGTGTCCGGAGTTCGAGTCTCCGATGAGCCACCAGCCGTTATGGCAACTATAAGCAGTGATGCTATCTAAATATGCACCTGTGGCGGAATTGGCAGACGCGCTAGACTTAGGATCTAGTTCGAGAGAGTGGGAGTTCAAGTCTCTTCAGGTGCACCATTAAATGCTACATTTTTGTATGCAGAAAGGAAGCAAACAAAGATGAGTTTGCTTCCTTTAAATTTTATTTTTAGTTAATAAGCAAATAGACTGACTCTTAATTGCTTGCTATGTTTGAATGATTTATGAAGATTTAGTATTTACAAAAACGTGCGAGTAAACCATTACGAGCGGAGGGGTCTCCCCGGACCCACGAAAAAAACGGGAAAATAATCAAAAATAAAATATGGACTTTTAGCTCAGTTGGCAGAGCAACTGACTCTTAATTGGTGCGCGACGCGTGAAGGAAATATGCCGGTGGCATATTTGTAGCCAAAGCGTGCGAGTAAGCCATTACGAGCGGAGGGGTTTCCCCGGACCCACGAAAAAAAACGGGGATATAATTAAAAATAAAATATGGACTTTTAGCTCAGTTGGCAGAGCAACTGACTCTTAATCAGTGGGTCCGGGGTTCGAGCCCCCGAAAGTCCACCATTATACTAGGTTAAGACCTAGTTTTTTTTGACTTCGTGGGCTTAATTATAAATAGGGTTCCCAAAAATAGAATATTTTAGGGAAGAGGAAAAACCGAGCAAGAGCCAAAAATTGCGATAAAGCAATTTGATGCCTTAGTGAGAGTTTTGACGAGGTGCCAGACCGCACATAAAGTGCTCCCGACTTGTCGCTCGTTGAACTCGCTAGCTAAAAACGCTCAAACCGCGTTTTTTTAACGCGTCGTCCCCGAAAGTCCACCATATTAAAGTAGTTATACTACTTTTTTTGACTTCGTGGGTTAAAATTATATGATTTAATTTTTTTATCACAACACTAGTTATTTCTTGACTTTTTATATATTTTGTGATACATTATGGATAAACTTGTTGTTTTGGAGTCCACCAGAAAAATCTCTTTATAGTAAAGGGATTTTTTAGTTAAAAGGGGGGTAGTTATGATAAATTGTGAATACGAATCAAAAATAAAAGGCGAATGTGCTGATGATGTTGATTTAGTGAAAATAAATAATGATATTGAAAAGCAATTTATAATTTGGTCAAAAGTATTGCAGGATACTATCACTCACTTGTTGCAAACTGTTGAATATTTTATAGAAAGTAAAAAACTAATACTTAATGTGAATGTAAAAAAAATTTTTTCTTGTTTCTTTTTGAATTATTTACATACTTTATCTAGTGATATAACAATGAATATTGGTAAGTTATATAGTACTCAAAATAAATCAAGTTTACAGTGTTATAATAAATTTTGCAATAAATATAGTGAAATTTTATTTGATTCAAATTATTCAACATTATTTTTTAACAATCAAAAGGTTATTAGTAAAGCAATTAAAATTTATAAAGATAAGATACAAGAACCAAGAAATAAGATTTTTGGACATAATGATGATAAACAGATAAATTATTTAATTGCAAAAAAATTGGTTGAAAATGTTTCAAATAATGATTTAAAAGAATTGACAGAGATGGGTAAAGGGGTTTTGTTAAATATTTGGAAATTTTATAATGGGCATCAAATGTGTTTTAGACTTGACAATCATAACGATTATAAGATTATAAATAAATTAATTAATAATTATTGCAATGAATAACTTTGTTTGTAGTTTTACAATGTTAATTTTACTACTTTTTATTTTGCTATTTTCTATTGTTATTTAGAGAATAGCATTTTTCTTTATTTTTCTATTTTATTTCACGACTTTTTTTGCCTTTAAAGACATAAAATTTTATTATGTTTTGCTATTTTGTTATTTATTTAATTATTATTTTAAAAAATTAATATCTTTTTCAAAATTTTGTTATAAAATAGTTGCAATTTTTATTTGATTTTGATAAATTAGAACTAGGCTAAGTAATCGTTTTTTCGTTTAATCTTGACTTTATTGTTTTTTTTAAATGTACATTGTTATTAGCAAATCTTTTTTGTTTTAGGAGTTCTTATGGCTAAGTCTGTTATTATTTTGGGTATTGATTGGAAATATATTGATGCAGTTTCTGGTGCGGTTGCTACTTCAATGAATAAAATGTTTTTGTCTATTAAAGACCTTATCGTTTATGAATTGCAAGGTTTAATCGGTAATATGAATAATGTTGATAATCAATACATAAACAATAGAATTAGAGAAGTTAAAATTGGAGCGTTAGAGTATGAGGATAGCATAATCTCTATTGATGCTAGTAACATCAATGATAAGGATTTTGAAAATGCTATTTCTGGCTTGACTACTATTTATGTTGAAAAAAAATGTGATGATGATAAATTTGCATCTGTTTATGATGATAGGCATAAAATCTTAACTGAAATTGCTGATGTGGTTGTTCACGAAGCGGATTTTGATTCGCAAGTTAAAAAAATTATTGAAATAGTTAGTTGTTTAAATTGATTTCTTTGCATAGAATATTTGTAACAGTATTTTGAAAGTTGTTGCATAAGACCGCTTGTAGTTGTTGTGCAGTATCTTAATGATATTAAAATTGTAAGAAGTGTTAAAGCGAAAGCATATTAGTTGCGAATAGCAACAAATATTTTACTTGTTAAAATATTTACTTCTTACAATTTTCTTTTTGCTATATTTCTTTTAATATATTAATAATTTATTGGAGATTCTTTTATGTTTGAACCTATTAATGCAATTAAAGTTCTTGCTATTGACCAAATTGCGAATGCGAAGTCTGGGCATTTGGGAATGGCTATTAGTGCATCGCCTATTGTTTATGCACTTTATAAAAATATACTAAACATAGCACCTAATGAACCTAATTTTATCAATAGAGATAGGGTTATATTTTCTGCGGGGCATTGTAGTTCTCTTATTTATTCTATTTTGCATTTGTGTGGGTTTAATGTAACTCTTGATGACTTGAAGTCTTTTAGAAAATATGGTAGTAAAACTGCTGGGCATCCTGAATATAACATTTGTGAAGGTGTTGATGCAACTACTGGACCACTTGGGCAAGGTATTGCTATTGCGGTTGGAATGGCTATGGCTGAAAGACATTTAGCATCAAAGTATAACAAACCTAATTTTAATCTAATTGACCATTATACTTATGTTGTTTGTGGGGAAGGTTGTTTAATGGAAGGGGTTAGTTATGAGGCTTGCAGTTTGGCTGGGCTTCACAAATTAAATAAATTAATAATTATTTATGATTGCAACAAAATTACAATGGATGGAAGTAGTGAAATTTCTTTTAATGAAGATTTATGTAAACGATTTGAGGCACAAGGATTTGATACCATAGTTGTAAAAACAAGAAATAGTGTTACTGAAATTACAACTGCAATAGAACAGGCAAAAAGAAGTGATAAACCTACTTTTATAGTTGTTCCTAGCATTATAGGGGAAGGTACTTGTTATGCTGGGACTAATAAAGCACATGGTAGTCCACTTGATTTAAATGAGGCAATTAAGTTTAGGGAATCTTGTGGGTTTAGTGATGAATTGTTTGAAATTGATAAAAAATATTATAAGCATTTTGAAGATATAAAAGAAAAAGGCAAAAAGATGGTTGCTGACTATAACAAGATGCTTGATAAATATAGGAAAGCATATAAAAAAGAATATAATGATTTTATTAATGCTTTAAATAATGATTTCAAGCCTAGCATTAATCTTCATATTAAAGAAGAGATAGCGGGGCGAGATTTAGGGCAGTATGCTTTAAGGGAGTTAAATAGCAATGTTAGTAACTTATTTGGTGGAAGTGCAGATGTAATGACTTCAACCAAAGCGTATTTAATTGATGAAAGCGAATTTTCTGCTACAAATTATGCGGGCAAAAATATTCGTTTTGGAGTGCGTGAGTTTGCTATGAGTGCTATTTGTAACGGTATTGCACTTCATAAAGGTTTAGTGCCTTTTTGTGCTACTTTTTTAGCATTTAGTGATTATATGAAGGCGAGCATTAGATTAAGTGCGTTAATGAAGTTAAAGGTTATTTATATTTTTACTCACGATAGCATTTGTGTGGGCGAAGATGGTCCTACTCATCAACCTATTGAACAATTAGATTGTTTAAGAAATATTCCAAATTTACAAGTGTTTAGGCCTTGCTGTGGTAGTGAAGTGGGATATGCTTATATGTCTGCTTATGAATATGATGGTCCAACTGCAATTATTTTATCTAGAAATAATTTGGCGATTTTAACTGCTAAACAAACTGATATGCAAAAGGGTGCATATATTGTTCATAAAGCGAAAAAGGCTATTGCAAATGTTATTGCAACAGGTTTAGAAGTTGGGCTTGGACAAAAAGTAATTCAAGAATTGAACGCAAAAGGACTTGATGCAAATTTAATATCAATAGTTAATAAAAATAATTTTGACAAGTTGACTATAAAAGAAAAGCATAAAATTATTAATAGTTCAATTAAAACAAATGTTGTTATTGAAGCATCTAGTGCAACAACGCTTGCTAATCTTTGTGGAACTAATGGGTTGATTTTCAATATCAGCGAATTTGGTGCAAGTGGGGATGCCGAAACCTTGTATAAAGCATACGGATTTGATGCAAAAACCATTGCAGAAAAAATTATGGAAAAATCATTTAAAAATAATGATAGTATAATTCCGCTATTTAAATAAGTTTATCAATATACTGGTAATTTTAATTGTGATGCACAATTTGTTGTTATGTCATTATTGTAATACAAAATTAAATTTTGATTTAAAATTATTATCATTTAATTTCTATATAAGTATTTGTATTATGTAATTAAATTTGAATTCTTCATTTTGAATTGTAAAAAAAACAAACATTACTGTTTGTTTTTTTGTAAATCTATTTAGTTTTTGCAGTTTGCGTTTTTAACCACATTGCATTGCTACATAAAAGTTTTTAAAATTTCCCAGCATTAAATCTTCTTTCTTTATGTAAATGTAAATTATGCCACCATCACCAATGTACATATTTTCTCCTTTGTCGCATTGAGATTTTATTTGACATAGAAAAACGCTTTGTTCATCTTCTGCTATATTAATAAGATTATTTATTTTTATAGTATTCTTATTTTCTTCGTTAGTATTTCCATTATTTACAATTTTCAAAATCCTGCCTTGCATAAATTCTTCATAACCACCAAATTTAATGCAGGCTTTTTCGTGTAGATTTAGTAAATTTGAATCTTCCGCTTTTTTCATTTCAAGTGCTTCAATATAATTGTCAAAACTAGCAAGAGAAATATTAAAATCCTTGAAATTATCTTCAATACTTACTGGTAGGTCATAAACAATCTTGCTACTTTGCAAATATTGTGGCTCATAACGAGCGTCAATATCTAGGTTTTTAGGGAATTCGCATTCTGGTGCTGTCGTGTTTTTAGAATAAAGTACGCGATATGCTTTTTGTCCGTCTTCTTCATCTCCAAAATAACAACCATCAATAAGTATACCAAATACAAATAACGCACCGCTTGTTTCGTTTGGTATTATAGCGTTGTTTTTAGGTAATGTTGAAAGGTCAATTTGTGCTATGAATGATAAGGGCGTTCCGTTTAAAGTTGGCCATTTTAGTTCGTTAGGCAAATTAGGCTTTCCGCCAATTTTATTAAATGAATTTTTTGAAGTTGCTTTAAAATAAACTGATTTCTTTTCAATCTTTTTAAAAACTTCTTGCCATTGTTCTATTGCTATTTCATCTGCACTTATATCATTTTTTGCTGTTTCATTTTCATTGTTATCAAGTTTTGTTTGCTCTTTTTTAAAATGTATAAATAAAATAATATTCAATATACTTAATACAACTAGACAAATTAAAATTGATAAATGCGACATTTAATAATCTCCTTTTTATATGTGAAATTGGGGTGGCGAGAAAGTTTACTTACTCGTTTAACCGACTGATAAATTTTGAAAATATAAGAAGTACTAGTGCGTTTGTGGTAGTAGTAGCACTAGTATTTTCTTATAATCTATTTATTATTATATATCATTTAAAATAGAAAAGCAACTTAAAATATTTTGCTACTGCAATTTTATTTGACTTTAAATTTTAATTTTAGTAAACTTAAAGCGAGAGGAGTGATATTATGATAAATGACTGTATAAATAAATATAATTTTTGGATAAAATATGCTACCGATGAAGATGTTCTTGCAAGTTTAAAGCAAATGGGCGGTAATGAAAAGGAAATAGAAGATGCTTTTTATAGGGATTTGGAGTTTGGTACTGCTGGTCTTCGTGGAATTATGGGTGCTGGTACAAATAGAATGAATATTTACACTATAATTCAAACTGCAAGAGCGATGGGCGAATATTTAAATAGTGTAAGCGAAAATGTTGGCGGTTGTAATAGTGAAAAAAAGATTGTTATTACTTATGATAGTAGAATTAACTCTTTAAAATTTGCACAAATAACTGCTTGCGTGTTTGCTGATTTAGGCATTAAGGCTTATATTACAAAAGGTTGCAAACCAACTCCGTATCTTTCTTTTATGGTTAGGGAGTTAAAGTGTGATATGGGGGTAAATGTAACTTGTAGTCATAATCCAAAAGAATATAATGGTTTTAAGGTTTATGAAAACCAAGGATGTCAAATAGGCGAAGATATTGCAAATGCAATTTTAAATATTAAAGATAAAATTAATCCTTTTGAAATAAAAGTTGGCAATTTTGATGATTATTTAAATAGTGGCAAAATTGAATATGTTGACCTTGCAAGTGAAGATAAATATTTGCAAATGGTTTTAAATGAAAGTTTGTGCATAGAAGAAAATGATGCTAAAAACTCTAATTTAAAAGTTGTTTATACTGCACTTAATGGAGTGGGGGAAAGTTTTGTTACAAGGATTTTAAATAGGATAGGCTTTGATGATATTATATACGTTAAAGAGCAAATTCAACCTAATGGTTATTTTGAAACTTGCCCTTATCCTAACCCTGAAAAGATAGAAGCATTAAAACTTGCACTAGAATATGCAAGAAATAATGATGCAGATTTAATTATTGCAACAGACCCTGATAGTGATAGAATGGGGGCGGTTGTAAAGGACAATAAGACGCAAGAATATGTGCATCTATCTGGAAATGAAGTAGGATTTTTATTGTGTGATTATATTTTAAGGACTAGAAAAGAGCAAGGAACATTAAAATTTGAACCTATTGTTATAAGGTCAATAGTAACTAATCCGCTTGTTGATGAAATTGTAAAAGCGTATGGTGGAAAAGTTATAGAGTGCTTGACAGGCTTTAAAAACATAGGTGGAGAAATTAGAAAACTAGAACTTAAAGGCGAAGATAATAAAATTGCATTTTCTTATGAAGAAAGTTGCGGATATTTAAAAGGCACTTTTGAAAGAGATAAAGATGGCGTTTCTGCATGTATGCTTATATGCGAACTTGCAAGAAAACTTAAAAAAGATAACAAAACATTAATTGATAGGTTAAATGAAATTAAGCAAACTTATGGTGCTTATTTAAGTAAAACTATTTCAATTAGGTTTGAAGGTGCAAGTGGCGAAAAAGTTAAAAATCAAATTCTTGCAAATTTGCACACATTGCCACCAAAGCAACTTGGCGGACAAAAAGTAGTAAAAGTTATAGACTTTTTAACTCAAAAAATATTAGATATTCCACAAGCGGATGTTATTAAATTGATTTTAAATGAAGATGATGAGGTTTTAATAAGGCCTAGTGGAACTGAACCACTTATTAAATGTTATATAACAATTAAAAATGGTGAAAGGGAAGAAAAACTAAATAAAATTTTAGAAGATATTAATAAGATTTTATCTATATAATTTTAAACATTTATTAAAACATATTGAAATGGAAATTTCAATATGTTTTTGCATTAAATCAATTAATTGTTATTTTAAGGGTTTTTAGCGGTTTAGTTATATTTTTAAAGATAAAAAAATTTTTATTATTTATTTGACTTAAAAAAATAAATTGGGTATACTAATGAAGATGGTTGCTATTATTTCATTTAGTTAGCGTTAGAAAACTAAATATATAATCTAGATTAATAAGAAATTAATTGCTAAAAATATAATAAAAAATTTTTAGAATATTATTAGTGGTTAATCGTACAATATTTGAGTTTAGCAACTTTTATTCAACTAAACTTATTTTAAAAGGGGAGTTAGTTATGGAAAAGAAAAAAGTAATTTTTGAAAATGGAAAATATTATGGTGATGTAAATGAAAATAATTTACCAGATGGCAATGGTGTAATGATTTATAATGACAATAGTTATTATGATGGCGAATGGAAAGATGGCTATCAAAATGGAAAAGGTCATTTAAAAACTGCTAATGGAGATAATTATCAAGGCGACTGGGTAAACGGACTTATGCAAGGGTTAGGCGTTTATACTTTCAAAAACGGTACTGTGTATACTGGTCATTTTGCAAATAGTGAATTTGATGATTTTGGCGTTTTGGATTTTACAAATGGTAATAGTTATGAATGCAACTTTTTAGATGGTAAATTTAATGGTGAAGTTAGTTGTACTATGCAAAATGGTGATAATTTCAAATACAATTATGCTGATGGAAAGAAAGAAGGTAATTGTGAAATAACTTTAAATGATGGTACTGAAATTGATTTAACTTTTGAAAATGATGAAATTGTTGGCAAGGTTATTGTGCGTGCTACTGATGGCGGTTACTATGAGGGCGAAATTAAAGATGGTGTAATAACTGGCGAAGGCTGTTATATTTATGATAATAATTGCAGATATGAAGGTCAATTTGAAAACGGTCAAATAAAAGGAATTGGTCGCTTTATTGATGATGATGACAATATTATTTTTGAAGGTAATACTAATAATACTGTACGTGAAGGTACTGGCGTGTTTTATTATGAAAATGGATTTAAATTTGTTGGAAACTATGAAGATGGCGTAAAATCACAGGACGGAATCTTGGTTATTGATGAAGATGAAAGTTATAAAGTGATTTGTGAAAATGGTGATTTTAAATACATTGAAAGTATTTAGAGTGAAAAAAATAAGATTTTATATTAAATTTAAACATAAAATTTATAAAATGTATAAAACAAAGTCTTTTTAGATTTTATTGAAAAAATTGTATTAATATATTTGACAACAAGTTATTACTTTGATATAATTATAATGTTTATTGTTGCCGTATTAAGTGTTGGAGTTTTTGATTCCTCCATATATGTTTCAAGAAGTTTTGGTGTTATTGTTGTTGTTTCTTGCTGTATGCACTTAATATTCCCCTTTTGGCTTAAATAAACAAGAGAGAAGACCTATGCTGTTAAAGGTCTTTTCTTTTTTTGTTTGTAAGCATCAGTAATTTGAAAGTAAGTAATTGCTTTTATTAAATTATTCATTTATGAATAATGCAACTTTAAACAATAATGTTATACTAAAAGTAGAGTTGTTTTTACTATTATTCATTTATGAATAATGCATCTTGAAAAAGTCGCTATTAATTGATTATGTATTTGAATATTGAATTACTAATTGTAAAGTTTAAAGAGTAAGATAAAAAGTAATTGAAAATGTCTTAAATTTACAATTATTCATTTATGAATAATACTTTAATTAATTGCTCTAACAAATAGATGTATTAGTAAAAATGATTTGTGTAAGATAGTTGTAGATTAAATTAGAAAGTTGTTTTATAACTGAATTATTCATTTATGAATAATGCAACTTTTAAAAGCAAAGTTATAGTAAAAATAGAGTTATATTTATAATTATTCATTTATGAATAATGCTAATTTATAATTATTTGAGCAATAATAAAATTTTTCAGTTATAAATAATCTTGATTTTTTATATTTTGTTTAAGGGGTAATCTATTATTTTTTAATTATCGCTAAATAAATTGCTTAAAAATAGTTTGCTTGCTTTCAAATTTATGGTATTATTATAAGAAGATTTAAAGTTTGGAGATATTATGGAAATAAAAAATGCAGATTTTGTGATAAGTGCTACAAAAAAGCAACCTTTTAAAAATTTGGAAAAATGCGAGATTGCTTTTGTAGGTAGGAGTAATGTTGGAAAAAGTAGTTTAATTAATTTTTTAACAAATAGGAAATCTCTTGCTAGAACTAGTAGTACGCCTGGAAGAACAAGGCTAATAAATTATTTTTCTATTAATAATGGGGAGTTTTATTTTGTTGATTTGCCCGGATATGGTTATGCAAAAGGCAATAAACAAGAGCAGAAAGAGTGGAAAGAACTAATGGAAAGTTATTTTATGACAAGTAAATGCTTAAAGTTAGTCGTTTTGTTGTTTGATATTCGTAGAGATATAAACGAAGATGATAAAATAATGCTAAAATATTTTGAATATTATCGCATTCCTTTTATTTGCGTTATTACAAAGGCTGATAAAATTAAGAAATCGCAACAAAAATTAACTGCGTTGAAGATTGCTAGGCAAATTGGCGTTGGTGATGAAAATGTGTTTATTTGTTCAACTCTTGAAAAGAAAGGCAAGGAAGAAGTTTTAAATAAAATGGAGCAATTTTTATCTATTGAAAGTGAATAATAAATTTGGTTGATTTCAAAATTAAATTTACATAAGGAAAGGGATTTTATGAAAAAAGTAGTTTTAGTTACTGGTTGCAGTAGTGGAATTGGGGAAGAAGTTTGTAAACAATTAATTGAAAATGATTTTATTGTTTATGGCATTAGTAGAAGGGCTTTTCAATTAGATGGGCTTAATCATATATGTGCAGATGTTACTAATAAAGAAAGTATAGACAATGCTGTTAAGCAAATAATTGAGAAAGAGGGCAAGATAGATATTTTAGTTAGTAATGCTGGAATGGGAATATCATCACCTATTGAAACGACTGATGTTGAAGATGCGAAAAAGTTGTTTGATGTAAACTTTTTTGGAATGGTTAATGTTATTCAAGCGGTTTGTCCTAGTATGAGAGAAAGAAAACAAGGAAAAATTATTATGACTAGTTCGCTTGCGAGCAAAGTAGGGCTTCCTTTTCAATCTTTTTATGGGGCGAGCAAATCTGCACTTGACAGTTTAGGCTTTGCACTTAATTTGGAGTTGCACGAATTTAACATTAAATGCTTAAATGTTTTACCTGGTGATACAAAGACTGGTTTTACTGCAAGTCGTGAAAAGCAAGAGGTTGAAACTTCTGGGGTTTATGGCGAGATTATGCAAAGGTCTGTTGGTAAGATGGAAAAAGATGAACAAACTGGAATGTCTGCTTCAAAGGTTGCAAAAGTTATTGTTAAGTATTGCAAAAAGAAGAGAATGCCACTTCAAAGAGTTGTTGGTGCTAAAAATAGGATTCTTGCATTTTTAATAAAATTATTGCCTGTTAAACTTGCAAATTTTGTTGTTAGAAAAATGTACGCTTAAATTAGAAAAATATACGCTAAAATAGTATATAATAATGGGGTTTTGTCAGTCGTTAAAATGGTGGTTTTAGGGTAAAACTTTGTTTTTTTAGGAAATTTTAGTTTCTTAAAATTTCTACGAAAGATAATTTCTATTTATGGGTTTATGTTTGTGAATAATTTATCTAATAGATTATAATCAATTTAAAAAAAAGTGGGTTTTTATGAGGTTTTTTAGAAGAAAGCAAAAGGAATTTAAAAGAAATAAAAATGTTAAAATTGGGTTGGCACTCGGAGGCGGTGCTACTCGTGGTTTTGCACACATTGGAGCATTTAAGGCTTTTGAAGAGGCTGGCATTGAGTTTGACTTTGTAGCGGGGACTAGTGCTGGTAGTTTGGCAGGGGCAATGTACGCATCTGGAATGAAAGTTGATGATATGATTAACATTGCTTCAAACATAAGGGAAAAGGACATAAAGTTAAGCAAGATTGTTTTTGTGCCATCTAAAACTGATGGTATTGAAAACTTGGTTAAAAGTGCATTAGGCGATATTGATATACAAGACTTGCCAATTCCTTTTTCGCCTATTGTTGTTGATTTGAAAAGTACAGAAGAGATAGCATTAAGACGTGGAAATTTAGCAAAGGCTATTGCTGGTAGTTGTGCTATCCCCGGAGTTTTTGTTCCTGTGGAATTTGAAGATAAATTGCTTGCAGATGGTGGGCTTCAAAATACTATTCCTGCTGATATTCCTAAATTGTTTGGCTGTGATTATGTAGTTGCTATTGATGTTAATAGTACTAGGGCTTATGGCACAAATAGTTCCAAAGTTTTAGATGTTATGGGTGCAAGCATTAGAATTTTAATGAAATCTAATGCAATTAAAGGTTATGTTTACAGTGAAGTTATGGTAACGCCTGATTTGAAGAGATTTAAATCTACTAGCGTTGATGGAATGGCTGAAATGATTGAAGAGGGCTACAAGGCGACTCTTGCTAAAATGCCTGAAATTTTGGAACTTTTTACAAGAAAACCTTTAAAGAAGAAGTACAAGAAGGGTAAAGTTTTTGCATCTAAACAAAATGAAGTTATTTCAAATGAATTTGATGTTAGGCTTGTTCAAGTTAAGGCGAGTGGAGAAAGTGCAATTATTAAGGAAGAGAGTGAAGTTACAGAAGAAAACAATAATTAACTTTTAAATTATTTAATGTTGTTTTTATGAACTTTTAAATTATTTAATGCTAAATTTAAGAAAATTTAAAGTAATCTAATGGTTGCACAATAGATAACAAAGTTTGATTAATTACTGCGCAATGATTTGCAGATTAAATATAAAAATTAAATTGCTTTTTGTGTAAATTTGCTATTGTTTAAAAATAAATCATTTAATCAAATTGCATAAATTGCTACTTTACGCATAGATAAAAATAACAAATTACTTAAAGGAGAAAATATGGCGAGTAAAAAATATAAAAATAAAACGCAGAAATATTATGCGGATATAAAAAGAAAAAATATTACTATGATTGTTTGCTTTGTTTTAGTATCAATCATTATATTAGGCACGTTGCCTTTTAGTGATTTCTTTGAAAGTTATATAAATCAAGAATATTATAGACAATTAGAAGAAAAGGAAAAACTGGAACAATCTGGTGAACTTATATTTAATAATGATGATTTGGTAGTAAACTTTATTTCGGTAGGAAGTGCTGATGCTATTGCTATTGAACTTCCAGATGACAAAGTTATGCTTATTGACTGTGGCGACCAAGGTAGTTCTACTACTGCTTTATTAAACTATTTGACAGACAATGTTTTTGATGATAGAAATGATAATGTTATTGATTATCTAATTATTACTCACCCAGATGTTGACCATTTTGGCGGTGCTGATGAAGTTTTAAGAGATTATCAAGTTGAAAATATTTATAGACCAAAAGTTTTAGGCGAAGATGAACAAGCGATTTTTGATAATGATGGAGTAACTACGGTAGAAGATAGTTATGAAATGAAAAGTACAATAAGTTATAACAAGGCAATTAATGCAATGTATGCAGAAGTTGAACTTGGTGCTGAAATGTTTTATAATCAAACAGGAATAGTAATTTCAAATGATACTACAAGTCAAACTCCTTACAAATTTACATTCCTAACTCCTAGTGAAGATGTTTATTATAATGGTAGCCAGATTGAAGCGAATACATATTCTGCAATTATGCTACTTGAATACAAAGGAAAGAAAATAATGCTTTCTGGTGACGCGACTGGAATTACAGAAAATGAAGCATTGGATTATGCAAATAGGCAAGGCATTTCACTTGATTGTGATATTTTAAAGGTTGCCCATCACGGAAGTGCGACAAATGGCAGTAATAGTGTAGAATTTATTAATGCTGTTAGTCCATCTTATGCAATATTTTGTTGTGAAGAAGGAGTGCATAGCAATTTACCTGCTTCATCAGTGCTTGAAAGGATGAATCAGTGTGGTGTTGCGGAAGATAATATTTTAAGAACGGATATTGTAGGCGACATTGTTGTAGGATTAAGTACTACTGATGAACTTATGGTTATGGTTGGAGATGAATTAATTGCATTAAACAAAGATATTACAGTTATGTTTATTCCTTGGTTTTATGTTGTATTTGTCTTAATCTTTATTGCTGGTACTATCTTCCTTACTAGAATTCGTATTGTTAAAATTGAAGATTAATAAATATTTGCAACTTATTTAGGTGGTTATAGTAAAAAATGGTTAGTAAAGTACAAGTGGCAAAGTTTTATAATAATTAAGTGGCTAGTCAATATTTAAACTAGAAGTGCTGTTGATATTACATTGTTACAATTTTAAAAAGGCAATTATGTTTTTGAAACTATAAATGTTGCAAATTTAAAAAATGCGTTATTCATTTTTGAATAATGCGTTTTATTTTTTCTATAATAAAAAGGATAAAAACGTATTTTACTTGTTTTTATTCTTTTTTCTATTTACAACACGATTAACTTTTTACAAAATTATAAAAGTTTTTGTTTTAGTTTGCTACGATTTTAAAATTTTAGTTGACTTTTGTTGTTTAAGGTAATATACTTAAAGTAAGATTAAATTTTTTAAAGTAAAATATTATTTTAAAAATAAATTAAATTTAATTCAATTAATCATTTTTAATGTTAATTTAGTTTGGTGGGGAAAATTAAAATAGAAAGGCAAAAAGTAAGCAAGGGCATTCTATTATGTAAAATGCACTATTGCATTAATTTTAATAAATCTAACTTTGGGGTTAGAAAATAAAAGAAACAAAATAGAGGTTAAAAATGTTACAGAGTTTTGTAGATACCAATAATTTTAATATATATGGCATTATTATAATTATAGCAGTGGCAATATTTGCTTTATTTATATTATTTGCTATTAAATTTAAAAAGAATAAAAAGGTTATTGAAAAGAAAGAAAACGAGTTTATTCAAAGAGATACTGAAATTGAAGCGGTGCTTGATGAGCAGGAACAAATTTTAAAGGAGCAAGAACTTGCACTTGAAGATTTGAATAATTTTGAGTTTGAGGACAAGAAGTTTAGTAAACTTGATGAACTACGAGAGAAAGGCAAGCAAAATAGAGCAATGAAAAGAAGAAGGAATGGAAGTAGTAAGGACTAGTTGTAGTCCTTTTTTGTTCTATTATGCGAAATTAAGATTGCAAGATATTTACTTTTTCATTTTAAAGAACTAAATTTTAAAATATGATGAACAACTTGTTGTTCTGTTATCATTAAGCAATACAAAAAGCAGATTTAAATTGAGTTTGATTTTATTTGCACTAATATTTAAATTTATGATATACTATTTATGTATAAAGTTAGATTGCAGAAATCGTTGCATTTTTATTTGACTTACTGATGCAATAAAATAATGTAATTTTTACTTTTTAAAAGTTGATTTCTGTAATTTCAATTCAAAAGGAGCATTGATATGAAAGCATTTGATTATTTTTTAGAATTAAATAAAATTCCTAGGGGTTCTGGTGATGAAACTGGGGTTGTAAATTATTTAGTAATGAAAGCGTTGAAGTTTAATTTGAAATATGAAGTTGATAAAATAAACAATGTCAAGATTTTCAAAAATAATAACAGTGATAAAACTATCATTTTACAAGCGCACACTGATATGGTTTGCGAAAAATTGAAAGATGTTGATTTTGATTTTAAAAAAGATGCAATCAAAACAAAAATTGAAGGTGATTTTATTTCTGCACAAGGCACTACACTAGGGGCTGATGATGGTTTTGGCGTTGCTCTTATATTAGAGATGCTAGAAAACTGTGGGGAAGGTTATCCTAATATTGAAGCGGTTTTTACAAGTCAAGAAGAAAGTGGAATGGACGGAGCAAAAGAACTTGATTGCAACGATTTAAAGGGTAGGCATTTAATAGGTTTAGATGGCACGAGCAGTAGTGAATTAATTGTTGGTTGTGCTGGTAGTTTGCGTGCATCAATAGAAAAAAATTTTAGTTTGGCAAACGGTGAATTTGATAAAAATTTAAATATTTTTTCTCTTGATGTTTATGGGCTTTTAGGTGGGCATAGTGGTGATGACATAAATAAAAATAGGGCTAATGCTAATATGGTGGGCTTTAAAATTTTAAAGCAAATTTATGATGTTTATCCGCTAAAAATATGCAAATTAATATCAAATGGCAAATTAAATGCTATTGCAAGAGAATTTAGCGTTATTTTCCAAAGTGAATTAGAGTTATCTAAAATTGAAGAATTAATTTCTGCTTTTAAAATAGAATTTAATAAACAATACGAAAATGAAAAATTTGCAACTTTTAATCTTGCGTTAAGTGATTATATTGATGAAGAAAATGAAACGTTATCTTACAAAGAAACTTCTGTGTTAATAGATTTTGTTGATGGTTTTAAAAATGGCGTCCTTGAAGTTGATGAACAAGGCAATGTTATTACATCAGTTAATTTTGGCAACATTGAACAAGTTGAAAAATGTATTGATTTAAATATGATATATAGGTTTAATCATAAAAAAGTGTGGCATATTAGTGAGCAATTTACGAAGTATCCAGAAGAGAAAGGGTTTGATTTTGTTATTAGGGGTGTTTCTCCGCATTTTAGTAGTGGAAATAGCAAGGAACTTCAAGATGTTTGCGTAAGTGCTTATAACGAAAGTGGCTTTACTGGTTTAGTGGTTAATGACATTCACGCAGGGCTTGAAGGTGGCATATTTGCAGAAAAAATTCGTGATTTGCAAGTGGTTGTCTTGGGGGCTGATTTGTTTGATATTCATTCGCCAAATGAAAGAATGAGAATATCATCACTTGATAAATTGTCTGTTTGGATTAAAACAATTTTAAAGAAATTTAATGAAAAATAAAATGTGCATTTTTGCATTTTAGATTTTGGTTTGATAAAGACTTAATTGACGTTTTGTGTGGTTAAGTCTTTTTTATTTGCATTATTTTTGTATGATTTTTTTATTTTTAGAAATAAAATGTTATCCTATTTTATCCTTAATTTAGAGCATAGTAAAATAAAATTTGCAAAAAATAAATTAAAGTTTTAAGTTGTAAGGAAATTTTCCTATGCAAGTTTTACTTAAATTTAAAATTTGCTCTTTTATTATATTTCTTCGCAAGTTCTAATTTAAAACTTTTGAAAATAAAGTTTAAATTAAAAATCAATTAATAAAAATGCTTGAATTTGCCTTATTTTGTTGCATTTTATTCCTTTTTTTGCTATCATTACTTTATAGAATATAATTAATCTTTTATAAGATTAATAATTTGCAATTTAAGTCAATTTAATGGTCGTTTGAATTGTGCTTTGAAAAGAAAATGTTTTGTCCTTTGGAGGTTTTTATGAGTAAAGTTAATAAAATAACTTTCTTTGTACTTGGTCTTGTAGTTGTTATGTTAAGTGGCATTATGCTTGCAAGCGGTACTTTTTCAAGAAGTTATGCAAATAGTGAGGGTACTTTTGTTGAATATAGTGGGCAACTAAATGCTCTTGATGTGCGTGCATACAAATACAATACTAATGATATTTCAACTTCTATTGCAAGCGTTGGCAATAATGGTTTTGTGATGCTTGAAAATGCAGAAACCGCAGATTTGAGTAAACCAAAGCAAGGGGTTAGGTTTATAATAGCATCACTGGGAGAAAATGTTTATTTGCCTGCGCTTGAAGTTAATGTCTTTTTAAATGGCGTGCAGTTATCACTTGGAGATGCTTATGTTACTGATGAAAATGTTGGTTCTGGGCTTAACATTAGCAATAATTCATTAATTTTTGATATTGCTCCAAATGTAACGCTTTACTATTATAACCAAATAGAAGCAGATGGCAGTGCAAAAGTTGTTGAAGATTTGCAAGGTGTTTATGAGTTTTATTTTAAGGTAAGAGTTAATACAAATGGTTCAACATCAAATTTCTATCCGCAAGATTTTGACTGGTACAAATACAGTTTCACAGTGCTTGACCAAACAAACTTTGGGCTTGATGAACAAGATGACTTGCAATTCCCTAGAATTATGAATGTAACTCAAAATCCTGCTTATGTGGAAGGTGATACAAGCGAATTTATAAGACAAAACATTTTCAACTATAATGCTAGCGTAGATGATGGTACAGGTAATTTAAGTGCTACTTATCCAGCACTACGATTTGACCCTGAAAGATATTACATAAATATTAAAAGGACTTACAATAATACTTCATCATTTATAACAACTAGATTTGTTTACACTGATGAATTTTCAACTGAAATAAATACAATTAGCGATTATGGTATTTTATACTTTGATAAAAAGCAAAGTGAAGATGGAGAAGTTAGCGAAAGTATTGGTTTCAAACTTCAAAGACAAGCAAATGGTAATTTTGAATTTATAGAAGATTTTGACACGAATTCATCTAATGCAATTAACTATAATTTGCCTATTTTCTACGAACTTGGTAAATATGAGTTGACTTATAAATATCAAGTATTTATTGGTGGCGAATTTAAGTGGGAAGAGAGTGAAAGCGAAACAGTTAAAATTGGTACTGAAAGTTTAGTAGTGTTTGGCTATACGCCAGTTTATGCGAAGGACTTGACTGGGGAAGATTACTTTGTCAGTTTAGATTATGGATTTGAAACTGATTATTCATATAAATTTGTTAAAAATGATGTTTTATCTAATTTCACAATTCCTAGTTTGACTAGTTTTGTAAGTACTAATCAATCTCCTGTTTGGTTAAAGTCTTATTCTTTCCTTGAAGATGACAATACTACAAATTCATATTATTACTATTCAAAGTATGGTGATGAATTTAAAGGTCAAAATGGCGAGATGCTAAATCTTACAAATGTAAGTGCTACTAAACAATCATATAGCAAAAACACTTATTTTACTGATGCAGGTTATTATATTGTTGTTTTAAACTATGGATTTGAAGATTTTGTTGGTCGTGATTATAGCCAAGTTTTCCTATTTAGCATCACTAATACAACTCCAAAGGTTAAAATTATTTCTAATGGCGAAGAACTTGCTAGTGGTGGCTTTACAAAGGATAGCGTTAGCATAGAAGTTCAAAAACCAAAAGTGTTTGATAGTTCTATCTCTGCTTATTATAGCGTAGATTCAAACTTTACTGGCAACTTTACAGAATATAAGCAATTTACTCCTAAATTTGAAGGGGAAGAAACTGTTGATGCTTATACTTTTACTGGTCAAGGCAAATATTTTGTAAGAATTTATTTTAATAGAACTTCTTACTCAACTTATTCATTCACTATTGATAAGTTATCTCTTGAAAATCAAATTGCTACTTATAGTGTGAATCCTTATAATATTACTTCAAGTTTATTTTCAATTAATGAAAACTTGCATAACTCAAATGTAGTTAATGTTCCGTTTACTGTTCAAGTTAGAAATAAACCTAGTAATTCGCCTATAAGCGTTAATTTAATTACTTATGATGTTGTAATGCAATCTAATGCAATGCAAACTGAAATTTATTACACGAATGACAATAGAAGTTATGTTTATGTTGACTATGTTGCTACAAATGCTTCATCTAAACAAACTTATGAAAATATTGTTGCAATAGATAATGTTTCAAATATTGTTGAAAGCAATTATGTATTTGATAAGCAAAAGATTTATATCTTTGAAATAACTGATGCGTCAGGTTATAGATATGTTCATTCTGTATTTTTAGATTTCACAAAAGCAAAAGTTTTACAATATGATTTTAATGATGCACCTATTGAAGTTGAAGATTTCAACATTGTTAGTGAAAAAACTACAATGAAGTGGGGCGAGAACAAGGCTTTACTTTTCAAAGATGCAGTTAGTGCTAACGATAGAACTGCTGTAAGTTTATTGCAAGAGAGTAGCACAATGTATGAAATGATGCCTTCTGGACTTTCATTAATTATTCCTTTTGAAAATGTAGTTATTGAAAGTTTTGATTTGACTGGCACTAGTTTAGGCGAAAGATTTAATGATTTTGCTACAAAGCAAGAACTTACAATTTATCCAAATTTAAGCAAGTATTCTAGCGTTACTGATGGTAGAATAAAAGGCGAGAAACAATTTGCTATTTCAATTTATGATAAGAGTGGAAATATTACTGTTTATGATATTGAAATGAATATGGATAAATCTCTTGGTAAAATGTTTACTACTAATACTCCATACATTAGTGGCGAAACTACTTATAGAGTTAATAAACTTAATCTAGAACAAGCGGGTTCGCTTGATGCTCTTGTGTTTGAGTGGAAAGATGCGGAAGATGGCGCGTTTAAGATTGCGAGTTTAACTTATGATTATTATCCGCTTGTATATGATAAATCACAAGCAAATTATCCTTATAGTGATACTGCAACTAGTTCTATGGTTGACATTTTAACTGATGCTAATACTTCTGGCGAACTTTCTTATTCAAATATTATTAATCCAATGGCTACAACTGTTACTAGTTATGACCCTAATGGAATGATTAGTGTTTCTACTAAAATGGTTACTAAACCCGGTAAATATGTTGTAACTAGAAAATATATTGGTGGGTTTGAAAGTTCTGTGGAAGAGAGTGGCGACACTAGTACAAAAGTTTACACTTATTTTGTAGATAGTAATCCTATTATTGCTGTGCCTGATTTTAATGATGAAAGTGCATATCAAATAGGTGGCGGAATTCAAATTTTATTTGGCGAAGAAGAAATTTCTTTTGATGAATTTTATCGTGAAGGGCTTGATACTTTTACATCAGTTTCTTTTGAAGGTAATGAATATAAAGTTAAAGATTTGAATTTGATTTTAAAATCTAATTTACTTCCTATAAAAATTAAAGTTCCAAAAACAAAGTACAGCGTTGTAAATGGTGTAGTTGTGGAAAACTTTAATATTCCTAGTACATTTAATTTAACTGTAACTATTTCTAAATATAATGATAATGGTTATTTGGAAAGTCAAAAAGAATATAATACTATTGATGCTAGTGGGTTTATTGTCATTGATGATATAACTAGTCAAGGCGTTTATAAAATGGAAATAAGAGATAACTCAATGCCATACAATACGCAACTTTCACCATCTAATGATAATAATGACTACATTGCATTTAGAGTTGTGTTTGAACAACCTAATGCGGAACTTGTAGTTGGCAAGGAATTGTATGAACAATCTGCAAAAACTCCGCTAACTTTACAAACTAGAAGTGATACTGGTAAATATGTTTACACTTGGGACACTAGCGTTGTTGATTCTAGCACTTTAAAAGTGTATAGAAGGGCAAAAGCAGGTAATGGCTTATTTACTGAATTTGAAGAATATAATGCAAATATTGTTGGTTCTTCTTTTGAATTAACTGCGTATGAAACAATTTCTAATATTAATTACATTTATCAATATAGAGTAACTGGCAATTTAAGAACTGATTTAAGTGCGTTTACTCAATTTACTCCACTTGTTAGTGATTTTGATATGTTTACAACTGTGGATAACTACACAACAAGTACAAAAGAAAATTATGCAATTTTAACTTTTGAAGACCCGATTGATAAATATTATGCAAAGATTGATGTTGAAGACATTGTGGTTAAGAAATATACAAAACTTGCAAATGGTAATTATTCTGCATTTACAACACTTATAAAAGATGTTGATTATGTTATTGAAGAAAGGTTATTAAATGATAATAGAATAAAATATAGCATTTTAATTTATGCGGTTGATGATAATAATCCACTTGCAGAGTATAAGTTTGAAATTGCTTATCATTATTTAGGCGAACAACAATACTATACTGTTACAGGAAGTAATGGACAAACTGTAAATTATTATAGTAATTCTATGGTACTTGTTATTGATAAAACTGCTCCTAATTATAATCTAAATAGAATTCAAAGTTTAAGTGCTAATACTAATGTTTTAACTGATAATGGACTTGCTACTTCTTATAAGACTACTTATTATAAGACAGAAGATGGCGTTTACTATTTTGCAAATGTTGCAGAAGTAGATTTAGCAATAGATTCAACTTTTGAATTTACTAGGCCAACTGCAAATGCAACTTTATATAGTCAAGCACACGAAGGGCAAAGGATTTATTTTAGAAAGTTAAACAAGTATGGCAAAGATGTCAATATGAACACTTATACAGAATCACAACAAGCAAGGGGCTACCAAAGTTTAGTTCCGGGCGACCCTGATTACTACGAAGGTAATAGTGCAAGGTTAAGATTTAATCCTGTAATTGTGGATAACACTATAAACTATTATGAAAACTGGGTTGAGTTTGGTTATGGTTTAGGTTCTTTCTATGATTATATGAGTGCATTACTTGGCACTAATAGCAGTATGTCAGTTGATGGCTATTATGAAATAGTTGAAATTGATGAGGCTGGTAACCATACTATTTACACTGTAATTTTAAATACTTCTTCTCCTGTTATAAATGCAAACATTAATACTGTTGATGGACAAGAAAATGTTGCACTAGGAATTAGCACTACTGAAATTTCAAGTTTGAATAATTTTGAAATTACTTCTGTTGGTGGGCTTGAATCTTGGTATTCAATTACAGTTAATCAAACTAAATTTGTTGTTAATCCTAAGGTTAATATTGATGAAATTTTAGAATCTATAAATAGCAAATTTAATGTAAATGAATCAAATACTTTAACCCTTACAAATAGGTTTGGTGCAAATGTTAGCATTGTTGTTAATATTAGCACAAATGATAGAGTTTTAGGCATTTTAAGCGTATCAAATACTCAAATTGATGGTTTCTACAAAGTAATTCTTGACCAAGATGAAGATGGCGTTAGTTTGAAGAAATTGACTGTTTATTATTTTGATGAAACAATAGGTTCTTTTGTCCTTTGTGATGAAGATGAAGATGGCATCAGTGAAGATAGTGAAGGTACAAGAATTATTGTTGATGCTTCAAATATCGCAAATAAGCGTGAATATAATTTTGATGCTGGTATTTATAAGTTTGTATTTGAAGATAATTTTAGAAATGGCGAAAATGCTTATTCTGTAAATGTAAATATTGGGGTTTATGGTAATTACAATTTTGAATATGAAAATGAACCTGTCTTTAAGAATAGTAAACGCTACACTAGTGGCAATGTTACTTTAACTGCACCTAGTGAAATGTTTACAATTACTGCAACTAAAAATGGTTCTCCAATTAGCATTAATTCTCCTATGCACATATTTAGACCTGATGCAACTTCTAATGATGTTGATAGCGTTTCAGGTGCAAAGAGTGAATATGTTGTAAGCATTTATAACATTACAACTGGCGAAACTGTAAATTATGAGTTTATCATTTATAATATTTTCCCTGCTGTAAATGCAATAGATTCACAAGATGAAAATATGAATAGCATTTTATCTTTAAACAAAAATCAAGTTAGTACATTTACAACTAAATCTTTGAGATTATATTGGGATTTATCTGGCTTTGAATTTGGTTACAATATTACTTTACTTCGTTATGATGATGGTAGTGATGTTGCAACAAGTCAAACTAATGTTACTAATAACAATATAAGTGCATCTGTACAAGGTTTGTATGAATTAAGGTTTACTTCTGCTATTTTAGGAAATTCAAGAAGTGTTTACTTTATGATTAAAGACAGCACTATTTCAATGTATGAAGTTTACGAGAAACACGCAAATGGTTCGCTTTCAGTAGTACTTCCTGCGGAAGAATTACTTGACATTACTAATTATCAAGATTTAGTTGAAGATTATTTGAATGGTGAGCGTAGTCAAAGTTATCCGCTTGTTAATAATAGGTTACTTGTTAAAAATTATTTCTCAATTTATAACTTTTCAGTTGAAGTTGAGGGTGATAAGAACTTAAAGACTAACTTTGGTGATTTGGAAAATGAAATCTTGTACACTTATCAAGGCGAACTTGCAGGGCTTTCATCTAGTTTCGTAACTAATATTATTGTGGTTTATGGCGTTTCTCCTTATAGTTATTTAGATATTTTTGCTATTACAAAGATTCAAGCAAATTCTAAATTCCTTCAAAACTTTGGTTATAGTTATGATGTTGAAGTTGAAAAGGAACAACCAAAAGAAGATGGGGAAGAGGGCGAAACTGAAATTGTTAAAGTTACTGAAAATAAAGATGTTAAAATAGATGCTAGCATTTATGATAATGTTGCAGTTTATGATGCTCCGCTTACAGTTTATTGGCAAAGTTATTATGGCGTTTCTCAAAATCGTATTTATATGACTTACTACTTTAATGGTAAGTTGATTGAAACAACTTATGGCACTTTAATTGATGAACAAACTTCAAGTTTTGTATTTAATACTGCTGGCGAATATAGAATTGAATTTTATGATTTGGCTGGCAATAGACAATTATTTGGCAATTCAAATAGTTCAAGTTTCAATTTGGTACTTAAAAATGAAGTTGTTTATACTATAAATGGTGATTTGCCTATTTATGGGGCGGTTTATAATGGTGATGTTAAGTTGAAAATTCAAGATGTTTCTAGTTACATTACTAGGTCTTTGATTGTAACTATTTACAAAAATGGCGAAGAATATAATGTTAGTCCTGTAAATTATGAATATACTTTCACAGAACAAGGCTTGTACAAGATTTTAATTGTCGGTTCTGTTAGAGAAGGTAATGGCGTTAAATTATTAAAACAAAGTGAATTAATATTTAGCATTATTTATCCTAATGAAGCAAGGTTTGCTTATGAATTCTCTAACATTAATGGCTATGAAATTTCAAAAGTAATTAAGAATAATATTGATATTACTGACAATATTAAAGGCGAAAATGTCGCAATTTATTCTCTGCTTTTAAGTGAAGATAGTTATGGCGTTGGTCAATATCACATTTATGTTAAAGGTACTCAATTAAATAGTTTGAATGCTATGCAAGAATTTGATTATTACATTTGGATTAATAATGAAATCCCTGCTATTGAATGTTCTATTAACTTTAACGAAACTACAACTGATAAAATCGTGCTTACTTATAGCACGCAAGCAATTTATGAACAAATTGGTAATTGTAAGATTGTTATCGGTAACAATGAATTCTTGATTAATGAGCAAACTTTGGAAGATGAGGTTTCAAAAATTACTATTGAAAATGCTGGTACTTATTTTGTAACTTTGCAAACAGAAGCAGGGAATGTCGTTTCTATGTTTAAAGTTACAAAGAAAGACCCGCTAAATGCAATTTCTATTATCTTAATCGTTTTAGGCGTTGCAGTCCTAATTGCAGGAATTGTTGTCTTCTATCGTTTAAGAATTAGAATGAGAGTAAAGTAATCTATTAATAAGTAAAATTTTAACAAGTAAAATTTTGTTGCTAACGCAACCGCTACTGCTAATGCACTAGCACTTATTAATAGATTGCAACTTCGTCAGTCGGTCAAATGTGAATGCAAGCATTCCCGCAATCCCGACTTCCT
>JAFTVC010000029.1 GCA_017465925.1 Clostridia bacterium | reverse complement strand
GTACAACTCCTACATACTCTACATCTTCATATAATACAGGCTATTACTGGAACACAACTTATGGAGCGTTAAAAGTAGGAAGTACCTTTACATACAGCGATGGATACACATACACAGTAACAACTGCGGGAACTACGACAACCGCAAGAAAGAGTTCTGCATAACAGATAATCAATTTAGAATTAAATGCTTAAAAGATTTAATTAAAAACAAAAGTAATTAAATAAATTGAATGGTTCTAAATAATAAATAGCAACAATAATAAAAAAGCAAGTCAATATAAATGACTTGCTTTTTTGCTACAAAATATAATAGACTTATGTTTCTATATAATATTGTTTTAAATTTCAACATTTTTTTGTAATTTTTTTATCATTAAATTACTTGTAATTTTTTTCTTATTATTGTATACTTTTAATAAAACAATTTAAAATTTTGGAGTTTGTATGATAAAGGAAAAAATAATTGAAGATTTAGCAAATAGTGATTTTAGCATTGAGAATTTGGCAGAAGTACCTGAAAATTTTACAGGGGACTACTCGTTGCCTTGTTTTTTCCTTGCTAAAAGACTGGGGAAGAATCCGGCAGAGATAGCGAAGGAATTTGCATCTACATATAAGCCACAAGGCATTATTAGTAAAGTAGAAAATATGGGGCCTTATTTAAACATTACACTTGATAGGAGCAAGTGTGCAAATTATGGGGAAGAGTGTTTAAATTTTGATGATTTTAAAGGTAAGGTTGCGTGTATTGATTTTAGTTCAATTAATCTTGCAAAGCATCCACATATTGGGCATTTATGCACAACAATAATAGGGGCAAGCATTGCTAGAATATTAGAAAAAGTAGGTTATAAGGTAGTTAGAATTAACTACTTGGGAGATTATGGTACACCATTTGGAAAACTAATAACAGCCGTCAAAAAGTGGGGAAATAGGCAGGAAATTGAAAAAATAGGAGTTGATGCTTTACAAGATTTATATGTAAGGTTTAATCAAGAAGAAAGTGAAGAGTTAATAGCAAGTGCAAGGGATGAATTTAGGAAGGTTGAAGAAAAGGATAGTGAAGCATTAGAAGTTTACAACTGGATTATTGAAATTTCATTAAGAGAGATGCATAACATTTATGACCAATTAGGCATTAAGTTTGATGATTATAATGGTGAGCGATATTATGAAGGAAAAAAAGATGAAGTTATTGCATTATTAAAGGAAAAGGGTTTAGTATTTGAAAGTGAGGGGGCATTACTTGTTAATTTAAGTGAATTTAATTTAACTGACTTTATGGTTCAAAAGAGTGATGGAACATCTTTGTATTCTACTCGTGATATTGCTGCTGCTATTGATAGAAAAAATAAATACAATTTTGACATTTCTCTTTATGTTACTGATACTGCACAAAACTTACATTTTAAGAGTTTGTTTAAGACATTGGAACTTATGGGTTATGAATGGGCAAAAGATTTAAAGCATATTGGATATGGTAGGTTATCTACGCCAGATGGTAAAATTGCTAGTCGTAGGGGCAAAGTTGCAGTATTAAAAGATATATTTGAAAGTGCAGAAAACAAGGCATTTGAAATTGTTAAGGAAAGGGATTTAGACAGGCAGGTTGCAACTGATATTGGAGTTAGTGCTGTATCGTTTGGTTTATTAAAAACTGAAAGGGTTAAAGATGCGGTTTTTGATATTGAAAGTGCGTTAAATTTTGAAGGGGAAACAAGTACATATTTGCAATACACTAATGCAAGGTTGAATTCTATATTTAGTAAGGCGAATGAGAGTGGCATTAAGGAGATTAGCGTACGAGAGTATACTTTAAATGAAGAAGAATTTGCATGTATTAAGCATTTAGATTTATATAAGGAAATGATTTTCAATGCTTATAATAATTTTGAACCTTGTTATGTTGCAAGATATGCAATTAAACTTGCTACACTATTTAATAAATTTTATGCAAATTGCAAGGTAGTAAGTGAAGATGAAGTAGTTAGTGCATATAGAATTGGGCTATGTAGAAAAGTTCAAGCAGTACTTGTTGATTGTATGCAAATTTTAGGTGTAAAGATAATAGAAAAGATGTAAAAAGGATAAACAATGGACAATATACAAATTATAAATTTCAATGGTGGGGGAACACTTATATATCAAAATTCAACTAGGAATAAAGCGACAAGTGTATTAGTTGGCTTTGGTGTTGGGACTGTGAGCAATACGCAAAATGGGATAGCACACTTTACAGAACATATGCTATTTAAAGGTACTGGAAAGAGAAGTAAAGAGCAACTTGAAAATGATTTAAGAGATTATTGTGGAAATAGTTTTAACGCATTTACTGGGCTTGATTATACGGTGTTTGCATTTAATAGGGTAAATACGCTACTAGATAATGCATTTGAGTTAGCGAGTGATATTTTATTAAATTCAAGCATTAACAAGCGTATAGTTGATAATGAAAGAAGTGTTATTTTAGAAGAGTATAATATGAGTGAAGATACTGCTAAATATAATATTGATGTTGAGCATCACAATATTATATTTAACAGGAATTTTGACAATAGAATAAGCATAGGAAATAAGGAAGATTTAGATAAGATTACTGCTAAATCTATAACTGAATTCAAGAAAAAATTTTATGTTAGAGAAAATTTTGTCATTTCGGTGGTAGGGAGTGAGAAGTTATCAAAAATTAAGAAATTAGTTAAAAAATATTTTCTTAATAATTTGCCTATTAGTGAAAAACCAAACAAGGTTGAGCATAATGTGAAAGTTGTGCAAGAAAGTGGTTATCAAATTTTGAAGAAAGAAACAGATAATGTTCTTGTTAATATTTCTTTGAAAAGTGTGGGTTATAATGATGTAGTAAGGAGTTCTGTAACAAAAATTATCAATGAATATTTATCTGGTGGCGTTGATGGCAAGTTGTTTAAGGCGGTTAGAGATAAGGGGCTTGCTTATGTGATTTACACTGATAGAGAAATGTTTAAAGAAAATGGAACTTTCAATATTACTTTTGAATCAACCAAGGAAAATGTGAATAAAGTTATTGATGAAATCGGTAAGGTTATTAATGACATAAGAAAAAACGGCATTGAAGAGAGTGAAATTCAAAAAACTAAAAATAATTTTATCTATTATATGAGCGAAATTGATGTTACTAATTTTAAAAAGGCATTAAGCAACTTGGATAAGTTTATTATTGGAAAGCCTTATATTGATAAGGAATACACTAATAGATTATTAGGCACAACAAAAGAAGTTGTTGATGAATATTTTGTTGATTTGTTTGACACTTCTACTCCTATTTATGTTACAATAGGTGGTAAGGTTAAGCAAGGCGAAGTTTATTCATTTGATGAAATAAAAAATAAATTACTTAAATAGGGTGATGATATGAAAGTATTGAAAATAACTGCACTTACAATTATGTATGTGGTTTTAGGTGTGTTACTATTATTTAATCTATATAATGTATTCAATAAATTGATAGGTAATCCGTTACCAGATTATTTTGGGTACTCTTTCCTTTGTATGAGTGGTAATGATACTAGTATGCATATTAATGGCGGAGAACTTGTAGTTGTAGATAGAGTTGAGCCAGACACTATTGAAGTTGGAGATGTTATTGTTTTTGATTTTGATGATGAAATTGCTATAAGCACTGTTATGTATACGCTAGATGGTTCTGCATCTCTTGGCGAAGATGCTGGCGGTGGGTTTGTTACGAAGAATGAAGAAAGTGATGAGCCTAATGCTGCACCAAGTTACGATGATGTTTATGGAAAAGTTATAGCAACTTATCCTAATTTTGGTAATCTCTATGGTTTCCTTACTTCTTGGCAATTTAATATTTTGTTGTTAACTGTTTATATTGTGATTGTTTGGTCTAATATTATTATCTTATCTTCAAAAATTAAAGTTCAAGAAGAAAGAGAAGAAAGACGAAGAGCTTATCAAAAGTATTTAGAAGAAAATAATATTATAGAAGAAATAAATGGATAAATTAAAAGACATTATTACGCAAATTATTGATTATGTTAAAAACAGTGATCAAACAGAAGAAAAAATTGACCTTGATAGCATATTGAGGGCGAAGGAGATTCTTGATGCTGGCAAGTTGGATACAAATTTAGATTGTTTTAAGTATTTTTCATCTTTGAATTTGTTTAATGCTTATGTGAAAAAGGATTATGCGGAGCAGTCAATTAAGGATAATTATGTTTTCAAAAAAAATATTATTAGTGCAGTACATAAGTTGGTTGAATTTTGCCCTGATGGCGTTTTGTATGGCAAATGTGATGAAAAAGTAATTTATTTATCAGTTTATGGTTTACAATTTAGTTTCCATAGTGTATTACCTAAAAAAGATAATTTAAATTTGCCAAAGATAGAGTGGCAAAAATTAAGATTGCAACCATTTGCTCTTTATATTTTCAAAAAAGCAATTCAATTTGAAAATTAATAAATACAATTAATAAAAAAGACTAGTTATTTAGTGAATACATATAATTCACATTTAACTGGTCTTTTTGTATTGTTAACATTTTATCAATTTTTAATTTTAATTAATAATATCAAAATTAATTGTTTATTTTTTGTCGTTTTTGAATGCTTTTATAATTTTGCCACCACCTAAACAAATGTCATTATCGTAAAGAACAACATATTGACCTGCTGTTATTGCTCTTTGCTTTTCATCAAATATTACTTCTATTTTTTTGTTATCATCTTTATCTACCACTACTTTAACTTTTTGGTCTGGTTGTCTATATCTAAATTTTGCAGTACATTCAAATTCGTTACTTGGAATGCCTGAAATCCAATTAAATTCTTCTGCTATCAAGTAATCTGTATAAAGTAAATCGTCTTCGCCTTGGTGAACATATAATATATTTTTTTCTATATCTTTACTTACTACAAACCACCTTTCGCCATTTCCACCAGCATATCCGCCTATATTTAAGCCTCGCCTTTGTCCTATTGTATAGTATAGTACTCCTGTATGTCTTCCTACAACTTTACCATCAATCGTGCAAATGTTGCCATCTTTTGCTGGTAAATAATTATTAAGAAAATTTTTAAAATTACTTTCGCCTATAAAACATATTCCTGTACTATCTTTTTTGTCTGCTGTTACAAGCCCTAGTTCTGTTGCTATCTTTCTAACTTCTGGCTTTTCTAAATGACCAATAGGGAATAGAACGTTTTTTAATTGCTCTTGGCTAACTTGGTTTAAAAAATAAGTTTGGTCTTTGTTGGCGTCAATACTTTTCTTTAAATAACATTTACCATCTTTATGGTCTATTTGACAATAGTGTCCAGTTGCAATATAATCTGCACCTAAACTTAAAGCATAATCTAAAAATGGGCCAAACTTTATCTCTCTATTACATAGTACATCTGGGTTGGGCGTTCTGCCTTTTTTGTATTCTTCTAAAAACTCTTTAAAAACTAATTCATAATATTGTTTTGCAAAATTTATGCTGTAATATGGGATTTGTAATTTGTTGCATACTCTTTTAACATCTTCATAATCTTGTTCGCTTGTGCAATGTCCTGTATCATCTTTTTCTTCCCAATTATTCATAAATAATCCTATTACATTATATCCTTGTTGCTTTAATAAATATGCAGATACTGAACTATCTACTCCGCCACTCATACCGACAACCACTGTTTTCTTATCCATATTTAAATTCCTTTTATATTCCTTTTTTTTCTTAAAATTATTTAATGCTAAACAAGTTCTTTATTATCCATATATTATAACCGAGTTTTTTAAAAAAGTAAAGACTATTAAAAATAAATAATGAAACAGTTTTGAAGTTGAGTTTATATTTTTATATGTTTGACTTTTTTCGTTTTTTTGATATAATATTTTCTATAATCTAATTTTATATATTATATTTAAGTAAGGAATTTAAAATGGAACGAATTAACAAAACGGAAACTTTATATGAAATTTTGAATAGCAAAGTATTTACAATAAATGTTTATCAACGTGAATATCGCTGGGGGACTAAACAAATAGAACAGTTAATTAATGATATAACTGATTGCTTTTTAACATATTACGATAGTGGCAAATTTAAGCATGAGGATACAGAAGAGGTTGCACAATACGGATATTATTTTATGGGTAGTATTATTCGTACAGGGGATGATTCAACAAAAGAAATAATAGATGGACAACAGCGTTTAACATCATTAACTTTATTGCTTATGTATATTAATAAGTTGTTACATGAGCAAGGCAATCACGAATTAGATAGTATGTTGCCTAATATGATTCAATCTAGTCCTTTTGGTGCGAAAAAAACATTTAATATTAATGTCCAAGAGCGTAAAAATTGTATGGATCATTTATATAATGGAATAACGGACTTTAAACCAGATAATGAAAGTTCTCAAACATTATTAGATAGATATCTAGATATAGCTTATTTGTTTAGAGATGAAATTAATGCAGATGCGTTGCCATATTTTGCTTGTTGGGTTATGCATAAAATACTATTATTAGAAATTATTACCTCATCTGAACAGGAAGCTCATACTATTTTTATTACAATGAATGATAGAGGTTTGAGTTTAAATAGTGCAGAAATGTTAAAAGCATATATTCTTAATGAAACTAATGAAACTGACAAGAGTGAAGTAAATGAAAAGTGGAAAACGTTTGTAAAAGAAATTAAAGATTCATCTGATGCTGAATATAGTGGCATAGTCAATACTGCTGATGTGGAGTTTATTTCGCTTTGGTTAAGGGGAAAGTATGCGCAAACTTTACGTGAGGGTAAGAAAGATTCTGAAGATAAAGATTATGAACTATTGGGTGAAAAATTTCATGAATGGGTTAGACAAAATTCAAAAAAGAAAATGGGACTTACTACTTCTGCTAAATATAAAGATTTTGTTGTTAGCGAAATGCAACAAATGGTTAAGTTGTATTTGAAAATTAAACAATATTCAAAAAAATTTACTAATGGTTTTGAAAGTATTTATTATAATGCTAATAGAGATTTAAATTATCAAGCTCTACTTATGATTTCTGCTGTGGATAAAAATGATGTGCCAGAAGTTGTTGATGCTAAAATAAAACTAGTTGCTAAATTTGTTGACATTTTTGCATCAAATAGAATATTGAATTATAAAAAGGCTAATTTTAATACTAATAAAGTATTCTTATTTAAGGTTTTAGTAAACATTAGAAATAAAACCATTAAAGAAATTGGCATAATATTGACAAAGGCTTTATTAGAGTCTAATGTTGGATGGGATAAATTTATGGAGTTAAATTATGAAAATCAATTTTTTAAAAGATATGCCTTACACTTTATTGCGAGATTTGCATCACATTTGAATGTGCAAATGGGTAACCCATCACAGTTTGATATTTTTACGGATAGGAAAAGTAAAAATCCTTTTGATGTAGAGCATATACTGCCTAATAAGTATTTGGATTATTCAAATGGTTTTGCTGATGAAAGGGAGTTTAAATTGTTTAGACATAACATAGGTGATTTAATTATTCTTACAAAAGATAAAAATCGTAGTTATCAAGATATGCATTATGAAGAAAAAGTAGTTAAATATCTTGGGGATGATGTTATTTTTGCAAAAGCATTAAATAAGGAATTTTATCAAAATAATCCATTGTTTTTATCATTAAATAAAAAATATGGAATAAAACATTATGATGAAATTACTAAAAAAGTAATTTTAGAGCGAGCTGATGTATATTTAAATATTGCAAAAGATGTATGGGATATAGGAAAACTTAAACTTGATTGTGGCGGATGGCTGGATGAAGAATATGAAAATGTTTCTTTTGAAACCGCAAGAAAAGTATTTAGTAATTAATAACGGAGTAGTGATAGTTTAAATTTTAAGTCTTTGATAATGCAATATGTTTAGAAGTTTTGAATTTTATAAAATCTACATAAGTAATTGTGTAGATTTTTTATATATAAATGTTGTTTGCTTAATTTTTTAGTTGGATAATTGGGGAATTTAAAATAGATATTCTTTTTTAACATATATAATATATAGAAAAGAAAGTAATTATAAGTGTGTTATTAAAAATAAAAAATGATAATGGAAAATGAATGTTGCTAAACAAAGGGTAATTCTTGTAAGTTTGTTTTAGCGTAGTTATGTAGTCAAGTAAATGATGCACTAGTATAATATATATATATATATAGAAAAGGAGAGATGATGGGATATAAGAAGATACAGTAATAAAATGAATACAATTATCAATTCATAAAATTTAAGAAAATTAATAAATAATAATAAGAAAAAGTTGTAGAGAAATAAAAAACAAAATAAAAAAAGATAGTAAATAAAGAAGAAAAATAAAAGAAAAGCAAAAAAATAATAAAAAAAATTAAAAATAATTTAGAAGAAAACAATGCAAAAAACAAATGTAACATAGGACATAAAGAAACACACGGTAGCGAGTAAAAATAAGGGTAAAAAAAGTTTAAAAAAAATTAAAAAAAGTTGAAAAAAAGTGTTGACAATAGTGAAAGTATGTGGTAGTATATACACGCTGATATGAAAGAAGTCAGCAAGTACATTGACAACTGCATATATCAAATTAAAGGAAGTAATGATTAAAATATCTAAAATAAAGCACGATAGTGTGTAACACAGATATTATAGTCATACGACAATTAACCAAGTAAAACTGAATGTTTTTATGATTAGTTTAAGATTAAGCTACAATAAGCATATAGTGGATGCCTTGGCACTAAGCGCCGAAGAAGGACGTGACAAGCTGCGAAAAGCTACGGGGAGTTGCAAATAAATTGATCCGTAGATATCCGAATGCGGAAACGCACTATGGGTAATGCCATAGTATCATATCAGGAATACATACTGATATGAGGGGAACTCAGTGAACTGAAACATCTAAGTAACTGAAGGAAGAGAAAATAAAAAATGATTGCGAGAGTAGTGGCGAGCGAAATTGCAAGAGCCCAAACCATAGTTAGTAATAATTATGGGGTTTCGGACCACAAAGTAGAGAGTGTTATTATAGGAGAACTGCATGGGAAGGCAGGCGAGACAGGGTAAGAGCCCCGTAACCGAAATGATAATATAATTGAAGTGGGATCCAGAGTAGTACAGGACACGAGAAATCCGGTATGAAGAAATGAGAACCATCTCAGAAGGCTAAATACGACTTAGTGACCGATAGCGAATAGTACCGTGAGGGAACGGTGAAAAGAACCTCGGGAGAGGAGTGAAAGAGAACCTGAAACTGTATGTTAACAAACGGAGAGAGAACTATTGAGAGTTCAATCTCGTACTTTTTGTAGAACGGGCCGGCGAGTTACGCGGTGTAGCGAGGTTAAGCATTTAAGATGCGGAGCCGAAGCGAAAGCGAGTCTGAATAGGGCGAGATAGTTGCATAGCGTAGACCCGAAACCTGATGACCTATCCATGAGCAGGATGAAGCAGTGGTAACACAGTGTGGAGGTCCGAACACACGTCTGTTGAAAAAGACGGTGATGACTTGTGGATAGCGGAGAAATTCCAATCGAATCAGGAGATAGCTGGTTCTCCTCGAAATAGCTTTAGGGCTAGCCTATATTTAGATTACTGGGGGTAGAGCACTGAATGGACTAGGGGGTTTCACGACTTACCGAATCCTATCAAACTTCGAATACCAGAGAATTGATGATATGGAGTCAGACTGTGAGAGCTAAGTTTCATAGTCGAGAGGGAAAGAGCCCAGACCTACAACTAAGGTCCCAAAGAGGTAGTTAAGTGGAAAAGGATGTGAAATTGCTAAAACAACCAGGATGTTGGCTTAGAAGCAGCCACAAATTCAAAGAGTGCTTAATATCTCACTGGTCGATTGGTTGTGCGACGAATATTTAACGGG
>JAFTVC010000017.1 GCA_017465925.1 Clostridia bacterium | reverse complement strand
GTGGTTTTGTTAAGTTATTTTTTGTTTGTTTTTTTATGTTTTAATCATCTAGCAAAATATTTAGTAGTACATCAAATGATGGAAGATTGTTATTTGTATTTGTTACTAAATATAGTTTTCTAGTTGGCAGTTGTTGGATTGTTTCAATTTGAAATAGTGTTTTGTTGTCTATTTCATCTTGTATGAACTCGTATGTTGTGTAGCCTATTCCCATATTTAGTTTTACTAGTTCGCTCAAAAATCCATTGTTTTCAACTTCTATTGTAGGGTTTAAAGTTATGTCAAATGAATTGCAGAAGTTGTTAAATGAATTCCTTGTAACTGATTTTTTAGTGTTTGTTATTAGTGGATAGTATTTTAAATCTTTAAAATTTAATTTTTCACTTTTTAAATGCTTAAATACGCTACCGCCTATAAGGCAGTCGTGCAAATCTTTTAATTTATAAATAACAAAGTCATTATCCGCTGAAATATCAGTGTTTGTTAAAAAGAAGTCAATCTTTTTATCCTTTAATTCTGTTATGCAGTCGCTTACTTTCAAACTTTTTAATTCTATCTTTATGTTTGGATACTTTTGCATATACTTGGATAGTTTAAATGTTAAGAATTTTTTTGCTATCGTTAAACTTGTGCCTATCCTTATTTTTATAAATTCATCATTTGAAGTTGATGTGAAGCGTTCAATTATTTCATCTATTTCATTAAATGGTTTGCGTAGTTTGTCATAAAGTTGTTGTCCTGCTTCTGTTAGCATTAGTCCTTTGCTTTTTCTTATAAATAATTTATGGTCTAGTTCTTTTTCTATTTCCTTTATCGTTTTTGAAAGTGCTGGCTGTGAAATAAATAATTCATTTGCACTATTTGATATGTTTAAGTTTTTAGCAACAACTAAAAATTTTTTTATGTTTTCATAATTCATAATTATTTTTCCTTTTTTTTATTTATGATTTTTTCCTTTTTGCATTACTATTATTTACTATTTTAGTTATAACTTCAAGTTATGTCAAGCATAAAAATAAAGTATTTCTAATTATGACAAGATTATGATATATTTATTGTAACCAAATAAAAGGAGTGGTTAAAATGCAAGATGATATCATTGTAGGGCTAATTGAAATTAGCGATGGCATTATTAAAAATGCTAATGAAAAATTTAGCGGACTTGCACTTGCTCTTGTCAACAATAAGTTTGATGACAGTTGCATAGTTTCGTTAAGACCTGATTTTATTGCACCTAATTATAATTTGTTTGCTGATAAAGATTTGCTTATTAACTTTTTTGTAAAAGAAAGTGAACTGGGCAATGTTGTGCATGATGGTTTTCATTTTATGAATAGTGATTGCAATTTAATTTTAAGTGGTCAGTACTTTGTTCCTAAACCTAATAAGACAGCGGAACTTAACGCGTATTGTGGTATTAGGTACCATAGTGGTTTATTTGGCAGTTTGATGGAAGGGGTGGACTACATATTAACTATTAGTTCTAATAGAAGCGTGTACATTTTTGAAAATGGTGAGATTGTTTACAAAAGATTGTACAAAATGAATAATCAAAAAAGAGAAGAAGAAAAGTAATAATTAAATTAATTAAGTAATGCAACCTTAAAAAAATAGAATTTATCAACTTTAAAAATAAACAAACAAAAACAAAAATAAAAATAAATTTTTTGGGGGTTTATTATGTTTAATCAAAAAGAATTAGAATTGTTAAGTGAAAAATATAATATGGAAAAAAGTGAAATTTTAATGATTGCATTAAATAGATACGGCGTTATGAATGATACACAAGAGCATAGAATAAGATTAACATTAAGATTTAATGGGTTACAAAATGATTATTTCTTTGCTATTAATGTAAATACAATGGTTTCTCCTTTTACGCTGGTTGATGACATTTTATATTTTGATGGCAGGCAAGTTGCAAGGGTTGTTGAAAGGGAGCAAGATACTTGCGTTTTATCTTATTTTAGAAGAAATAAAACTGAACTTACAATTAATAGTAATAGAAGAAATAATTGTAAGGGCTGTAAATTTTGTTCTGCTTACACTTTGAAACCTGAAAATGACAACGACTTAATGACAGAAGAAAAGGTTATTGCACATATGAAAAATGTAATGGCTGAAAAGGGAATGAAAGATTTATCACAAGTTTTAAGGGTTACTGTTTGTACAGGTTGTTTTAGAGATGAAAATGCGTTAGTTGAACATTTAATTATGCTTAAAAACGCATTAGGCAAACTAGGTTTTAACAAGAGAATTAGGTACATTGGTTCGCAATTAAGAAGTGAAGAAGCACTTCAAAAAATAAAAGATAACATTGAGCATTTTTCACTTTCACTTACGCTTGAATGTTTTGAAAGGCGTGATGAAATGATGAAGAGAGTTAAGGCAAGTTTAGATTTAGAGAAGATTAAAAGCATTTTATCAAAGGCAAAAGAAATGGGCTTTTCTTCAAATTTCCTTTACATTTTGGGGCTAGATAGATTAGATACTTTTAAAAAGAATTATGCAGAATTAAAACCTTGCATTAATCGTTTTCCAGTAGTTCAAGTTATGCAAAACTATTCAAGCGACCAAGAGGATTTAAGGTGCGAAGAAGGCAAGAATATTGAATATTACATTGAAGCAAGAAAATATCTTGAAGATTTATTTAAAGATACTGAAATGCGTCCGCGTGCGTGGGAAAATTATAGGTGTTTATTCTATGAAACTTTTGCAGATGAAGTTTGCACAAGTATGAAAAAATAGTTTAACAAATCAAATTATTTAAGGATTATTTTATGGCATTAAGTAGTCAAGAATTTTATAAAAAATTAAATATTTATAATTATGTTTCAATTTCTTCTATGTTTCTAAATAAATTAAAGTTTGGAAATATTGAAAATGAAGATTTAAAAAAAGAAGTTAGGGGGCATTATGGCACTACTCCTAGTTTGAATTTTGCCCTTATTGCTTTGGATGAATATGCGAGGTCTATGAATAATGAAAGCATCTTTGTATTAGGTACGGGGCACGCTGGACTTTCGCTTTTGGTTTACAATTATTTAGGTGGCGGATTAACAAAAAAGGGAAAGACTGATATATTTGCAAATTATAAGTTTACGCAAGATGCAAGCGGATTAAGTGAATTTATTAGGACTTTTGGAGAAGAATTTGGTTATAGAAGTGAAGCAAGTCCGTTTATTCCTAATACTGTTTATGATGGTGATGAGTTGGGTTATGCTCTTGCAACAAGTTATGGTTTAATGTGGAATAGGGCTAATGCTGTTGCGTTTTGCTTCGTGGGAGATGGCGAATGTGAAACTGGAACGACATTTTCTAGTTTTCTACTTAATAAGGCGTTAAAAAATCATAATATGGGAACGGTTGTGCCTATTATCAATTTAAACGGTTTTAGAATGGGCAAAAACTCTTATCTTTCAACTTTTACAAAAGAGCAATTAAAAGATTTATTTAAAGCACTTGAATTTGAAGTCTATTTTGCAAATAATTATGAGCAAATGCAAGCGTTTTTAAATGGTTTAAGCGGTTATTTAGTAAAAAAAGAAGGTTTAGTTCCTTTGCTTATTTTAGATATTCCAAAGGGGAGTTTTGCTCCTATTACTGATGAAATTGATTTTGCTGGCAAGGCGAATTCGCATAAAAATCCGCTGGGTAGTTATAAAAGAGAATTATATGCTCCTTATTTAAGCAAGTGGTTAAGTTATCTAAATGTTACAAGACAAGATATTTTAAATGAGTTTTCTAGCAAGGAACTTTTGGGGCAAAAGTTAATTGAATCTAGCAAAGAATGTCAACTTATTTTGCCAAAGTTAGAAGATTTTGAAGTGGTAACAAATAAAACTTGTTCAAGTGCAAAAGTATTTTCTTCTTATTGTAATTCGGTTTTAAAAAATAATGTCAATGATTTCATCATAATTTCTCCTGATGAATTGACGTCTAATAAATACAATGCGCTTGAAGGCTACTCAAATAATTACTTTGAAATTTTAAACGAAAATATTTGTCAAGGGTTTTTACAAGGGGTTTTGGCACTGGGCAAAAATGGAATAATCTTTGCTTATGAAGGGTTTATGCCTGTCGTTTGCAGTATGATAAGTCAATATTTAAAGTACACTTATCAAAGAAGAATGATGAAGGGAATTAAAAAAAGAGCATCTTTAAATTATGCAATTACTAGCGTAGTTTGGGAAAATTGTTATTCGCATCAAAATCCTGAAATTATAAATAGTTTAAGTAATAAGGAATACGATTTTATCAATATTTATTTTCCGCTTGATTGTAATATGGTCATTTGTGCAAGTGAAAAAGTGTTGTCTTCTTATGAGGAAGTTAATTTAATTGTATTTTCAAGACGAGATAAAAATCAATATTTAAGCATTTCGCAAGCAAAAGAAGCATTTGAACAAGGGTACAATTATTTAAGTAAAAATCAAAATAGAAGTGATGTGTTAATTGTCGCAATAGGCGATACAATGGCGGATGTTGCTATGGACATTAATAGTAGGTTGAATGGAGATGTTATTTATATTTCTAAATTAAAGGTTTTTCAATGTGGGAAATTAAGAGAGATTTTAAATAGTTATAAAAAGATTGCTATTTTATTTCACGGTTATAAATCAATTATCAAAAATTTTCTTTATGATTTAAAACTTGAAAGTGAAATTAAAATTTATGGTTATAAGGATAAAAGCATTACTTCTGGCTTTTTGGAGTACAAACTGGAAGTTAATGAAATAGATAAAGAAGAAATTTTGCATTTTTTACAAGGGTAAATAAATTAAAAGTAGGTGCTTGAAATGAAAAAGGGAGTTAATTTGCATTGCCATTCAACTTGTTCGGATGGGGAATTTACGCCCGAGAAGTTGATGGAAATGGCGGACAAAAATGGAATAAGATATTTTGCAATTTCTGACCACGACACAATACTTGCGTACAAGGAATATGCAAAAAAAGCAAAGAATTATAATATTAATTTGATTAATGCAATAGAATTTAATGTTGATGAGTTTAAGGTTTATCATTTTATTGCGTTTGGAATTTGCAATTTAGATTATGTTGAAACGTTTATGAAAAATTTAAAAGAACATAATGAAGCGGTTTGCTTTAAAACATTAGAAAAATTGAAAGAGCATTATAATATTGATTTGGATTTAAATTTTGTAAAGTCTTTTTCAAAAGATGGGGTCATAGATAAAAGATGTATTGTTAATGCTATGCAAAAATTAAATATCATTCAAAATACTTATCAAGGCTACACTGATTATATTGGTAGTACTGCAAAGGCTTATGTGCCATTAAGGAAGTTAAAAGTTGAAGAAGTTATTGATTTAGTGCATAGTTGTGGTGGCGTGATTTGTTGGGCACATCCTTGCATCACTAGGCATAAAAATGACAATAAATTATTTTCACTTGATGAAATAAGGCAAAAGGCAAGAGAATTAAAAAAAATTGGATTAGATGGAATAGAAGTTTATACAGCATTTACAACAGCGGAAGAAGAGGCTTGTATTGATAGCATTGCAAAGGAATTAGGTTTGGCTAGGGTTGGTGGTTCAGATTTTCATAGGACAGGAGATAAGTTTTGCCAAGAAAATTTAAAAGAAGAAAATTATTTGGAGTTAGTACAAAAAATAAAGCAAAGGCATAAAATTTATTATAATCAGCATTTGCCTACTTGCCTATCATTAAATAAAGAATAAAAATTAATTTTCATTTGTTAAAATAACGACTTTAAGGCAGTTTGCTTTTGGTCGTTTTTTTTATTGTTATAAATGGTTATTTGCAAGTTTCAAATTGCTTGCTGATTTTTCATTTGTTTAGGTTAATTAAAAAATATTAAGTTTGCGTTTTTAGTTGTAAAAATTAATATTTTTTGTTAAAATATTTCCATTGAATAAAAAGGTTTGAATTATGGAAATTGTTTATAATATTTTGCTGTTTTTAGCAGGACTGGGCATTTTTATTAAGGCTATGGATATGTTAAGTAAAAATATGCAGAGTCTTTTTGGGTTTAAACTACGAGAAAAAATGCAAAAATTATCTAATAAATATTTTGTGGGTTCGCTTATGGGAATGGGTGGCACTGTCGCTTTACAAAGTAGTACTGCGATTATTGTGCTTCTTATCTCTTTTGTGCAGATTGGCGTTTTATCTCTTTCACAAAGTTTGCCGATAGTTATTGGCGTTAATGTGGGCGCTTCGCTTATCTTTACGAGTTTGCTTGCTAGTGCTTTTAATTTAACTATCATTTTTGCTTCAATTACCGTTGTTGGTGCTTTTATTACTTTGCTGGGTCGTAGTACAAAGGTTAAAACTGTTGGTAATGTCTTATTTGCTTTTGGTTTATTGTTTTTGGGGCTGTACCTTATTAGCGTTTCAATGAGTTTCTTAAAAGAATTGGATATTGTCAATAATTTATTTTTAACTATTACTAATCCTATTTTGCTTATTTTAATTGGTACTTGTATGTCGCTTTTAACTCAAAGTTCGCTTGCTACAAATGCTATTATCATTTCTCTTTGTGCAACCGCTGGCAGTGATGTTGGGCTTGCTATCTCTTCTGCACTTTGGCTTTCTATTGGTAGTCGTATTGGACCTACAAGTGCGGGAATTTTGGCGTCCATTGGTAAATATAAGGTTACAAAATTAGTTGCCTTATTCCATTTATTATTTAATGTTTGCACAATGCTTTTATTTGCTTTAAGCACTTTAACTGGGTGGACAATGTGGCTTGAAGAAGTGCTTGTAAATCCTGCTCTTATTATTGTTGTGTTTAATTTCATTTGTTCTTTTGCAACTGCTATTATTCTTTTGCCACTTGTTAAACCTATTGGAAAGTTGTTGCCTAAAATCTTTAAATTTAAGAAAAATAAAGATGATATTTTTGAAATTGATGAAAATCTTTTCAAATATCCTGATTTGTGTATTGGTCAATTTAGTAAACAATTTGAAGTTCTTTTTGAAAATCATACAAAAAATTTAAAATCATTATTCAATTATTGTCTTGATGCAGATAGTAAAGTTACTTTAAAGCATATTGAAAATGAAAACTTGTCCTTTTACAACAATATTGATAAAGTTAAATCAAATTTATCAAAATTGCATTTAGGGTTAAGCGATAAGCAAAAAATTAAAATGTACTTTTATCTTGATGTCGTTGGAAGATACCATTCGCTTGCCGATAGAACTAATAAAATTATTTCATTATTTCCAAATAAACCAACTTATGAGTTTAAGGCAGAACAAATAGAACTTGCAAAGGCTCTTTGTGATGAACTTTTAAAACTTAATTCTGTTTGCGAAAAGGTTTTGCTTCAATTAGGTGATGAAGATGAAAACAAGCGAGTACTTATAAGTCAAGCGTTTGAAATTGATAGCGAAATAACAAAGCATAAACTTGCTTTAAAGGAAAGCATAATAAAAAGTTATCAAGAAGATAAGGCAACCGCTAGTTTTACTGATAAATATTCAAGGCTTATTAATCAGTTAGAGCAAATGGGGGAACATTATAGTGCCATTTGTTTCTTCGCTTATGATAGTGAAGTTGAAATGAGTAGACAAGACTAGTTTGAAACTTCGTCAGTCGGTCAAATTTTAGAAAATTTATGCGAAGATATAGTGGAAAATTTCAAATAAATTGATTTATTGGTGAGTTTGGGTGGCTTTATTTTATCAGTTTTCGCATTTTTGCATTATTTGATTGTCTTTTTGTTGGTTTTTATATATAATTATTTAAATTAAACAAATTTCTTTTATGGAGCGAATTATGGAGAAGTTACAAGATTTAGATTTATTAGATAAAAGAGTTTTAATAAGAGTTGATTTCAATGTGCCTCTTAATGAGATGCTTAAAATAACTAGTGAGAAAAGAATTGAAGAGGCAATGCCTACGATTCAACTAGTTTTGCAAAAGGGGGCAAAGGTTATTCTTTGTTCGCATTTAGGCAGGCCTAATGGCGAAGT
This sequence comes from Clostridia bacterium, assembly GCA_017465925.1. GTDB lineage: Bacteria > Bacillota > Clostridia > Christensenellales > UBA1242 > UBA4647. Next base: position 46,402 of record JAFTVC010000017.1, on the reverse strand, counting down.
TGTTGAGTCTTTAAGTTTGGCACCTGTTTATGAATATTTAAAGCAACGCTTATCTGCAAAAATTTATTTTGCTAATGATTGCATTGGTAAGGAAGCGGTTGAAATGTCAAACAATTTGCAAAATGGGGAAATATTATTGCTTGAAAATTTGAGATTTCACAAGGGGGAAGAAAGTAATGATGTTAAGTTTGCAAAAGAATTAAGCAAATTAGGGGACTTCTTTGTAAATGATGCTTTTGGCACGAGTCATAGAAAGCACGCTAGTAATGCGGGACTTGAAAGTTTAATGCCTTTCACTTATGGGCTTTTAATGGAAAGAGAAATGGAAATGCTTAATCTTAATGATAAAAAGCATCCTATTGTTGCCATTTTGGGCGGTGCAAAGGTTAGTGATAAAATAGAACTTATTTCTAATTTGATTAATAAAGTTGATACTATTTTGGTTGGCGGTGCTATGGCTTTTACTTTCATTAAGGCTTTAAGCGGTAGCGTTGCTAATAGTTTGGTTGAAGATGAAAAAATTGATGTTGCTCTAAAAATTATGGAAAAGGCAAAAGAAAAAGGGGTTAATTTCATTTTGCCTTCTGATGTTGTTATTTCAAAGGACATTGATTTGAAAAAAGGGAAGAAATCTAATGCGTTCTTGATTCCTAGCGGTTTTATGGGGGTTGATATTGGTAAAAAAACAATTAAGGCGTTTGCGAAAGAAATCAAAAATGCTGAAACTATTGTTTGGAATGGTCCGCTTGGAGTTGTTGAAAATGATTGCTTTGCAAAAGGTTCAATAAAGGTGGCGAAGTTGGTCGCAAAGTCAAAGGCTTTCTCTATTGTGGGGGGTGGAGATACTATTATGCTTATTGAAAGGGCTAGGCTTGCTGATAAGATTTCCTTTATTTCTACTGGTGGCGGTGCTAGTTTGCATTATTTGCAAAATCATTAATTTTAATGGTAACAATTTAAGTTTAAGTGCATAGTATTTTAATGCTGGCAATTTTCAATCAAATTATAAGAAGTGATAATGTAAAAGTTGATGGTTGCATTGTTTGTAACAAACATTTTAATTTAATGTTGCTTCTTATATTTTTGTTGTCTTTTGCTTTAAGGGTTAAATTATTTATGTTGTTTTATTGATGGTAAAAAAGGAGATTTTATGCTTTACATAGGAAATTTTAAAATGAATATTCCAACTGATGATTATATTGATAGTCTTATTAAGTTGGATAAAAAAGGTAATGAAGTGGGGATTGCGTTGCCTTTTCCATATATATATCAATATGCGTACGCTTTAAATAATGCAGATATTGTAGTTGGGGCTCAAAATGTTACAGAAGCGGTTATAAAAGAAAGTACGGGCGAAGTTAGTGCTGAAATGCTTAAAGGCGTGGGGGCTGAATTTGTGCTTGTTGGGCATAGTGAAAGAAAGAAGTTAAGGGGTGAAACTATGTCTAAAATAAGGGAGAAATGCGAGCAGGCATTGTCAAAGAATTTGAAAGTAGTTTTGTGTGTTGGGGAGTCAAGAGAAGATTACGAAAATGGTAATACTTCAAAGGTCCTTGAAAAGCAACTACGTGAAATATTGAATAGTTTAAAGAATATTACATACGATAATTTTATAATTGCCTATGAACCTATTTGGGCGATTGGCACTGGGCTTATTCCAACAGCGGATGATATTGAAATTGTAGTAAGGCATATTAAATCTATGACTGGCAAATGGGCTAAATGCGAATTAAGGGTTTTGTATGGTGGTAGTTGTAAAGCGAGTAATATTAAACTAATAAAATGCGCAGAAGGCATTGATGGTTTAATGATTGGTGATGCTTGTCAAGATGTTAAAGAATTGCAAAAAATAATTAATGCTTAAATGAAAGTTTTGTTCGTAGAATGTGGAAAAGTTAATTAGTTTAGAATAGAAAAATATTAATTTTTCATTGTTTTATTGTTTTTTTAGTGGTTTTATCATTTATTAAAGAGTTATTTATCTATTTATTTAAATTAAAAGATATAAATAGCAGTTTATAGAGTTTGACTTTTCAACATAGTGTGCATAAGTGGTTTTAAAAATTATTTATGCAACTTTTTAACTTTCAAAAAAAGGAATTTGTATAATGAAAAAATTGTGTTTAGTGATTTTAGATGGTTATGGAGTTGCGAATACTTTTGATGAAAAAAATCAAAGTAACGCTTATTTGGGTTCGCTTTTAACTGATGAAGTGCAAGAAAAAATTGACATTCCAACAATTACAAGGGGACAAGGTGATTCCTTTGATGCTGTTTGTACTTCAACTGATAATAAATTTAGGACTCTTTTTGATAATAATCCTTACACACTTTTGAATGCGTCTTCTACTTTTGTTGGACTTCCTTTTGGGCAAATGGGAAATAGCGAAGTGGGACATTTAAATATTGGGGCTGGAAAAGTTGTTTTGCAAGATTTGTTGCGTATTAATGATGCAATAAAAAGCGGGCAATTTAGAAAAGTACTTAATAAAGTTACTGTAAAGGAAAATGCTAGCTTGCATATTGTTGCACTTGTTTCAAATGGTGGCGTTCATTCAAGCATTGACCATTTATTTGCAGTTATTGATAATTTTAAAAATGAACAATTCAATATTTGTTTGCATTTTATTAGTGATGGGCGTGATACTGACCCACAAAGTGCAATTTCTTTTGCAAATCAACTTGAAGAAAAAATTGCAAATATGGAAATGCAATGTAATATCACTATCGCAAGTTTGTCTGGTAGATATTATGCAATGGATAGGGAAAAGAACTTTGATAGGACTTCGCTTTATTTTAATGCTATTACTCAAAATGCAAATTGTGATGAAAGTTTAGTTAAAGAAATTCAAAATAATTACAATAATCAAATTACTGATGAATTTATTGTTCCTAAATCGCTTTCAAGATTTGGGGCTATTCAAAGAGAAGATACCGTTATAATGCTTAATTACAGAGCGGATAGAATGCGACAAATTACGCAAATGCTTTTAACTTCTAATCTTAAATTAAACATTTATACTATGACTTCATATAGTGATGATTTTATTGATGCGAAAGTTTTGTTTGAAGATGAAAGAATAGAAAATAATTTAAGTGCTATTTTATCTACTAAAAATGTTAGGCAACTTAAAGTTGCGGAGCAATCAAAGTACGCACACGTTACTTACTTTTTAAACGGTGGCATAGAACAGCCTTATAAAAGGGAAGATAGAGTGTTAGTTGATATGGTTGAAGCGAAGACTTTTGACTTGAAACCTAAAATGTCCGCTAAAAGTGTTGCGAAAGTTGTTAAAAGCGGAATGAAAGATGGTTATGATTTTATTGCTGTAAATTTTGCTAATTGTGATATGGTAGGGCATACTGGCGTTTTAAAAGCAAGCGAAGTGGCAGTAAAGACTGTAACAAAACTTGCTTATGAGTTAGTGAAGTTTGGAGCAAAAAAAGATTACATTGTTGTTATTACTGCTGACCACGGCAATGCTGAAATTATGCAACTTAATGGTAGACCACATACTGCGCATACAAATAATAAAGTTCCTTTTATTGTAACTAACTGTGAAAAGGAAATAAACTTAAAATCAAATGGTTCACTTTGTAACATTATGCCTACAATTTTAGAACTTATGGAGATAGAAAAATAAAAGCAAGATTATGTGCTTTTTGTGAAAATTTTTTGCACATAATTTTCATTTGTAGATGTAAGAAAAATGAAATAAAATAAATTTTTCTTTATTTTGTAATCTGTTTTAAGAAAGTGGAACTGCGTTCTACTTTTTTTAAAGTTTTTAAAGGTAACAATTAATAGTATTAGTTCTAAAAAATTTTAAATAAATTTATAAAAAGTAGTTGACAAACGATTATAAATAGTGTAATATATAAGGGTAATGATATGGTGGTATGGCTCAGCTGGTTAGAGCGCTCGGCTCATACCCGGGAGGTCGGTGGTTCGAGTCCACCTACCACTACCATATGGCCCCTTGGTCAATCGGTTAAGACATCGCCCTTTCACGGCGGAGTGAGGAGTTCGACTCTCCTAGGGGTCACCAATATAAAAAATAATCCAGCAAAATTTGCTGGGTTTTTTGTTGTGCAAAGTCATAATTATAACAATGCTAGTTTTTTTGTTTGGCGAAGTCAATGCTAGTTTTTTTATTGCGTGAAGTTATAATTACAAGAATGTGGGTTTTTATTGTTTGAAGTTATAATTGCAACAATGCTGGCATTTCTATTTGATAGACTTACAAAGTTTTAAATTAGAAAAAATATGTTAGCAGAAGTAGTTTATAAATATCTTAAAATTAATTTAAATATTTAGACGGTTTATTGTAAACCCTTAACAAAATCTAGTAAAGGTGGATACTAAAAAAGGCAATAGTTCTCCAACTTCAATTAGAACTATTACCAAAAAATTTTATCACTCTTAAAATTTTGTCAAGGATTTAATTGTGATTTGGATAAACTTGTAAGTCTATCCGCTATTAGTTTAGCACTGTTTAAATAAAAAAGCAAGAAATTTTTAAATTTTATCTAATATGCTACATAATAAAGAGTTGAATATGCTTGAAATCTAAATCAAGTTGTGATAAAATTATTCGTGAATGGAATAATATATTAAAGGGGTAAAGTTGTATATGAAAAATTTAAATGCAAGCAATAAACCGCTATTTATACAGCCAAAAATTGATAGTGGTATAGTTATTTTAGATATTGATTATTATGAGTCATTGTTGAAAGCACAACAAGAATTAAATTTACTTAACAAACTTGCCATAGCTGAACAACAAATTAAAAATGGTGAAGTTTTTACAAAAGAAGAATTAAAATTGAAGTTGGGAATAAAATGAAATTTAGGATAGCTAAACAAGTATTTGAAGATATTGAAGAAATAGTGAATTATATTTCTATTGATAGTGCAAGTAATGCTCAAAAAGTCTTAAATGAAATTTGGAATAGTATTGAACAAATAGAATGTTTTCCACATAGTGGCAGTTTATTAAGCAATAAAATAGAATGTAAGAATAGTTTTCGTTATGTTGTTAAATATTCTTATGCTGTTATTTACAAATTGCTTGATGACGAAATTATAATATCAGCTGTTCTACACTTAAAAAGAGATTTTAATTTAATGGATTTCAATTAAAAAAGTAGTACTTTAAATGTTGTGAAATATGTTTAATAGTAAAAAATTGTTGTATGCTTGAAATCTAAATCAATTTGTGATAAAATTATTCGTGAATGGAATAATATAGTAAAGGGGTAAAGTTGTATATGAAAAATTTAAATGCAATTAATAAATTAGATTTAAAAAATAAACCTGTGTATATTAATGGTGATGTTGTTTTAGTTAATGAAGAAGAATACAATTATTTATTAAAAAGAAGTCAAGAACTTAAACTTATTGAAGAAATAGAAAAAGGTGAAGAAGATTACAAAAATGGCAGAGTTATGTCTTTGGCTGAACTAAAAGATAAATTGGGGATTAAGTAATGAAGTTGATAGTTACTGAAATTGTATATGCTAAAATGGAGGAAATAAAAAGTTATATTGCAGAAGATAGTTATAAAAATGCTGTTAAAGTTATTGATGAAATTTTAAAATGTTTTGAAAACATTAATTTATTTCCTAATAGTGGCAATTTCTTGTGTAACAAAATAAAAAAATATACTGAATTACGATATAAAATTGTATATTCATTTGCTATTCTTTACAGGGTTACAGATGAAGAAGTTGTTATTACAAACATTCTACACTTAAAAAGAGATTTTAATTTAATAGACTTCAATTAAAAAAGTAGTACTTTAAAATGTACTACTTTTTTGTTAGCCTATGTTTTCAATTACAAGTTTATCAAAGTTTGGTGCTGTGATAAAATCCGTTTTGTGAAATGTCGTTAAATTAAATGCGTAAAAATGCTCCATGTGCTTGTTTAGTATTATTGGCGTTTCTATGTCAAACTCGTTGCATATCTCCGCTAAATATAATCCTAGTCTTGTTACTTTAAATGTTTCGTCTTTCTCAAATACATAATTTGCTATTATCTTGTCATCTTTTATTATCTTTGCCCAAATTTTAAACATCTCTTTTTCCTTTTTATCTTTTCTTACTTAAATTGTAATATATTTTTTGCTAATTTGCAACTTATTTTTGCTATCTTTTATTTTATTATTTATCTGCTTTCTTTGCCTTTTAATCTTGTTGTAAAAAAATAAGATACATAAAACCATAATTATTCATAAATGAATAATGCTATTTTTAAAAATAAATAAGATGAAAATATAAGAACGATTATTCATAAATGAATAATGCAACTTAATAAATTATGACAAAATAAATTTAATCAAAATAAATTGTTATTTCAGTAGTCTTTAATGCTGACTAAAATTAGAATTAAATAATAAAATCAAATTCATTTAACCTGTAAAACAAATTATTCAAAAATGAATAATGCACATTTTAAAATTAAATGACATAATACTATTGCTATAAAGTTATCTTAATAAAAGGGCAATTTGATGATTTATGGTAAAATAAATCTTTAATGTTTATTGTAAGATAAAATAAAAAATTTAATGTAAACCATAATTATTCATTTATGAATAATGTAACTAAAAAAAACAATAAGTTTAATAATGAATTAATTGAAAGGTTAGCGTAAATGAATAGTGCAACTAAAAAATAAATAAAATACGATTATTCATAAATGAATAATGCAAATTATAATTAATTTAAAATAAAAATGATAAAAGTGAGTTCAATTATTCATAAATGAATAATGCTGATTTAAGAGAGTAGTTATAATAGGAATTATTCAAAAATGAATAATGCCTTTTTAAGTAAGTTACTTTTTAGGTTCTTTTTAAATTAGTTTAAGTCAGTTTTTTATTGGGCTGGTTATTGGGGTTTGAAATAATCTTGCGTTTTTGTTTTAGTTGTGTTATAATAGGCTTATGAATAATGAAATAAATGAAATTTTAAAGTTTGGTAGGGAACTGGGTTATCCGCTTATGCTTGATGATTCAGTTAAATTACTAATTGAAACAGTACAAAATCTTAAACCTAACAAAGTTCTTGAAATTGGCACTGCAATAGGCTATTCAGGTAGTTTAATTTTATCTAGTTGCGACTGTAATTTAATTACTCTTGAAAAAAATAGCGATAGTGCAGAAATTGCTAAATCTAATTTCGCTAAACTAGGTTTAAGTGATAGAGTGCAAGTTATCAATGTAGATGCAATGGATTACCTAATTAATTGTAATGATAAGTTTAGTTTTATTTTTTTAGATGGACCAAAGGGACAATATCTACATTATAAAGATAAGTTAATTGATTTGCTTGAAGTGGGTGGAATTTTACTTGCTGATAATGTCCTATTTAGAAATTATGTTAGAGGAAATGAAGAAGTCCCTCGCAAATTTAAAACATTAGTCAATAATTTGAGATTGTTTTTAAATCAAATTGAAAACGATAAAAGACTGCAAACTACTATTTACAATATTGGCGATGGCGTTAGCATAAGTAAAAAATTATGTGATTAAATTTATTCATAAATGAATAATGCAACTTAAAAATAATAAGTTTAATAATGAATTAATTGAAAGGTTATGCGTAAATGATTAATGATACTAAAAAATAAATAAAATATAATTATTCATAAATGAATAATGCAACTTAATAATATTAATGACTAAATAAATTTATTCAAAATATAAAAATGCTTATGCATCAGTATTTAATGCTGACCAAAACTAGAATAAAAATTATAAAATAACATTTATTTAATCAGTTGATCAAATTATTCATAAATGAATAATGCAATTTGTTAAAAATTAACTTTAATAATGTTGGTTTTATTTAATTATATGGATAATGAGAGTAATATAAAATAAGATTAATAATACAAATAAAATAGTGCTTAAAAATATGGAAAAATAAGATAAAAGGAAGGAGAAAAAATGATTGAATTATTAGCACCTGCGGGGAATATTGAAAAATTAAAAACTGCTTTTCACTTTGGGGCAGATGCTTGCTATTTTGCAGGCAAAAAATATGGGTTAAGGGCGTTTAGTGATAACTTTGAAGAAGAAGAACTTGAAACTTATATTAAATATGCGCACTCATTAAATAAAAAGTGTTACATAACAGTAAACATTATTGCACACAACAAAGATTTTGAAGGCTTGAAAGAGTATTTGCAATATTTAGAAAAAATTGGGGCTGATGCAATAATTGTTGCGGATATTGGAATAGCATATTTTGCAAAACAAGTTGTTCCTAACTTACCGCTTCACATTAGCACGCAAGCGAATATCACAAATAATTATAGTGCAAAGTTTTTTGAAGATTTTGGAGCAGATAGGCTTATTCTTGCAAGGGAGTTATCTCTTGAAGAAATTAAATCAATGAGAGATGCGCTTGACAAAAAAATTGAGTTAGAAAGTTTTGTTCACGGTGCAATGTGCATAAGTTATAGTGGTAGATGTCTTTTGAGTAATTACTTTACGGGCAGAAATAGTAATGGCGGTGCATGCGTGCAAGCGTGCAGATGGGAATATGCAATAAATGAAAAGAATAGAAATGATGGCAATTATTATCCTATTGAAGAAGATGAGCGTGGAACGTACATTTTAAATTCAAAGGACCTTTGTATGATTGAGCATTTGCCTAAACTTATGGATGCTGGGGTTACAAGTTTTAAAATTGAGGGAAGAATGAAATCTCCTTATTATGTTGCAACTATTGTTAATGCTTATAGAAGAGTAATTGATGCACATTTAAGTGGAAAAGAAATTGATAAATCAATTTTGGAAGAAGTTACAAAGGCTAGTCATAGAAAGTACACAACAGGTTTTTACAAACCTAATGAAAATAATGAAGAAAAAGAGTGCATAGAAAGTTCTATGCCTGTTCAAAATACAACATTTATGGCAGTTGTTATTGAAGAGAGCAAGGGCGGAATGGTTAAGGTAGAGCAAAGGAACAAATTTGTTGTTGGAGATGAGTTGGAAGTTTTATCGCCAGATGAAAATTTTACTAAAAAATTTGTTATTGAAAAAATTGTTAATGCAAATGGCGAAGAAATGAGCGAAGCAAAAAATGTTCAAGAGCAACTTTACATTAATTGTCCTTATGATTTAAAACCGCTTGATATTTTAAGAAAGTAATTTCTAAACGGAGGGGAATTAATGAAAATTTTAAAAACAAAAGTTTATAAGGTGGCGGATAATATTTATGTAGATTATTTAGTTATTGAAGCAATTAGGAAATACTTTAAGATGCCATCTAAATCACCAAATTGGAAAACTTATTTTCTTATAGAACATCCGCTGATTAAAAATCTTCTTGGCAGTGGGGGCTTTGCAAGAGTTGTAAAAGGCAAACATTTAACTTATGTTGATGATTGCTGTGGCGAGAGTCAACTTGAAAGTAGTGATGATAAAATATTTACTTACTATTTAACTAAAAGGGGCTTAAAATTCTTCTATCAACCTTTATTTTCTTATCGCTTTCCATATATAAAAGGAAAAATGAAATCAGTTCTATGCAATGAAAAAGAACTTGAAATGGTTAAAGAATAAAGGTTCTTTACAAATTTAAATTACTTTGATTTTGTTTAGATGGGATAGATGAGATTACATAACATTATTAATTTAATTTTTCATTTTTAAAAGTTTGCTACAATACATAATTACTACTAACTAACGCATTAGCATTATTCTGCTTTAAAAATAATTAGTGCTAATTTATAAAAATAATTTTATTATTTGCATTTTTATTTAAAATCTTTAATTTAAAAGATAAAAGTTTGCGAAAAATAAATGGTTTTTAGTAAATGTCAAAAAAATACAATATATTTAAAAATATATTTTTAAAAGGCTTGACAAGTGTTTTTATTTATGGTATCATAGTTTTTAATATGGAATATGGTTGCAAAGTTATGAGTTTGTTTGGTGTATTTAACTTAAAAGTGGCAAAGTAATTACAAATAGGCACAAGTCAGTGCCTTTTTGTCGTTTCTAATGTCATTGTCAAATTTATTATTCTGCTAATAGGTTTTGACTTTTTTAAGGGACGCGACCGTTTTATGTGAGCCTGCACATACAACTGAATTAAATTTTTGCTTTTTCTTGATTCTTTTGTAGTTTTTAAATTTTAACTTGTTTGCCATAGAGCGTAAAAATTTGTTTGCTTAATTTCCTGTTTTGAAAAGTTTTTACTTTTGAAGTGCTAGTGCATTGGCAATAGCAGTTGCGTTTAGCAACAAACATTTTAACAAGTAAAATGTTTACTTCTTAATTGTATTTTGCTTATTTTGGGGTTTAAAAGTAAATAAATTTTAATTTGCTAAATTTGAAGAAGAATTTTTTGCAGTTAAAATTGAAAAATTGCTATGCAATTTTGTTTTTGCGTTCAATTTGCATTTTATTTTTTAAAGTTACAAATTAATTAAGTAACACTAAAACAAATTCCATTTAACATACATTTAAGTTTATGATTAAGGGAGTTCCTTTTTACTCTTGTAGAAGTTTATCATTTCAACTATTTGCAAAAATTTTCAAATTAAAATTTTAGTTTATTAAATCTGCAACTTTAAAATGATAATCATTTACAAATTTAAAAAAAACAACTTTAATTATGAATTTAAAATTAATTTATGCAACTTTTATATTTAAAATTAGCATAAAGCACTAACAACTAACTATAACCACAAAAAAATAAAAAATTCATATTATGCGAAGTTGGGATAGCGAGAAAGTTTACTTTCTCATTTGACCGACAAGCATAATTCAAACTGTGATGCACAACTTGTTGTGGTGATTGCGGTACGCAACACAAAATTAAATTTTATTTAATTTTATCATCACATAGTTTATATTATGCGAAGTCAGGATTGCAGAAATGCTTGCATTTCTATTTGACTGACTGAACATAATTCAAATTGTAATCAATAGAAAACCTTTGTTTTCTATTGTGTAACCGTTAGGTTACTTTAAATTTTAGATATCTAAAATTTAACATTACATAATTTCTATTTTAAGCGGTTAAACATTTAAAAAATGTATTAAATCAACTTAACTAAAAAACATAAGGAGTAAAAATCATTATGACTAATTTATTAGAAGGATTGAGTAAGGTAAAATTTGGTAATGTAGAGAGATACTCTTTTGCAAGAGTTAAAAAAGTTTTACCTAGTACAGATTTGCTTGAACTACCTAAAAATAGTTATCAAAAATTTTTAGATGAAGGAATTGGCGAATGTTTGGCTGAATTTTCGCCTATTGATGACTACACTGGCAAGGCGAGAGTTTACTTTTTAGATTATCACGTAGACAAAGAACCAAAGATTAGCAAGCAAGAATGTAAAAGAACTAGTCAAACTTACAGCGTACCTTTAAAGGCGAAAGTTAGACTTGTATTAACTGAAACTGGCGAAGCGAGAGAGCAAGAAGTTTTCCTTGGCGATATTCCACTTATGACGGAAGAAGGGTCTTTCATCTTTAACGGTGTTGAAAGAGTTGTTGTAAACCAAATTGTTCGTTCTCCTAGCGTTTACTTTACAGGGGAAATTGACAAAACTGGTAAAGAATTATTTAGTGGACAAGTAATTCCTACTCGTGGTAACTGGCTTGAATTTGAACAATCTTCTGCGGACACTTTAAAAATTGTAATTGACAGGGGAAGTAAGATTTCGCTTGTTACATTTATGAAATGTTTTGGCTATTCTAACAAAGAAATTCTTGACATTTTTGGCGATAACAGAATTGTAGTTGCTAATTTAGAAAAAGAAGAAATGAAAACGCAAGAAGAATGTTTAATTGAACTTGCTAGAAAGATGCGTCCAAATGATATTCCAGATGCTAATGCAACTAGGAAATACATTAATGACATTTTCTTCACTCATCAATATTATAATCTTGCAAGAGTTGGTCGTTACAAATTTAACAAGAAGTTAAGTTTAGCGTACAGAATTAAAAACTTAATTTCTGCAAATGACATTAAAATCAAGAGCAAGGTTATTGTTTCTGCGGGTGAAGTTATCACAGAAGAAATGGCATACAAAATTCAACATAGCGGTATTAACGTTGTTGACGTTGTTGTAAATGGCGTTAAACTACGTCAAATGGGTAATAATCACGTTTTTGCACACGAAATTATTGGTTGTAAGGCTGATGACTTAAATTTAACCGAATTAGTTTATTATCCTGCACTTCAAGAATTAATTAAAGACTGCAAAACAAAAGAACAAATGATTGGTGCAGTTAATGAAAACGTTGACAAACTAGTTATCAATGATATTTTGGTAATGGAAGACATTTTAGCATCTATTTCTTATCATTTAGGGCTTGATGCTGGAATTGGCGAAAAGGATAACATTGACAACCTTGAAAATCGTAGAGTTGCACCTGCGGGCGAACTTTTACAAAACGCATTTAGAAGTGGCGTAAACAAACTTGCAACTGTTGTTAGAGAAACTATGCAAAGTCAAGATATGGAAAACTTAATGCCATCTACTGTTATGAATGCTAGACCTATCAATAAAGAATTAAGAAACTTTATTGCAACTTCTCAATTAAGTCAAGTTATGGACCAAGTAAACCCAATTTCTGGTTTAACACAAAAAAGGAAGTTATCTTCTGTTGGTCCTGGTGGTATTAAGAAGGAAAGAGCAGGGGCAGAAGTGCGTGATATTCACTACACACAATACGGTAGAGTTTGTGCGATTGAAACGCCAGAAGGTCAAAACATTGGTCTTATCAACTCATTTGCTTGTTATTCAAGAGTTAATGAATATGGATTTATTGAATGTCCTTACAGAAAAATTGATAAAGAAACAGGCGTTGTAACTGATGAAGTTGTCTTTATGTCAGCGGAAGATGAAAAAGATTTCTATCTTGCACAAGCGGTTGAACCTCTTGATGAAAATGGTAAACTTAAAAACAAGCGTGTTGTTTGTAGGTTTAGAGATGAAGTTGTTGAAGTTGATGCTAGCAAAGTTGATTATTTAGACCTTGCAGCAAATCAAACGCTTTCTGCTGCGACTTCTCTTATTCCATTTATTGAAAACAACGAAGCGGCTCGTGCCTTGATGGGTTCTAACATGCAACGTCAGGCTGTTCCGCTAATCAAGACTGAATCTCCAATCGTTGGTACTGGTATGGAGTATCAAATAGCGGTAGATAGTGGTGCTATGATTGTCGCTAGAAATGATGGTATTGTTGATTATGTTGATGCTAATCAAATTAGAGTTTTAAGGCCTACTGGCGAAATTGATGTTTATGAATTAGTTAAATTTGCAAAATCAAATAATGAAACTTGCTACAATCAAAAACCTATCATTAATACTGGTGATAGCGTTAAGGCGGGAGATGTCCTTGCTGATGGTTATTCAACTGATAACGGCGAACTTGCACTTGGTAGAAATATGCTAGTAGCATTCTTGAACTTTGATGGTTATAACTACGAAGATGCGGTAGTAGTAAGCGAAAGAATTTCAAAAGAAGATTTATATACATCTATCAATTTAAGAGTTGAAGAAATTAAATGTAGAAGTACTAAACTTGGTGATGAAGAAATCACTCGTGATATTCCTAACATTGGTGAAGATGCTCTTAAAAATCTTGATGAGCGTGGTATCATTAGAGTTGGTGCAGAAGTTGATACTGGCGACATTTTAGTTGGTAAAGTAACTCCAAAGGGTGAAATGGAATTAACCCCAGAAGAAAGATTACTTCGTGCTATTTTTAGCGAAAAGGTTAGAGAAGTTAGAGATACTTCACTTCGTGTACAACACGGTCATGGTGGTGTTGTTGTCCACGTTGAAACTTTTAGTCGTAAGAATAAAGATGAACTTGAATCTGGCGTTAATGAACAAGTTAGAGTTTTCATTGCTCAAAAGAGAAAGTTGACTGTCGGTGATAAGGTTGCGGGTCGTTATGGTAACAAGGGTGTTGTTTCACGTATTGTTCCTGTTGAAGATATGCCATTTATGGCTAACGGACAACCAGTTGATATGCTTCTTAACCCATTGAGCGTTACTTCTCGTATGAACCTTGGACAATTACTTGAAACTCACCTAGGGCTTGTTGCAAAGAGTTTAGGTTGGAAGATTTGCAGTCCTTGCTTTGATGGTGCAAAAGATGACCAAGTCCAACAACTATTGAAGGATAACAACTTCCCAGAAGATGGTAAAATGGTGCTTTATGATGGTAGAACTGGCTTACCTTATGAAAACAAGGTGGCGGTTGGTTATCAATATATGATTAAACTTGACCACATGGTTGATAGTAAGATGCACGCAAGAAGTACTGGTCCTTATGCTCTTATCACTCAACAACCACTTGGCGGTAAAGCAATGTTCGGTGGTCAAAGATTCGGTGAAATGGAAGTTTGGGCTTTATATGCTTATGGTGCTGCTCATATTCTACAAGAAATGGTTACTGTTAAGTCTGACGATGTCGCTGGTAGACAAAAGACTTATAGCGCTATTGTTGAGGGTAATCCTATTGCTGAACCTGGAATTCCAGAAAGTTTCAAGGTTTTAGTGAAGGAATTCCAAGCATTAGGTTTAGATGTTAAGATTCTAAATCACGATGATAAGGAAATTTCACTTACTCAATTATCCGCAGATGAACAAGATAATATCAACAATATTAAGGTTGTTGATGAAGCAACTGAAATTATTGATTTGAATTTAGATGATACAGATTTGTCTTTAAATGGTGGCGTTGTGCCTAGTGAAGAAGATTTAGCATTTAATTTTGATGAATCAATGTTTGATATAGATGAATAGGAAAGGAGAAAAATAATGTTTGAATTAAATAATATAGGTTCAATTTCAATTAGTATTGCTTCGCCTGAAAAAATAAGAGAGTGGTCTTATGGCGAGGTTACTAAACCTGAAACTGTTAATTACAGAACTCAAAAACCTGAACCAGATGGCTTGTTTTGCGAAAAAATCTTCGGACCTACACAAGATTGGCGTTGCCGTTGCGGTAAATATAAATTAATCCGCTATAAAGGCGTTATCTGCGATAAGTGCGGTGTTGAAGTTACTCAAAAGAAAGTTAGAAGAGAAAGAATGGGGCATATTGAACTTGCTACTCCTGTTTCTCATATTTGGTATTTTAGGGGCGTGCCTTCAAGAATTGGTACTGTTCTTGAAATTACTCCTAAACATTTGGAACAAATTTTGTACTATGTTAGTTATGTTGTACTTGATGCAGGTAATACTCCTCTTCAATATAAGCAAATTTTAACTGACAAAGATTATAGAGATGCTTGCGAAATGTATGGCGACAATACTTTTAGAGTTGGAATGGGTGCTGATGCAGTTAAGGAATTACTTGCAAGTGTTGATTTAGAAAAAGAAAGAGAAGAATTAAAGACTATTGTTGCAAAAGACAAAGGACAAAAGAAAATTAAAGCCGCTAAAAAACTTGAAGTTGTTGAAGCATTTATCAAGAGCGGTAATAAACCTGAATGGATGATTTTAGATGTTATCCCTGTTCTTCCACCTGAATTAAGACCTATGGTTCAACTTGATGGTGGCAGATATGCAACTAGTGATTTGAATGACCTTTATAGGCGTGTTATCAATAGAAACAATAGATTAAAGAAGTTGATGGAAATTGGTGCGCCTGATGTTATCATTAGAAATGAAAAGAGAATGCTTCAAGAAGCAGTTGATGCTTTAATTGATAATGGTAAGCGTGGTAAACCTGTTCAAAATAGTAAGCAAAAAGATTTGAAATCTCTTACTGCAATTTTGAAAGGTAAGCAAGGGCGTTTTAGACAAAATATGCTTGGTAAACGTGTTGACTTCTCTGGGCGTTCTGTTATTGTCGTTGGTCCAGAACTTAAAATGTATCAATGCGGACTTCCAAAGGAAATGGCTCTTGAATTATTCAAACCATTCATTATGCACGAATTAGTTAAAATGAATGCCTCTCATAATATTAAGAGTGCAAAGCGTATGATTGATAAGGCTAGACCTATCGTTTGGGATGTGCTTGACAAGGTTATTAAAGACCACCCAGTACTTCTAAACCGTGCGCCTACACTTCACAAACTAGGTATTCAAGCGTTTGAGCCTATCTTGGTTGATGGTAGAGCAATTAAACTTCACCCGCTTGTGTGTGAAGGCTACCACGCGGACTTTGACGGCGACCAAATGCCAGTTCATATTCCTTTGAGTTTGGAAGCAAGAGCAGAAGCAAGAACTATTATGATTTCTACTAATAACATTTTGAAACCAAGTGATGGGCGTTCAATTATCAACCCTCAAAAAGATATGGTTATCGGTGTTTATTACTTAACTGTTTATAGACCTGGTGCAAAGGGCGAAGGTAATGCTTATTCTAGTGAAGATGAAGCAATTATGGCTTATGAAACTCAAAATCTTGATTTGCAAGCAAAGATTAGAGTTAGAAAGAGTGCTGAATTTGAAGGCGAAACTGTTACTGGTCTTGTTGAAACTTCTGTTGGTAAAATCTTATTTAATAGATGCGTTTTCCAAAATATTGGTTACATTGATAGAAGTAAGAGAGAAAATGTTTTAAGGTATGAAATTGAAATGCCTGTAACAAAGAAAGTTATTGGGCAAATCGTTGAAAATAGTTACAATAACATTGGTCCTACAAAAACTGTTATTATGATTGATAAAATCAAGGACTTGGGCTTTAAATATTCAACTTTGGGTTCTCTTACTATTAGTCTTTTTGACTATCGTAACTCTATTGTTAAGAAAGAAGCAGTTGAAGAAGCAGAAAGCAAAATACAAGAAATTGATAAGCAATATAGAAGAGGTCTTATCACTTTAAACGAAAAGAAAGATAAGAACATTGAAGTCTGGAAGGCTACAACTGATAGAGTTGAAAAGAATATGATTCCTTCTATGGAAGACTTTAACCCTATTAGAATGATGGTTGACTCTGGTGCGAGAGGTAATGCCGAATCTCTTAACCAAGTTGCTGGTATTCGTGGTATCGTTGCTAATACTTCTGGTCAAAAGGTTGACGTGCCAGTTAAATCTAACTATAAGCAAGGATTCTCGCCAGTTGAGTACTTTATGGGTTCTCGTGGTGGTCGTAAGGTTCTTGCAGATACAGCACTTAAAACTAGTGAATCTGGTTATTTAACTAGAAGACTTGTTGACGTTGCACAAGATGTCGTTGTTGTTGATGATGACTGTTTCGCTACTTTGGGCGAATCTGTTAAGGGGCTTCTTGTTAGCGAAATTAGCAAAAATGGTACTGTAATTCAAGACTTGAAAACTAGAATTGTTGGTAGATATACTGTTAAAGATGTTATTAATCCTGATAATGATGAAATTATTGTCCCTGCAAATTCTATGATTACAGAAGCAAAAGCAAATGAAATCATTAGTGCTGGCATTAAACAAGTTGAAATCCGTACTGTATTTACTTGTAAATGCGAACATGGCGTTTGTTCTAAATGCTATGGTAAGAATATGGGTAATAATAATGTTGTTCCTGTCGGTGAAGCAGTTGGTATTATTGCCGCTCAATCTATCGGCGAACCTGGTACGCAATTATCAATGAAGAACTTCTCCGCTGGTATTGTCGGTGGTTCGGATATCACACAAGGTTTGCCTCGTATTGTTGAAATCTTTGAAGCAAGACAACCAAAAGGTATGGCTTACCTTTCAGAAGTTGGCGGTAAAGTTGCTTTGAGAGATGTTGATAGAAGAGTGGAAGTTACTGTTCATTCAAATGATGGCGATGTTATTTATCTATTGCCTTTTGGTGCGAAAGTTAAAGTTAAAGATGGGGAAAATATTGAAGCAGGTACTGCTTTAAGTGAAGGTCCTATCAGTCCAAGAGATTTGTTAAGAACAAAGGGCGTTAAAGCACTTCAAGAATATTTGCTTCAAGAAGTTGTTGCCGTTTATAATGGTCAAGGTATTTCTATTAATAGTAAGCACGTTGAAATTATTATCAAGCAAATGCTTAAAAAGGTTAAGATTGAAAATTCAGGCGATACTAATCTTATTCCGGGCGAATTTGTTGATATTCAAGCTTATGAAAGAGAAAATGACAAGGTTATTATGGAAGGTGGCGTTCCTGCACTTGCTAAACGTGAAGTTTTAGGTATCACAAAGGCTTCATTAAAGAGCGATTCATTCCTTTCTGCCGCTTCGTTCCAAGAACAAGCAAGTGTTCTTACTGATGCTGCGGTTAAGGGTAAGGTGGACCATTTAGTAGGTCTTAAAGAAAATGTTATTTTGGGTAAACTTATTCCAGCGGGTACTGGATTTAAACGTTATCAAAATATTCAACCTAGGGTTGTTGAAGAAGAAAAACCTTTCAAAACTGATGAAGTTATTGAAAACTTTGATTTTGAAGAATACGAAAATCAAGGCGAAGAATAATTGTGTATTTAACTACTTATTTTATTTTAATAATGTATAGATTTAAAAAATGTCCCTTTTAAATTGCATTATTAAATCTATTCTAAAAGGGTAATGAAACAATAAGGCAAAAGATATAACTCTTGAAATTGTTAGAATTTTACTTATGTTAATATTTGTTAAGGAGAAGAATATGTATCAAGATGATATTGATTGGTATTGTGATAGTTGTGATGCTCATTTGAATAGACAAGATGGTTTTACTACGACTACTGGAAGTTGGGAGTGTACAAGATGTGGAAGTATAAATAATGTAACGGAAGATTATATTTTATCTGAGGAAGAAGCAGAAGAAATATATAGAGAAGAATGCCCTAAATAAGTGGGAATGTGAAGACTGTGGCACTATTGCCAAAGATAATGGTTATGGGATTCTTTATTATAGAGATGAATCGTATGAAGAATATAATGAAGAAGATGATGAGTCTTTAAGTGTTTATGAAGCCGCAGAGATATGGGCTTCTCATGGTAAAGATGAAGATTACATGTTTGGCTATACCGAAGAAGAACTTGAAGATGCTTTAAGATAGATAATTTATTCTTATGAACTTGCAAATGAGAAATTTTTATGGCAAAAATCAAGGCAAAAGTTATTTATTAAAAATAAATTTGCAGATTTAAATTAAAAAAAATCCAATACAGATTCACAAGGCTGTATTGGATTTTTTCTTGTTTGACTTCGTGGAAAAAAGATTTTAATAAAAGGCAAAGGAATTTTTGTCTTTTTTTGTATATTTATCTTCTTTTTGCAAAATCTATTTTTGTAATTTGTAAGTTAATTATTTATCTAATTATTTTTACACAAAAATTATCTGTCGTTCAAATTTTAAGAAATCAAAATTTCTTATAAACTGATTGATTCTATTTTGTGTTTTATGTTAGTTAAATATTAACTTGTTAATCATTGTTTGGAAAGGAGTTTTTATGAAAGATAGCGGTATTGCAAGAAGAGTTGACCAGTTGGGAAGAATTGTTTTGCCTATGGAAATTAGAAAAAAATTGAAAATCGTTGAAGGTACTTTGCTTGATTTATCTTTGGATGGTAATGTCATTAAATTAGAAAAATATTCGCCACTTCTTAATTTTAAAGAATATGCAGAAGATATTTTAAAAGAATGTGAAAACTGCACCTATCTAATTTGTGATGACAACAAAGTTATTTTCGCTAATAAAAGTTTTAAATCTTTAATTGATAATCAAATTAATGATTCATCTTTTAAACTACTAGATGACTTTGCTAAAATTAATTATCCTTTTAAAATTACCGAAGATTTTGAAAGTTCTTTAAATTTTCATTTGATTTTTACTATCAAAAAAGATGGCGACTTGTTTGGATATTTAGTCTTTGGCTTTAATGATGAGCCTAGCGAACAAGTAATAGGTGCTTGTAAGTTTATTTGTAAATACATATCTTCCAAACTTTAATTTTCTACATTTCCTAGTTTGTAAATTGTGCTACTTTGCAGTTGGAAGAATTATTCAAAAATGAATAATGGATAGTAAAAGGAATAGTGTGTAGTAGAAATTATTCAAAAATGAATAATGCTGATTTAAGAGAGTGGTTAAAATAGGAATTATTCATAAATGAATAATGCAAATTAAAAAGTTGCATTAAAATCAAGATTATTCAAAAATGAATAATGGGGTAGTAAAAGGAATAGTGTGTAGTAGAAATTATTCAAAAATGAATAATGCTGTTTTAAGAGAGTGGTTAAAATAGGAATTATTCATAAATGAATAATGCAGTTTAAAAAACTTACTAAAATGAAGATTATTCATAAATGAATAATGCAAATTAAAAATTATCTACTTTTAATGTGATTAAAAACTAGTGAAATAAAGTTTAAAAAGGATAAAAGAAAAAAATAAATCTAAATTTTTGTTTTTTTGAGTTGTAGTATTTTTGTGTTATTTAAAGCAAAAATAATTTATTGTATTACATTGGTAAAAGTATTTTTCATTCAAAATTATAATTTTCAATTATTATTAAAAGGCATTAATATGGCTACAAAATTTAAAAATTTATTGGATACAATCAAAAATTCTACTTTAATTAAGGGAGTTTTGGTTTTAGGGTTTAGCGGTATTTTATGCAAACTTATTGGCGTTTTTTATAGAGTTCCGCTAACTAACATTTTAGGCAGTGAAGGAATGGGGATTTATGGGCTTATTTATCCTATTTATTCCTTGCTTTTAGTTATTTCTTCTTCTGCTTTGCCACTTGCATTAAGCAAGATTGTTGCTGAAAAAATTTCACAGCAAGATTTTATTTATATTAAAAGATTAAAAAGAATTGCATTTAATTTGATGCTTATTGTAGGGGCTATTTTATTTGCGGTTGTTGCTTATTTTTCTAATCAAATTGCTAGTTGGCAGGGAAGTGCTGATGCTGGACTAGGGCTTTTACTAATATCTCCATCAATTTTAATCGTTGGATTGATTTGCGTTTATCGTGGAATTTTTCAAGGTTATAGCAATGTAAAACCAACTGCATTTTCGCAAGGCATTGAGCAAGGGGTTAAATTAGTTTTAGGTCTTTTGTTTGCTATCTGCCTGTTACCGCTGGGGTTAGGGTTTGCTGTTGGCGGTGCTATGTTGGGCATAACTTTAAGCGAAGTTGTTGCTTTGGGTTATCTTGTTTATAAATATCATTCTTCTATTAAAGATTTGCATCTTGATAAACTAAAACAAAGAAAAATTAAAAAAAATAAAAATATAAATCTTTCAAATCAAAATGATAATCTTGTATTTAGTCAAATAGACAATATCAACATTCAAGGAAATCAAAATAATATTCAGCATTTTAATGAAGTGGACAAACTTGTAACTAATCAATACAACGATTTAAAATACAAGAAAAAAATTAAAAGCAATCAACAAAATAATAATTCATTAGCAAAAAATAACAATTTTACTAGTAGTCATTGCAAAAATAATAAATCTATTAATTTGCAAATTAAAAATAATGAAACATTGTCTAGTGAGATAGTTTCAAATAAAAAAATTAGTGGCGATAGTTTATCTAATAATAATGATAAAATTAATCAAATAAAAATTAACGAAAACAATAATGGTGATTTGAATGGCTATTTATCAAGTCAAAATTATAGCAAAAATTTAAATTATAATGCAACTAATCAAACAATAACAATTAATGCTAGTCAAAATGATAAAGTCAAAACTACTGAAATTTTAAAGCAACTTTTAAAAACTATTTTGCCTATTACTTTGGGTGGCATTGTTATTCCAGTAAGTTTAGTTATTGATAGTTTTTTAATTGTCAATTTGCTTGTGGAAAGTGTTGCGTTAAGTGATGCACTTACTAGTTATGGGCTTTATAGTGGGGTTGTAAACACAATTATTAATGTGCCTATTGTGCTTATTAGTTCGCTTGGAATTGTTTTAATGCCTATGATTGCAAAGTGTAAGGCACAAGGACAAGCACAGGAAGTTGCTGGTCTTGTTTCAAAGGGGTTGAATTTAACATTTTTAATTGCTGTGCCTTGCGTTTTATTAATGGCTATTTTTCCTAGTTTGATTTTGCACGTTTTGTATCCAGCACTACCTTTAAATGAAATTAATATTGCTAGTAGATTACTTTGCATTAGTTCTAGTACTGTTTTGTCGCTGGGGTTGTTCTATATTTCTACAACTATAATGCAGGGGCTTGGAATTTCTTATTTTTCTTGCATTAATTCCTTAATTGCTTGCGTGCTTAAAGTTTTGCTTTATATTTTCTTGATTCAAATTTATGGCATTTATGGGGTCGCTATGGCTACTGCAATTATGTTCTTTATTATGGCTATAAGTAATGTTGTTAATATGTTCAAATATGCAGATGTGCAAAAATTAAATTTAGTTAAAATTCTTCTAACTTCGCTTATTTTTATTGCTCTCATATTTTGCATTTATGCAAGTCTGGTTGCTATTATTGGCGTTTATTCTTTCTTGATTTCCGCTATTTTGAGCGTTGCTTTTTATCTATTTATGAATTTGAATGTGGTTTTGAAAAATTAATTGTAACTAAAAAGGGAAGGTAATCAAAAATTAATTGTTTTTGCATTATCTTTCTTTTTTATTTTGATAAGAAAATATTTATTTGACTTTTTCTTATTGTTATATTATAATCTATTATGTAGATTGAAATTAAAAAGGATTTTTATGAAGAAAAAGATTTTAAATATTATTTTATTTATTCTTGCTATTGCAGTAATTTCGGTGGGATTGTTCTTTGCTTTAAGGGCATTAGGAGTTACTGACCAAGAAAGTTTACAGGCAATTATTGAAAGTTGTGGCATTTGGGGAAATCTCGTTTTTGTTGCACTATTTATTGTCGTTACTGTTGTGCTTTGTTTTGTGCCTGCGACTACTGCGACATTTTTAGTTGTTGGGGCAATTATATTTCCGCCACTTGAAGCATTTATTTTATGTACAATTTCTGTTTTCATCTCATCTTCTTTGATGTTCTTGATAGGCGATAAGTTGGGTGAAAAGGCGATTATAAAATTGGTTGGTAAGGAAACTCTTGAAAAGGCTCAAAATTTAATTGATGTTAAAAGTAAAATGTTCTTGCCTTTAATGTTCCTTTTCCCAGTTTTCCCAGATGATGCTCTTTGTATGGTTGCGGGAATGACTAAAATGAAATATTGGCAGTTTGCAATCATTGTTGCGATTTGTAGAACTGTTGGCGTTGCAACTTTTGTATTTTTAGGTAGTGGCATTTTACCATTTGAAGAACTTAATATTATTGAATGGTTTATGCTTATCAATTTAATTATTTTTGATGTTTTCTTAATTATAAAATATAGTACAAAGTTGGAAAATTATATTTTAAAAAGAAGAGAACAAGAAAAGGCTAGCAAAGATAATGAAAGCAAAGAAATTGAAACTTCTAGTAGTACAATAACAACAAATCTAAATGTTGATAATAATTTGGTTGAAAGTCAAAATAATGAAGATTTGCAAAATCAAAATGTTGATGAAATAGCAGAAAATCAAATTACAAATAAAAATGAAGGGGTTTAACAAAACTAATCAATATATTTAGCATTTAATTCTAAATGTTGGGTTGGTTTTATAATCATTTTACTAAAATGAAAATCATTCAAATATATATTAAGCAACAAAAAATATTAAATATAGAATTGTAATAAATATTTATTTATAAAAAATAAAATAAAAAAAGGAAAAAAGATTATGGGAGAAATAGATTTAGAAAGAAAAGAAAATTTGCATAATGAATTTTTTACTATGCATCAACAATTAAAATGCTACGATGTTAATAAAACTCCTGAATTACGTGATTTTATTTTTAAAATTTCAAAATGCTATTCTTATTTTGAAGATAAAAACGAACTGGACAAATGCGAAAAGTTGCTTGAATTATTAAAAAACAATACTTATAATGATAGTGGAATTTTGCGTTTTTATGGGGATTATCTTCACGGAAATGTTAAGGATTTTATATTTAAACTTTATTCACAAACTGCTAATTTAAAATTACGCTCTCCAAGTTTAAGAGCAGAAATAAATAAACAAATAATTGAAAATTTTGAGAAGTAAAACTTTAAATATCTTCAAATAAAATTAATAAACTTAATGTTAGGTTTTTTAACTACAAAATTAATTGTTAATTTGATAAATTTACGGCTAATTTAGGATTTAATCCCAGATTAGTCGCTTTTTCTTTTTTATAGAAAAAATGAGGTTATATTTGTGTTTGGAAGTTATCATATTGTTTTTAAAATTTAGTGAGATAAATTTTATAATTATTTTCTATTGTATTTATTGTTGTTTTGTGATAAAATGTGATAAAGAAATCAAATTTTAAAATATTAGTCATTTAGAGTTTAAATTGTATTTAATAGTTGTTGCATTTGTCTATTAATATTTTGCTATTTTTAATGTTTGAGTTTTGTTTGTTTTATTTAAAATTGTTTTTGGGAGTAAATTTATGAATTTGAAACTTGAAAATTATGAGGATTTGTTTGATTGTAGTGAAAATGAAATTGATAAATTATCTATAAACATTGTGCCTAGTATTGGTAGATTTATGAAAGCTACTAGTTTGAGGGGGCAAGTTATGGAGAGCGGTAATAGAAATATTGGAGAGTTGAATTCTAGCGATTTTAAGTTTGCAAAGGGTTTAAAGCATTTAACAATAAATTTTCAACCATCTCTTTTTGAACTTGATTTGAGCGAAGTTAACGGGCTTGAAAGCTTAGAAATTTTTGGGAACAAGAATTTAAGCAAATTGAAATTGCCAAATGATTTTAAAAGTTTAAAATCTTTAACTATTTGTGGAAATAATCAACAAACTGATTTTGATGCTAAATTTTATGCCGATTTAATTAAAGATGTTATAGAGAGCAAAGGTAGTTTAGAGCGAATTACAATTAATCAAACTTTGTATTTTGATATTGTGAAAAATCTTGAAAGTGAATTAAATGATAATAAATTTAAATTCCTTTTTGATAACATTGTTAGGTGGCGTGATAATGTTAGTGCTTATACTTTTACAGAAATCACTACGCAAGAAATGGAAGATTATGATTTGCAACTTGAACAATTTATTAAAAGTGCAAAGGTTAGCAAAAATGATGACTATTATACTAAACTAACAAAATTATATTCAAAATTTATAACAACTATGGGTTACGACCACGAGTACCTTAATTTAATTAATGATGAAAATTCGTTGCTATATAAAAATTACAATAAGTTTTATGACAAGTTAGATGAAGGTAGAATTACTAATGCGGAATTAAAGGCTTTTGGAAAACTATTTAACACAAATAATGCGTTTGGGGTTTTTGAAAGGAAGCAAGCGGTTTGTGAAGGGCTTGCAAGTGGTTATGAAATGCTTTGCAAGAAATGTGGGCTTGATGTAAGTACGGCTTATACGATTGCAAATAATGGTGATTTGCACGCAATTAATAATGTAAAAATTGAGGGAAGGAGTTTTTATTTTGACCCAACTTATGATATTGCTTCGTATAGAAAGCATGAAATAAAGAAAAACTGCACAGTTGTTAGTGTTGATGCTTATGCTATGAATAAAGAAGTTTACAACTTTGATGATAATGAAGAGGAAGAGTCAAAATCAAATGAAGAGCAAAGGCAAAAACTTGCTGAAAGTTGGAAAGTTCAAATTAAACCTTATATATTTTTAGATAGATTAAAGGACAAAGGGTACATAAATGAAAAAATAAATGATGCAATAAGCACTTTAAAGAATGATGTAAATCAAACTTTGCATAATTGGAGAGAAGTTATAGATTCTATTTTTTCAAAGGAAAAGGTTGCTGAAATTGGGCAGAAGTATAAAAAGGGGCAAAATGAATTGCTTACTTTGTTAAAGATAAAGAAGCAATCTAATGCTGATTTAATGTATCAAAGTGAAATAATTTTGAGTGAAGAAGTTATGCAAGGCATTAAGAAACAAACAAAAGAGAAGTAAGGGTTTGTTGATGATAAAAATTTCATTTTGCCTATTTATTTAATTTAATTTTTATAGTTAAGACTGCTGACAATAAAGGCGGTCTTTTTTTTTGATGAAATGAAAGAAAAATTTTTGCAAAGTAATTCAGTAGTGAAATTATTGTTTTGTATATTGTTTTTTTGAGTTAATTATGTTATAATATCGGAAGTTAGAAGAAAGCGGAACATAGTTCCATTTTCTAATAACTGATGATATTTCAAACGAGAAGCAAAGAAAAATTTATTTTTTTCTTTGAAAATCGTATGATTTTTGTTGTGATAAATTTATTTATTACAACAGCTTCTCATAGTTTATATTATAGGAAGTTTATGCAAGCACAAAAACAAGTTTTTGTATTTGATACAAACGACGCCTAATTCAAATTTGTGTCGCTAAAACGGCAGTTTTAGAATAAAATCTTGGATTTTATAAGAAATTTTAGTTTCTTAAAATTTCTACGACACATAGTTTATAATTAAAAAAAGATTATTATGTTTTGCAAAATTTAGGAGATTAAATTTTTATGGATTTGAAACTTGAAAATTATCAGCATTTGTTTGATTGTTATGAAAATGAAATTGATAAATTATCTATAAACTTTGCTTCTAATGTTGGTGCTTTTATGGAAGTTACTAATTTGAGAGGGCAATTTATGGAGAGCATTAATAGAAATTATGGAGAACTGAATTCTAATGATTTTAACTTTGCAAAGGGTTTAAAGCATTTAACAATAAATTGTCAACCAACTCTTTTTGAACTTGATTTGAGCGAAGTTAAAGGGCTTGAAAGTTTAGAAATTTTTGGGAACAAGAATTTAAGCAAATTGAAATTGCCAAATGATTTTAAAAGTTTAAAATCTTTAACTATTTGTGGAAATAATCAACAAACTGATTTTGATGCTAAATTTTATGCTGATTTAATTAAAGATGTTATAGAGAGCAAAGGTAGTTTAGAGCGAATTACAATTAATCAATCTTTGTATTTTGATATTGTGAAAAATCTTGAAAGCGAATTAAATGATAATAAATTTAAATTCCTTTTTGATAACATTGTTAGGTGGCGTGATAATATTGGTTCTTATGCTTTTACAGAAATTACTACGCAAGAAATGGAAGATTATGATTTGCTACTTGAACAATTTATAAAAAGTGCAAAGATTAGCAAAAATGATGACTATTATAATAAATTAACAAAATTATATGCAAAATTTATAACAACTATGGGTTATGACCACGATTACTTTATTTTGCTTGATGATGAAAATTCTATGCTTTATAAAAATTATAATAAGTTTTTTGATAATTTAATTGAAGGTAGAATTAGTAATGTTGAATTAAGGGCTTTTGGAAAACAATTTAAAACAAATAATGCGTTTGGGGTTTTTGAAAGGAAGCAAGCGGTTTGTGAAGGACTTGCAAAGGGTTATGAGATGCTTTGCAAAAAATGTGGGCTTGATGTAAGTACGGCTTATACGATTGCGGATAATGGCGAATTGCACGCAATTAATAAAGTAAAAATAGATGGAAACAGTTTTTATTTTGACCCAACTTATGACATTGCTTCTTATGGAATTCATAAAATAAAGAAAAACTGCACAGTTGTTAGTGTTGATGCTTATGCTATGAATAAAGTAGTTTGCAACTTTGATGATAGTGAAGGGGAAGAGTTTGTTCCAAATGAAGAGCAAAGGCAAAGACTTGCTGAAAGTTGGAAAGTTCAAATTAAACGTTATTTATTTTTAAAAAAGTTAAAAGATAAAGAGTACATAAAAGAAACAATTAATAATTCTGTAAGTACATTAAAGAATGATGTAAATCAATCTTTAAATAATTGGAGAGAATTTATAGATTGTATTTATCCTAAAAATAAGGTTGCTGAAATTGGGAAGAAGTTTAAAAAGGCACAAAATGAATTAATTTCTTTATTGAAGATAAAGAAGCAATCTAATGCTGATTTAATCTATCAAAGTGAAATAATTTTGAGTGAAGAAGTTAGGCAAAGTACAAAGAAACAAATAAAAGAAAAGTAGGGTTTGTTTATGAAAGAGTTTAAAGCGAGAAAGTGGGAAAGTATTAAAAGGGCAAATAAAAATGTCAATTCCATAAATGTTGAAGTATCTTTAAATGTAAGGAAATCTATTATTTTTTCAAATAAAAAGATTTTAGTTAAAAAAGGCGAATTAGTTTTGAATGATTTTACTAATTTGAATGATTTAAGAATTACTAATCAATATAATTTAGTTAAACTTGATTTGAGCAAGGTTGAAAGTTTGGAAAGTTTAGAAATTTGCAATAATAAAAATTTAGGGCAAATTGTTTTGCCAGAAAATTTAGAGAATTTAAAAAGTATTGCAATTTTTGGAAATAATAAAAATGTTGATTTGAGTTATGAAGATTTTAGCAAATTAATTCAAGGTTCTGTTAATGGGGAAAATAAAATAGAACGAATTAAAATTAATCAAACTCTTTATTATGACATTATGGAAAATTTAAAGGAAGATTTACAAGATTATAAGTTCCGCTACATATTTGAAGATGTTGTTAGATGGTGCGATGTTGTTTCTGGTTATGGTTATACTGAAAAGACGACTGCACAAATGCAAGATTATGACAATAAAATTACTGCATTTTTGAGTGGGCTTGATTTGTCAAACTGTAAAAATGAGATAGGAAAATTAGTTGTAATTTATGAGAAATTTGTTAAGACATTTTCCTATGATAATGAAAAGTATGAGAGAAAAAGTGAAAAAGGCAAAATTTATGCCAAAAATAGGCGTAATTTTGAAAAAAGACTTGACAAAAATTTTAATAAACTAGAAGCGAATTCTTATGCCACTAATTTAGATATACATAATGCATTTGGACTTTTTGATAATAATAAAGCAGTTTGTGAGGGGCTTTCAAAAGGGTTTGTAATGATTTGTAAAAAGTGTGGGATAGAAGCAAATCAAAAACATTGTATTACAAAAAAGAATAACGGCTTGCACGCTTTTTGTGAAGTAGTTATAGATGGGGAAATAATACCCATGGACCCAACTTATGAGATTGGCTGTTACAAAAAATATGGAGAAATTGGTTATGACCCTTATATAACAGAAGAGTACAAAAAAATTGATGACTATGAGCGAGATAAGAATATTAAGATTAAAATAGACAAAGAGGTTATAAAAGAAGCAGTTAATGATGAGATAAGTATATTAAAAGAAACAGTTAATGATGAGATAAGTAGATTAAAAGAAACAGTTAACGAAGAGATAATTAGTTTTAAAAAAGATGTAAATGAGTCTTTCCAAGATTTAAAAAAGATTGTAGACTTTATTTACTCGCAAGATAAAGCTAGTCAAATTCAGCGAATGGTTAACAAGGGCAAGAATGAATTACTTGATATGTTAAAGATAAAGAAACAAAAAAATGCAGATTCAATGTATGAAAGTGAAATATATTTGAGCGAAGAAGTTAGGCAAGGCACAAAGGAAGAAACAAGAGAAAAATAAAGGGTAGATTATGGGAAATATAAAAGCAAGAAGTTGGAAAGGCTTAAAATGGAGCAATAAAGAAGCAAACACTATAATTGTTGAGAGAGTTATCAATTTATACGATTGCATTATTCAAGCGAATAAAAATAGGCAAGGTAAAGTGAAAACAAAGGGCATTGATTTTCAAATTTTAAGTCGTTTTAATTCGTTGGAGCATTTTAAGGTTGGAAGTCAATCTCGTTTATGGTTTATTAACCTTGAAGACGTTAAGGATTTGAAAAGTATTGAGATTTGCGGAAATAAAAATTTGCAAGAAATTAAATTACCAAAAAATATTTCTACTTTAACAAGTTTAAGTATTGTTGGAAATAACGAAAAAGCAGATTTTAATGCGGATTTTTACATTGATTTAATTAAGCGTTCTATAAATTGCGAAAATAATTTGCAGAGATTAAAAATAAATCATCATTTATATTTTGACATTATGTCTAAACTTCAAACTGAAATGCAAGATGCAAAATTTAAGTTCTTATTTGAAAATCTAGTTAGATGGTGCGATTATGTTTCTGGTTATGGTTACACTGAAAAAACTACTGAACAAATGAGAGATTATGAAAATAAAATTAATTGCTTTTTATATGATTTAGATTTTAGCAAATGTAATAGTGATGTTGAAAAATTTGCAATTATTTATGCTAAATTTATAAATTCATTTTCTTATGACTTTAACAAGGTTAAGGGGTTGACAGCGAATGGGCGTAAATATAAAAAGAATAATAACCAGTTTGCAGTTAATTTATTTGAAAATTATTCTCAAAGGGAAGGAAATGCTTTTGCATCAGTTTTAGATATTAATAACGCTTTTGGATTGTTTGATAGTAATCTTGCAGTTTGTGAGGGATTGAGCAAAGGGCTTATAATGATTTGTAAAAAATGTGGCATTGAAGCAAAGGAGCAAGATTGTGTTACAAAGGAAAAAGGTTTGCACGCTTTTTGTGAAATTAAATTTGCAAGTGGTAGTTTATTTGTTGACCCAACTTATGACATTGCTAGATATAAAGATTTTGAAATATGGGATAAATCTTGTTTGCATTTTGACATTACTAAAATGTACAAACATTGTAGCAATTATGGGCAAGAGAAGCAATGCAAATTAATAGATAAACAAATTATGGATAATGCTTTACGAAAATTTTTATCAGTTATTCCTGTAAATATTATTGAAGAAGATAAACATTTAAAATATGCTAATCAATTAAGTTTGGAAAAAGTATTTACAAATAAAATTAAGCAAAATTATTTTAATGATATTATTGAAGAAAATAGTTTAGAAAGATAGTTTTTTAGTAAGGAAGTAGAAAAATGAAAATTTTAGTTGATGGGACGATAAACATTGATACAAGGGAAGAATTGGCAAGTGTTTATAAATATGTTGCAGAAAATAAAATAGATAAAATCAAATTGAAAATTGGAAGTAGTGAATCTTTTAAAATAGAAGAAATAAAACAAGAAAATGTTTTAAGTGATTATAGCGAATTTTATGCAAAATACAGCGGTTTGCTTGATAAGGTTGAGAGTTTGAACTTTTTTGATTCTATGCTAGATTATTCACTTATTAAAAATTGCAGAAATCTTAAAAGTGTGAGTGCTCCTAGAAGTTGTTTGGTAAATTCTTTTGTAAAGGCTTTAAATGAAATGAAGCATTTAAAAGAATTAGAAAGTCCATTTCTTTCTATACTAAATAAAAAACTGCCAGATACGATTGAAAAAATTGTTGTAACTGCTAAAACTAATAAAAAAAGTTATGCAATAGATGATGAAAGCAAATTGGTTGCTATAACTGATGATTTGCTTAAAAATGTTAGCAACTTAAAAGAAATTTCTTTAATTAATATTGCACAATGTTATCATTTTGGAACAAGTAGTGCAAAAATAGAAAAATGTTCGCTTATTGGCAATTATAATTTAACAAGAATTAATTTGCCTCAAAATTTGGGTAATATAAAAGAGTTGAAAATTTATGGTAATAATCCAGATTGCAATTTTGATGCTTGGCGAGTTGCAGAGATTATAAGGGCGACTTTTAAAGGGGAAAACAAGTTAAATAAATTTGTTTTTGATATTGCACTTTATCCGCGAGTGGTTAAAATTCTTGAAAATGATTTAAAAAATCCTAAATTTAAAGCAGTTTTTGATAATTTAGTCTTTACTGGCGAAATGCTTGACCATACTTATAATGAACTTAATGCTAAACAAATGGAGAACTACGATAAAAAGGCGTTGGCAGTCATTAAAGGTTGCGGGGTTAGGACTACTGATACTGATTTTGAGGCGTTTGCAAAACTTTATCTTTTTGTCGTTTCAAATTTAAGTTATAATCATAAGACTTTTGAAGTTGGACAAAGAGATAAAATAGGAATTATTGCAAAAGAAATTGCTGGTAGTTTTAATAGTGTTGATAAATATGCAATGCTGGGCAAGGGTTACAACACTAGTACTACTTTTGGTGCTTTTAATACTGAATTTTTAGTTGTTTGTGCTGGGTTTTCAAGATTTTTATCATATTTGCTTAATAAGGTTGGCATTGATAGTCAAGTTTTTTCTGTTTTTGCTGGTAATATTGACTCTGTAAATGATAGTAAGCAAAAAGCGTGGGATAAAAAAAATACTAATCACATGGTTTTAAGGGTTGACTTTGAAACTGGTTCGCTTATGGTTGACCCAACTGCTGATGCGAAGAAAATGGCAAAAAATAAATCTTTGCATAAATTTTCTTTTGCAACTGGCGATTTTGATGAAAAATATGACGATTTCTTGAAGGGTAAGTTTTATAGGCAAGAAAAGCAAAAACTTTGTGATGATGCTGTTATTGAACTTTTGGCAGTTCTTATTCAAGAAAAGGCGAATATGTTAAATGGGAATGCTTATAAAATGCCACTTGAAATAAAATATTCAACAAAACTAGGAAATTGCAATTTGCCTGACGGGTTTGAAAATGAGTACGATTATATTAGTCTTGATAAGAAATCTTATTTTGAAAGAGATAAAGATATTTAAATACTAGTGCTAGTGCATAAGAAGTAAGGTTTTTGTTAAGTAGTAGGCGTTTTTATTTGTGAAATAGATTATTTCTCAAATTTAAGAATAAATGACAAATTTATTAAGGGTTACAAGGAAGAATTTTATTAAGAAATACAAGGAAGAAAATTAATTAAGAGTTACAAGGAAGAAATTTTATGAAAATATTACAAGATGGAACAATCAATATTGAAACAATAGAAGAATTAAAAGTAGTAGAACAGTTTGTAAAAATTAAGGGTTTAGATAAGTTTAAACTAAAAATTGGAACTTATGAAAGTTATGTTAAAAGTAGTGGCGTTGTTACAGTTGCTGATTTTAAAGATTATGCAGGCATTTTATCAAAGGTTGAAAGTTTAAATTTGATTTTTTCTAGTTTAGATGTTGGAATTATTGAGTACTGTAAAAATTTAAAGCAAATTACAATTCCTTTTAGTTATAAAACTAATCAATTATTAGATAAAATAAATTTATTAAATGGCTTAAAAAAATTGCAAATTGCTTCTTCATCTATTGATATTTTAAATTCTCCTACTTTTCCTAAAAATGTTGAAGATGTTACTTTAAGAATGGCTTTTAAAGCAAACAATTTTGCTATTAATGAAGAAGATAGAATGGTTGCTTTTAATAATGACTTTATGCACCATTGTAGCACACTAAAAAAACTTTCAATATTAAATTTGCCTTTTATTTATTATTATTGTTTATATAGGGAAGAATTGGAAAGTCTTTCATTAATCAACAACTTAAATTTGACAAGAATTAGTTTGCCAAAGAATTTAGGAAACTTAAAAGAATTAAAAATTTATGCTAATAATCCAGAGTGTGATTTTGATGCGTGGCGAGTTGCTGAAATTATTAGGGCAAATTACAAGGGTGAAAACAAATTGAAAAAGTTTGTTTTTAGTATTGGTCTTTATCCAGAAGTTATTAAAATTCTTGAAAAAGATTTGAAAAATGATAAATTTAAAGCAGTTTTTGATGATTTAGTCTTTACTGGCGAAACTATGGACCAAGCTTATAACGAATATAGTGCTAAACAAATGGAAATTTATGATAAAAAAATTACTGCAATTATTAAAGGTTGCGGAATTAATAAAAATGATACTGATTTTGAAGCGTTTGCAAAGATTTATTTGTTTTTAATTTCAAATTTTAAATACAATAGGGAAACTATCAAAAATGGTCAACGTAAGAAAGTTGTTTTGGTTGCAAAAGATATAATTGGCTCTGCTAATTATCTTGATAATCTTCTTATGCTAGGAAAGGGCTATAATTCTTCAAATACTTTTGGTGCGTTATCAGCAGACTTTACTGTTATTTGTGCGGGCTATTGTAAATTTTTGCATTATCTATTAAATAAAGTTGGCATAAAAAATTATCATATAGCGGTTATGGCTGGCTCTTTACAAGAATTGCAAGAAAATAGAAGTAAGAAATTACCTGATAAATCTATCAATCACGTAATTTTAAGAGTTGACTTTGATGCTGGCTCAATTTATGTTGACCCAACTTATGATGTTAATGTTTATAGGGCAAATGTGAGTTTGAATGATTTATCTTTTGCTGGGAATATTGAAAGAGAAATTGATAATTTTCTTGAAAGTAAATTTTACCTTGCTAAAAATAATTTGCTTCCAGTTGAGGCCATTAAAGAATTGTTGCATATTATTAAGGTGCAAGATTTAAAAATGAAAAATAAAGGCGATTGCAAATTGAGTTATCCAACTATTTATGCAAAGCAAAGATTTGATAGCAATTTAGGCAGTGATTACGACAATGATTTTAATTATGTTAATTTAGATAAAAAAAGTTATTTTCAATTGGAGCGTGAAATTTAAAAATAAAATGGCAAATTGAATTGCCATTTTTTCTTTTTATTAGTTTAAATTTTATTGATTATTAAAATTTGAAATTTGTTTTATATTTAAGAATTGAATTCTTCTTTTTGGATTAATTAATTCGTTTTGATAGCATTTTAATGTTTAAAGTTATTTGTTTAAACTTGCCTTTTTTAAGTGTTTTTAGCGGTTGTTTTTATTGTTTCTTTTATTAAATTGCAAACTATTTCAGTACCATTTTTGCTTTTTTGCTCTATATTTGCAATAAAAGTTTTTGTGCTGTTTATTGTTTCTTTTATTTCTTTAACTAGCGTTTGTGCATTTAGGTTTTCTTCAAATAGCACATTTGCAAAAGAACGCTTTTTAAATTCGTTTGCGTTTTGTATTTGGTCGCCACGACTCACATTTGTACCTAGTGGAATTATTAGCATTGTTTTTTTAAGGGCTAGTAGTTCAAATAATGTGTTGCTTCCACCACGAGTTATAACTAAATCTGCTAGGGCGAAATAATCTTCTATATTTTCTGCATATTCTATTTGATGATAATTGGGGGCGGTAACTTTTTTGTCTTGTTTGCCTTTTCCTGTTATATGTAATATTTGTTCGTTTTTTAAATAGGGCAGGGATTCTCTAACTACTTTATTAATATTTTCACTTCCTAAACTTCCGCCTATTACTACAATAGTTTTTTTGTTTTTATCTAAATTGAATTTATCTATTACTGTACTTGCTTTGCCTTTAAATATTTGTTCTCTTATTGGCGTTCCTGTGTAAATGCCATTCTTTAAGTTCTTTGCTGTTTCTTCAAAACTTGTGCATACAAATTTGCATTTCTTTGCAATTAGTTTGTTTGCAAGTCCTAAACTTAAATCACTTTCGTGCGTTATGCAAGGAATTTTTAGTGCCTTTCCTGCAATTACTACTGGGATTGATGCAAATCCACCTTTGCTAAAAATAAGGGCTGGCTTTTCTTGCTTTAATATCTTCTTCGCTTCCCTTATTCCCTTAAATAGTTTGAATGGAATTGCTAGGTTTTTTAATGTAAAACTTCTAATTAGTTTACAAGTTTCAACTTCCTTGTAGGGCATTAGTAATTTTGCCTTTTCTTTTTCCATTCCATCTTTTGTTCCTATGTAAATAAAATCATAATCACTATTTAATTTTTCAAAAATAGCAATGTTTGGCGTAAAGTGTCCCAAAGTACCACCGCCACAAAGAACAATTTTTTGCATTTTCCTTTCTTTCCTTTTATTTAATTATTCTATGCAAAAATAATGAAAAATATTTTGGAAAATGAGATAATTTAGTTTTGATTCATTAAAAACTATCATTGCAATGATATAAATTTGCTTTAAATGGTTGACAATTATATCATTACAATGTTATAATTAGGGTGAAATTAAGAAATATTACAATTTAATAAAAATTTTTAGGGGGGCTTATGACAAAGTTAATTATTTATCACGGTTCAAAGGATATTATACAAAAACCTATTTTTAGGGGCGGTAAGGCACACAATGACTACGGTTTTGGTTTTTACTGCACTGAAAGTTTGGAACTTGCAAAAGAATGGGCTTGTAGTAATAATGAAACAAATGGGTTTGCAAATAAATATTCAATAAATATAAGTGGGCTAAAAATTTTAGATTTAACGGCTGATAATTATTCTATTTTAAATTGGATGGCTATTCTTTTAAAGCATAGAAGTTTTGATTTGACTAATGACATAGCGATGCAAGGCAAAAGTTATTTAATTGAAAATTATTATATTGATGTTGAAAAATATGACATTGTAATTGGTTATAGGGCTGATGATTCATATTTTAGTTTTGCAAGAGATTTTGTAAATAATTCAATTTCGGTTAGACAATTAAGTCAAGCAATGGAATTAGGGCAATTAGGAAAGCAAATTGTTATTATTAGTGAAGATGCGTTTAGTAAAATAGTTTTTGAAGGTTTTGAAACTGCTGACAGGCTTGAATATTATGCAAAAAGAAAGTCCAGAGATGAGAAAGCAAGAAGAGAATATTTACAAGGCAATTTAAAAAAGCATTCTTTGGCTGATGATGTGTTTTTAATAGATATTATAAGAAGGGGGTTAAAGTAGTGATACTAATTAAATCTTATAGTGAATTATATTTGCCTTATGTCGCAGAAAATTTAGGCACAATGTTGGAGTATGCGGTTGATAGCGGAATTAATGAAGAAGTTGCTTGGAATACTTTTGTAAATTCAAATGTCGCAAAGCAAATAGAAAAAGGAAATCCAAAGTATTTAAGTTGTTCTGCAATAGATTATTTTAATGAAATTTTTGAAGGTGCAATAATTGAAAGTAAGCAAAATATAGATAAAGATAAATATTACTGGGCTGGTTGGATAATTGCACAATTTCAACATAAAACTGGCTACTCATTTTATAAAATAAATAATGCAATTAATATTTGTGAAGTTCTAAATTTGTATCCAACTTTGCACGAAGCGGACAAAACAAAGTTTTTTGATATTGCATCTTGCTACTTTCAAAAAGAGCAAATAACAAATTTAAAAAAAATTAGGTCTGCAATGGGTTTATCACAAAACGAACTGGCTAATTTGTCAGGGGTTGATTTGCGTTCAATTCAAATGTATGAACAAAGGAAAAATGATATTAATAAGGCAAAAGCAGAAACTCTTTATAAATTATCTCGCATATTGGGTTGTAATATTGATGATTTACTTGAAATTTAATTTATATGTTATTTTACTTGTTTTTAGTCCTTAAATAATATTTGATGGTAGATGCGATTTAGTTGTTTATAATTTTAATTTTACTAGCAAATTTAAAATTAAATTGCATAATTTGAATTTTTGCTAGATTATTAAAGG
This sequence comes from Clostridia bacterium, assembly GCA_017465925.1. GTDB lineage: Bacteria > Bacillota > Clostridia > Christensenellales > UBA1242 > UBA4647. The sequence goes on along the minus strand of JAFTVC010000017.1, from coordinate 9,233 downwards.
AAAATGAGTTGATTTTAGTTGGAATATTTTTCATTTTGTGATAAAATATTTTTAGAAAAAGAAAGTAAATTCTTTTATTGAAGTTAGAAAAATGCGGAAGTAGTTTTTATTTCTAAACTTTGGTAATTTAAGCGTGAAGTAGAGTTAATGCGTTAGAAGTAAAACTTTTGTTAATGGCGGATATTTTACTTGTTTATGATTTGCTTTCAAATTTTATTTAATTGAGGTGTTTGTTATGACAAAGTCATATCGTTCGGAAGATATTTTAGTTTTAGAAGGGTTAGATGCTGTTAGGCTTCGTCCCGGAATGTACATTGGTACTACTGGCGTTAAGGGACTTCATCATTTACTTTGGGAAATTGTAGATAATGCTATTGATGAGGCATCTAATGGGTTTGCGAATAAAGTTGTGGTTAATCTTTATAAAGATGGCAGTGCATCTGTTGAAGATAATGGGCGTGGCGTTCCTGTTGATATTCACCCAGAATTAAAGAAGAGCGGAGTTGAAGTGGTTTTCACGCAACTTCACGCTGGCGGTAAGTTTAACAATGAAAATTATAGTTACAGTGGCGGTTTGCACGGCGTTGGTGCTTCGGTTACAAATGCTTTGAGTAAATGGTGCGAAGTTACTGTTTTTAAAGATGGAAAGGAATATTTTGCTAGATTTGAAAGCGTTATTGACAAAAAGGGCAAGCAACACAGTGGGGTTTGCGTTTCGCCATTAAAGCAGGTTGGCGCGACAAGCAAAAATGGTACTTTTGTCCACTTCTTGCCTGATAGCGAAGTTTTTAAAGATGCGACTTTTGAATATGATACAGTTGCAAAGAGATTAAAGGAACTTGCTTTTTTGAATAAGGGCATTGAGATTATCTTAAATTGTGAAAAAACTGGGCAAAGTGAAGTTTATAAATATGATGGTGGGCTTGCTGATTTTGTCAAGTACATTAATACTGATAAAATTTCATTATTTCAACCTGTGCTTTATATTGAAGGGCAAAGTGAAATTGTAAAACTTGAACTTGCTATTTCTTACACTGATTCTTACACTGATAGCGTTTTCTCTTATGTAAATAACATTCCAACGACAGAGGGGGGAACTCACGAAAATGGTTTTAGAATTGCACTAACAAAAGTTATGAATGAACTTGGTAGAAAGAATAATTTTATTAAGGAAAAAGAGCAGAACTTAATTAGTGATGATTATAAGGAAGGTTTAACTGCTATTCTTTCTATAAAAATGAAAAATGTGCAATTTGAAGGACAAACTAAAACTAAACTGGGTAATCCAGAGGCGAAAGCGGAAGTTGAAACTATTGTTATAAATGAATTAACTAGGCTACTTGCACGCAAAGAATTTCTTAAAGCGATTGAAACTATTGTTGGAAAGGCAAAAGGTGCTTCAAAGGCAAGAGAGGCGGCAAGAAAGGCAAAGGAACTTACAAGGGCTAAAAATAGCATTGATAGTACGAATTTGGTTGGTAAGTTATCCGCTTGTACTGGCAGAAAAGCGGAACTTAACGAATTGTTTATTGTTGAGGGGGATTCAGCGGGCGGAAGTGCCAAGCAAGCAAGGGATAGATATTATCAAGCAATTTTGCCTCTTAAAGGTAAACCTTTGAATGCTGAAAAGAAAAGGCTTGACCAAGTACTTCAAAACGAAGAAATAAGAACGTTAATTTCTGCACTGGGCTGTGGCGTTGGCGATATTGACCTAAAAAGTTTGAAATATCATAAGATTATAATTTTGAGCGATGCTGACCAAGATGGCGCTCATATTAGAGCAATTTTATTGACTTTCTTTTTTAGATATATGAAAGAACTTATAACAAATGGACATATTTACATAGGTATGCCTCCGCTTTATAAGGTTTCAAAGGGCAAGGAAATTGAATATGTTTATAGCGATAAGGAATTGCCAGATGCTATTGCTAGAATTGGAAAAGGTTATCAAATTCAAAGGTACAAGGGACTGGGCGAAATGAATCCTGAACAATTATGGGAAACTACTATTGACCCTAAACATAGAACTTTGGTTAGAGTTGACCTTGAAGATGGTGCGGAAGCGGAAAGAATGATTACTATCTTGATGGGCGATAATGCTGATGCAAGAAAGGCTTACATTGCTAAATATGCAGATTTTAATAAAAAAGATTTGCTTGATGATGTTAAAAAATAATTAGATTTAAGTTTTTAGAATTTATAAAATAGTAATGATGCAAAATAATAATTATTCAAAAACAATAAATGGAAAGAGAAATAAAAAAATAAAATGAAAATTATTCATTTATGAATAATGCAAAATAAAAAGGTTGTTACTATGCAATAATTATTAATTAGTGAATAATTGAAAATAAAAACAATTATTGTCTACTAGTGATTATTCATTTATGAATAATGCAATTTACATTGATAAAAGTAATTTATTAGTGGACTAATTATTCATTTATGAATAATGCAACAAAAAGGTAAAAACAAACGCTAAAAATGCGGATAATTAATGTGGTTTTAATAAAAAATTATCATTATTAAATCAACTTTAAAAAATTCAAGAAGTGCTAACAAGTTAGCGGTAATGGTTGTTGTAAAACAATTTCTTGCAATTAAATAAATATATATTTTCAAATTATTAATTCTTTTGATTAGAATTTAAAAAAATAATAGGCTAAAAATAGGATAAATTTATGAAAGATAAAAACGATAATGAACAATTAACTTTAATAGATGAAGAAACTGATGAAAAGTTAAGCAAGGGGCTTAAAAGTTCTGGCGGGCTTTTTGATGACAACATTTTAACTGAAAGTGTTGAGCATGTTTTGCATAATTCTATGATTCCATATAGTGAGCATGTAATTTTAGATAGGGCATTGCCAAGGGTTGAAGATGGTTTGAAACCAGTTCAAAGGCGTATTTTGTACACTATGCTTGATTTGGGGATTACTCCTGACAAACCTTTTAGGAAGAGTGCGAGAATTGTAGGGGACTGTTTAGGAAAGTATCACCCACACGGTGATAGTTCTGTTTATGATGCTATGGTTAGAATGGCACAAAACTTTAATATGCGTGAAACTCTTGTAGAAGGGCACGGTAACTTTGGTTCGGTTGATGGGGATAGTGCTGCTGCGATGCGTTACACAGAAGCAAGGCTTACTCCGCTTGCTATGGAACTTTTGAAAGATTTAGAGAAGAACACAGTTAGTTGGAGTTTCAACTTTGATGACACATTAAAAGAACCTGATATGTTGCCTGCTGGTTTTCCAAATCTTTTAGTAAATGGCAGTATGGGAATTGCTGTTGGTCTTGCAACTAATATCCCTACGCATAATTTAAATGAAGTTATTGATGCCTGCACTTTACTAATTGATAAACCAAAGGCGAAGTTAGATGAAGTTATGAAGGTTATGCCAGCACCAGATTTCCCAACTGGCGGTTACTTGATTGGCGGAGAAGAGTTAAAGCAAGCGTACGAAACTGGTAAGGGCAAAATTACTATTAGGTCTAAAATCAATATTGAAACCGAAGGCGATAAAAAGACTATTGTTATTACTGAACTTCCTTATCAGGTTAATAAGGCTATGCTACTTGCAAAAATTGCGGAACTTAAAGAAGATAAGGGCAAAAGTAATTTAGCGGGCATTGCTGAAATTCGTGATGAAAGCGACAGAAACGGTATGCGTGCCGTTATCAAACTTAAAAAGGAAGTTGACCCACAACCAATACTTGCTTATCTTTACAAATATACAAATTTGCAAACTCAATTTAATTTTAATATGGTTGCTATTGCTGATGGTAAGCCTAAACAAATGGGCGTCATTGAAATGCTTAAATATTACATTACTTATAGGCAAGGGGTTATTTTAAGACGTACTAAATATGATTTAGACATTGCAAAGGAAAGGGCACATATTTTAGAAGGTCTTTTAATTGCAATAAAAAATATTGATGCTATTATTAAGATTATTAAAAGTAGTCCTAATACAACAGAGGCGAAAGTTAGACTTAAAGCAAAGTTTAATTTCAGCGAAAAGCAAGCACAAGCAATTCTTGATATGCGTCTTGCAAAACTTACTAATTTGGAAAGTTTTAAGATTGAGCAAGAATTGAAAGAGTTGAAAGAGAGAATTAAGTATTTAAGTGAAATTGTCGCAAGTCCTAAAAGACAGTTACAAGTTGTTAAGGAAGAATTGGGGCAAGTTAAGCGTGCCTTTAAGGGCGGTAGAAGGAGCAAGATTAAGAGCGAAAAAGAACTTGTTGAAATTGAGAACGAACCAGAAGTTCAAATTGTTAAAGATGTTGTTCTTGCTATTAGTGCTAATGGTTTCATTAAGGCTATTCCAAAGAAAAATTACAGTATGGCTCAAAAGGAATTTAATGATAATGGTACTTTAAATGAAGTCCATACTTTACTTTGCGAAGGTAGTAGTGATAAAACTGCTTACATTATTACTAACTTTGGTAACTGCTTTAAGTTGCCTATTATGAATATTGATGAATGCAAATTTAAAGATAAGGGAACTTTACTTGGTAAATTATTGCCTCTTGAACACAATGAAAAGGCTGTCTTTATTGGTGCTTATAATACTTTACCTAAAAATCAATTATTGTACTTGTTTACAAAAGATGGAACAGTTAAGTGTTCTAAATTAGGCGATTATAATATTGGTAAACCTCAATTTGATGCAATAGCATTAAAAGATGGCGACGAAGTTGTAAGTGCTTGTTTAGAACAAAATGGTCTTGATAGAATGATTTTAGTTACTGCACAAGGAATGGTGCTTTCTGCTGAAATTAGTGATGTTAAACCTATTGGTAGAGTTTCGCAAGGGGTTAAGGCGATTGAATTGAATGATGGCGATTATGTTGTCTTTGCTTCTCTTGCAAATGATGAGGGCGAAATTATTACTGTAACTGATAAGGCTTATGCAAAGAGAACTATTATTGCTTCACTTGGCGAAGAACTTTCTAAAAGAGCAAGAAAGGGCATCAAAATAACTAGTTTGCATAAGGATAATGGCGAAAAACTTGTCTTTGCTAGCATTGTTAAAATGCCTTATACTATTGTAGTTAAGGATATAAATGGAATCATTATTCCTAAATTTAGTGAAGATATTGTAATTCAACATGATAGGGTTGCAGGACTAGGCAAATCTGTTACAAGAAGCAAAAATGGTCTTGTAGTTGACTTTGTTTCGGTTTATAATACTTAAAATTAATTTTAAATGCTTAATTTACATTTATTTAATAAAGTATTTAAAAAAGGATAGGGCGTAGATAAAAAGCATTATTCAAAAATGAATAATGCTTTTTTTAATTTTGCAACTTTTTATAGTTTCACGAATTTGGTTTTACTCTAACATAATAACAATTTTATTTTAGTGTACTATTAATTCTTCTTCATCTTCTTGCACGTTTATTATGCTTGCTTGATTATTGCTTTGTGTGTTTTGCGTTTGGTTTTCTTGAATTCTTAAATTGCGTTTTGCCAAGTACTCAAAGAATTTTTCTGTTGCACTCTTCTTTGCTTCAATCCCTAATATGTTGTTTTTTCTAGTTTTTAAAATTTTAATATTGTTATCTAGTTTTGAACTCAAACTGAAAGGGATTAATATGCTTATAATTCTACCAACTGTTGTTTGAGTTTCTGTAAAGACAGATTCTACACTTACTGCCATTATGTATTGAAGATTTTGAAATGCAGTTAGTGTTGTGTCGTAGAAACAGCCATTTAACAAGTCGTTACCATGATATAGTGCAACTGCTGTCATTATCCCTAAAATACCATATTGTGCGTAACTTATGTACTTTTGTTCTTTTGAATAAACATCTATCATTTGTTTTTCTTCATCGCTTAAATTATTATAGATAAGTTCTGCTTTTAATTTTTCTTGCAACTTTCTTTCTTTTTTTGATAGTTTTTTATCTTTAAATTTAACCATAATTATTCGCCTTTTAATTTTTTTAGTAGTACTTTGAAACTAGAAGAAGTGCTAGTACATTAGCATTAGAGTTGCGATTAGCAACAAACTTTTTACTTCCTAAAATGTTTACTTTTTTATAGGTTTGCTTTTTAAATTGCTTTTATTATTTAAATTATTTAGTCAAATAAATTGCCCAGTTGAGTAAAAGCGTTTCCTATGCTTTCTTTTAAACTGTTGTATGCATTTCCTAACGCATTTGCAATTTTATTTGGAATGTTTGTAATTGTATCTACTATTTTTTGAGATGCACTCTTGCTTTCTTCTTGTTTTGATGGTGGTATTTGTGTAATGCTTATTATTGTATTTAGTCCAACTGTAAATTCCTTGTTATCTACACAATATCCATCTACTTTATACTTTTCACCAGAATAGGCTGTAAGATAGAAATCTTCATCACCAGCAAATTTTCCTATATAAATCCAGTTACTTCCGTTTTGTTTGTAAATAGTGTAGATGTTGTCCGCTTTGCCTTCTCTAACAATTATTTTTAAATTCTTTTCTTGTTTTGCATAAATCTTTAAATTATAAGTATTTGGTTCTGCTGTAACTGGCAAAAATGTTAGTTCGCCTTTGCTATCTCTTACGCTTATTACATTGCTTACATTGAAGTTTTCTATTATAAATTCGCCATCTGCATTTGTTGTTGTCCTTTCTACACCATTTACGCTTACTATTGCATTTGCTACTGATTTATAATCATTTATAACTTTTCCAGCAACCACATTAACATTTTGTAAATTTGTAAAGTCAAAACTTATTGTGCCATCTGCATTTTCTTCTATATTATCTATTATAAATTTTGCTACTGTATCATCTTCATAATAAAGATGATAATATTCATTTGTTAGTTTTCCGCAAGTATCGCCTTCGTTTAGTCCAAAATCATCTGGGCTTGATGAGTCATATTTCCTATAAACATATAGTTCATTTGTTTCATAACTTGCAGTTACATTCCCACACTTTTTATAATTTTCATTTACTCTGTAAACTACTAGTCCATCTTGATATAAAAATGTATCAATATCATCTTGTTCTACTCTGTATTCTACCATAAAGTAGACTTTCTCATTCCCTTGTTTCATTCCAAACTTGTATGCTAGCGTTCCGTTATTTTCTGCCGTAGGGTGCAGTGTGTATCTTCCACTTTCTGTTATTGTTTCTATTTCAGTCGCTTCGTTGTCGTTGTAATTTGAAATGTCTACCCAGCCTACATTAAGTTTGTTGTACATTAGTGTGTTTGATAGGTCTGTGCTATTTGCTAAAATGTCCCAACTATCTACCGGAGTATTAGAATCTGTATGTGTATAATAGTCGGGTAGTCCAAATGTGTGTAGGATTTCGTGGCATATTGTTCCTATATCGCATGCTCCATAAGTTAATGAAACAAATGAAGCATCCAAAGTTGCGTGTGCCCATAATCTATTTTCGTTACTATCAGGTTCTAGTCCGGGGAATATTATCATTTGTGCATTTCCGCTTCCATACTCCTTTGATATTGTTTCTGCTTTCAATTTCGCTCTTGTATAAGTTGCATATTCATTAATAGCGTTATTTTGAAGTGATGGTTCGTAGTAAGAGCGTGGCTTGCTATCTTTATAAAGATAAAAGTTTGCATATATGCTTACTTGACCATAAGTTATGCTTTCAAAATATTCGTGTACGCTGAAATCATAATTTGAGTTGTCGTTATCATTAAACAAAGATTGCAAATAGTTAATTCTGCTTTCTTTGAAGTACCCTTCAAAATCACTTGTTTCAAATAGGACAATATCAAAAATTACATCGTTTTTGCCTTTATTAGAAACTATGTTATCAAGTTCTGCTTCAACTAGTTCTTTTTCTTCTTTGGTTAGTTCTTTAAAGGAAAATGTTTCCGCTTTAAGCATCTTTTTATTGCCATCAAATCCACCTGCTACTAAAAACGCACTGGAAAGAGTGGCAAAACTAATTAGGAAAACTAAACATATCAAAAACTTCTTCATAAGCAACTCCTTAATTTACCAACATTTTAGCACATAGAAATTTAAAAGTCAATATCAAATTTTACTTAAATTTTTTATTTTTTTTATTTACTGCAAATATAATTAATAGAATTGCTTTTATTGTCTACTTTTCTTGCTTTACAAGATGAATTTTACTTTATTTTTTTTAAATTTTAATTTATAAATATTGCTTTTTTGCTTTATATTTGCTATAATAGTTTGTTGTAGACAATTTGAGTAAAATTATTTTTTAGTTTTGTTGCTATTATTCAACTTTATAAATATTTTAAATGGCGTTACATATTCTTTCTTTGTTGAATTTTTTGTGTCGTTTGAATTGGTTTGTGTTTGCATAATTGAATTTTAATTTTACTTATCTTGCTAATATCAATTTAAAGGAGTTTAATTTATGGATTTTTTAATGAAAAATATTTGGCACGGCTTAAATGATGATAGAGTTATGCCTAACGACTTTATTGCCGTTATTGAAATCCCAAAGGGTAGTAAGAAAAAATATGAAATGGATAAGGAAACTGGTATTATGATTCTTGACAGAATCTTATCTACTAGTACTCAATATCCTGCTAACTATGGCTTTATCCCTAAAACACTTTCAGAAGATGGCGACCCATTAGATGTTTTAGTGCTTTGTAGCGAAACTATTGACCCTTTCACTATGGTTAGATGCTATCCGCTTGGCGTTGTTGCTATGATTGATGATGGCGATTATGATGAAAAAATTATCGCTATCCCTTATAAAGACCCACTTTATAGCACTTACCAAGATATTGATGCTCTTCCTAAACACGCTCTTGATGAAATGGTGCATTTCTTAAAGGTTTATAAGAGTTTGGAAGATAAAGTTACAGAAGTTAAGGAAATTGAAGGCGTTGATATTGCTAGAACTACTATTGAAAAGGCTAAAATAAGATATCACGAAAAATTTGATAACTTATTAAATTAATTTTCAATTTTAAAAAGGCGAGTTTTTATGTTCGCCTTTTTTCTTGCATTTTTTTATAAATATTTTTTCATTTGCTTTTAAATAAAAATTGAAATTTTAGTTTTTAAAAATGTGTTGTCTACTATTCGTAGACAAAATTGTATTGCTAGTTGCGTAAGCACTAGCAATGCAATTTTTTGCTGATTAAAGTTGCTGATTAAAGTTGCTGATTAAAGTTGCTGATTAAAGTTGCTGATTAAAGTTGCTGATTAAAGTTGCTGATTAAAGTTGCTGATTAAAGTTGCTGATTAAAGTTGCTGATTAAAGTTGCTG
>JAFTVC010000028.1 GCA_017465925.1 Clostridia bacterium | reverse complement strand
GTTTGAAACTTCGTCAGTCAGTCAAATGTGAATGCAAGCATTCCCGCTCTCCCAACTTCCTCGTTATAAACTATTTTCTATTTAACGACAACTTCCTATAATATAAACTATGAGAAGTTGTTGTAATAAATAAATTTATCACAACAAAAATCATACGATTTTCAAAGAAAAATAAATTTTTCTTTGCTTCTCGTTTGAAATATCATCAGTTATTAGAAAATGGAACTGCGTTCCGCTTTCTACTAACTTACGATATTATCTGTTAAGTGCCAAAAAATGTAAATTTTGACAAAATTTAAGTGCCAAAAAGTGTGAATTTCTATTGATTTTCACATTTTTTTATGTTATGATAGTTGCAAGGAGTTAGTTATGGAAAGAAAAATTTATAATGATTTATTAAATTGGAAAGCATCAACTGATAGAAAACCTTTAATATTGCAAGGAGCAAGACAAGTTGGCAAAACTTATATTGTAAATATATTTGGAGAAAGGGAATATGCAAATGTTGTTTATTGCAATTTTGAAAAGGATGGAAATTTAAAAGAATTTTTCAATAATTTAGAACCAATAATGATAATTAAAAAGTTAGCAAATTATAAGCGTAAGGAAATAATGCCTCAAAATACGCTTATCATTTTTGATGAAATTCAGGCTTGTCCAGAAGCATTAACTTCACTAAAATATTTTTGCGAAGAAGCAAATAATTTTCATATTATTGCAATGGGTTCGCTTTTAGGGGTTTCTGTGCATAGGCAAAAGTTTTCATTTCCAGTTGGTAAAGTGGAGTTTTTAAATATGTATCCTATGGATTTTGAAGAATTTTTAATGGCAAACAATGAGGATTTTTTAATTGAACAAATTAAGAATTGTTATAATCAAAATACTGCATTAGAAAATGGTTTTCACGAAAGAGCATTAGAATATTATAAAAATTATTTGTTTGTAGGGGGAATGCCAGATGTTGTTGGAGAATTTTTAAAGCATAAGAATTATGAAATTATCAAAATTAAGCAACAAAATATATTAGATGCTTATTTTGATGATATGGGAAAATATAACAAGGAAAGCGAAATTCCTAAAACTAGATTAGTTTATAAAAACGTTAGTACTCAATTAGCAAAGCAAAACAAGAAATTTAAATATTCAGCGTTAAAAAGTGGCGGACGAGCAAGTGAATTTGCGAATGCTATTGAATGGTTAAGTTTGGCGGGTATTGCTGGTCAATTATTTAGAGTTGAGCAAATTAAAGTACCATTAAATGCCTATAAATCTATTGACGATTTTAAATTTTATATGAACGATGTTGGTCTTTGTTGTGCTAGTCAAGATATTTTAATAGATGACATATTATTTGATAATGCAGAAATTACTGATTTTAAAGGTGGTTTAACAGAAAATTATGTTAATAATCAACTTATTTGCAATAATTTTAATGCATATTATTGGACTAGCAACAATCAAGCGGAAATAGATTTTATAGTTAGAATTGGCAAAGATATTATACCTATTGAAGTTAAGTCAAGTGATAATATAAGGTCAAGGAGTCTAGGCGAGTACGCAAAGAAATTTAAACCAGTTTATGTCATTAGAATTTCAAGCAAGAATTTTGGCTTTGAAAACGGTATAAAATCAGTACCATTGTATGCAACATTTTGTATTAGTTAATGCTAGTTGAAGTCGTTGGTTATGTTGCATATTGACATTGTATGCTCTTTATGCTAAAATTTAGAAAGATATAAATTCTTGGGAGAAAATTGTGAGTTTTAAAAATGATTTAAACTTGTTGTCAGTAAGTAGGGAGCAAATTATTGAGCAAATTTATACTTTGATGGTTGTGGAATATAATGAAATAAAAAATAATGTTGTTATTGAAATGCAATCAAAATTTGATAATATTAATGTTGATGAGTTGGACAATATAATGATACTTTATGCTAATTGTAGTACTCTTGAAGATGCTAAAAATAAAATATTAGAACAAATAAAAAGCATAATTAGTCGTAAGTTGAGTGAATCAAGCATATTTACATCTAATAAAATTGAAAATGTAATGGTTGAAAGTGCAAATAATTTTGTTAATAGTAAGGTAGAAGAATTTTATTCAAATTATGAAATCAAATCTCTTACAGCAAAAGTTAACAAGTTGTCAAGTAGAATTAAAGGTACTCAAAAAGAAGCATTAGAAAGATTTAATACGTTTTTACAAAATGAATATTTTGAAGTTACATTAATTTTAAGCAAACAAAAGGTAGTGCTTGTTTTAAAAGAAAAAGAAAATTCTAAAAAAGTAGTAGTAATGCCTAAAAAAGAAAATATATATTGTTGCAAATGCGGAAAATAATTGTATTAATAATTATTTTAGTGTTATGTTTTAAAAAAAATTGCAATTTGTAAAAACAATGATGCGTTAGTCTTAAAAATAAATTTAGCAAGGTGCATTTACTTGTTAAAAGGTAATTTATGAAAATAAAAAACACATTAATTAATTTAGCCAAATGGGGATGGGCTTTATAATTAATGTGTTTTTATCTTGTATAACAATTTTTTTAAGTTTGAGTAATTGTTTAGGTTCTTCTTTATGGGGGTAGACTTTAAACTTGTTTTTATTAGGGGGTAAAACAAATTAAAGTTAGAAGAACCTATTTTTTTATGTTTGAATTTTATTTATATAATCTATAAGGAGTTTTTTAGATAGTAGGGGAACTATCTTTTAGGGGATTTTTTTGTTATAGAATTTCACTATAACCATTGGAATATGTGAACTTTTGACCATTTTGTACTAATTCAATAGTGAATGAATCTTGCACATTGTTCTTTTCAAATTTTACTTTGAAAGTTGTTGAATTAGTGCCTTTTAAAATTTTGTAAGTTGTGTCTTGCAAAGCACCGCTTGTTTTGTCTTTTAATTGGAATTCAAGTTCTGTCTTTCCTTTTTTAGTTTCAAGTTCAAGTTCAGTTTCTTGAACCTTTTGTCCGTTTTCATAAATTTCGTATTCATATTCAACTTCGTTGTTTTCAACTGACTGACTTACCTTTACATAATTATCAGGATTAGTTTTGCTCTTTGTTGTAAATTCAATAGATGTTTCAGTTTCATTGCCTTCTGTTTCAACTTCTTTTTCGCCATAGACTTCAAATTCTGCATTTCCAAAAAGCATTATGCCTTCAAGTCTTGTTGAAACTTCTACTTCTTCTTTTAAATCATCAATTTCAACTTCCGTTTCGCTTTCTGTTTCATTGAAATACATTTTAAAAATGTCATTGCCACCGTTTGCGTTTGGTAGGGTAATGCTCATTACAAATGTGTAATCACTTACTTTTGCATCAGTTTCAGTATTTAATGCAGTTGTTTGCTTAATGCCATTGTTTTGTATTATTTGGTCAAACATTGTTAAGCAATTTTGTACGCCTGCAATATCATTGTCAGTTAGAGTACTAGGTCTGCTTGTTGCAGTGCTGTTTAATAGTTGTGAGAATTGTGCGTTGCTATCATCACTACTTAAAACTAGCGTATCTGCTTCAAGACCAGCAAGATAAGAAACACTTGAAACTGCTGATAAAGCGTAAACATCTTTTGTTTTTACAGATAAGTCATCATCATTCGTACAACCTGTAAATGCTACTGCTGTAAAAGGTAGGCATAAAGCACTAACAAGCCCAAATGTGAAAAGTTTCTTGTTTTTCATAAATCCTCCATTTAATGAAAACTACTTATAATACGATTGCAAAATAAAAAATTCTAATAATTTCTAAAATTTTTTTAAATTTTTTTAAAACTAAATAATGTAAGCAAGTATTTCTAGCAAAAATCTTACAATTTAGTATTGCCTTTTATTTAAAATTTAAAGATGTAAAATTGCATTGCGTGATAAAAAATGAAAAAGACAATAGAATTTAAATTGTGCTGTGAAATTAAAATGCTAAAACCTAAAAAAAATTAAATAAATTTCAAAAAAGTGCTTAAAATGCTTGACAAAAGGCGGGGGGGGGTAAAATAGATAGTAGTAAATTAATTATACTAATAGTTGATATTTATCTAGTAGTAATATAACGTGGAAGTTGGGAGAGTGAGAAAGTAGTTGAGTTAGTAACAAATGTTTTACTCTGGTTTAATTTTTAGTATGGTAGTTTACTAGTAGAAAGAAAAATGGCAATAAAAAATAGGCACAAGTAAAATTATTCATAAATGAATAATGACACTAAAAAATGACTTTAAAAACAAATTATTCATTTATGAATAATGATTAACTCAATTTGATTATTTAAAACAATGCAAAAATAAGATTATTCATTTATGAATAATGCTATTTAAAATTAATGAGTGATTAGGCGAAATATTCATAAATGAATAATGCATTTTTAACTTTTGTAAAAAGGGTTAAAGTACAAAAAAGAAACAACGAGAACAAAAGATTAATTAAAGGAGTAAAAAAATATGAAAGGGACAAAAAGACAAAATTTAGCACTTG
>JAFTVC010000016.1 GCA_017465925.1 Clostridia bacterium | reverse complement strand
TTTGAAAACGTTATAAACGGACATATTAGCATCCATTACATAGATACCATCTTGTAAAGACATTTCATAATAAATATACATATTTTGCAAATTATAAAGTACATCATACGCTTTACACTTTACATAATGACTAGTTGAAGATACTTCCCAATCTTCCGCAAAGAACTTACCCATTTGCACTTCATTGTCATCGCAAATTAATTTTGGAATAACAATTCTATTTTTCTTTAAAAGGTCAATATTTTTAGTAAATCTTCCATCTTGATTACTAACGCTAACCTGACAAGTATTTGAAGTGATGCCATAAGAAAGTTTATTGACTTCGCTACATTTTTCTTCAAGAACATTTATGCTAGATATTTTAGAATTATCAAACAATACTTTCATATCATTAGTTAAGTTCATAATTTTAGCGGTAGTATTTGGTTCGCTCCATTGTTCAATTTCAACAACTGCTTTAATTGTTTTAAACTTATTAGAAAACTTTATTGTTTGCTTAACAACTGAATCAATACTTTGTGCAGACACATCAACACTAAAAACATAAACCCTATAAGTACCTGAATCATCATAAGTTGTTGGAGTTGCCATATTAATGCAGTAAGCACCATCATCTACTAACTCATCAGTACTAGATTCAAGACTTGCAGATTTATCAGTATACAAATAGATTTTATACTTTAAAGGTGCTTGCATTAGCATTTCATCGCCAACAATTTTTATAAACTCAATTAATCTAAAACTATTGTAATCTAAAACAAATTGCGGGTTTGTAGTAAAAGTACCGTTTTGGTTACACACAACTGTACTCCAACTAGGAATAACAGTATTTAAACTGCCATTATACAAGTAATGATTTCCATCCAGGTTATTAGCGGTGTTAAGACCTATAAACTTATGACTAGGTTTTAAACCTACACTTACTATTTGATTTTCCACCTTTTCACGCCAATTTCCTTGCGAATATTCTGGTATTATAGAAAGGTCTGCTGTATCATCAGAACTATTTTGGTAAAAGCCAAATTCCACTTTACCTTTTACACTTCTAACTGTTTTTAAATAAGCGTCTTGATTTTCTTCCATAGTACCCCCCTTACACTTCAACGACTTTTACTTGCACTGCTTGCCAAGCAATTTCATCATCAATTATAAAAGGCGTTGCATCAATACTTTCAACATAATAATCTTTTGCATCGTTATTCAAGTAACTTATTTGCACTACTTCTTTTGGATTAACTGATGATTTAAGTTGTTGAAAATCGCTATCTGATAAATAGTCCCAATTTATTTCCAATGCTTCTTTTTGATAAACCAAATCAACATACAATGTACCATCAAGCGAACGTTCTGTATTTCGTGTAATTTCATAAGATGGCACTAATGATGAAGGTAAATTAGTTACCCCATTAATTACTAAAAGTGCTAAACCTGTTGTATTTTCTGCCATATTACACCTCCCTTAATTGAATAGCGACGCCTTTTCTTTTATTTTCGCTATCTATTTTTGGCATTATTAGTCGCGCTAATCGCTCTCCATCTATATTAAGAATAATTTCACCTGTTGAAGCATTTGCATTATTATTTTTCTGTAATGCTATTAATCCAGACAAAACTGTATTTGCAATTTCACTTTTCATACTTGCAAATTGTGGACTATTACCTAGCGGTACAACTGCTTCTGGATACTTACCCTCGCCGACAAGTGCCATTGTTGGTTTTGATACTACACCACCTGTTGCAAGTGCTGCAATAAAATCTAAACTTGCTAGTTTTGTTTTTACATTTACAAAAAATTTTACAACAATGCAATTTAACAGATAAATAAAGTAGTAATTAACTTACTACTTCTACTAAATAAATCAAAAAATCTCAATTTTCTATTAACATCTAAAACTATTACTTAAAATCATTTTAATTATACTTATTCTCTATTAAATATGTCATTTCAATTAATCATCTTCTAAATTTTCATATTTTGAATCATTTGCAATCGCTTCTTCTAGCATTTTGTAATATTCATCAAAAACCTTGTCTACTATCGGCTCGCTTTTAACAACATCTAATCTTAACTCACCATCTTCATCTCTTACCGCTTCAAACACTATTGCTTCATTTTCTTCCATACCTTCAAACAAAATAACAGGTCTTAATATACAAAAATCCCTACCACGCAAAGAAACTATTGCAACTTGTTCAAACTCTACTGGCTCATCATTAGCATTGTAAAGTACAATATTATCGTAATAATCACTACAAAATATTTTTTCAATAGGCGATAACTCTTTACTACCCATAAACAACTCCCTTCTCTTTTATATTTTATTAAAGCATATTTAATATCTATTACTCACACTATGAAACTTCAACATTACAACAATTCTTGCATTTCCTTTTAATTTACTGACGACGTTTTTTAACTTTGAAGTGCTAGTGCGCTAGCAGTTGCGTTTAGCAACAAACATTTTACTTACTAAATTGTTTATTCCTTATAATTAGTAACTAGATTCAGTTCTTTTCCAAGTATGATTACATTTAGGGCAACCATAATAAACATCATACTCTTTATTTGTTATATGCTCATCAATATAAACTTGTCCAAAGAAACCTTCCGTTGCAGTAACATAACCATCAGTTGCAACAAGTTCTTCATCATATTTTTCGCCAAAAGCATCATTACAACAAGGACAAATTAGTTGCATTTCTTTCTTTAAATTGCCCCTTTTAACAAGTAACACAATACCAACAACTAAACACACCATTATTACTAGACCCAATGCTTCTTTTACATCTGCGGGAAGCACATATTGCAATAAAGCAGTAATAATAATAGGCACTGCAATAATTAAAACTCCAATTAAAAGTAACTTCTTTCTCTTATTTTCATATTGTTCTAAAAGAGTAACATAATGCTCATCATTGCAATCACATTTAGATTTTTTATCTTCTATCACAATTTCATCATCTTCATTATTTCTCATATTTTTTCTCCCTTATTAATCATCATATTTGCCATTCATAATATTAATGGTTTCTTGAATTGCCTTTTGCACTTTTATCTCATCTTGCTTCATCAGTTTAAAATTTTTCCACGCACCAAAAATTCCTGTAAAAACCACAATAGGTGCAGCAATAAATTCGCCTAGTTTGCCAGATGCAGATATTGTTTTTGAACTTTCAAAACCATCATCTAAATGTTTAAAATACATTTGTGTTGCAATAATGGAAATTGGATACACAAAAACCACCATAAACAAAATAAACTCACCCGCTTCATAAGTCGCAAAAAAGTAAATTAAAATACCAACAACCATCAAAGCACAAAAAGCAAAAATAAAGCAATACTTTAAAAAGGTTGATTTTAATTTACTTACTTCATTTTTAATCTTTTTTTGATGAGCAAGCGCACAACTTGGACACAAAATAACATCTTCCCCAGCAATATCAAAAATTGATTGGCAAATTTCACAAGTCGGTTTGCCACAACGTACACAATTTTCCGCATCTTCAAAACAATAATGTTTCTTTTCCATTACACCCCCTTTAAAAATAGTCTTAAAATAAAACTCAACTAAACCAAAACAAATAACAAGTTTAAAAATTAAATAATTCAACTTTGATTTAAGTGATTTTATAATTAAGACTATTTTTTAAGTAAATAAGTGGACACTATTTACTTCTATAATTTCTATGTTTTGCTTAATTTTAAGGATAAAGCACTTATTTGATTTCACAAAATCAAACCAATGCCTAGATATGTTTTTTATTTTAGAACTTTGTTTAGTTACCTAATCAAATTACCATTACTATCTCTAAATGAGCCAAATAATAGCATAAATATATCAACTAGATATCCAATGCCAGCCAATCCGCCAGTAAGAAGATATAAAATACCAGTACCAGTCTTACCTACCATAAATCTATGCACACCAAGATACCCAACGATTAGACAAATCCAAAACAATGTCCATCTGCTATGCTTCTTTTCCGCCATAATTCACTCCTTTTATTTTAATATTAAACTTGTTATCCCCAGCATTTTTCTTTTTAGTGCGAAGCACTTCGATACTTATAAATGCTAACTACCATTATACCCCCCCCCGCCTTTTGTCAAGTACTTTTTACACTTTTTGGTAATTTTTTTGTTTTTTTTTCGTTTTTTTCAAAATTTGAGAGTTTTTTATCACTTTTTCAAACATTATTTTAATTTTTTTGTTAATAAAAATGCAGAATCATTTTTGCAATAATTGAATAAAAAAAAACTTGTCGCCATTTAAAACAGCAACAAGTCATCAATTTAAATTTAAAAAACTTTTTATTTACTCATTTCTTTTTCACTAGTTTCATTATTATTTTGATTTGTATTAACATCCTTAACCAATCTATCACTTTTATGTACTGGCTTTTTATTAATACTTTTAATTCCTCTAATACTCATTTTTAATCTCCTTTATAATTTTATTTTAATAGTTTGCTATTTACCTAGTTTTCACTATCTCTTTATACATAAATTATATCACATAATGAATAAATGTCAATATGCAAAAAGTTCAAATTATAAATCTGCTAATACATTATCAAATAGCAATTAATACGAAACAGAAATTTTTAGATATCAAAATATCTATTTCTCTACTACAATATGAATAATTGATAAAATTTATTACCTTTTTTCCTTTTTATTCTTATTGCCTATTTTATTAAGTGTAAACACTTTAACTACTTTTCCCAAAAGTAAAACTATAACATCACAATGCTCCAAAGCAAATTTTTTACCTAATGCTTTTCCAAAGATAATTACCCCTGCAATAATTGCACTTACAGCAGAAGCAATTAAAATAGTTTGCATATTATCTACAACTCCACTTAAAAAGAAGTTAGTAACCACAACGCCTGCCGCACCGCTTAAAATGCTACAAATATCACCTAGAATATCAGCAACGACGCTTGCAACTTTATCAGCATTCTTAATTAATACGATTGCCTCTTTTGCACCGCTTACCTTTTTAGCAGACATTGACCTAAAAGGCGTTAAGTCCACCGCAGTTATAGCCACTCCAATAATATCAGTAATAACTGAAATCAGCATAAATATAATAATTACTATTATCGCAACAAATAAAGTTGCCCCATCAAGTGCCATTTCACTTAAAATGCTAAATGTAAAAGAAATAAAAAGTGCAGTAAAAAGAACAATTAAAGGCCATCTCAAATATTTAATAAAAAACGATTGTTTCTTACTCTTTTGTTTTTTAGCCTTATTCTTTTCCTTGTCATCAATTTCCTTTTCTGCTTCAACTTCAAAATTTACTTTATCTTTACAAGTTGAATTATTTATATTTTCACAATTTTCCGTTTTTTCTCTTTTATTATTTTCTTTAATTAAACTATTGTCAACTTCTTCCATAAATTAAAATCTTTTCCTTAAAAGTTTTATAAGTGTTTGATAAATCAATAAAAGATAACCAGCAATATTTAACAAACACTTAAAATTGTATTGAATCTTATTAATTTTAGCAAATTAAAATTTTTTTAGCAACAATTTAGATTACTTGATTGCAAGTAAAAGTTTATCAACTTTTATTTAATAAATTATTGTCCTTGTTAGTTTTTAGGTTTAACACCTTTTGCAATTTTTTGAATATTCCTTGTAAGCATTAATTCTCATTAGTAAAACTTCAATCGTATAGATGCAAAATTTTATCATTATTTAAAAATATTTTTTACCCTACCAAATCAAATAATTAATTTTCCTTTTAAAAATAGCGGACTAAAAGCCCACTATTTAGAAGGTAATGCAATGAGTAAACCTTATGTCTTAGGTTCGGTCGGATTTCCCAAACTTGTACTCTGGCGTCGCCACCAAAGCAGTTTCCTCTTAAACAAGTTTACACACCGAATCGCCACTTAGTACACACTATAATCCTCAAAGCACCAGACAAATGCAACAGCCTAGAAGTTTTCCTTAACAACTTTGATTGTTATTAGCCTATTTTGCAAAGCAGATTTCATAGTTACATAAATGCAAACGCATTTATTTCGCACACTAGACAGTATCTAAAAGTTTAAGCGCTTAAACGAATTAGACTTATCTAGTAACAGATGACGTCAATCAAAAATGCTATAACAAATCCCACTACTTCACTCAAAGCAGGCTACACTACACACATTTTACTGCAATGCAGGTTCTAGCGCAGGAAGTGTAAGGCAAAAGCCTCGCACCTATCTGCGTCTCCACGATAATTGGAACGGATATTGTATGCCGTTACAATGCGCCCAAAAATCTTAACTCCCAGCACCCACCCCGATTTGGGCAATCGGAGCAAGCACAAGAAACTTCACAGGTATGCCCTTCGACGCCTTTTACATCGCCTTCCTAACAAGAAAGTTGACTAGGATACTGCACCTTCAAGTAACATTATAGCACAAAAAAGGCAAAAAGTAAAGCAGATAGCCATCAATTAATAAAGCAATAAATGTTAAAAATTGTAGTCAATTAATTATGCTGATGAATTTCATAGGCAACATTTTGAATAAGTGATTTCTTGCTTCATTTTAAATAGTACATTCAAAAATTAATTGATGAGATTTATAAAAAATTCATTATTTCTTATTATGATAAAATGCCAAAAATTTAAATATTAAATTTGATAAATTTTTTGGTTTACAGTAATATCAATAGAATAATTAGTTGAATTTCTTACAATATTTAAAGTAATTTTATCGCCAACTTTTAGTTCGCTTATAAAGTCCAAATAAACATCATTACTATTCATTTGAGTTTCAACGCCACCCTTTAAAATGCTTACAATTTTATCATATTGCCTTAAACCACTAGCATACGCTTGAAGTTCAGTATCGCAACTTGTAACAAACAGCCCAGTATCGCTAACAAAAAATCCACTAACAAGTGCTGTATATGATGCTTCAAACCCTAGTTCAGTTCTTCCTGCAATATATCCCACGCTTGTAACTTCAAAAGTAGTAGCACTATGCGTATGCGTTTCAATAAGTTCATCAGCAATACTAGTTGCGTTATCAATAGAAATAGCAAAAGCAATCCCTTCAACGCCAGTTGCACTAACTTTCGCATTAACAATTCCAATTAAATTGCCATTTATATCAAACAAACCACCACCACTATTTCCGCTATTAATAGCGACATCAGTTTGCATTAAATTCATAACTTCATTTTGTACCTTAATCTCTCTATTCAAACAACTAATGATGCCTTTTGTAACACTACCGCCCAGTTGTCCAAGCGGATTACCTATTGCAAAGACAGTTTCGCCTAGTTTGATAGCATTATCACCAGCCACTTGCCTTACACTTACAGTTGTATAAGTGCCTTTGACTAGTAGAACTGCAATATCTTGTTTTTCATCTCCACCAACAAGTTGAACATCATCAATAGTTGTCCCATCATACAAAATCACTTTAAACGAAGTTGCATTTTCAATAACGTGAAAATTAGTTACTATGTAAGTTACAGACCCATCACTTGCATAAATTACTCCACTTCCTGCACTAGTTCCTGTGCTTAAAGTTGCATTAATTTCTACAACGCTTTTCCTTGCATTATCCACAGCAGTAACAAAATCATTCGCACTACCACCATTAACAGTAATGCTTTCTGGCACATAATTAACATAAACCTTGCTTGCAATTTGCACTTCTCTATAATTAACATAAGTAATAACAAACAAGACAATCATAACAGCAAACCCAACACCTATTAAAACATCTTTAATAATCTCTTTCTTTCTATCCATTAAAACAACCTTTTTTTTGTTTCTATTTTACCATAACAAAATAATTAGCACAAATACATTTAACAAAAAATTTTTAAAAAAACAAATTGCAAATAATTCCATTAAAAATGCAAAAAACTATGGTAAAAATTGTCAAATTATGATATAACTATTCTGTATGAGTAAAAAATATAAAATTTGCGGTAAAAGAAGTGCTTTTCTTTGCTTTTTAGCAATTATTTTAGCACTATTAATAGTTTACGGTTTATTTACTGACAAGTTATATGTAAGCATAATTTGTTTTGCATTTTTCATACTCTTATTAGTTTATTCAATAGTGAATAAATATAAAACATTATTTTTCATTTTTATCATAATATTTTCATCCTTCTTGATTTATGGCTTTTGCACTTTTAATTATGTTAATGATATAACAATAGATGATGACAAAATATACACCATAACTGGTAAAGTACCTACTGTCCAAAATGAAGAAGTTGGCTATATTTCATTTGTGCTTGAAAATTGCACAATAAAAGATGCAGATAAAATTATCTATGATAATATGGACATTAAAATTATTTATATGGGCGACTCTTACAATGTAACCGCTGGCGACACAATAACTTTTAAAGATTATTTAATAAAAGAAGAAATTTATGACTTTGGCAAATTTAATAGTTTTAGCACGCCTTACAAGATTTACTTTTCTTGCGTAACTTATGCAGAAATAACAACCTTGAAAAATGACCAAACAATTAAAGATAAAATTCATTTAAAAGTCAAAGATGCGTTCTTTGATGCAATGGATTATAAAAGTGCTAGTCTTGCCTATGCTGTAACATTTGGCGATAAAAATATGATTTCACAAAATGTAAGTGATGGATTTAAATATAGCGGACTTGCTCATATTTTAGCAGTTAGTGGTTTGCACACAACAATTATATTTACTATGATAGCATTCTTACTTTCTAGAATAAGATTCTTAAATAAATATGTAACAGGAACAATTATTGCAATTCTACTTATTTTCTACGCATATTTGTGTAACTTTTCTCCTAGTATTGTAAGAGCAAGCATAATGTGTATAATAGCCTACTTTGCACTATGTTCTAGTTTAAAATCAGATTTCTTAAACACGTTAGGCATAAGTGGCATAATAATTTTAATTTTTAATCCGCTTGACCTATTCAATGTCGGCTTCTGTTTAAGTTTTGCTTGTATGCTAGGCATAGCACTATTTGCAAAACCACTTTATAATTTATTTAGTTTTATGAAAATTGATTTTATAAAATCTACTCTTTCTATGACAACCGCAACACAAATCACCACTCTACCTTTTATGGCGTACTATTTTGGTTACTTCTCATTCATTTCCTTTATTGCAAATGTAATTCTACTTCCCATCTTTACATTCCTATTTACATTTATAATAATTGGCGCATTTATATCCTTAATATTTACGCCTTATATTTATTTGCAAGCATTATCATTTTTCTTAAATATTTTTATAGATTTAAGTGTTTATCTTGCAAGTTTTGATTACTTAATTGTGCCACTGTGCGAAATAGGCATAATAGGAATTTTATGCTATTTGATATTAATGTTTGTCATTAGAAATAAGTTATTTATAAAGAAAACTACAAAAATAATTCTATGCAGTGCTTTAATTACAACTGTGATAATTTCTTGTATTTACTCTTCAACCCCTAAAACAGAACAAAATACAAGTTTCAGTGTTAAAGATACAGCAAATGATGTGCACTACTTCAAAATAGATGATGAATTTACATTAATTAATCCTTTCTGCAAATCAAGTTATCTATTTAACACAAGCAACACATTGGATTATTTAAATGAAACTAAAATAGAACATTTAGTAGTTGTGCATAACTTTGATATTAAAATATCCCAACTTAAAAACTTCCTATCCAACTACAAAGTAATTAATTGTTACATTCCTTATTATTTATATGATGAAAACAGTGCATTAATTCAACTACTGAAAATACATACAAATTTAATAATTATGGAAGATATGCACGAATATGATATTGGCACTACTTCAAAACTAATACAAATCACAGATGAAACTGGGTACTTTAAATATATAATGAATAATAAGCAATTTATAATAAAATAAGAATAAAAAAACTTAAATAGCGTACAAGTTGCAAAATAAAACTAAATAGCATTACTTGTACGCTTTTTTCTTTAAACAAATTTAAATTTTACTGACATAAAAACTTTACTAAAACAAAATTTAATGATATACTTTAATTAGAGGAAAACATAATGAAATTTGTTGATTTTAAGAAATCTTTAATAGAATTAATAGAACCCGTTTATATTTTTTACGGTGAAGATAGATATTTAATAGATACTTGCATTAAGAACTTAACCACTGCTTGTGAAATAAGTTTACCAGAATTGAATTTATCTATATTTGATGCAAATGCAGATATTAATGAAGTATTAACAGCCTGTGAAACTTTGCCTTTTTTAGATAAAATGAGATTAATATTACTGAAAGATATAGAATTAAACGAGGACAAAAGAAAAAAATTGATAGAGTACGCTAAAAACCCAAACAAATCAGTTTGCCTAGCAATCAGCATAAAGGGCGAAACAAAGGAAATGGAAAACATAACGCTAGTTGATTGTGAAAAACTAGATGCAAATATGATAAGAAAAAAAGTATTAAGCGATTTAAAACCAAAAGGTTTTTTAATAAGCGATGAAGCACTAAAAGTACTAATATCCTACTGCGATTATAATTTAACGCAAATTTATAGTGAATTAGAAAAACTAATGGCTTATGCAACTGAACATAAAGTTATAACAGAAGATATGATAAAAACATTAAGCGTAAAAGACGTTTCTTATAATATTTTTGAACTAACAGAATCACTAGGAAATAAAGATACTGAACACGCAATAAATACATTAAATTATTTACTTAAAGATGAAGACCCTATTGCAATAATAGGCTTATTGTATGGATATTTTAGAAGATTATTAATAGTTGCAATGACCCCTGCGGAAGTTGACAACGCAAACATAGCAAATAGCCTACAAATAAAACCTTATGCAATAACTCTTGCAAGAAAACAATGCAAATTATTTGGTGCTAAAAAACTTTATGACTTATGCGATAAATTGCAAAAAATAGATTTAAAAGCAAAAACCAACTTTTGTAATGTAGAAAACGAACTTTATAGTTTTGTATTTTCTGCTCTTAATTAGGAAATAAAAATATGAATAAAATAGTTGCCTTATTTAAAAGAATATCAATTTCAAATAAAAACGCATTTCTTTCAAGCATAGCATTGCTTATTTCTTGCATAATATTTGTGATTCCATTTTTAAACGCACTAACATTAACAAATTATATTGATATTTGCTTAACTTGTGCAGGTGTTGGAACTTTAATATTTTGCTTAATTATGTTTGCACAAATAATGTTTAGCAAATTACAAAATGCAGTGTTAGATTTACCGCTAAAAAAATTTCTAATTGCAAATAATTTTCTTTTTAGTATTGAATTGATATTATTTTCGTGTATTTCCCTACTTTTAATGCTTGAACCTCTATTATTTTTAATATTAGGCATAATTGCATTAATTACAATTTGCGGATTTAATATAATGTATGATTTCGCCTATTTTGAAGGGGAAACAATTTCAAAACTAAATTTGCTTAAAGCAATAAAAATATTTCATATCACTATAATATCAATTACAGTTTGCCTTTGGCTTATTGTTTAGTTTGACTTGTTTGTTAAATATTTACTAAAATTAAAAACATTAAATTCTATGAAAGTAAAATAAAATTAACTTAATTACAATTATTCAAAACTATAAATAAACATAAAAAATAATCCCTTGCTTAAAAGGATAATAAAATGAAAAAATATTTAATTTTTATTTTAGCACTAGTATTAATTAGTTTTCCAATTTTTGAAACAAAACCACAAATAACATTCGCTCAAACCTCAAATCAAGAATTAATTACATTAGATAATGTGGAAACATTTATTTCTCGTGCTGGAAACAATAGAAGTGCATATAGCAGTGGAGAAAAAACTGCATCTGCATATCTTGCACAAAAAATGCAAGAAAATAACTTGTCCTATTATAAATCTTCCACTAGTTACATTTACGAATTTTCAGTTGGCATAAATAAAAGTCAAAATGTAATAGGAGTACAAAAAAGTGCCAAAGATAATGCAAAAACAGTTATTTTAGGTGCTCATTATGACAATGTCTACAACTTCAACGGAGAAACAACCTACTCAAATGGCGTATTTGATAACGGAAGCGGAGTTTTATGTTTGCTTGCCATAATGAAAGAACTTACAAAACTTCAACTACCCTATAATATTATTTATGTATTTTATGGAGCAGAAGAAACTGGACTGCATGGTAGCAAAAACTTTGTTTTTAATTTAAGTGCATTAGAAATAAAAAATACTATAATGGCATTTAACTTTGATAGCATTGGAGTTGGAGATTACACTTATTATTATAGTGGAGATAGTGCAAATAGTTACAAAGAAATTTTTGCAAATAACAACTACAATATAAAAGAAATGCCTCAAAACAAACGCATTAACCTACTTACCAATTTTGAAGGTTATGCTTACACTCATATAGGACTAATGTCGGATAATACCGCGTACTTAAAAAAGAATATCAAATGCACAACATTTTTTAGCGGAAACTTATCACATAGCGGAACAGGTTACATTGAAAGTGAAAATAAAAACAACATTTCACACACAAAAAATGATAATCTATTATATATAACAGAAAACTACCCTAACTTTTTATCAAGCATTAACAATGTCGCTAATTTAACAATAAGCACATTAATATTAGAAGATTTTGAAGAAAGAATAGAAAAATCAAATAATGAAATTAATTTATTTTTCTTAAATAACAAAGTAGTAATAGGTTCAATATTTTTAGTAGGAATACTAATCTTATTTGCATTAAAGCCCAAATCATTAAGACAAAAATTAAATTAATTTCTAGCCTATTTCTTTCACTCGCACCTAAACAAAGGTGCTTTTTTATTATTTAAAGTTAAACAAATTCTAACACTGCAAAATGTGAAACAAAAAAAAATAAGAGTAGCAAATCTACTCTTCATCAACTAACACAAAGGCTAGACCCCTTAATAAATTAAGGTTACTCACATTGTACAATAAAAAACTGAAATTTGCAATCTTTTTTCAAAATTTAATAAATAAAATTTCTTATTAATTCAAAAATTTCTAATAACACAATAAAAATCTATTCATAACTACTCACATAAATTTTATGTAGTTTTTAAAAAAGTTGAAGATGCATTATTCATAAATGAATAATTTTTAATTTTATGTTAAAAAATTACAATAAAAAATAAAAGAAATAGACCCACTCGAAACCTAATTCGCACATCATCTATTTCTTACTTTTATTGTATAATATTGTAAATGATTTGTCAATAGAAAAACAATTAAATATTAAAAATTTTCCTACTAGTCACAAAAATATTTTGTTTAATAAAAAAGAAATAGCCAATTGGCGGTAGATAACTACCACTGGTCTATTTCTAGAATAAGTATAACAAACTAAAACTTTAAAGTCAATAAGTATTTAATCTTTTTATAATGAAATAAATGTATAGTAAAAAAAGAAATAATTAACGCGTCGGGGAAAACCCTAACATGGGAGATAAATCTCATCTAATTATTTCTACAATTATTGTACCACACGAAAACTATTTTGTAAACATTCAAAAGCAAATTTCTTTAAAATGCAATTTAATGAAAAACTGCATTGCAATGCAAGCACAAGAGTTAAGCAAACAAAATTAGTTTTAGTCATAGTTGAAATAACATAACTCTCAAACCGTTCCAGTCTTTCATTCATCACTCCTAATGTTTTAGTCATAGTTGAAATAACATAACTCTCAAACTAAATAAGCAAAATAAACCCATTTGCATCAGTTTTAGTCATAGTTGAAATAACATAACTCTCAAACAACATTAACCACGCTTCCGCATTGTTTTGTTGTTTTAGTCATAGTTGAAATAACATAACTCTCAAACTAAAAGGCTTAGCTATACTATTTGTGATAGGTTTTAGTCATAGTTGAAATAACATAACTCTCAAACTAACTTGTGAGCCAAGTGAAACTTTTGCACCGTTTTAGTCATAGTTGAAATAACATAACTCTCAAACTTTAAATTAGCCCCACTTTGAGGGTCAAGTGTTTTAGTCATAGTTGAAATAACATAACTCTCAAACCTCATTTTAGGTTTTGAAAATTAAAATAATTTCAAATATAACAATTTCATTATACAAAACAAAAAACCAAATGTCAAATGATTTAAAAATATAAAGAAGGCATAATTAACTATCACCTACTACTTGATAGCCCTATGTTAACCAAAGAATCTTTAAAAAACGGACAAGTTTTTTTTACTTTTCCGCTATTCTCTTCAATATATTTTTGCTTTTTACTTTTCTTAAATCAATGCAATCATTAAATGTACCCTCTCTTATTTCAACAACAGAATCAGGACTTATAATCTCACGCACTTTCTTTTGTACTTGTTTCAAAAATTTAACTATGTCAAGCATATACATATATTTACTCTAACACCACTACATTAAACGCATTTAATTTATAAAATACATATTCTATTTTCAAAAATTCTATACTTATCATTTTTCGTTATTTCTAAACTTTACACTTATAAATAAACACAAACTATTTTAATATATTAAACAAAAAAATGTTACTTTTGTTATAAAAAATGATTTTTTCTTCCACATTTTTTTACATTACTTATCACAGTCCATTCTTTAATTATTTACTACTTACTTATATACAATTACTTACTTAATTATGATTATCGTTTTTCTAATTATTTAGTTATTTTTCTTAAACTCTATATTTCTATTATTCTACATTAGTATATTTGCATATTCTATACATCTCTAAATTTGTCTAAAATCCTTTGGTTTCTAAGTTTCTAAATTTGTATATTCTAAATTTAAATTTTCCCTTTATTCAATGTTTCAAAATTATATTTTCATAAATTCTAATTCCACTAAAATTTGTTATTAGACTTCTCTATTCGCATATAAAGCAAAAAAGCACACCATAAAGGTATGCTTTTTAATATCTTAACATTTAATTATGTAATTCACAAGTTATTCGCTAAATATCTCTATTTAGTCTTTCTCTTTCCCATAAGTTAAACTTACTTCGTCGACAGGTTTGTACTATTTCTAGTACTCCTTAAAAGGAGGTGATCCAGC
>JAFTVC010000015.1 GCA_017465925.1 Clostridia bacterium | reverse complement strand
TTTAGATATCTAAAATTTAAAGTAACCTAACGGTTACACAATGGAAAACCTTTGTTTTCCATTGATTACAATTTGAATTATGTTCAGTTACTGCACAATGACCGCAAGCGGTCGCTCTGCGATAACTTCGCATAATATAAATAAAAAAATTTATTCATATTGCATAATGGTTTCTACTATGATATAATTTAAACAAACAATAATTTACGGAGAACAAAATGAAAGAAAAAAAAGGAGTTATAATTTCAGCATTTGGTGGCACTGGAAAAACTACACTAGCACAAAAATACAAAAATGTTATTGATTTAGAAAGTAGCCCCTACAAGTACCATTATGAAAATGTTGATAATGCTGATTATGAAAAACTAAAAGGTACAAAAGATAGAATACGCAACAGCGACTATCCAAAAAATTATATTGATGCAATAAATAAAGCAGTAAAAGAATATGATATTGTACTGGTAAGATATAACGGAGATGAAAAAGTTGATTTTTATGACCTTTATAATTTGGATTATATGGTTTGCTACCCTACTAAAAGTGCCTATAAAAAATATACAAAGAGATTTAAGGATAGAGGCAATTCTAATGAATGGATAGAAAAAAATCAAAGATATTATGAAATAGCCTATGAAAGATGCAAAAACTTCAAAGGGAAGAAAATTTTATTACACGATAATGAAACGCTAGAAGATGCCCTAATAAAAAGAAATTACACATTAGTTCCAAAGTTTCAAGATTAGTTAGCAAATTTTCAAGGGGAAAAGTGGATAACTTTTAAATTTATCACGACAAAAATCTTATGCTTTTAAAAGAAAAAGTAAATTTTTCATTATGTAATGTTTGAAATGGTTAAAGTTTAATTAAATTTCACAAAAAAACCGCTAAAAACACTGGTTTTAGCGAGTTTTTTATTTAAGGAAATACATTTTATATTTTACATTTTATTTTCTATCTTGTTTTGCTTTTGCAATTCTTTGGTTTGCTTCTTCTTGTCTTTGTTTCGCTTGTTCTATTTGTTCTTGTTGTTCAATTCTTAACTTTTCTTGTCTTTCACTTGGCGACATTTTTGCATCTTCCCAAGATTTTTTAGCATCAGCCTTTGCCTTTCTAAAAGTATTAGTTCCTCTGTTTTCTTCAAAGTTTGCCTTTGATTCAGCCTTTACCGCATTAAAGTTTGCCTTATCTACTGCATGTTGTGCCTTGGCATTTTCCGCCATATCCTTAAAAGCCTTTTTAAAAAATCCTTCTTTCTTTTCTGCCATATTAAACTCCTTTTTATTTAATTCAACTTTTTATTTTTAATGTTTTGCTTATTATTTTTTGTGGACATATTTTTCTATTTTAATTATTATTTAAAAGAGCATTACTTTTTGCAATTATTTCATCACCGTATTTTGCTTTTCTCTTGTTCAGTATTTTTTGATAAATTGGATAAGCAGTAGATACCATAGCAATTCCAACCACGCCAACAACAATACCAAGAGCCATTGCATCACCAATAACCTTCATTGCCAAACACATTCCAGTGCCTAATATTAAAGTTCCTATTGTACCATAAATATATGAAAATATTCTTGCTGGGTTCTTAACTTTTTTATCTAACTCCTTTAATTCATCAAGTTTAGTTTGTTCTTTGTTTTTAGTTTCATAATTACTTTTGATTTTTTCAATAATTTCTTTTTCGTTATTCATAATTTTCCTCCATAAATTAATTACATTCTTATTATATGAAATTAATATTGCCAAATTTTTTTTAATTTATAATTGTAATGTAATTGTTTTGTTAAAATTTTGTAAATGTCAAAAAATTTAGATTAAATAATAATTTTCCCATTTAAAATTAATCTCCAAGCACCTAATTGAAATTAAAAAAAAGATAATCTACTTTATTTAAAAGATTATCTTTATTATTGCCTTATTTTAATTTTACAATTATAATTAAAATTAAACAATTCTGTTACATAAATGGCGAAATTAAGTTAAACAATCCTGCTAACATTCTATAAGATACTTTATTTCTCTTTCTATCTTCAAAAGTTAATTCCTTTGAATACCTAATCGTATCTGTAAAATCAAACATTACAGCATCTAATATTGATTTTTCATTTGTATAAACCGCACTTTCAAACTGTTGATTAAAACTTCTTAAATCAACATTAATTGAACCTACTATTGCACTATTTTCAGTAAGGATAATTTTGCTGTGTATAAAACTATGTGTCATAGTGTAAACTTTCACGCCATAATCAAGTAACTTTTCAACATTATTTCTTGTTACAATGTAAACAAATTTCTTATCGGCAATATCTGGAATAAATATTCTAACATCAACCCCAGACCTTGCTTTATTTTTTATCAAATTCATTAGCGTTTCATCTGGAATAAAATAAGGCGTCATAATATACAATTTTTCTTTTGCATTTGCAATTATGTTTGCATACATATTTTGTGCTATTGAAAATGTATAATTTGGTCCACTTACAAAAGGCACAACAACTGCATCATCTACATCATCATTAAAACTTTCAGCCCTATTTAAATATGATTTATAATCAATATTTTTATTTGTTATAAATTTCCATTGTGATAAGAATGCTATGCTTAAATTATCAACAGCACTACCTTCAAGTTTTATTCCACTATCTTTCCAATAACCGTGCATACGCTTTTCGTTTACATATTCATCAGCAAGATTAGCACCACCAGTAAACGCAACTTTACCATCAATTACAATTATTTTTCTATGGTCCCTTAAATTAAGTGCAATATTAAAAACTGGAACTAATTTATTAAATGATTGCAATTTTATGCCTGCATCTATAATTTCTTTTTTTGTTTTCCTTTTTAATGTTCTATGACTACCCATATCATCATAAATAATTCTAACATCAACATTTTGCTTAACCTTTTCTTTTAAAATATCCAATATTCTATTTAGCAAAACGCCATTAGAAACAATGAAAAATTCTATGAATATAAAATCTTGTGCTTTCCTTAACTCATCTAATATAGAGTCAAAAAGTTGAGTTCCAGTAGGATAATAAGTAGTTTTTGTATTTTTGTGTGCTACAAACTTACCTGCATTAAACAAGTAATCACAATTTATTTTTACCTCTTTTTCATTCAATGTACTTAAATCAATTTGTTTTTGCAAATTTTCAGTTTCTTTTAAAATCTTTTCAAACTTCTTACGAGATTTTGCAAATAGAATATGCTTATCCGACATAAAATAAATCACATAGCCAAAACTGAAACAAGTTAACAAAAACAATATCCAAGTTGCTTTCGCTTGCCCATGAAAATCACTGGACAGCACATAAACGCAAGTAATTAGCGTCATAATAATAGCAAATGCTAAATACCATTGAAAAACACTCATAAAATAAAGGTATGCTAAAACTAAAATACCCGCTTGAATTGCAATAAGCAAAACAACAATTACAGTTTTTAAAACCCCTAAACCATTAGATTCTGTCCTTAATTTTAAGGCAAAAATGCTATCATTTGTTTTAATTTTTCCATTAGTTCCTTTATTCATAATGCTCACCTGTCAAACTAATAATTTTTTCACTAATTAAATGCAGTTCAACTTCTTTTTCTTTAAGTTTATCTCTAAACTTTGCATTTTCGTTCTTAACAAGTCTAGGTAAAATAACTGCTTGCGAAATTGCTATTAATGTACCTAAAACAAGCAATGCAATTCCTGCAAACAAATCAAGTGTCAAAACTTTTAATAAAGTAAGCACTCCTAAAACAATTAATGACAAACTAAACACGCCAAAACATAAGCCTAAAATTGTAGTTTTTGAATGTTTTTCCTTTTCCAACTTCGCTGTTTCATTAAAATTTTCTTCCATATAAACTTGTAAAAGTTGCAATTCATCTTTATTTTTTATTTTATGCTCTCTAATAAGAGTCAAATCAACAATATCATCATATTTGTTATTATCTTGTGTTTCATAGACCTGCCAACCTAAAATTTGATAATGCCTAATTATTGAATCTTGTTTACTTTTCTTTACATACAATTTAATTGTATCATAATCGTTATAATTAATTGTTTTCATCTTTCAATAACTCACTACTTAATTTTAATATTTCATCACAGTATTTATTTTTCATAAATTCTAATGTTTTTAAATAAAGCGGATATGCAATTATGATAGCAATAAAACCTATTACACTTACAACTATTCCCCACACTAAAATATCCCATTCAAGAACCATTGAAAAACCTAAACCAAAAATAAGTAATCCAATTACCCCAACAATTAACGAGATAGTACTAGGAACATTTTTAACTCTATTATCTAATTTTCTTAAATAAACCAATTTATCAGTAGGTTCTTCCCTTTGCATATAACTATTTCTAATACTTTCAATTTCTTTCCTTTCTTCACTAGTTGGTGCAACATAGTTATATTCAAAATCATTTTGTTTTTTCATTTTCTTCTTCCATTCCTTTTAAAATTTTATTCGCCTTTACAATCATAAAAATCCCCAGTCCAAGTACTACTAAACTAACCGCTCCACCTGTAAGTGCATTAGCCACACCTAAATTATCCTGCGGTGAAAACGCTTGAAACATTGCAACTTGTAAAACAACCAAGGAAACCAAAGCACTAACCAAATTAACATTTCTAATACTTTGAACATAAAGGTCATCTTGTTTTTTTGCTTTTACAATATTAATAATAGATAAAGTCAACCTATAAAAAGTATAAAGTGCCACAGCATAAATCATTAAACCTGCATACTCAAAATACATATTTGATTTATATATTAGCACAATCACCCCAGAAAATGCAATAGTTAGTAATATAAACATTATACCACAAAATCTATATGCACGTGCTTTTTTTATTTCAGTATTATATTTCTTTTTTGAATAAAAAATATTTCCCTTCATAAAAATCAAAATTAAATAATAAGCAGTTATTGAAATATACCAAGGTGAAAGCGTTTTAAACGCTAAAACCCCAATAAAAACGACATAAGAAATATTTAAAATAAATGAAATAATAGAAAATACAAGAGTTCTATAACCAAAACTACTTAATAACTCGTTTGTAAACTTATGTCTTTTTAAAAATTGAATAAATTTCTTTTTAATAATAGGCGAAAAATAGCAAATTGAATAAACAAAATAAGCAAGACTTACAGCAGATACAAAATACAAAACATAATGCAACACTGTTTGAACTTGCACTTTTACAACTAAAACTATTGTAGTAGTAACAACACAAACAAAGAAAACATAAAATAATGCCAAGTACCAGCCATTAGGCTGTTTTATTTTATCCCAAACTTTCCTTATAAAATCCATTTGCTAATCCTTTTTTAATTTTATTATAAAAGTGCTACCAACGCCAAACTTACTTTCAACTGAAATTTGACCGCCAATTAAGTCAATAACTTTTTTCACAAGTGCAAGACCTAGCCCATTGCCTTCAAGCGAGTGCGAAGTATCGCCTTGATAAAACTTGTCAAAAATATGTTGTCCAACTTCCTTTGAAATTCCGCAACCAGTATCACTAACCTTAATAACTGCATAATTTTTTTCTTCTTTTAAACTAATTACAACTTTACCGCCAGATTCAGTAAACTTAATAGCATTTGAAATTAAATTATTAAAAACAATTTCAAGCAAAGTAGCAGAACTTGTAATTTTTAAATCATCAATATCACAAACGAGTTCTATATGCTTTTTATCAAATAAACTCTCAAATTCAAGAGTTGTAACACGCAACAATTCTGCTAAATCTATTTCTTCTATTTCAGGAACAATTTGCTGATTTTCTAATTTATTCAATTTTAAAATATTACTAATTAAATTAGATAATTTTTTAGTTTGGATAACTAACCCTTTTAAATATTCTTCTCTTTTTTCTAAAATCAAATTATCATTTTGCAAAGCCTTTGCATAATTTTGAATAACTGAAAGTGGAGTTTTTATTTCGTGCGAAACATTAGAAATAAAATCATTTTTCAAAATCTCATTTTTAGATAGTTCCCTAGTCATTGTATTAATATTATCAAATATAATATCGTATTGGTCATATTTGTTATAGTCATGAGTTGGAACAAGTTTTACACTAAAATCACCTGATGCAATTTTCTTTGTAGCCTCTAAAATCTTTTGTACAGGTCTTTCAATCATCATTTTTCTTCTATAAATGTCAATGGTAGTACAAATTATCGTACCTAACAAAATTGTTGCCAAAACTGATAAAATTATGATAATTGTATTGCCGTTTGACTTAACACTTGCAACATTATATATTATTATTGAACCTATTGAAACAAATGCAAGAGTGAAAAAAAACAAGAAAAAACCTAAAATTGAAAATCCTGAAAATCCATTTTTGTTATTTTTCATTTAGAACCACCTTATACCCTAGCCCATGTACAGTTACAATAGAAAAAGCATCGCATTTGCTTGTTTTATCTCTTAATTTTGCCATATAAACATCAACCGTCCTTGAAGTAGCAGAAGAATCAAAATCCCAAAACTCTTCCATTAATTGCGACCTAGTAAATGTCTTTTTAGGATTAGAAACAAGTTTAAAAAGCAAGTCAAACTCCCTAACAGTTAAATTTAATTCTTCTCCATCTAAATATGCAGTATGTTCATTACTGTCAAGCATTAGATTACCAAGAGTTAATTGACTATTAACCGCAGTAACTCTTCTTAACATTGCTCCTACTTTTAGCACAAGTTCATCAATATCAAAAGGCTTTACGATATAATCATCAACCCCAATCTTATAACCAAGTTGCTTTGAAAATTTGTCATCTCTTGCAGACATAAAAATTACTGGAATTTGAGAATTTTTATTTCTCACTTTTTCAAGCATTGTAAAGCCATCCATTTGTGGCATCATAATATCACTAATGATTAAGTCAAAAGAATCTTTTTCAATTTCCGCTAACGCTTCTACTCCATTATAACAACCGACTACTTTATAGCCACTAATTTCAAAATAATTGCAAATTATTTTATTTAATTCTTTATCATCTTCAACAACTAGTATTTTAGCCATTTTTAACTCCTATTTAAAATTAATTCGTAGAAATTTTAAGCAAATATTTTTTTATCATTTCCCATAATTGTAGCACATTTTAATTAGTTTAACAATTATTTGCTAAATTTACATTAATTTAATGTAAAAATTTTGTTAAAATTTAAATCCTAAACTTTACAATAAAATTGTTTGCATTGTATCAAAAAATGGTTTAAACTAATACGAGAATCAAAAGGAGAGATAATTTATGAACAAAGAATTTATATTACCTAACTATGATAATTCAATTTTAAATATTTCAGCAACCCTAGCATCATTTTTAGGTTGTCCTAATAATTACACAAAATTAAAAGTACTAGAAGATGAACTTAAAAATAACTATAAAAATGTAGTTTATATTTGCTTTGATGGACTAGGCATTTATCCTATAAATAAAAATCTAGATAATGACAGCATTTTAAAAAAATCAATCTGTCAAACAGTTCTATCAACATTTCCATCAACGACAACTAACGCAACAACAAGCCTACTAAATATTCAGTACCCACTAGAACATGGCTGGCTTGGTTGGAGTTTAAACTACCCTGAACTTAACAAAAACATAAACATATTTAGAGAAACTGATTCGTGGACTAATGAAAAAGTTGAACTTACAACTACTCCACTAGGCAAATTGAATTATTATTTTAACAACACAAAAAGCGATTATAAAGTAACTTCACTATTTCCTGAATATGTAGATATCCAAAATGAAGATATAAATATAATATATGAAACGCAAAATGAATTATTTGAAAACATTAAAAATATTTGCAATAGTGAAGGCAAACAATTTATTTATGCTTACTACCCTGAACCAGATAAAACAATGCACAAATACGGCGTAACAAGTAAGGAAGCAAAAGAAATAATAACTAGCCTATCAAATGCAGTAGAAAAACTAAAAGATGAAACACAAAGCACATTGTTTATAATTTCTGCTGACCATGGGCAAATAGATGTTGAAGGTTATATAGACCTATACAAAGATGAAGAAATTATGAATTTGTTAGAAATTTATCCATATTTAGAACCCAGAGCGACTGCTTTTAAAGTAATTAAAGGAAAAGAAGAAGAATTTGAAAGAATCTTCAATAACAAATACAGTGAAGACTTTGTCCTATATAAAACAAAGGATTTAATAAATAAAGGATATTTTGGCAAAACTGGTGATAAGGGTTATTTATTAGGCGACTATATTGCAATAGGAACATACACGCACAAAATATTTATAATGACCCCAGCAAGCAAACAGCATAAAGGCCACCACACTTCACTTACAGAAGAAATGGAAGTACCATTAATACTAATAAAGAATTAAGATTCACGAATAAAACCATGCGTTAAATAAATTTTCAAATCTAATTGCCTTTCACACAAAAAATAACCTACTTGACAATGATTGTTAATTATGCTAAAATAAAAGTACAAAATAAAGAAAAGGAAAAAATAGATATGGCATTGAACAACGAAGTACAAACAAGCGATATTGACTTAGATAAACTAGAAAAAGAACCTAGAACTTATAGAACAGATAAAATGATTTATAGGCTAACAAAAAAAGATGTATTTAGACTAAAAAATAATACTCCGCCTATGACAAAAAGCGATTATGCGAATTTGCACGTTGCATTAAAGGTTTACCTTAATGAAAGAGAGAAATCATTAAGAGTAAATGAAGAACTTCTTACTTTTGTTAAAGATAACTATAAAGAACCAACTTTTGCAGAAGATTTAAATTATAGAATATGCTTTACATTATTATCTTACTTTTACAATGTACCATATTCTAAAATACCAAGACTTAAAAATTTAGACCTAAATTGTAAGGATAGAAATTTATATAGAGTAATGTCTTATGAAGAATTACGCTACATTAATATAATGAAAGAACAAATCCTTAAAGAAGCAAAGAGCAAGCCATTTTTAAGTGAAAGAAGTATTTTGACTTATGCACAAAAATTAGGAACAACAGCAAGGTCAAGTTTTATGAAAAATTACAAAGTTGAGCCAATCCTATTAGAAAAAGGCGAATATAATTGTGATGAAGTACGTACAACTTGCGAATATGTTGAAAGCATATTAGAAAGCCAAAAGAAAAAAGCACAAAACGCAAAAAGAACAACTACTGCAAAGTCAAAGAAAGTTGAAGAAGGAAGAGAACAATAAAATGAACAAAGACACTATTTGTGCAATCGCTACCAGCAATAATTCTATTGCTGGTATCTCTATAATTAGGATAAGTGGCGAAAAATCGTTAGAAATAGCGAAAAAAATATTAACCAAATTTCAATCAAGCGAAATAAAACCCCGCTATATGTATTTAACTGATGTTGTTTTAGAAAATGGCACAGACAAATGCCTAGCAGTTTATTTTAAAGCCCCCTACTCTTTCACTGGCGAAGATGTTGTTGAAATTCACTTGCACGGTGGAATAAAACTTACTGAAATGGTTTTAAAGAAATGTATTGAAAACGGTGCAAGACTTGCTACTCGTGGCGAATTTTCAAAACAAGCATTTTTAAACGGTAAAAGTTCACTAGAAAGTTTAGAAGGTGTTATTGATATTATTAATGCTGAAAGCGAAGCAGAACTTTCCGCTGGTTATAATTTAGCAAACGGAAAGTTAAGCCAAGAACTTTATAATATGCAAAATAAATTAACTGATATTATTGCAGAAATTGATGTTGCACTTGATTACCCCGAAGAAGATATAGAGTACACAACAGAAAATCAAGTTAAAAAAAGTTTGCAAGAAATTTATGACAATATTACTAATTTGATAGCAACTAGCAAAAATGGAAAAATGCTTAAAAATGGAATAAACATAGCAATAGTTGGAAAACCAAATGTTGGCAAGTCATCTCTACTAAATGCACTACTTAATTTTGATAGAGCAATAGTAACTGATATTGCAGGCACAACAAGAGATAGCATAGAAGAAAGTTTTGAATATAAAAATGTAAAGTTTAATGTTTGCGATACCGCTGGAATAAGAGATGCACAAGATAAAGTGGAAATAATAGGCATTGATAGAGCAATAGCACAAATAAAATCAAGTAACATTATTTTATTTGTAGTTGACCTATCAAGAGAACTAGATGAAGAAGATAAAAAGATAATGGAAATTATAAACTCATCAAATGTAAATTGCATTTTAGTTTACAATAAAAACGACTTAAAACAAGATATTAAGCCTATGCAAATAGAATTAAATAAAAAAGTTGCAGAAATAGAAATAAGCGCTAAAAATGCGGAAAATATAACTAAATTAAAAGATTTACTTTACGATTTTACATTAGGAAAAGATTTTGACACTTCAAGTTTAACAATAACTAATGAAAGACATTTACAAGCACTAAAAGAAGCGAACCAAAATATTTTACAAGCACTTAATGCAATAGGTAAAGTTAGCCTAGATTGTGTTGTACTAGACATAAAAAATAGTTGGAATAGTTTGGGTAAAATTACAGGAAAAACTATAACTGATGAAGTGCTAGATGCAATCTTTACAAAGTTTTGTTTAGGAAAGTGAATTATAAGAAGTAAACATTTTAGCAAGTAAAATGATTGTTGCTAAACGCAACCAGCACAACATAAAAAAAGCAAGTCGTTGGACTTGCTTTTTACTTGTTTTAGGTTTTTGTTATTATGTTTTAGTTATTATTTTTTGTTATTTTTTTGTTTTATTCTTAAATTGTTATTTTTCTAAACTTTATCTTTCTTTATTTCTTTTTTTGTTAAATTGTTTTAA
>JAFTVC010000014.1 GCA_017465925.1 Clostridia bacterium | reverse complement strand
TCTTCATATAGTACAGGCTATTATTGGAACACTACTTATGGAGCATTAAAAGTAGGTAGTACATTTACATATAGTGATGGCTACACTTATACTGTAACAACTGCGGGAACTACGACAACCGCAAGAAAAAGTTCTGCATAACAGATAATCAATTTAGAATTAAATGCTTAAAAGTTTTAATTAAAAACAAAAGTAATAAAATAAATTATTTGTTTCTAAATAATTAATAACAACAATAATTAAAAAGCAAGTCAATATAAATGACTTGCTTTTTATGTGGGAGTGAGTTCAGTAAATTAGGGGTGCTTTATGGTAAATTATGTGCATAATCAAAAAAACAGGTCTATTAAAATGACCTGTTTTTTGGTGTTTTTAGCGTGTAAAATGTTTTATTTTCAATGTTTTGAAAGTGTTTTTTATTGCTACTATTTTTAAAAGTTAAAAGTGCAAAAGTGGATAACTTATTTTATTGCTAGTTTATTATGCAATTTTTATTTTATAAAACTCAACTTTGTGCTATCAACTAAACTACATAATTGATTTTGGTATAATAGAGTTACATTATGCAATGCTCTTGTTATCATAACATAAAGAATTTGTTTATCTGTATCAGTATTAAAGTTTTCATTTGTAACATTATAAACAAACACATTGTCAAATTCTAATCCTTTACTTAAAAACACTGTTGTAATTATTTTGTTGTTTTCAAAGAAAGGGTTTGTTATTTTTTCATCAATGGCAGGGGTGAAGTCTGGTAATAGGTTGCTTAATTGTTCTGCTTCGTGTTTAGTCTTACAAATAATAGCGGTTTTTTGGTGTTTATCAAAATTTTGCATTTGGGTATTAATTATGTTTTGCAAATCTAATTCATTTTGATATTCTATTGCTTTTGGCAGGTCGCCTTCTCTTGTTAATGTTGTTTGTAGGTTTGCATTTATTACACTATTTGCAAGTCGCATAATATTGTTTGAACTTCTATAACTATTATTCAATTTAAAAGATGAAGAAATAGGGAATTGTTCCTTTAAGTAGTTTAAGTTCTTATTTGTTGTTATTAAATTTTGATTATAATCGCCTACTATTGTAAGGGTTGCACTAGGGAAGATTTCTTTTATCATTTTTATTGAAATAGGGCTATAATCTTGCACTTCATCTATGAAGAGTTGTTTTATGTTGTTATCTACTGGGAATCCGTTTATGCTCATTTCTATAAACGCATAAGTCGCTATGTCATCATAGGCAATATTGTTCTTTATTAATGTATCACTTAATCCGTTAAGCGAAATAAATGTGTTGAATAATTTAAATTTGTAAATCTTTTTAAGTATTATTTCTTTTATTTCCTTTCTTAAATCTCCATCACTTTCATTTAAACTGTTGCCATAGAATACTTGGTCTATTATTTCATCAGTTATAAATTCAATCCTTTTAAATATCTTATACCTGTTTTGATATGTTAAATTGTAGTTCTTCTTTAAGTTCGGTACTATTATTTTCTTGTTGCGTATCTTTATCGTGCCTATGCATTTTTCAAGATTAAATTCACCCAAAAAGTCCATTAATTTATTTGCATATTCTTCTGTGTGTTTTTGTTCTACATTTATGTGCCTTTCTGGTTTTTCAAATAATATGTTTTCCATCATTTCACTTTTGCTTTCTGCGTTTCTTAAATTTGGGAACTTTTCGCTTAAAAATAGTGAAAATGGTATTGTCTTTACATTGTCTTCGCCTAGTTCTGGTAATAACTGGCTTACATATTGTGAAAATAATTCGTTTGGTGATAATATAAGGATGTTTTCGTTGGTTAATGTGTTTCTGTTTTCATAAAGCAAATATGCTATTCTATGCATTCCTATTGATGTCTTTCCGCTTCCTGCTACTCCATCTACTATTATTGTCTTAAATAGCGGTTGCCTTATTATTTCATCTTGTTCCGCTTGGATTGTTCGTATTATGTTCGCCATATATGCGGAAGTGTTATGGCTTAATATTTCTTGTAATACTTCATCATTTATTTTGTTGTCTGTGTCGCAATAGTATTCCAGTTCGCCATTTTTTATTGTTAATTGCCTTTTTTTAAGTAGTTCTATGTCAAATATTTCTTCATTTGCTTTGTAGGTCGTTTTTCCTAGCATCGAGTGATAGTATAACGAGCAAATAGGCGCTCGCCAGTCTAATACATATTGTCTTCCGCTTTCCATGTCGCTTATGTCAAATAGTCCAATGTATAAGTCTTCAATATCTTCATATTCTTTTATAACTATCTTTCCAAAATAAGGAGATTTTTTAACTTGTTCAAACTTTTTTATTTTTCGCAAGCGTTGTTCTACTAGTGAAAAGTTTTCTGAAACTTGTTCATATATTTTTATTATTTCATCAGGAGCAATCTTCATCATGTGATTAAGATATTCTTTCAATTTCATTATTTTATCTTCTGATTCTTTATTCTTTTCTTGTAGGCTATTTATTGTGTTGGAAATAAATTCTTCAACCTTTTCTAGTTGCAACTTTTCTATCTCAAAATCTTTCATAAAATCACTCCTTTTTATAAAGCACTATTCATATAAGAATTTAATTTAAAATTATACCACACACGCATTTTTTTGTCAATTAGTATTAAGTAGATATGATAGTTAAAAATTGTAATTTTGAAATTTAAAATTGCAATTTATGAAATCTCAGGTCAATAATTAACTGGGGGACATTTTATTTAAAAATTTTCTTAAATAAGCTACATTTTAGAAAATTTTGTGTTATAATATATACATCTAATCTTCTCATAGTTTTTGACTATGTGTTATTAAAGGAGTAAATAATGGCAAGAGAAAAGAAAGGAAAAGAAGTAAAACAAGAAAGTTTGGAAAGTGTGCTTTGGGCATCTGCTAACAAGTTAAGAGGTGGTGTTTCACCTTATGACTATATGAATGTAGTATTAGGTCTTGTTTTCTTAAAATATTTATCAGATAGATTTGAAGTAAGAAGAGATAAACTTATTGCTGATGGCGAAGGCTTTGAAAACGATAGAGATGCTTACGAAGAAGATTTGGTATTCTGGATTCCAGAAAAAGCAAGATGGAGTTATATCACAAGTTTTACAAAATCTCCAGAGATTGGCAAAATCTTAGACGATGCATTTGTAGAAATTGAAAAAGAAAACCCAACATTAAAAAATATCTTACCTAAAACATATTCAAAACTAGAAATTGATAAATCTTTACTTGGTGAACTTGTGGATTTGTTTACTAATAAACTAGATACTAAAAATTATGAGGGCGATTTATTTGGTAGAGTTTATGAGTACTTCCTTGGAGAATTTTTTAAGAGTTTAGGACAAAAAGGAGGAGAATTCTATACCCCAAGATGTATTGTAGAGTTGCTTGTAAATATGATTGAACCATTTAAAGGTAAAGTTTATGACCCCGCTTGTGGTTCTGGTGGTATGTTTGTACATTCTGCAAAATTTGTACAAGAACATCAAGGAAACATTGATAACATTGCCATCTATGGTCAAGAAAAAGAAGCTAACACTTGGCGTCTTGCAAAAATGAACCTTGCAATTCGTGGCATTGAAGCAAATTTAGGATTATCTAATGCAGATACTTTTCACGATGATAAACACCCAACATTAAGAGCAGACTTTATTCTTGCTAATCCTCCATTTAATATTAGCGATTATGGTCAACCAAAACTATTAAATGACCCAAGGTGGATGTATGGAACACCTCCACAAGGCAACGCTAACTATGCTTGGATTCAACATATGATATCTAAACTTTCACCTAATGGCGTTGCAGGATTCTTACTTGCTAACGGTTCTCTATCCACATCAGGTAAAGAAGAATACGCAATTAGAAAAGCAATGCTAGAAGATGGAATTGTAGATGCAATAGTTACATTACCAACTCAATTATTCTCAACAGTAGCAATACCTGTTTGTGCATGGTTTTTAAGAAAAAATAAGGCAAATAAAGGCAGAACACTATTCATAGATGCCAGACAGATGGGCGAAATGATTGATAGGAAAACAAGGGTGCTTACTGACGAAGAGATACACAAAATTGCAGACACCTATCATAATTGGTTGAAAAACGAAAATTATAAAGATGTAAAAGGATTCTGCAAATCAGCATCAATAGAAGAAGTTCGAGAAGCAGATTATTCCCTTGTTCCTGGTAGATATGTAGGTATAGACAATTCTAATGAAATGACACCAGAACAAGTTGAAGCAGAAATTAAAAAAGTAAAATTAGAATTAAAAGAATTATTTGCAAAAGATAAAGAACTTGATGCAAAGATAATGGAAATATTAAATAACGAAGATTAATGTAACTTGGTATTTACTATGTGTTGTTGTTCAGTTAGTGATTTTGGAATTATCTCAATATTAAGTAATGTTTGTGAATCAATTCTTTGATGTGATGAAGATGTTCCATTAGTGTCCGGCAATAACTTAGAATTTACAGTATCACTAATTAAAAAATAGTACATATATTCCTGAATGAAATCATCGTTTATCAAGCATAAAGGTAGATATTCTGAAGAACAAATATAATTAGAATCTATTTTTGATAAGTTCCAAATTCTCTTAAATCTAACATTTAATTTATTAAACAATATACAAGGTTTATTAATTTTAAACTTAGAACTTAATATATCTTTACCAAACTGTATTTCGGGTATTTTACCATTATCAAATGCAGGCAAACTAAAATGGAAAAACACATCCTCTTTGTGTTTTTGAG
Organism: Clostridia bacterium; assembly: GCA_017465925.1. GTDB lineage: Bacteria > Bacillota > Clostridia > Christensenellales > UBA1242 > UBA4647. Next base: position 21,705 of record JAFTVC010000014.1, on the reverse strand, counting down.
GATTGATTGAATTTTTATTAATAAATAATATGTCTTTTATTAACATAAAACCTCCAAGGAGAAATAAATGAAAATAATAAAAATACACGATATTGGCAGAACAATCACAGGAACAACTCCCTCAACAAAAGAACCATTAAATTATAATTCAAAAGATATAATGTTTATTGGTCCCTCTGATATAAAAAATAATAGATATATCACAGATACTGAAAAATATATTTCAACTTTTGCGTTTAATAATTTACCTACTAGACAATTATCTAAAAATTCTATAGTGATAGATTGTATTGGTTCTGATATGGGGAATGTTGCAATTACAACAGCAAATTGTGTTACTAATCAACAAATTAATGCGATTACCAATTTAGAAGATAAAAATGTTTTATATTTTTATTATTTATTTTCAACTAAAAAGCATTATTTTCATCAAATAGGAATGAATGGTAGCACAATGCCAATAATTAGTAAGTCACTATTTGATGATATTGAAATTTTGATTCATGATGATAATGAACAACAACACATAGTAAATATTCTCGGAAGTTTAGACGAAAAGATTGAAAGTCTAGAATTAATTACTAAAAAATTACAGCAAAAAATTAAATTTGATTTTATAAAAGAATACAATAATTTGATATCTGAAAAAACAATTTCAATAGAAGAATTCATTTCTGAAACAATTCCTGGTGATTGGGGAAAAGAAACTCTAGAAGGTAATTATACAACTATGGTTAAATGTGTGAGAGGTGCAGATTTACCAGATTTAAAAAATTGTAATATAGAAAATGCCCCAAATAGATTTATAATCAATAAAAATTATATGTCAAAAAAACTTCAAAAACACGATTTTATTGTTGAAATGTCTGGCGGTAGTCCTACACAATCCACGGGTAGAACAGCATTTATACCTAAAGATTTTGAAATACTTTCTAAAGATTTAATTTGCACGAATTTTTGTAAAACAATAAGATGTAAAAATAAAGAAAGTGCTATATTTTGCTATTTGCTTTTTGATATGTGGTATGATTCTGGTTTATTTTTTAACTATGAAATAGGTACAACAGGATTAAAAAACTTTAATTTAGATGCAGTTTTAGGATTAGATATAAAAGAACCTACTTATAAGTTCTTACACAATATATCAAATCAGTTTGAATTATTTTATACGAAAATTATTGATAATTCTCAAAAAATTAAAAAGTTAAACAAATTAAAACAATTATATTTAAAAAAGTTCTTCGGCTAAGAAGAACTTTTTGTTTATCCAAAGAATTTTTTAAGATATAAATTCTTAAGGTTATTAAGTTTTGCATTTTCATTTTTAAGGGAATCTATATTTTCTTGCAGTATTGCATACTCATTATTATATTTAATTAATTCATGTTCATTTGGTAAAGGTATTTGTATTTCTACAAAAACATTATAGTTAACAGATTGCCTAACAGAACCATTTGCTCTCAAGAAAATTTCCTTATTAAATTGTTCAGTTTTTATAAATTCATTAATGTAGTAACTGTATTTTTTATCACAAGAAAACACAATATAAATCGGACTCACTGCACCAAAGTTGTATTCAAACATGGCAACTGATCCAATATTAATTCTTGAAGGATTATAAGCAAAATCATACTTTCGAATCACTTTATATTTGTACATATCTTTGCTGTGTATTTGTCTATCAAAATAAGAATCCTGTTGTACTAATTCTCCAGAATTGATTACAGAGAATGCCTTAGCAGTTCTATTATCAAGCCTTTCTTTAATTTCACTTATTAACTCTCCAATTTTCACATGTTCTTTATTAAGGGAGATATTTTCATATAAACGAGCCATTAATTCTTTAATTTTTACTATCTTTTGTTCGTTATTTTCAATCTTTTCGTCTAAACTTCCGAGAATATTTACTAAATGGTTATTACCATGTGATGATTTTATCAACAATTTCTTGTTGTTCATTGGCTGTTTTTCTTAAATATATTCTAGTGGTTTCTATGGATTCATGACCCATTAAGTCTGCTAGTAATGCAAGGTCATTATATTTTTCTAGAAAGTTTTTAGCAAAACGGTGCCTAAACGAGTGTGGATATATTACCTTAGTATTCATACCATATTCTGCGCCAAATATTTTTAATTGATGAGCAACGCCACGAGTAGTTAATTTTTTACCAAATCTATTAAGAAATAGATACCCAGTGTGTAGGTTAATTTCATCTAACCATTTCATAGTTTCTTTTTTAAGAAGTTTTGGAATATAGATTCTTCTAACTTTGCCACCTTTACCATAGATATCTAAATATCCTTTTTCAACATGTTCTACTTTAATTTGAACCAGTTCAGAAATTCTTGCTCCTGTAGCAGCTAGAAATCTTACTACAAAATACCAATTCTTTCTTCCATCTCGTTTCAATTTATTTTTGAAAAAACGATAATCTGCATCACTAATAACATTCTCTAAAAATGTTTTGCTTTGAATTTTGATAAGTTTAAGTTTTAATCTGCTTTTATTGTTGATTTCTAAATACTTGTTTAGAGCAAGTATCCTTAAATTTACTGTTTTAGGTTTGTATTTTTCAATTAGAAAACCCTTATATGACAGTAAATTTTTCTTTGTGACATCTTCATACATCTTAAAAAATTGATTTATTGTATGCATGTAAGAGTCAATTGTGTTTTGAGATAAATTTGTTTGTTTTAGTTTCTTTTCAAATTCATCTGCTGTCATTTGTATTACCATATTTTTACCTCCTTATAGTAATACAAATATTATAAAATATAATACCTTTAAAAGACAAAAGGTTTGTTTAACAAAAGAACTTTTTTAAATATAGTTGTTTTAACTCATTAAGTTTTTGAATCGTGTAGGTATTGTTAATAATTTTTGTAAAAACAGGATTTAGTCTATTATTAAATATTTCAACTAAAGGTTTATTATATTTTACTAATAAATTATTTACATCTATTGCACTTATATTTGGCTGTGCACTTCCAGAACCTAAGTTTACGATTGCTTCAAATACTTCTTTTGTTTTAAGTGTACAATATAAAAATGGCAAGTTGTTATTTTTGATGAAAAATTTACCAACTCGTTGATTAACCAAATATATTTCATCATGTTTTGGCACAATACAAAACTTACCTAAAGTTGCACCTGTCATTGCAAAAACAATATCTCCTTGATTAGCAATAAATTCTTTCGCTAGTTCAACTTTATCATTGCTTACAAAAGAACAACTTTCCATATTTAGAGAATTATCTATGTTTGCTATTTTTATTACAGGAACTCCTGTTGTTTGCCACCAATCGCTTTTGAATGCAAAGCCAGATTTTATAGTTGCTATATTTGATAGTAATGTTTTCTCTTCGCATTGTAAAAAGTATTTATTATATAAATTATTTGAATACCTAATTAACTCATTATTGAGATTTTCTAAATTTTCAATCTTTTCGTCTAAACTTCCGAGAATATTTATACAATGAACATTAGCAATAACACATAGTTTTTTACTATGTATTATTTTTTTTACAAAAATGAATACAAATTAGGTATTCCTGTGTTATAATGAATGTGAAAACCTAGGAGAAGAATATGCTAAAGTTAATATTAGATACTAATTTGTTTAGAAATTCAAAATTAGAGACTTTGGAAGATTATAAATTTTCATCTTATTTTGAAAGAATATTTAAATTGATAGAACAGCAAAAAATACAAGATGTAAAGCTTGTAATAAATGAAATGGCATTGTTAGAATATATTGAACAGATTGGAAATTGGTATCAAAATGAAATAGTGGATAAATATGAGATGATTTTTAATGCTATTAAAAACAGTTATCCAGCACAAAGAATGTATTTTCAAACAAAAGATGATTTTATAGAAGATTATAAAATAGGGATGTATGAAAGTTTGAAATCAAGAAATATCAATATTGTCCAAACAATACCGTCCAGTCAAAGTGGAGGAGTTTCTATTATTTCTGTTATTGAAAAAACAATAAAGGATATTGCTCCTTTTGATAAAAAACATAATAAAGATTTAAAAGATGCATTTATTTCTGAAACAATAAATACTGAAGCGAAGAAAAATAGAGTAGATACATATATTTTTATTACTGAGAATGATTTTAGAGATAATGAGTTATTAGTAGAGAATTATAAAATTGAATTTGTAAAACAAAGAAATACTTTAATTCAAATTTTTGATACTATCAAAAAATATGGTTCTAAAATAGATGATGATGTATATTATAGAGAATTTTTAAAAAATGATAGGTTTTCTGCTGATATTAAAAATTTTATAGAACAAACAATTTTGAATTCTGAATATTATGAATTTGTACCTTATGCAAAAAAATATGATGAAAAAACATATTATATGGATTATGTATTAAATGAAAATAACAGATTTTGTGTCAAGTTTTATTTATTAGATGAATGTAAAAAAGAGTATGAATGTGGAATAATCTATGATTTATCCAACAGAAAACCAAAGATATTAGACAAATATATTACAATATTAGAAGGTTTTGAGGAGGTTGTAATTAATGAACTTTTATGAAAATGATTTAGAGTTGGCTATTATTGATAAATTTGTTAAGAAAGGTTACGATTATGCTAATACTTCAGATAGTTGGTTTAGCGATAGAAATTTAAATGAATTCGTGAATAAAGATTTGTTACTATCTCAATTAAGAGTGTTGAATAGAGGTGTTAAAGAATCTTTACTTGAAGTAGCAATAAATGAAGTCTTAAATATAGATGTCCCTTCATTGTTTGAAAGGAATAGAATTTTTCATAACTACCTTGTTAATGGTATTCAAGTAGAAACGGGAAACAATGATAGTAATCCTATAATACAATTAATAGATTTTGAAAATGTAAATAATAATATTTTTCAAGTGGCAAATCAGGTAAAATTTAATGAAAGAGGACAAAAAAGAATTCCTGATATAATTATATATATTAATGGTTTGCCTCTTATTGTTTTTGAGTTAAAATCTCCAGAATACAGAGAAGATACTTTTCTAGAAGAAGCGTATAAGCAACTTGGTGGTAAGAATGAAGCTGATGGTTATAGATACGATATACCTACACTATTTAATTATAATGCTTTCCTTGTAATAAGCGATGGTGCAAATAGCAAAGTTGGAACATTAACATCAGACATTACTAGATACTCTGAATGGAAAAGTGTTGATGGTGAAATTGGATATAAAAAGAATTTTGCAAGAAAACTTGATGTAATGCTAGATGGTATGTTTAGAAAAGAAAGATTGCTAGACATTATTAAAAATTATTTATTTTTCATTAGAAACGATAAAGAAAAACCTATCAAGATATTAACACAATATCACCAATACTTTGGTGCTATAAAAGCGTATGAAAGCATTAAGGAGCACAAGAAACCTTCTGGTGATGGTAAGGCTGGCATTATATGGCATACACAAGGAAGTGGTAAATCTTTTACAATGCTAATGTTGGCACATAGACTTATAAACGATGCTACACTAAACAATCCAACTATTGTAGTTTTAACAGATAGAAACGATTTGGATAATCAGTTGAAAAGTACATTTGATAGTGCTAAAGAATTTCTTGGAACAAAGATTGTTCAAGCAAATTCAAGAAGTGGACTATTAGATGAGTTAAAAGATATTAAAGTTGGTGGAATAATATTCACAACCCTACAAAAGTTTGATAAAGAGAATTTATTCACTAATGAAAGAAACAATATTATTGTCTTTTCAGATGAAGCTCATAGATCTCACTATGGTTTAGATGAAAAGATTGTAATGAAAAAAGAAAATAATGAAATTGTAGAGTATTTAAGCAAATTTGGTATGGAGAAATATATTAGAGATAGCCTACCAAATGCAACATTTATTGGTTTTACAGGAACTCCTGTAAGAACAAAAGATAAAATGACCACTGCAATATTTGGCGATATTATCGATACTTATGATATGACACAATCAATTGAAGATGGTTCTACAGTTAAGTTATTCTATGAAAGCAGACTTGCAAAAGTGTGGCTTGATGACAATATCTTACAAGAAATTGACCATTACTATGATGAACTAGTTTCATCGGAAAAAGCAACAGAAGAACAAGTAGTTGAATCTCAAAGAAAACTAACAAATCTAGAACTTATTGTAGGTGATAAAGATAGATTAAAATTATTAGCAAACGATATTTATAATCATTACAAGGATAGAAAGAGTTTCTTAAATGGAAAAGCAATGATTGTATGTATGTCTAGAAAGATTGCCTATAACTTATATAAATTACTTTTAGAAATAGAACCTTCATTAGAACAAGAGATTGCACTTGTAGTTACAGATAGTAATAAAGATACAGAAGATATGAGAAATGTATTTGGAACAAAAAGAGATCGTGATGCATTAGCAAGAAACTTTAAAGGCGAAGATATTAAGAAAGGAACACCAAGAAAGAAAATCGCAATAGTTGTAGATATGTGGCTAACTGGTTTTGATGTTCCAGACCTTGATGTTATGTATGTTGACAAACCAATGAAAGGACACAATTTAATGCAGGCAATTGCCAGAGTTAACCGTGTATTCCCTGGAAAAGAAAGTGGTTTGATTGTTGACTACATCGGACTAAACAAACCTCTTGCACAAGCATTGAGTGATTACACTGCAAGAGATCAAAAGTTTAACCTACAAGATGTTCAAATAACAGCAAAATCATTAATTGAAGAAGATATGTCTATTCTAGACGAGATGCTATATACAGTTGATAAAAATAGATTTTTCCATACTGATGCAGTAAGCAGATTCCAATCCATTCAAGATGGTGCTGAATTAGTTTTAGCAAATAATGATAGAAAGAAAGATTTCTTAAAAATCACAAGAAGATTAAAAGATGCTTTCATTGTTGCCGCTGGCATTCTTAATGAAGAATACAAAACAAGAATTTTATATTTTATTTCAGTAAGACATTACATAATGAAACTTGACTACGAAGGATACAAATTCAACACAGAAGAAATAAATAAACATGTTCAAGACCTTATTTCGGAAGCGATTAAAGGTGATGAAGTAAAAGTATTAACGCAAGTTTCTGAAGAAAAAGAAAAAATTAGAATTTGGGAACTTTTAAGTGAAGAAAGTATTGAAGAGTTAAGAAAAACAAACCCTCCTCATATATTTATTAAGATAATGCAAAAACTTCTTAACGAAGCTATTAAAGAATATAAACAATACAACTTAATTAAATCTAACGAATATAGTGAAAAATTAAGAATGTTGCTTGATAGATATAACACGAGAGAAGATGCTTCTACCATCAATAAAACAATTATGGGATTAGTAGATTTCTCTAGAGAAATGGTTGAAGATAAAACTAAATCTGAGAAGAATAAACTAAGAGGCAGAGAAAAAGCATTTTATGATGCTCTTATCAAAGAAGAAAGTGCTGTTGCGATGATGAAAGACGGCGTCCTATATCAAATAGCATCAGAACTTAAAGAAATTGTTCAAGAATATGCTACAGTAGACTGGTCAAAGAAAAGAACAACTCAAGCAAGAATGAGAATGCAAATAAAGAAACTTCTTCAAAAATACAACTATCCACCTGAATATAGAGAAGGTGCTGTTGAGAGGGTTATAAAACAAGCGGAATATATGATGTAATGATGAGAACGGATTAATATCTGTTCTTTTTCGTTATAAAAAACCACGGGATAGTACCGTGGTTCAAAAGTGGATATCCTTTATATCCCTTATTTCAAGTATGGAAAATTAATTTGTTCTTTGTTTGCTATTAAATTTTTGCTATATTAACTAGCTTTTTAAATGGTATTTTCACAATATTAAATTTAATATTAGAATTTTAAGTATAGTTCTTTTCATTTGATATAACTATTTATTTAATTAGCTTAATTTTGAATATAACAACGCCATGTTTCTGCTCATCTTCTTTAGTATATATTGTTCTATAAACATCAACCATTTCTTGTTTGGTTTTGGTTTGAAATCCTAATTCTTTTTTATCTAATGTGTTTGCCATCTCATCAAAATTGTTAAATATGTATTTATTTAATATAATTGCTTTCATTGTTTCAGTTTTTTCTGGCTCTTTATAAAAAGTTATTTTATCTCCAATATTAAATTCCTTTCTTTTTTCATCGTTAAGTCTACCTTCAAGTGTTTTTTCTCCAGAGTTAATAAGGTCAAAATATATTGGAGCTAAATTTAATGAGTGAACTTTAAAAGAGTTTTTTCTAATAGTCCAATTTCTGCAATTTTCATCATCTATGTATTGATTTGAATCAAACAATTTTACAAATTTGTCCCAGAATTTTATCGCTCTTGGATTTGTAAGTCTTGTAGAAAAGATAAATTGCCCTTCAAATAATTTCGTTATTTCAGTTGCAAACCAAATTGCGTTTCCATCTTTTCTAAATGGGGGACATACATAAAACTCTGCAATTTCATATAACATATTTTCCAATTCTCTTATCATGGCAAATCCAGCAATGTTACCATCAATTAAAAAAAACAATGGATATCTTTCTTTGTCGTTCCAATAACAATCAAGCCAATTATATATAGGCGCTCCTTTCTCATCAAATTCAATATCTGGGTCGAACTGTGAAAGTTCAAGCATATAGTCGTAAAAATACTTTCTCATTTCTTCCATTTTAGATAATGGCACTATTTGTAATTTTTTCATAAGTACACACTCCTAATTATTTTTATAATTATATTATATCACATAATAGAAATTATGCAATGTTAAATTTTAGATATCTAAAATTTAAAGTAACCTAACGGTTACACAATAGAAAACTTGGTTTTCTATTGATTGCAATTTGAATTATGTTCAGTCAGTCAAATAGAAATGCAAGCATTTCTGCAATCCTGACTTCGCATAATATTAATATTTGATTAAAGTTTTTCATAAAAATTAAATCTTTCAAACACTAAAATTTTTACACAGCTTTTATGAAATTAAATTAGTGAATCATATCAAATCAGTTGACTAACTTTACAACCTTAACACACTTTCAGCAAAATCATAGTGTGCCAATATTTGAATTTTAAGCAAAACTGAATTTGGGGAGAAGTTCTAAAAATCTTTTCTTTTTTGATACAATTAAGGTGTTTTTATGTTATAATATACTATATAGGAGATTATTATGCCGTTTAAAGGAACAGATAGAGATGCATATGCTAAGGCATCTAAAGGTAAAACACCAAAGCAGCGAAGTAAAATATATTATAAGGAAAAAGAGAAAAATGAAAGGAAAGCACTCAAAGAGAATAAAAATAAATGTTCTTTGCCTAATTTTTCACTGCATAAAATGAAACCAAGACCTCAATCATTTCCAATTAGTACAAGGTCAACCATGTGTGCAAGTGCCCGTTCTGTTGTATCTTCAAATAAATTTATACAGAATAAACAAAATGTGAAAAACGATAAAATTATTTTCATGGACAAGACACTGGAAATTCTTGAAGAAAAGATAAAAGATAAAATTATAGATTTTGCTATTGAATTAATTAAGGAAAACTCAAGTCAAGAAATTCGCAAAATTGTAGACACTTATCAAACGATAGAAACATATGTAAAGATTGCAAAAAAAATTTATAAACTAATTGTTTATGTTGATAAACAACTCAATAAGACAATAATTAAATATGAATTGCAGGAAAACAATCATTCTAACCTAAAGAAATACAAACAAGATTATAGACAACACAGATGTGTTTATGATAAATATAAAAATCTATGTAATTTAAAAACAAAATCTGTAAAAAATTTAAAAGAATGGTATTTTGGAGATAATAAGCAGACAGCGAATAAATTATTTTTTCTTGTTAAAAGAGGCATTAAAACTGCAACTTCATACTTATATGATAAGCAAGTTTTTGACAAAAAGATTTTAAATTATAGCATTCTAACGAATTGGGATAATAGTCAAAAAATTTTAATCAAAACAACAAAAAGAACTATTTTAAAATTTAAAGATGTTTCTACAGAACATGCCTACAAAGAAGGTGAAGATGACAGAACTTTACAAAGTTGGTTAACAAGACATAAAGCTTTGTTTGCATCTATGCTGGCAGAAAAAGGTAAAACTTTTTCAGATAGTACTAAAATAGTTTGCGAGGAATTTAGAATAGTAAAAATTCTTAATTAGAAAACATAATATATAATTTCAATGACATGGTCAATTTCAAAATTATTTGAAGTTGACTTTTTCTATACTAAACAAAATTATATTTCCTTTTGCATTTGAGATTGTCTTGTGTTTCATAAACTACAATACAAGAGTATTTTTGTATGAGTTTTATTAAAAAACGCATATTAATTTCATTTAAATTTATTATTGTGCAATAAATATTATAAATTTTATAAAAATCCATACAAATCTACAAAAAATATGCTATAATTAATATAATAAAAGTAGAAAGGCGAGAAAAACATGGAAAAGATATACAAAAATGAACAGCCATCGGATGACTTGGTAAAGATTAAACATAGAGGCAAAATTTATACTCCGGATTATCTAGTTAAAATAATTCTTAATCAAGGTCATTATGTGGAAGGTTATATCAATAAGAAACATGTAATAGATAATAGTTGTGGGGATGGGCAATTTATTGTTCATGTGGTTGATAGATACATTAATGATTTTTTGAAAAATTCATCAAATATATTAGAGTTAAAAAAAGAATTAGAGACATATATTCACGCTATTGAAATTGATGATTTAGAATTAAAAACTTGTATTGATAGATGTAATAAACTTGTTTTTACATATGGAATAGAAAATGTTAATTGGGACTTTATAAATGGAGACACTTTACAAATAGATAAATTTAATAATAAAATGGATTTCGTTGTTGGAAATCCTCCTTATGTTAGAGTTCATAACTTAAATGATAGTATTGATTCTGTTAAAAATTATTTATTTGGTCATGGGGGAATGACAGATTTGTTTATTGTCTTTTATGAGATAGGAATTAAAATGTTGAATAATACAGGTGTTCTTTCTTATATTACACCTTCTTCATTTTTTACTAGTTTAGCTGGCGCAAATATGAGAAACTACTTATTAGCTAATAATCTTATTGAAAGTATTTGTGATTTAAAGCATTTTCAAGCTTTTAATGCTACAACTTATACAACTATTGTGTGTTTGAATAAATCATTACGAAGCAATGAGGTGAAATATTATGAATTTAACGAAAAAGAATTAAGTCCTATTTATATTGATTCAATAAATAAAAAAGATTATTTAATCAATGGAAACTTTTATTTCGCAACTCAAAAAAATTTAACAATGCTCAAAAAAATTTTATGTAATTTTAAAATAGCAGAAGTTTCAATAAAAAATGGGTTTGCTACATTAAAAGATAAGGTTTTTATAAATAATTTTGACTTTGACTCAAAATTTATAATTCCTGTAATTAAAGCTTCTCGTGCAAGATGGTCTAAAATCTTTTACCCTTATGATAGAAATGGAAATTTAATATCGGAAGAAGAATTAAAAAAAGACCAACAATTATATGATTACTTATTATCCAATAAAGAAGTATTATTGAAAAGAAGTGGTGAAAAAAATATTAATATTAATTGGTATGCTTTTGGTAGAAGTCAAGGGTTGAAAGATACTTATAAAGATAAAATATCAATAAATACTTTAATACGTAATACGAAGGATTTAAAAATAGTTGAAGTTCCAGCTGGTTCTGGAGTTTATAGTGGATTATATATTATGAGTGATGTGTTTTCAAAAACAGATATAAAAAATGCTCTTTTAGATGAGGAATTTGGAACATTTGTCTCATTATTAGGCAAATATAAAAGTGGTGGTTGTTATACTTTCTCATCAAAAGATGTTAAGGCATATTTAGATTATAAATTAGGATATGGAGGTTTGTTTGATTATAATGACTAATGAAGAATTTTTAAGTATTGTTAAGGAATCGTTTGCGACATATTTAAATGTTGGGACTTCAAGAAGTACCGCAAAATTAAAAAAACTACACGGTCGTATTGCACAAGATTTAAAAGAAAAGCTTGGTGAAGGATTTTCTGTTTTGTCACAAGGATATGGTAATGATAAAGAAGGAAGTATTAATGGAAGATATTATCCCAAAAATGTAGATATTACAATAAATTATCAAGACAAAGCAGTTGCTGGTTTTGCAATAAAATTTGTTATGAGAAATTATTCTCAAAATAGTAATAATTATTTTGAAAATATGCTTGGAGAAACAGCAAATTTGCGTTCAAATGCAGTTCCATATTTTCAAATTTTTATAATATTTGATAAAGTACCTTATTATAAAAAAGGCGGAGAATTTTTAAGATATGATGTTATTTCTGAACATAATTTGGATAAATACTTAAAATTGTCAAATGATGACCCAAGTGTATATTATCATACACCAGATAAGACTTTAGTTGTTTTGTTGACATTAAAGGAAAAAACTCCAAATCATTATTTTGTTAATGAGAATGATTATGCAAACTATTATTGTTCTATTATTAAGGAGAAAGATTTAATGGTATATTCTTCGAAAATTAGAGATTCTTTTGGGAATTCGGTAATTTTAAATAATTATGAGAATTTTATAAAACGAACAACCGATTTAATTAATGGAAGATTAAAATAGAGTTGACCAAAAAATAGATGAATATAATCAAAAGAAGCAACTAAATGCAAATAAAAAAGGTGTAAATTATACTCCATTATCAATTAGTGATGATGGACTTGAAATGATTGAGTTTGTAAGTATTGATTGTACAAACAAAGAAGGTACTTGGAACTCGGATTATGAAATAAAAGTTGAAAAAAATAGTTTTGTTACTATTAATGGAGAAAAGACAAAGGAGTTTTGGAATGGTAAAATCTCTTTTGAAAAGCAACCAATAAGAATGAAAATAAGAAATATTTGTGGAGATGAATCAATTATTAATTTATAGCAAAAACAACGATAATGTAACCACTCACTAAGACACAAGCATAAATTATAGGTAGTGGCTGGTGTAGACATAAAAATGACATTCAAAAGCAAGTGCAGCAAGCGATTTCTACAGCCACTTCATAAAGAACTCAGATATCCATGCAAGTGATTAATGAGTTTTTAGAAATAATTTGTCATAAAGATATACAGTTTGGAAAAAAGTATGTTATACTTTAATTGTAGAACATGATTTATCAATGAAAAGGAAATAATATATAATATAGTATGGTGTATAAAAATGAGAGAAAAAATAAAAAATATTTTAACAGAAGCAGGATTATATAAAATCCCAGTTGACATCGTTAAATTAGCTGATTATTATGATTTAGCAATATATCAACAAGAATTAGACTATGATGGTGCGATTATATCAAAGAAAGAAGGTTTTTATATTGATGGTAATAAGTGTTATAAAGCGATTTTAATAAACATAAACCAAATTCCAACAAGAAAAAGATTTACAATTGCACATGAATTAATTCATTGGATCACAACTCCAGAAGAAGAAAGAAACAACTTATATGCACACAGAGATGATAATCTTACAAATTTTAATTGCGAACCACAAATTAATAAATGGGCTTCAGAATTGCTAATGCCATATGGTTTAGTGAAAGAAGTATTAGGTAAAATTAATTGTAAGTATGGAATATCACCATCAATTATTTACCATGTTGCAGATGCTTTTAATGTCTCTTATGCGGCAGCGCAAATAAGATTAGAAAAGTTTCAGAGAGGTGTTTAATGGCGAATAAACAAAAGAAAACATCTGAACTCTATGAGCAAACTTTCAATGCAATATTAGATTCAATGCCAAAAGATGCAACAAAGGTAACAAAAGATTTAAAACAAGATGAAACACTCGATGACAAAAGAATTGAATTAAAAACAAGGGAAAAAGTTTACACTCATTTAACGGAAGATTTTGAATTCAATTATAAAGAAACACATAGACAAAAAAGACGTTTAAAAGAAACTTTCTTTTGGTTTATTATGCCTTTATATGCAATCATAATTTTGGGATCTATGTTTGCAATCATATATTCATTATTTTTAGATGGTTACCAAATAGAAATTGTATTAGGTGCTGTAGCATCCATTATAGTTTCAGTGATTGCAATTCCAACCATTATAGCAAAATACCTATTTCCAACAGGTGAAGATAAGGATATGACAACAATGGTAAACAAAATGCAAAGCTATGATAATGATATGCGTCGTATTGAAAATAACAAAAAAGATATAAATGAAAAAGATAGCAAAGAAATAGAAAAAGACAACCAATAAGGTCGTCTTTTATTATTAATTCTTATATTGTTGAAAGTATTAATATAATCGAAGAAATCATTTCAGGGTAATTTTTAGCATTATCAATTGCTTGTTTTAGTAATTCTTTATCAAAGTCTGTCAAGGGACGATTAGAGTTTTCTACAAACAATTTACACAAAAACTTTATTTGTTCCTCTGTCATGCTAAATGCTCCTTTTTTAGTAGTTCTTGTAAATTGGTGCAACCGAGATGATTTGAACATCCGACCTACCGCTTAGGAGGCGGTCGCTCTATCCAGCTGAGCTACGGCTGCATGTAATTAATTTTTATTATTTTCATATATTGATTTTTTATTTATTTAAAAGTCTTTAATTTGTTTGAATAATAATTTTAATTCAAATAATATTTTAGCATATTTATTTTTGTTTTTCAACCTTTTTAATCAAATTTTATTGCTTTATTTTTTTAATGGATTATTTTCTCATTAAAATTAACTTATTTACTATAACTTTTTTTATTCTTCTTATGGTTTAAGTGATAATAATTGGAAATATTGTTTTTAAAAAATTGTAAAAATAATAGTAAATGTTATATTATGCTGGTTTATATTTATTATCTTTTATGAAATATTTTGATACCTAGCATTTTGAATCTAGTAACAATTAAAACATCTTAACTCTTTTTTAATGGCTATTTTATGATGTGAAAGTTACTGCATACGTTCTAAATGACAAATTTATATTAAATCCGTAAATTTGTAGAGTTTTTTTGATAGTTATGCGTATCAACTGTAAAATTATATGTTATAATATAGGAAGTTAGAAGAAAGCGGAACGCAGTTCTATTTTCTAATAACTGATGATATTTCAAACGAGAAGCAAAGAAAAATTTATTTTTTCTTTGAAAATCGTATGATTTTTGTTGTGATAAATTTATTTGTTACAACTACTTCACATAGTTTATATTATAGGAAGTTTATGCAAGCACAAAAACTTGTTTTTGTATTTGATATAAACGACGCCTAATTCAAATTTGTGTCGCTAAAACGGCAGTTTTAGAATAAAATCTTGGATTTTATAAGAAATTTTAGTTTCTTAAAATTTCTACGACACATAGTTTATAATACTTTCGCAAAAAGGAGAAAACTATGAATATAATTGAAGAAAGGGTTTTTATTGATGGAGAATATAAAATAGGAGCAACTATTAGTCGTCCAGATGATATAAAAAGACCACTTGTTCTTTTAATTATGGGAACAGGAAAGTTAGATAGAGATGGAAATATGAAAGGATATAAAACAGACTTATATAAAAATATGTCGGATATGTTTGTTAATATGGGTTATGTTTGTATAAGATATGATAAGCGTGGCACGCACGAATCTGGTGGAAAGTTTAAAATTGCCGGATTATCTGATTTGGTAAACGACTCTGCAAGTGTTGTTGAATATGCAAGAACTTTACCATATATTGATGAAAACAGAATAATTGCTTGCGGGCATAGTGAAGGTGCAATGATTGCTACATTACTTACAAAACAAACAAAACTAGAAAGAATAATATTGCTTGGTGGTGCTTGTATGTGCCTAAAAAGCGCAATGGAATATCAAAACTTTAAAATGTTGGATTAATATAAAGATAAAAAAAGTCTTATTGCTTGGATTTTAAATAAAACAATGAGTAAAGAAAAAGTAAAAAAACAACTAAATTCTCTTTATAAAAAAGCAAAAAATGCAAAAAAAGACACTTTCTTTTTTAGGGGAGCGTTTCTGCCTGCAAAATGGATGAAAGAACACGGAGCACTTTCTGATGAGGATTATATTAAAAGGATTGAAGAATACAATGGAAAAGTATTAGCAATAACTGGCAAATGTGATTTGCAGGCTGACTATAATTGTCTAGATAAAATTACAGAGTTTGACAATGTAACAACTTACACTCCTGAAAAAGTGAATCATATTATGAGAGAAATTGATGATGATAATAGTTTTTTAAGTGTTCAAAAAAAATACAAGCGACTTGCTAAAAATCCAATACATGAAGGAACGCAAAAGCAAATAGAAGAATTTTTAAAATTATAATAAGGGGTTATTATGGATTATAATAAAATTGGAAATTTTATAGCAACTGAAAGAAAAGCAAAAAAACTAACACAAGTGAAGCTTGCCGAAAAAATTTTTGTTAGCGAAAAAACAGTTTCTAAATGGGAAAATGGAAAAGGTCTTCCAGATACAAATTCACTACCAAAATTATGTGAAATTTTGGATGTTAGTTTAAACGAACTTTTAAGTGGAGAGAGAATTGCTGTGGAAAATAGACTACATAATGAACAGCTTTTACTTAATATTGCGAAGGAGTTAGAAAGGAAAAACAAAACCATTTGGAAATCTATGTGGGTAATTTTGACTGTAAGTATGATAGCATTGATTGCTGGTGTTTTTCTTACTGCGTTTTTTATACCCGAAGGAATATGGCAACTTGTTATAATGCTTGGTTTATGTATTGTTTTTTTAATTCCTTGCTTTTATGCATTAAAGCTTGAAGTGAGTGTAGGTTATTACAAATGTAAAAGTTGCGGTTGTGAAATTATTCCATCCTATTCGGAAGCACTTTGGGCAATGCATATGGGAACTACTCGTTATTTAAAGTGTCCTAATTGTCATAAACGCACTTGGTGTAAAAAAGTTATAAAATAATAAAAAAACACTTTATTATAATTTGATAAAGTGTTTTTAATAATTATTTCGCTAGTTTCAATTATATTAACCCTTGTTCTAAATTTTTTATTGTAATTCACCAAATACAATTCTTTTGTTTGTTCTTGATGCTTCTACTAAATCATTTAACATTGACCTTACTTTGTATGGGTTCTTAACGCACTTGATTGTTACTTCATTTGCTGATGCATCTTGGCAATATACCTTTATTGAACCTACACCAAATATTTTGTCCCATAATGTTTGATTTACTGAAATATCGTCAATTCTATAAATGTGTAGTTCTTCTACCTTTGTGTGAAGAAGTCCTGTTTGAACAAATAATTTTGTCCAGTTGTCTGGCTTATCATAAACACCATAAATAGTAAATGATATTGGTAGACCAAAATACCTTTTCCTATCTTTCCAAATTAAATTAGCTCCGTTTTCATTTTTTTCAATTTTCATATTATTTCCCCTTTTAATTTTTTTGAATTGCAAATTTTATTATTAATTAAATTATAATACATTAATTTTAAATTGTCAATACATAAAAAAAGTTAACACTACGAATAATTTAATTTTAAAATAAGATTAATATGTGTTTCAAAATAAAATCTTTGAGTTAGGTTAATAAATGTTAAGCATCTATATTACTATTTGATTATAAGATTAATGTTTGTACTAAATTTAAATTATGAAAAGTTATTTTATTAAATTCATTTAGTTAGTTGTAAGTATAAAAAAATAAAATTTTACTAGACTTTTTTTTGTTTTAATTATATACTAAATAAGAGGTAAAGTATGTTTTGGATTGCACTAGGGATAGTTTTAGTTATTAATCTAATTTGTATTGTTACTATGATTCTTCTTGAAAGGAAGAATGCACAATCGGTTTTGAGTTGGGTTTTAGTAATGACTTTTTTGCCGATGATAGGTTTCTTTCTATATTGTTTAATAGGGAATAGTCTTTCTATTAAAACAAAGAAAATGATAAAAGACAAGGGAATCAGGAGCAAGGAGTTTAAGGAGTTTGTCGTAAATCAAAAGTTGGGAATTGATGATGATGTTTTACCGCTTAGAGAAGTTGAGTACAAACACAAGCAACTGATTAGGCAAAATTTGTTAATGTCGCATTGTGCATTATATCAAAGTAATAAAATTGAGATTTTTACAAATGGCACTGATAAAATAAATCAACTTTTGCAAGATATAGAAAATGCGACAAAAAGCATAAACATTTGCTACTATATTTTTGCGACTGATGATGTTGGGCTTAAAGTTTTAGATGCGTTAATAGAAAAGGCAAAGCAAGGAGTTGAAGTCAATTTATTAATAGATGCAGTTGGGAGTTTAAAAAGTAATAGAAAGCAATTTAAAAAACTTGTACAAGCGGGTGGCAGATTTGCAGAGTTTTTTCCGCCATTATTTGGGTTTAGATTATTTAACTTTAAATTAAATTATAGGAATCATAGAAAAATTGTAGTAATTGACAATAAGATAGGTTATACTGGTGGAATTAATATAAGAGATGACCACATGGGCAAGAATGATAAGTTATTACCTTGGACTGATATTCATATCAAAATACAGGGTGATGCTGTTATAGATTTGCAAAAATTATTTTTAGGTGATTGGCGTTTTGCTTATAAGCGAGATGATTTTGATGATGAGAATTTAAGAAGATTTTTTGAAGACCCTGAAATTAAAGGTGAAAGTGGAGTTCAGGTTGTTTATAGTGGCCCAGATGAAGAAGAACAGCAAATCAAGAAAAGTATGATTAAAATGATTTTATCCGCTAAAAAATCAATTATATTGCAGACTCCTTATTTTGTACCAGATGAAAGTTTTATTGAAGCGTTAAAGATAGCAAGTGCGTCAGGGGTAGATATAAAAATAATTACTCCAAAACTGCCTGATAAAAAGGTGGTTTACTACACTTCATTATCATATTTAAGAGATATTGTATCTTATGGTGTTAAAGTTTATCAAAGGGAAGGCTTTTTGCATTCAAAATGCCTACTAATTGATAATGAACTTTGTATGATAGGTACGTGCAATGCTGATATTAGGTCGTTTAAACTTAATTTTGAAGATGCCTGCATTATTTATGATAATGTGGTTGCGGAAGAATTATCGCAAATTTGTGAAAATGATTTATTGCAAAGTACGCAAATTGATAAGACTTGGTTTTGTAAGTTGCCTAGAAGAATTAAAGTTGCAAAATCATTTTTTAGGTTATTTAGTGCGTTACTTTAATTAATATAAATATTAAAAATTGCAGTTGTTATAATTTAATAAGGGTTTATTTAATAAAAGTAACAATTTAATTGATGGGAACTTTTTACTTGTTTTAGTTTGCAAAATAAAAATAAGGTTATGAATAAAAAATTGCCTTTAATTAATAAGGCTTAATTTGAAAATAAACAAAAGTTAAAAAGGAAAATATGAAAATTTATGCAATAGCCGATTTACATTTAAGTCTTTGTGGGCAAAAACCTATGGAAGTCTTTGGTGAAAATTGGGATAATTATACAGAAATTATTAGGGAAGATTGGAAAAATAAAGTTACTGATGAAGATATTGTTTTAATAGCAGGCGATATAAGCTGGGCAATGAAGTTGGAAGAATTTCAACTTGATTTAAAGTTTTTTGAAGGTCTAAAAGGTAAAAAAGTTTTTATTAGAGGTAATCACGATTACTGGTGGGACAGTATATCAAAGGTAAGGAATGCACTTGAAAAAGATATGTATGCTGTGCAAAATGATTGTTTAAAGTTTGAAAATTATATAATTTGCGGAACTCGTGGTTGGATAGTGCCAGAGCGAAATCAAACTTTAAGCGATGATGACCAAAAAATTTATAATAGAGAAATTGAACGCACTATTTTAACATTAAATGCTATGCAAAAGATAAGGCAAGAAAATGATAAAGTTATTTTTATGATACATTATCCGCCTTTTAATAGTGCAAGAAATCAAAATGAATTTCTAGACCTATTTGAAAAATATAAGGTTGATGTTGTTGTTTATGGACATTTACATGGTAAACATGTAAAAACTAGTTTGTATGAAAGAAGGAATGATATTGATTTTTATTTAACTTCAACAGACCAAATTAATCATAAGATGGTTGAAATCAAAATTTAATCAGCTCAAAAATTTAAAAGGCACATTAATGTGCTTTTTTAATGTTAAAGAAAAAGATTAATTGTGCTTTCTAAAAGTTATTTATAAAAGCATAATTTGTAAGGCATTTTAGTTTGGTTTTTAAATAGTGCATTATGTAAGTATTTTATTTGCTTAAATGAAAGTAAACTGATTTCTATTGCAACAACAATTATTATTGCATCTGCATCTATTGCCAAAATCATTGCCCATAAGTGCTAATAATAAAATTAATAATATTATTGTATTATTTGCTAAATCTATATTAGCCGCTTGTGCAACTATTGCTAAACCTATAACAAGTAATATTTCCCAGTTCATTTTGCAATTTCCCCCTTAAATTAATAAAAATGTACTTATAAATTGACTATGCGACAAATATCGTAATTGTTACAAAAAGTTTTATTGTAGTAGAATGTTTTTGAAAAGAAGATTTTATATTTTAACTCAAAATAAAGCAGTAATGTCTTTCAATTACATAATAAATAAATTTGAAAATCTAGGATATACATAAAAATGATTTTGACTATTTAATTATTTGTGAGTTGTTTCTAATTGGATTCTTATAACTATGATTTGACTTTATTTTAAATGTTGAAATATTCTTCTTTAAAATTTATAAAAAGGAGCAATATTTATGTATAATGAATGTTTAGCAGTTGATGAAAAAACACAAAGCGATATTTTAAATTATTTGCCGAGTCAAGAAGTACTGGAACTTTTAGCAGGCTATTTTCAAGCGTATAGCGACCCAACAAGAATAAAAATATTATCTGCGTT
The DNA here is from genome assembly GCA_017465925.1 of Clostridia bacterium. Classification (GTDB taxonomy): domain Bacteria; phylum Bacillota; class Clostridia; order Christensenellales; family UBA1242; genus UBA4647. The sequence goes on along the minus strand of JAFTVC010000014.1, from coordinate 790 downwards.
AAGTATGAGCGAACTTTGCGTAAATGATATTAGTACATTGCTTAATATCAATCAAACTACTGTTAGTCATCAACTAAAACTACTTAAAAATTTAAATGTGGTAAAATACAAAAGAGATGGCAAAGTGATTTATTATTCACTTGCAAATCAAAATGTAAATGATATTATGCTTAATGGCGTAAATCACGTTTTGAAAGTTTAAATGATTTTAATAGCGTAGTTTGTTGCCTTTAAATGTTGTTTTGATAACGTTTGATTTAGAAATTTTTGTTAATAATTAAATAACTTTATAATTTAATTAATAACATATAAAATTTAAATTTTTAAACTGTAAACAATGAGTTTGCAGTTTTTTTGTGTTTAAGATGCCTATAATTTGCTAACTAATTAAGTATTTAATTTGCAAATTTTAATAAAAAATAAAAATTATTAATAAAAATTAGGAAAAAGGCAGAAAATAGTTGCAAAAGAAATTAAATTAAAGTAAAATCAATAAATAAGAGTAATTTTATTTAAAAAACGAAAGAATAAAGGAGTAGATAAAGTGAAAATGTTTGAAAAAGAGAAAAAATTAGGCGGGGGGGGCAACCAATCTGCTAGTATAATTGCAATACTTATATTAGGATTTGCTATTGTTTTAGCAACAGTTGGAGTAAGTTTAGCATATTTCACATCATCTACAAAAGTAGATGCTGTTACTTTTTCGTTTTCTAAACTAGAAACATTAATTTCAGTTGATGGAAGCGATTATGCAAGTGAAATAGATTTATCAACAACAAGCCTTACTGCT
>JAFTVC010000013.1 GCA_017465925.1 Clostridia bacterium | reverse complement strand
TTGTCAACACTTTTTTTCAACTTTTTTTGAAATTTTTTAATTTTTTTTATTTCTTTTTATTTTTACTCTTACAACCTGCCCTAGTGTTTCTATTTACACCATCTTTACTCGCCTTTTTTATTCACTTTATCTACAATCTTTCACTTAATTTTATTCTCATTTTTCTTAAAAATGCAAAATTATAACTAATTTTATTTGTAATGTAATTAAAATTAATGTTACAACACATCGATTAAATGCTATAACATAAACCAATTTTATTTTTTTTATAAATATCACTAGTATATAATATATAGAAAAGCAAATTGCACCTATGGACTAAAAATACGAACTCTTTCCATTGTCATTTTATTAAATAAAAAAAGTTAGACAACATCTAACCATATAAGTATATAAACAAAAAAAGAAACAATTCCGCCAGAAGTTAAAAACCATAGTTGAAATAACATAACTCTCAAACCATTAAAAGAAAAGATACCACAAAAGAAGAGTTTTAGTCATAGTTGAAATAACATAACTCTCAAACAATAAATTCAATGTTTATATTAAATAAGAAGTTTTAGTCATAGTTGAAATAACATAACTCTCAAACGATATTAGTGATTGTGAACAAGACGATATTGTTTTAGTCATAGTTGAAATAACATAACTCTCAAACAATACGGCTTTTCAACAGTCGTTGAAATTGGTTTTAGTCATAGTTGAAATAACATAACTCTCAAACCTTGATACTGGCAACACTTAAAGAAAAAAAGTTTTAGTCATAGTTGAAATAACATAACTCTCAAACCTCATTTTAGGTTTTGAAAATTAATATTACTTACAACTAATTCTATAAACACTTTAATTATATAAACTTTATAAACTTATGTCAAACAAAAAATAATGAAACATTAAATTGTTTCATTATTTTTTTAAAACCTGCTAACAAATTCGCATTTATCCTCATCAATTACTATATTTATTTCTCCATCTACAAACTTTTTATTTTTTTGAGTTTCAACAAATAACACATTCATATCGTTATATTCTATACATTTACAAAGCTGCTTAAAATCTTGAATATCCAGCATACATTTTAAATTTACGAATACTAGAACTTTAATTTTAGCTAGTTCTGCTAACATTTGTATGTAATTTGATAAAATTTCTAATAAACTTTTTTCTTCAAAATTTAATTTAATATTTAAGGGATTTTATAAGCATATCTTCCGCTATTTCATCATAGACAATAGGCAAATCAATGTCAAACAATAAATCATCAACATAATCCTTGATTACATTTTTAATAGAATTAAATTTGTACTGTTTATCCGAATCAGTAGATACACTTTGCAATTTTTTAATAATTGTATTAACAATTTGTTTAGAATTAAAATCAATATTGAAGTAATCACTAAACACATAAACACTATCTGCAATTTTAAAATTTTTCAAATTATCTGTTAAGGCGAATTCTCCACTATCTCCGCCTACCATTGCATTTAATTCTTTAACTAATTTAAACATATAATTAACATCTTCAAAATTTAGACTATAAAACCTTGAAAGATGAAAATCAATTTTATTTTCCAAATCAAAATGAGTCAAAATCATAATTCCACCAACCTATTATCACTATCAACAATATCAGTAGTTTTTTTGCCCAGTAAATACTCAATACCTGCAAATTGTTTTTCAGTCACACACATTAACTGAACTAATCCATTTTTAGGCAAATGACTTTTTACATCTTTTTTATTGAATCCATAACAATAGGATTCAAAACTATTTTATAATAAACTGACTTTTGCATCATAATGAACCCATTTTTCAGTAAATAATCCCTAAACTGTCTATACTCTCTTTTGTCATTAAACGAATCCATAGGCAAATCAAAAAACACAAGAACTCTCATAAATCTGTAACTCATACATTCCTTTAAATATCAAAAAATTTTATTTTTGAAACATCATTTTCATTCAAACTTGCAATTACACTCTGCACATAAATTTCAATAGCATTATCCACAAACATAGATTTTCCATTTATTGTAACCTTTTCATTTAAAATGTCAATCAACCTCTTTTTAAATTTATCATCATTATCATTCATTTCAAAAGCAATTTTATCTATTAGAACTCTAAAAGGCTCCATTAAATCACAAGACAAGTTGAAATCATTAAATTGATTTTTATGCCAAATACCCAACTGCGTTAAATGTCCACTCTTTGCAATTTCCCTATTAAACGCAGATAGTAAAATAGTATACCCATATTATGCGAAGTTGGGATAGCGAGAAAGTTTACTTTCTCATTTGACCAACAAACATAATTCAAACTGTGATGCACAACTTGTTGTGGTGGTTGCGGTACGCAACACAAAATTAAATTTTATTTAATTTTATCATCACATAGTTTATATTATAGGAAGTTGTCGTTAAATAGAAAATAGTTTATAACGAGGAAGTTGGGATTGCGGGAATGCTTGCATTCACATTTGACCGACTGACGAAGTTTCAAACTATAAGAAGTGCTAATGCGTTAGCAGTAGCAGTTGCGTTTAGCAACAAATATTATACTTGTTAAAATATTTACTTCTTATAGTTTATAATTAAGTGCCTTGCTCCTAAAATCCCCACCATCTCTCCGCCACCCTTTTCCAAATAGGGTTGCAAAGTAAAGTTTAGCAGAATGTCCTTCCCTATTAGTTGCATCATTTAATTCAACTTGTTCAGCATAATCAAACAATTCCTGAGCCTGCAATGTAAAGCCAAACTTATCAAGCAACTTACCTTGCATTATGATTTTTTGTCTTACAATGCTTGTCCAAACCATTTGCTTGCTTAACTCGTTCCAATTAATTTGATTATAAATTTTTTTAGAACTATTATAACTATCATAATAAGGCAATAGTTCCATTTGCGGATTATGTTTTTCATCACAAAATATTACTTTAACTCTATTTTTTACAAGTTCAGATAAAAGCGAACCAGTAATAGCAACAGCAGTAGTTGCAATTATTAAAGTTGATATTTCATTTATAAAAACCCTTTTAGTTTCTTCACCCCTGCAAACCAGATAATTCATTTTAAGTTCTAATTTACAACGATTATTAACTACAACAGTTCTAAACCCCATTAATTCAACTTCACTTCCTTTTTATAGAATCCAGTTGACGAATTGAATAATAATGTATAATCCTTATCCTGTGCAATAGTTTTTGAAATTGCCAATATTCCTGCATTTTTACTCTCACCAAGATTACTCAAATCCCCACCATTTTTACCATTTATTACATTTAATAGTCCATTAATAGCGTTAATTTGTTCTTGTAAGGTGAAAGACATAAAATCAATTTTTCTTGCCTTTATTTGCCTTGCAATATTTCCAATACTTACATTTTGATAAATACTTTTACTAATATGCTTAATAAGTTCCTTATATAATGCAAAGTTTTCAACTTTATTTAGATACGCTTTTTGTGCAAACCTATTTGTTTTAATCATTATTTTTTCATTTTCTTCTTTCATTGCAATCTTTTTCTTTATATTTTCATTATACTTCATAACAAGTTTAAAATATTTTGATAAACTTACAGGCAGATATAATTGATTAAAATTGTGCAATTTTATATTAGTTCCTGTATTCCCTGCAATTTTAAAATACCCATTACCTATTTTAATTATAGTACCAACCATAATTTTAGGAATTATAATTTTAACATTATCATTACCTACAAATAATTTAGCAAAATTCAAACAATCTTCATGACTTTTGAAGTCCTTTGCATAAATTAGCGGAACAGCAATAAACTCTTTAACAATTTTCCCTTTCTTATCATATTCAACAAGCAAAAAATGACTATAAGTAGCATCAGACAATCTACCATATTTTATTGTATTACTTAACGGATTAGCACTTGATTTAAGAGGCAAATTACCGCCATCCCACTCAAATACTTCACTTTGCTTTTTGCTAAATTGATTTTTAATATCTTCTAAATCTTTAAAATCTTTTTGATGCATATTTACACCCCAAATTGTTTCTTTGTAAAAAGCACCATGTTTTGTTCTTGGCAAATAAGTAACCGTTGGCGAATTACTTTCCATATTATCTATAATAATAGGAATATGTTTATCTTTAACAAAAACCCCTTCCAAATCATTCACAAAAGCATTATTAATATTAAAATTATAATTACTCTTTTCATCCATTAAATAAAACTTCTTTGTATATTTCTCGTTCATCACATTGCCAACAACAATGTTTAGATAAGCATCTTTTGCGTGATGCAAATCATTTAAATCACGCAACTTAATAAGCGATTGACTTAATCTATCATAGTAAGGCATATTCTTTATATCAATATTATAATCAAACTTGAACTCACAATTTCTAAAAGCAGAAACATGCTTTGCCCTAGAATAAACAACCGCTTCATCACCATAAACAGACTTTAACAACTCCAAAACTGCCTTAACAGATTGATTAGTAGTAACTAATTGTCTTTGTACAAAGCCTTTTAACTCTTCATTTGTGTATTCTTCTGTCCTAATAAGCCTACTAAATTTTTCTTTTGAAATTAAATCATTTTTAAGGAGTAGTTGCCAAAAATCTTTTTGTTTAGCAATAATGCTTTGAGAAAGAACTCTATTACTTTTATCTTCATTTACTGTCCTTTTCACTAAAACTTTATTTGTTAAACTATCATCTTTTAATTTAGATTGCGGAATTATATGGTCAACATCATAAGATTCTGTAAATAAGTTATCTAAACTAATTTCTTCCCCTGTATACATACATTTCCCAAGTTGCGTATAATACAAATATAATCTTTCGCTTTTTAAATTATCCGCTTTTGCTAAATTATCTTTTAACTCCTCAATGTTGTCTTGAATACTATTTTTGATTGCTTTATATTTCTTTTGTAAATCTGCTTTTCGCGAGTCTTTTTCTTTCTTTTCCTCATCATGTCTTGTAACTTCAACAAAAATCTTTGCAGGTTTTTTGTCAACAATTTTAATTATTTCATCAATAATCTTTATACTTTGCCATATTCCACGTTTAACACTAGGCGAACAATAAAGAGCATTAACATCTTGATAAGTAATTTTATCTAAATCATCTTCTCTTTTTAAAAGCCTGTCCAAATTATAATTATAAATCACTTCCATTAGATTAAGAGATTCATCACGCATAATTTCAATAATTGTTCTTACTTCCCCTGTCTTTTCATTTACACATTGAATTCCATCTAAAAACTTTCTACTTAATCTAGCCCAATCACTTATTTTTAAACCTTTTATATCTTTTATTTGCTTACTTGTTAGTTTATTTCCGTATTGTTCAGTTATCCACTTTTCTAGCCTATTTTTATCACTGACTAATGTTGCACGATTAATTATTGATTCCACCATTTCAATGTTTTCTTCTATCTTGCCATCTAAAATTGCATTAAAATTTTTATAAATACTTAAATTTGATTTAAATTCATTATTAATTCCAGAAATAACAAGTTCATCATCTTGCTTATAAAGACATAAAACATTTCTTAAATGATTTTTAACTTGCTTTATTGTAAGTTTTCCATTTAACTTAAATAATGCTAAAAGTTGCATTTTAACTTCTTTGTTTAATCTTTCGCCATTAACCCTTAAATTATTTAACTCTTGCAAAACCATAAACTCACTGTAAAGTAGAGAATTTTTAGGTATAACATTTTCATTAGGCAGATATGTACAAGAATTTTGCATCCTTTCAATAAATTTTTCTTCGCATTTGTCAAAGTCAACAACCTTTTCAATGTTCCAAGGCAAAACTTTTTCATCTAATTTTTTAACAATCCAACTATTTTTACTATTTTTTGTAGATAAAGGGCCAACAAAATAAGGAATTCTATATTCTAAAATTGAAATTATTTTATCTTTAATTGTCAAACCATCTTCATTACTAACTAATAGGAACGGATAAGCAGTTGCAGAATTATCTAGTATTGTAATTAATTCATTTCTATTTATTTGATAAGGTATAACAGAATTAGCACTTGTCCTTAATTTAAGCAAAAAGTTATTTTCTTCAATATCTTTCAAAATTTGCAAAACTTGCGGATTCTCTTTCATTTCAGGTTTACTATCAAAAACTTTTATAACATATTTGTAAAAATCTTCCCTAGTGCATTTATTTTGAATTTCTTTTTTATTAGCATAATAATTACTACCTTGAATGTATTTAGCATAATTATTAAGTTTTATAAGTTCGCCACTACTATCTTTAATATTAAACATTTCCTTATAATGCTCGCTATAAAAGTTTTTCATAACTTCTTTAAAAATCTTTAATTGCCTTTTATGATTTTCAAACTTTTCAACTAGTGCAAAAGAAAAATATTGCGAATTGCCTAAAATTCTTTTAAATATTATTTTAGAATAAATTTGCTTTGCAATATCAATAATTAAACTCGCACTTTCACTTTGATTTTCAACCTCAACCAAAAACTTTAAATAAACATCATCTTCAACAGCAAAATTATCTATTTTGCAATCAAATTCAAGTTCATTCTCTTTTGTAACAAATATTGTCTTTGCATTAACAACGCCACCTGCAATAGCTTTAAAAAGTGCCTTTTGATTAGCATTTTTAACTTCAAAAATTGTATTAAACTTATTCTCTAACCAAGATTGTTTAAATGCCCTTGCAGAAATTTCATTTTCCAGTTCAACTAAACTTAACTTTACTTTCTCATCAACGCTAAATGATAAAAATTCAAAACTTTCATCTTCTTGAATTATATTTGCTAAATTTTCAAATAAATCAACTAAACCACTAGAACTTCCAATATCCACACTTTCATATAAAAAGTTGCCACGATGCTTTAACATATTGTGAATAGCCAAATATAAAAATCTAATATCTTTTGCAGGTCCTTGAATTAACGCTTTCCTTAAATGATAAATTGTAGGATAAATTTTATAGAATTCTTTATCATCAAATTTCTCATCAAAAAATAATGAATTTCTTGAAAAAATCCCACATTCTTGCTTATCATCTTCCCAAAGAGAACTACATTTAAGCCTAGTAAAAAATTTTTTATCTTTTTTAATAATCTCATCATAAAATAAATCTTGCAAAAGTGCAAGCCTTTCTTTTTGCCTTTGCACTAATCTTCTAGCACTTCTCTTTGCTCTCCTTTCAGATGCATCGTTTGCTTCTTCAAATAATTCAACGCCCCACAAATGATGCCCCTTAATTTTTAGAACATTGTAATCTTCATCAGTTGCACAAAAACCACAACTACCAGTTCCAATAAAATATTGCAAAGAAAAAATTATAATTTTGTAAATTATTGTAAAATTATTTAATTTGTTCATTAAAAATACTAGGAGTTAATCCTAGTTTTTTTTAGTCTAAAAGCAAAATATAATTAAGTGCATCTTCCCCACTACCATAATAATGCTTTCTTTCATTAAATTTCATAAAACCTAAATGCTCATAAAGTTTGATTGCCTCTTCATTAGTGCTTTTAACTTCCAAATATAATTGCTGATAACCATTTGCCTTTAAATGCTCTATTAAAAACCTTATCATTCTTTTAGCAACACCTTTTCGCCTGTATTGCTTCTTAACAGCGACTCTTAAAATTTCACCCTCAATTTCTAAATCTAGCATACTTAAATATGCTATTGGAACGCCTAGTTCATTTCTTGTAACTATATAAATACTACGCTTGAAAAAATCTGATTCAATCATTTCTCTTGTCCAAGCCTCGTTCATAAAACATTCGCCTTCTATTCTAACTATCGCATCAATATCATCAAACTGTGCAAAATCAATTTCCATCATATTTACCTTGCCTTAAATTTAATTGTAACTCAAAATCAGCATTATATCTAATGCTATTATTTTTATTCTAAACTAAATCAAACTGTGCAAAACTAATTATTATTATTATTTTGTTTTTTTCAAAAGTTCTTCTTCTGCTTGACTTAATTTCAAATAAACAGGTTCTAACTCATTATTATCGCTAAAAATGCCACTTTTCGCCTTTTCTTTGACTAAATCAATAAGTTCATTTTCATTATAAATGTTATCAAAAATGCAAATCTCTTCACTAGTATCATTTTCTTGTAGAACTTCACATTTCATATTGATAATTTTATAATCTTTCACTTCACAAGTATAGTAATCAGACTTTCCTGTGCTTATTAAAATTTTACCACTGCCACTTTTAAGCCTATTTAAAAGCGGTTCAAAACTATTAAACCCTATTGCCTTTAAATTATTATTTGCAGATAAAAATCCTTTCGCAATAGCAACCCCTATTCTAATGCCTGTAAAAGAACCAGCACCCAAATTAACAGCAACAGCATCAATATCATTAATTCCAATTCCAGCACCTTGTAATGCCTTATCAATGTAAACTAACGAAGTTTCACTATGCTTTGCGTTGCTGTCAGTTTTAAATGAATAAACTTCATCATTTTTTAAAACAATATAGTCAGCAACTTCAAAAGCAGTATTTATTATAAGAATATTCATTTTTATCGCTTTTCCTTTTTAATTTTTTAATCCTATTTATTACTTTTTGTATTTAAAATAACAACGCCTAATTCAAATAGTAAGAAGCATTAGTACAGTAGCAGTTGCAGTTGCATTAATGACAAACATATTAATTACTACAATGTTTTCTACTTATAGTTTCTAAATTTAAATGCTAAAACATTTACTTTTTACATTTATGATTAAAGCATTTAATACTAATTTTTATCTAAATTTGAAATAAGTATTTCACGACTATTATCATCAATTTTATTAATATTAACCAAAATAGCAGAACTAGGCAAAATTGAAGGAGTTTTTTCAAACCACTCTATTGCACAAACGCCATCAGTCTTTCCAATAAATTCATCAAAACCCAACTCTCTTAATTCACTTTCATCATCTATTCTGTACATATCAAAATGATACAAATTTAATTTATTTCCATAATGCTCATTAAGTATCGTAAAAGTAGGACTTGTAATAATATCGCCTATTCCAAAAGCCCTAGCAAGCCCCTTTGTAAACGCAGTTTTACCAGCCCCTAAATCACCAGCAAGCAGAACTACATCACCGCCCTTTAACTTGCTTGCAAAATCAAATGCAAAATCAAATGTTTCTTGTTCGCTATTAGATAAAAATTTCATAAAATAATCCCTTATAATGCATCGTAGAAATTTTAGTAAGTAAAGTATGACTTGCTAAACACAATGAACCACAACTTCTCAAAAGTACTAAATATATTATCATATTTTTATAAATAATACAATCATTTTATAAAATTTTTGAATACTTTTAAAATTAGGTGTAATAATTAATTGTTAAACATAATTAACTTCTTAACTAACAAAAAAAGATAATAATTGCAGAAATGCTTGCATTTTTACTTCGTACAGTTTTACTTTTAAATAATTTAAGTTTATTTGATAGTATACTAGACAAAATTTTATTTTAGTTAGAAAAGATTTGATTAAAAAAATACAAGGAGTAAATAATGAATAAATACAGAGCATTTATAAAGGGAATAGACTTTGCTTTTGAAGTAATTATTGTATTACTATTAAGTCTAATATGGTGCAGATATTTTATAGATAGCCTCGTTTGGTCATTAATAGCAACATTTTTAGTAAGTGCATTAATTAGTTTTGGCATAGCCCATAGAAAACATAAAAAAGCGATACTAACTAATGAAAAATTGCTTTCCAATAAAAAAATGGAACAATTTAGAAATTATTTATTATTTACAAACCCTAGTGAAATACTAGAAAAGGTAAAGCGTAAAACTGGTGGTGAAACAATATGCAATAATCTCATTATAAGTAAGGATAGAATAGTAATTTTATTTAATAGAGAAAAAGCAGTAACCAAAGATGAAATTATAACATTAATACAAAACATTGATACAACAAAAATTACTATTATAAAAATATTAGCATTAAACATAGAAAATGAATGTAGTAATTTTGTTAAAAATATATCAAACATAAGATTTGAAATAGAACTAATAAACGAAATAGCAAACAACTATTATGAAGAAGAAATAAAGGCAGATGAAATAGAAGACAAAATCAAAATACGATTCAAACAAAATGCAATAATAACATTAAAGACATTTTTACAAATGTTCATTAATCCAAAGAATGCAAAAGGATATTTATTTAGTGCGATAATATTAGTATTTGCATCATTAATAGTGCCACAAAAGATTTACTACTATATTTTTGCAAGCATATTATTAATATTAAGCCTAACCTGCAAAATACTAAAAAGCAAGCAATCCTAAAACGAAAAAGACTAGGAAAATTCCTAGCCTTTTTTAATGGTTGCGGGGACACGATTTGAACGTGCGACCTTCGGGTTATTATCTTAAAACAAATTTTTTATATTTACATAGTAAATATATTTGTTTATGCTTTATTTTGCTAAAAATTTTGTTAAAATACCTTTTTTGTATTTTTTTAGCTCTTCATTTATTCTCTCTTTTAGATAACTCTCTTCGTTAGGTTTATCTGTATAAAAAGTTACTAATGGTATACCACTTTGGTTTAATATTTCTCTTACTTTTAAATCTCTTTCGTGCCTTTCCGGTTTCTTATGTGTTTTGTCATTTAATTCAATAAGTACTAACGGCTTTAATGTTTCATAGTCAAATATGCCAAAATCAATATCTCTAAACAATTCATTTATGTATTTTGAATACACTGTTTTGCTAGTAACTGACCTTAAACTTACTTGCGCTTGTAAGTGATATTTGTTTTCGTATATATTTCTTAACTTGTTAAAAAAAACTAATTCATATTCGGTTAGTAAACTATCTCTTTTTTCATAATTCCCATTTTCATCTGCTTGCGGTTCATTGTCCGCAAATAAGACATTTTTTAACTTATCTACAATACCCATTTGTTTTTTTCCTTAAAAGTTTATATTTCCGTTATTTGTAAAATTGCCATTGTTTGTAAAATTTTTGCTAATTATAATTCTATCACTTGGTTTTTTATATTCAAGTAATTTATCAATTTCTATGTCATAATAATCGCAAATTTTTTTTATGATTTCTATTGATGGCTCTCTTGTTCCTTGTTCATAGTTTGAATAACAAGATGTAGAAACCCCTAAAATTTTTGCTATATCCTTTTGCTTTAAGTTATTTCCTTCTCTTAATTCTTTAAGTATATCTTTTAACATGACTAACATTTTAACACAAAATGTTTTTTTTTCAAAATTTCACACAAATTGTGTTAAAACGCTTGACACAACACATTTCGTGTGATATTATTAAAGCATAAAAATACACAAATTGTGTTTTTATACCACCAAAATAACACCCAATTAAAAGGGGGTGATTTAACCTATTGGGTTTGGTGGCTGTGCTGTAACGATTAATTTAAAAAGAATAAAATAAAAAATTAAAAAGGAAAATAAAAAAAATGATAATTTCAAATGTTAGAGCTAAAATTGTTAGCTTAAATAGTTATTTTAGGAAAGATTCGCAAGGCAACAAAACTGATGTTAAGGGTTATATGATAACCCTAGCAACTGATTTTAGAGATGAAAAAAATTCTTTAAAAAATAACATCATATTCCCGCTTTGCTCAAAGGATTTTGAATTCGTTGGTGATGAAAGCGATTACGACTTTGGCGATGATGTTCTGGTTACTCTTGACTTACCTATTGTCGCTCCCGGTGATGAAGGTAAAATGCCTATTATGCTAATAAGTATGTCTCAATATTGATTATTTTAAAGGAGTTTTAAAAATGTGTAAGGAAGATTTGGATGCATTAATAAAAATAAGTGAAAGTGTTAATTCTTCTGATTATTTAGTTATTCTTTCAAAAGAAGCACTTATAGCACTATTATTTTGTGCTATCAATAAAATTGACAGTTTAAACGTTCAGTTACTTAATGGTGATGATTGTTTTGATGAACGAGATGTCTTTGACCAAGTTGATGATGAAGAGTTTATATTGTCAAATTTAGCAAACAATTTGCTTGAAAATTTAAAAATTACTGTTGAAATTGAAGACTAACAAACTTAAAAATTAATTAAAAAAGGAAAAAGAAAAAATGAAAAAAGAAAATAAAATTACTAATATTTTAAAAACAGCAGTTATTGCTGTTGGTGTACTAACAATAATTATTGCTTGTTGTGCGTTATTGATACCAAAGGACAAGCAAGAAGAAATTAAAAACAATATTACTAATTTAACAGCAACCAAGTATTTTAATACTAGCGAATTTGTGTTAATGAATGGAAACTATATATCAACTGTCACAGGTGATTATGATTTTACGTTAAACACTGGGGTTGAAGATATTGTCGTTACAGCAGTTGTTGATGGCTATGAAAGAACATCAACAAAAGCAGTTGAAGTTGCTGACCAAGCTGGTGAGGCTAGTTCTTGCTACTTAATTGCTTTTGATATCAACAACGAAACAGTAGATGTTTTAATGTTTTCAAATTACGATGGAGCTAAGGTAAACGAAGGTTATGTGTATTTAAATATAGATTCGTCAGCAGAAATTGATAATTTCTACATTAAAGGCATCACTGTTGCTGGTGAAGAAGTTTTAGCTGTTGATAAAAAATAATAAGGAGTTTTTATGGTAAAAAAAACAAATAAAAAAACTGCAATTATTAATACCATAATAATTATAGCAGTCGCTATGATTGTTGTTGGTTCTCTATTAGTTTTTACTGGTAATTTTAAAAGCGGTAAAGACACTGCTAGTGCTAGTGCTGATGTTGAGCTTCAATCTAAATACGATAGATTGTTAGCCTCTTATAACACTTTGCAAAACACTTGTAGCGAACTAACAAGTGCTAACGATGAATTAGCACTATCTAATAGTGTTTTGACTACTGAAAATGATAACTTGCAATTTTTAAACGAGAGCATCAGTGAAGCTAATATTCAAATTGCAGATGATAATACTAGGTTAAATGTTCAATGTGCCAACTATGAATACCAATTAAATGATAATAAAGTTGTTATCACTTCTAATATAGAAGAATTTAACGCTGAATATTTTACTTTTGATGTCTATGTTCAAAATGGCGAAAGCAAGTACTACCATTCAGCTGACAATGATGCTTTTAATAATAATTTACTCAATTCAGAAAGTGAAGTGTATTTAGAAATAAACAACCCTAACAGTGATTGTATTGTTATTAGTAATGTTAAAATTAACAATTTATGGACTAATTGCCAAGGAAATGAAAATGCTTTTGAAACAACTTACGAAAGTACTGGTTCTTATTTGTTAACAAACGATTGCAGTACCCTTTACACAATAACGTTTAATTTTATTGTGTTGATTGATAGTGATTTTTAATAATGCGGTAAACCGCAAACAAGGCGGGTATTTCTCGCCTTTTTCTAATAAAAAAATAAAGGAAAAAATAATGATATAAAAAAAATAAATAAAAAAATAGCTTTACTGCTCATTATAGCTGTATGCACTATCTGTTCCTTTTTCGGTATTATTCAACCACCACAGCAATTAATTTTTGCAAATGCTAAAACTGAATACACCGATGTACTAGATGATTTAGCAAAAGATAGTAGCTTTAATATTGATGATTATAATGATAATTTGACAGATTATTCGCTTTCAGTTATTCAAATAGCAGAAAGTGTGAATAATGAATTATTTGTTTATGTATTTACTCCTTCCCTTTCGCCAACTTTAAGTCCTGCCACTAGCATTAACATGGCAGTCAATGGTGGTGATAATCCTACATATAGTAATTACAAATTGAGATTAATTAATAGTAATGGCAAATTTGCTAAATATATCGTTGTTGATTTTGTTATATCCGAAACTAGTTTTCGGTGTTACGAAATTTCATCAATATTTAGGGCATTTAATGAATTATATGACTCTACACCGACTGGTGATAATACTATAAGCGAAGTTTCTTTCGCTGTGGGCAAATTATATACTTTTGAAACAACTGACAACGGAACTATTGTTGCTGGTTGCCGATTAGTAGATGTTATTGAAATAACTGACAAATATGTAGGATTTGTTCGATATGAAGGCGGTGTTTCTACTATTCCTAACTTAATGTTTGGTATGGATAATGACACATCTGTTGATAGTCATTTTGTTGCATTTTCAACTGATAGGCGTATTGATAAATTAATGACTGCTGATATTGTTTTTAAATCTCAACGAAGCATTTACACTTCTCAATCTGTATTGCTTGGACTTGTTAATGCAAGTTCTAAAACTGAATATGGTGATATTTTAGAGCATCAAACTAAATTGACAGATAAAGACAATATTTCAGGAAGTATTCCACATGGTTATTTTTCAAATACAACGTTTGAGTGGAACAAAATACAAACGGTAGCTGAATTTATTGATACTGAAAATCGTTCTGATATGTATGGTTGTGGAATATTTAACAGCGTAACAGATAAAAAGCTTACTACTCTTGCTTATAACTCAATTAAGGAAAAACAATGGGTTCTTCGCTTTGCTTTAACACCATATTCTAACACTAGCGTAAGAGTGGCTACTAATATTAGTGATGTTGTTATTAAAACAGCAGTAAGTGATGTTTCAATTCTTCGTTTAACGTTTGAAACTGATGAACAATATTACTCGTTGGGTGTTGTTGACAATAAACAAACTGGCAGTAGTACCCCATCTAACGTTACAACAACAACCACTAGTATTAATGAAGATAAAGCTATGGATGCATTAAAAATAATAGTAGCATTATTGCTATTAGTATTATTATTTGTTGTGCTTTCTTATATTATGCCTGTTATAGCTAAAATTATGCCATTTATGGCTAAAATTGGTCAGTTTTTTAGTGACAGTTTAAAACGATTAAAAAACTCTGTTAATGATATTAAAAAGCAGTCTAAACAGAGTAATAAATCTAATAACAAGCGAGGCAAAAAGAACAAGAAGTAATAAAAAAACACCAACAATATTGCTGGTGCTGTTGTAGGAACTACCCTGAATACACCCTAAAGGATTTCCTACATGGTTGCCACGGTTTGCGCAACTGTCAATTAAGACCCAGAAGGGAATAAATCTATTATACTAAAAGGAGTTTATTATGTCAAGAAAATTTCAAAATAAAAAATTAGATTTGGTAAATTTAGATGTTATCAGTGCAGATAAAGTTTGGGATTGGTCCAAAAAGAGAAATGGAAAGCCTACTTTACGTAGTGATTTAGATTTCTTTGGGCGTGTAGATAAAGGTTCAAGTGCTTTTATTTCATCAACTAATAAGAGCGGACAAAATTACAAATTTGTTGAAGATTCTGTTTTGTTACCTAAAACTATAAAAAATAAAATTATTAATCTTTTTCATAATGGTAATAGAAAAATAGCTTATTTAGTTAAAAAGAAAAGCACTAAAACTAAAAGGAAGTAGTTGTTATGAAAGTTATTAAAATAGCATTTAAAATTTGTTTGTTTCTACTTATAACGTTTGTTATAGGCTATGTTATTTATACATTAAATGGAGTTTAGTTTATGCGTTTTATTTTAAGAAATTACAAGCATTTAATATGTATAGTTGTTACCCTTGCTTTTATAGCTTGTAGCTTATTAATTTTCTCTGATGCTTTTATTAGAATGGGCGAAGTATTTACTGACTTATGGACCTCAACAAAGTATTTCTTCTATGAGTTGTTCGCCCCTACTAATAAAGTAACTGCAACTGTAACGCAGTATTCTAATATTAATTACCCTACTTTATTTGGACTACCTGAAACGTGGGCAGAATTTAAAACACTATTTAATGACTTTACAACTTTATTATTAGAAACTAACAATTATTATGCTTATATTGATTACATCGGTGACTTGTTTTATGTTTTATTACGTTACGTTATCTTAATTTTAGTGCCATTATTATTACTACTCTATTTAATGTTTAAATTGTTAACGTTAAAAAGTAATAATAATTATAACCAAGATAGTAAAGCTTTAAAACTTTACAAAGTAATTGAAGATAAGTTATTTTTACCGATTAAAAATTGGCTCAATAGTTTTGTTTACTTCATCAAAGAGCACAGCTATTATTTATTGTTTTGGGCTTTAATCTGGGCTTTTAATTTTCATTTAATTCAAATAATAGTAGAGTTTTTCGCTTTCTATCTGTATTTAGTTGTGTCTTACGATATTGGTAACTTGTATGTTCAATTTGTGAAGTTCGTAAAAGATTTAAGCATATTTTTAAATTTTACCCCTCCACTACTACTAGTATTGTTGTTATTTTGGGCATTTTATGCTTGTTGCAAAGTAACAGGTTATGCTCGTTTAGAACGTTTTGAAAAACGGAACTGCGGTTTTATCAATGAACGCCCTATTGTAGCTTTAATTGTCGGAAGTATGGGTAAAAAGAAAACAACAAAATTAGTAGATATGGCGCTATCCCAAGAAGCGATGTTTCGCACTGTTGCTCTTGAAAAAATGCAAGAAAATGATTTAAAATTTCCGCATTTCCCTTGGGTAAATTTAGAAAATTGGCTTAAATGGGCAATAAAAAACCATTTAATATATAACCTAGCTAGTTGTCGTTTATTTATATCTAGATTATGTTTACTATATTATGTTGGTTCACAAGACAAGGCTTGCAAAAAGTCAATAAGAAAATATTTGCAGAAACAATACAACTTGCCATATTCTAATTTGCTGTTTGATTATGATTTTGAAAAATATGGCTTGCTTTATAATGACAAATTAAAAGTAGTAGATATTTGGCAAGTCATTGAAACATATTCCCAACTGTATTTTATCTATACAGTGAAATCAAGTCTTCTAATAGCTAATTGCTCGGTGAGAACAGATAACATAATGGAAGATGATGGTAACTTGCCTTTATGGGACATTGATTTTTTTAATCGTAATAGTAAGGAATTAAATAAAGTTAGCAACTATGCTCATATTATAGATTTTGATGCATTAAGGTTAGGCAAAAAAGTTATAGAAGATAACAAATTAAAAGATAGCTTTGATTTCGGCATAGTAGTAATAACAGAAATTGGCAAAGAACGAAAGAACACTCTCGAATTGAAAGAAGTTAAAAAAAATGAAGAAATAACTAATCAAAAAAATGACGGTTTTAATGATTGGCTTAAAATGGTTCGGCACTCTGCCACTGTTGACAACTTTCCTTTTGTTAAAGTTATAACAGATGATCAAAGACCTGAAAGTTGGGGAGCTGATGCTAGAGATTTAACTGAAATTGTACATATACTAGTTTATTTGCTTAAAAAGATTGTTTCAGTATTACACAATTATAGCACTAGATTATCTAATGTTTTTGGTTATTTTCAACTAAATGTAGCTGTTGAAGCTGGCATTCAAGATGGTGTTTTGAACGATAAAAAGTATTATTTAATGACTAAAAAAATTTACAGCAATAGATTTAGCACTGATTGTTTTAGTGATTTCTTTTCACAAAAAACACTACGTTCTAGTGTTGGTATTGATGATTTGCCTACATACAATAACGTTAAGGCTACTATGGACGAATTAAAACAACAAAACAGTTATTTTATTGCAGATTTAACAGCTAGAATGAACAACGACAACGAAAAAAAGCAATAATTAAAGCGGACTAGCGATTATTGCTTTTGTCGTTGTCAAAAAAACAGCAAAATTTAAGACTTTGCTTTGAGCAAATAAAATACCTTTTATTTGCTCTTGTTAGTAGAAAAAACATACAAGTAAGTTGTTGTCAAGAACTTGATTTTGCAGTCGCAAAATTTTCGCTTGCGAAACTTCTTGATAATAACTTACTCGTATGTTACTAAAAATAAATTATTAAACTTAAAAAAAAATAAAAAATTAATAAAAAAAGTGTGTTGCCTATATTACTTGATACTGGCAACACATAAGCAGAAAATATACAATAAAGGAGTAATAGCTATGATTACTCAATCTTGTGCAATTTGTATTAAGAAAAAATCTAAAAACTGGTGTTGTCCTAATTATTCTAATTGTCCGTACATTGAAAACAACTACAATACTATTATAAATAATTTTAAGGACTATACAGAAGTTATTGTGTATAAACACGAATTTAATATTTCTGGAAATCCTAATTTAACCGATGTTGACCGTAGTAGAAAGTTCGGTTACAACGAACACGGACAACTTGTCCCACTAACAGCAGATGCTAGTTTGTCCAAACTGCAACAAACACTAGTAGATAGTCGCAAGCGTTCGTTAGATAATTTATTTGGATATGCTTTAAGTAATGAATGGAAATATTTTATAACATTAACATTTGACCCAAACGAGATAGCAGACCGTACTAGTCGTGACTGTGTTAATTATGCATGGAAATTGTTTCGCCAAAAGATGCAGTATATTTTTAAAGATATAACAATTATTGTTGTAACTGAAAATCACGAGCTCGGCGGAATACATTTTCACGGCTTTCTGGGTAATTGTGATTTGTCGCCCTATCTTGAACAAGGCATTGACCACATGGAGTACTTGTACGACTATGACTATAATAAACAAGAAAAAATTTACAAACTTGACAAGCACGGTAATAAAATTAAAAATAAACATTATCTTAAACCAATGACAGATACTTTTATTGACTGGAACGGAAATAAAAAAGAATTACCTATTTATATTTTTAAAAACAATTTTTTTAAATATGGTTTTTCAACAATAGTTGAAATTGAAAAAGGCTCTAATAGTAGGCAAATAGCAAATTATTTAACTAAATACTTTACAAAAGACCAACAAAGTAATATTGCCTATAATAAGAAATCGTATTACCGGACTAAAAATTTAAAATTCAAGAATAAAGAAGTTTCTAAAAAAAGTGAAACTGAAATGCTGGAACTAGTCAGTGGTTTGCCTATTAAAAAAGAAACAGATAAATTTATAGTCTACCACTACAATAATAGCGATTTGCCTAAACTTAAAGGACTAATAGAAGATAACATAACAGACAGCGAAAAGATTTTCGCAAAAGAGATAACACAAACTAAATTAAAAGATATATTTTAAAAGGAATAAATAATGAAAAAATACAAAGTTAAGGACTGGCTACCCTATTATATTGAAACTTATAAAAAACCTTATGTTAGTTTTAGCACTTGGTACTCATATTGTTCTGTAACAAGGCTATACATACTGCCACGATTTGGCGAAGAATATCTGCACAAATTAAAAGCACTAGATTTACAGCAATTCTTAAATGACCTATACTTTAAAGTGCCTAGACAAGCACGTAATAGTTATATTATATTTAAAGCAAGTATTCGCAAGGCTATTGAGTTAGGCATACTAAATAAAAATGTATTTATAGGCGTTATTTTTAAAACTAAATTTAGTAGCACAGCAAGAGCTTTAACTAACGAAGAACAGCAATGTATTATATCTTATTTAAAACGAACAAATAGTGATTTACTGCCACTTATTCAATGCTACATAACTACTGGTTTAAGAAGAAGCGAAGCTTTAAGTATTCGCAAGCAAGATTTAGTACTTAAAAGTCAGCAACTTGTAGTACACGGAACTAAAACAGCAAATAGTTATAGAATAATACCTTTAAATAAACAAGTATTTAACTATATTAAGCATAATGTTAGTGATATACCATACAACTTTACAACTAGATATGTGAATAAAAAATTTAAACAAGTATGCGACACTCTTGGTATTCAAGGAATAACTATACATAGTTTAAGGCACACATTCGCAACTAGATGTTTAGAGCAAGGTATTCCTGTTAAATTGGTACAAAAATGGCTGGGTCATTCTAAGTATTCAATTACAGCTGAATTATATAGTCATATTTTAAGCGATTATGAAATAGAAAAAGGCTTAAATTTAAAGTTTGATATTTAAACGAAAAAGACTAGGAAAATTCCTAGCCTTTTTTAATGGTTGCGGGGACACGATTTGAACGTGCGACCTTCGGGTTATGAGCCCGACGAGCTACCGAGCTGCTCCACCCCGCGATATAAATACTTTATTAATAACTTTTTACCTAATTATTAATAGTACTGTGTTAGTATATCACTTATAAATTGTTTTGTCAATACTTTTTTAATAAAATTTTAAACTTTTTTTATTTTTACATTTTTTGACTATTTTCTCTCTTCTTTGCAAAACTTATCATTTTATACAACTCTAAACTAAAATAAATGCTTAAAATTATATACTTTTGCAAAAAGTTTTCCACAGGTTAGGTTTGAAATTATATTTATGCAATTAGTATTTTTTGCATAATCTGCATAAAAATTCACATAGTTATCCACTTTTCCACAGATGAAAGCGAGTTATCCACAGCAACTTTAAAAAAAATTACATTTTTCGCAGATTTTTACTTTACATTCATAAAAATATTAGTTATAACACTGCATAAATATTATCTTGTTAAAATATTTACTTCTATAAAATATATGTTGACTCTTTTATTTTTATTCATTTCTAAACTAAAAAATTACTTTTAGAATTTTATTACTTTTAAAAACATAATCAATCACTGTATATTATACATAAACAAAAAAAATAGGCAACTATTTTATTTGCCTATTTAAAACTTTTTTAAAATCAACTTTTGTTATTACTATTTTTATAGCAACAAACATTTTACTTGTTAAAATATTTACTTCTTATAGTTTCTAAACAGTTACTACATTTCCCTTTGGTTCACTTCGTTTAAACAAGGTTGCTTTTTAAATCTTTCTATTATTTCATATTGTTCACTTGCATCTGTATAACCATTATACATAGAAAGCCTTTTTGGTTTATCCACTAATGAAAAATTTTTTCTTAACAATTTATTAATATCATTATATCCAACCCCTATTGTAACCTTTTCAACCAAAACTGCTTGTTTGTTCATTGCATTTTTAACTGCATCATTAAACCTAAATAAGCAATTTATAAATTCTTGTTGCAAATGTGCATTATTTTCAATTTCTCTAATTATTTTATTAGGGACTTCAATGTTATCAAGGGTTACTTGTTTTGTTTTTTCATCATACCAAACCCACGCTTGTGCAATTAACTTCTCCTTATACCTAAAAACGAGAAAAGAAGAATTAGGCATTGTCATTCCATATTCAAGACACGATTCACCAGCGCCATCTAAAATTTGACAGCAATTAGTAATATCACCCAAAACTGCACTCAAAGGATTTGCTTTTGATAACAATTCATAAGTAACTGCATTTTCACCTATTTCATTCTCTGCACTATCTAATAAAACATCAATATCTGCTTTTAAAATTTGCTCTTGTAAACTTAAACCCTTTAAGTACCACTTTTCCATTTTATTATACAGTTCTTGTGAATAACCATATCCACTAACCACTTCTGCTAAACCTTTTGCTCTTTCATCAACATTTTCATACGCTGTTTGCATAAGTACCTTTTTAACAATTTGCGGAGTTAATCTTTCAGTATTTTGCCTTGTAATAACTTTCTTTAAAGGATATTTCTGTTGAATTTTTGCAAAATTATTAAAACTTGCACTTAAATAATTCTTTTCCAAGCCATTATCATCTTTATAAACCATAAAATCTGGGTCATCTTTAAAATAAGTCATAAAAAACTTTGCAAATTCATTATTGTATTTTACTTTCTCATCAAATCCTGCAAATAAGGAATGAATTTTATTTTCATCATATTTGCTTAAAATTTCATTTATTATAAACTCCGTAGCCTTTTTACTCTCTGCACCATTATCACTGAAAACACCCAAAGCCTTTGAAATAATCAGTAAACTTTTTAAATTATGCTTCTTTTGTGTTTTTGCATGCTTTAATATTTCTTGTAAATTTTTTGCGTTATTATTTTTATAGAAACTATCAATACAATCTATTGGCAAATTTATTACAATAGCCTTATGTGGCACATGTTTATATTTATTAAAAAGATAAAGATTATAATAGAATTCCCCATTGATGCTGGCTATTTTATTTCTATCATTTGCACCTTTAAATAATTCACCCTCACTTATTTCAATACAATTACCATCATTATCAGGAAAATATAGCATATTATTTTCATCTTTAATCAAAAACTTATATAACACACCATTAAAAACCTGACTTCCCTTAACATCAATTTCTCTATCATTAAATTTAACTTTGCAATTTTTAATTTCATTAATATGCACATAAGTTTTATAACTAAAAGTTGCATTATCAATATTTTTTTGCAAATTTTCTAATCTTTTTAGATTATCAGGCAAAACTATTTCAACTAAATCCCCATTTACATTAAACTCATCAAGACTAGCAAAATTTTTAGTACTATCAATTCTTTGAATATTGTTACAACCCCCAAAAATAGGAGCATTGATTTCAATTAAATTTTCTGGCAATATCACACGCCTTAATCTATGACAATCAGCAAACGCAAATCTTCCTATACTCTTTAAATTCTTTGGCAAATAAACTGCTTCCAATTTATCACAATTTTGAAATGCACCTTTCCCTAAATTGACAACACTTTCAGGCAATTCAACTTTTTTCAATTTTGTGCAAAGCCAAAAAGCATCATCTCCTATTTCACTTAAATTATTTGAAAACTCTATATTTTCTAAATTATGACACCTATCAAAAGCACATTTTTCAATACGTATTAGCGAATGTGGCAATTTTAATTCTTTTAAATTAGAACATCTTGTAAAGCATCCGCCTTTAATAATTTGCAAATTTTTTGAAAAAACTACTTCCTCTAAATTACCACAAGCAAAAAACGCATCTTCTCCCAATTCCAAAAGGCTATCAGGCATAACAATTTTTTTTATAAGAAAGTTATTTTGCCTTAATTTTTTATTTACATTAAAAACAGTAACACCTTCACAAATTTCAAATGTGCCATCTTCTCTAATTTCGCCAATTTTTTTACTGTCTTCATCTAGGATATCAATTTTACTTGCCATAAATCCAACCACCTTTGCTACGAATATTTTAGCAAATTAACTACACTATGTCAATAGTAGAAAACTAGCTAAATCTAATGGCTTATAAAAATAACAGCACAGTAAGTTCACTATGCTGTCAATTACAATAAAATAATTAAATGTTACTGATAACACATTAGCACTACATTCATTTACTTAATAATAGGCTCGCCCAATTTTAAACTTTGTATTGCGTGCTTTCTACTAAAACAATTATGAATAAGACTTCCGCTTACTACAATATCAGCCCCTGCATCATAAATTTCTTGTGCGTTCTCAAATGTAACACCACCATCAAATGAAACAATCAAAGATTTCTTTAAAGTATCACGAATCCTTGCCGCTTCTCTAACTTTTAAAAGAGTATCTTTAATAATTTTTTGCCCACCATGACCCGGCACTACACCCATAATTAAAATTATATCTATATATTTTAAATAAGGCACAATATATGAAAGTGGTACATTTGGAGAAACTGCAACGCCTGCTTTAACTCTACCCCTTTTTATCTTTTTTAAAGTTTTAACTAAATGTTTTTCATAGTCAAAATAATCATATTGAATAGTTATCCCCCAAGGCCTGCTTCTAATATAACGCCTAATATCCCCCATTGTATCATCAATCATTAAATGAACATCAAGCGGAAATTTCTTAAACGTCTTTTTAAGTCTTTTAACCATATTATAGTCATAAGTCGTTTTTTCAACCGCTATTCCATCCATTATATCACAATGCAAAAGGTCAGCACCTGCTTCCAACAATTCTTTTGCATAAGCGGGAACTTCTGTTATATTTACAGGTTCTGTTGATGCAGAAACATATTTTTTCCTTTCTTTATTCATATCTACTCTCCCAAGCATTTTTTATTTGCTCATAAATTTGCTTATAATTATTATACCTATTTTTATTTATTTTACAATCATTTAAAGCACTTTTCACCGCACAATCTTGTTCTTTTTCAAAAATATGCGAACAAGGCTTATAATGACAATCGCATCTAAACTCATCAAACTCTTGCATAAACTCTTCAATTTTATTATAAGCAATGTCAAGTGCATCAAATTTAGAGAACCCCGCAGTGTCTGCCAAGTAAATATTTTGTTCTTTTATAAAATGAATTTCTGCGTGTCTTGTTGTATTTTTACCTCGTTCTATTTTCTTACTCAACTCGCCAACTTTTTCATTTTTATCAAGTAGCATATTAATTATAGAACTTTTACCTACCGCAGACTGTCCAGAAAGGCAAGCAATTTTCCCTTGAATGGCATCAACTAAATCATCTTTACCTTTTCCTGTCACTGCACTTACAACAAGAATATCAACTCCGCTATCTTTATAAATCTCTTTTATGTTCTCAATAAAAGATGCCTTAATAATATCTTCTTTATTTATTACAATTATAGGCTTAACATTTTTAATTTTGCAGTTTAATATAAGTTTGTCAAGAAGCAACAAATCAACCGCAGGCTTTTCGCTAATTACTATTAGCATAATTTGCAAATTAGCAATAGGCGGTCTAATAAATTCATTAATCCTACAATCAATTTTTTCTATAACCGCTTCACCCAATTCAATAGAATATTCAACATTATCCCCAACTAAAATCTTACCATTTTGCTTTAAATTGCCCCTTGCTTTGCAATTTTCAAAAATTACATCATCTTCACTTACAATAGTAAATTTATCTGCAATATTTTTTATAACTTTACCTTTCATTTATTACCCGTTTCATCTAAAATTTTATTCCTTAATTGACCACAAGCACCATCAATATCCGCACCCAAAGTACGTCTAACACTCGCACTTAAACCTGCACTTGTTAAAATTTCACAGAATTTATACGCATCCTTTTTATTGACAGTTTCAAGATTCGCTTCCTTTACAGCATTTAATGCAATAATATTAACATGTGCAACTCTTCCTTTCAAAAGTTTAGCAAGTTCTTTCGCATTATCTTCGCTGTCATTTACCCCTTTACACATCGTGTACTCAAAATAAACCCTTCTATGTGTTTTTTCAAAATAATAATCGCACGCATCTAAAATTTCTTTAATTGAATAAGCATTTGCAACTTTCATAAGTTGTTTCCTTATTTCATCATTTGGTGCGTGAAGTGAAATGGTAAGATTAATTTTATAACCATCATCAGCAAGTTTTTTAATATTAGGCACAATGCCACAAGTTGAAATAGAAATATTACGCTCACTAATTGCAATATAATCTTTATTAGTTACTAGATTTAAAAAGCAAGTTAAATTCTCATAATTATCAAGCGGTTCTCCACAACCCATAAGTACAACATTTGTAATTTTACGCTCATTAGTTGAGTTGCTTAAATATTTATTAACGCATAAAATTTGCCCTATTATTTCACTTGCAAGCAAATTCCTTATAAGTCCGTTTCTAGTTGAAGCACAAAAACTACAACCCATACGACAACCAACTTGCGTAGAAACGCAAATTGTATAACCATATTTATAAGACATTAAAACAGACTCAATAATGCTGTTATCATTACATTTTAAGGCAAACTTAATAGTCCCATCTTTGCTCTCTTGAACCTTATAAATAGAAACAGGAAGCAAATTAAAGTTTTGCTTTAAAATTTCTTTTTCTGCCTTTGATATATTGCTAACTTCATCATAATCTTTATATTGAAAACAAGCATCATAAATTTGCTTTGCACGAAAAGGCTTTATATTTAATTGTTCTAACTTTTCTTTTAATTCTTCTATGCTTAAATCTAAAATATTTATCAAAATATTTACCCTACTTTTTTATCTTTATTCGCTTAAAATACTGAAAAAAGGCATTATTTGTTTTATTAATCAATAAAGATGTAAACCACTTTTTTAATTCAACTTTTGCCCAACTTCAAACTTATTTCCATTCATAAAGTCCTTAATGCCTAGAACTTTACCGCCCTGCTTTTGAATCTCCATAATTTTAATAGCACCTAGCCCGCACGAAACAACAAAACCGTTCGCTTTATCGTAAGCAACAACTTCACCATAAGAACTGTAATTTTGATTTACAACTTCTACCTTAAAAACTTTGTACAAAGTTTCATTAAACTTAAAATAGGCAGTTGGATTATTGTAAAATGCCCTTATTTCATTATTTAGTTGATTTGCACTTTTGCTAAAATCCAGTTGTGCTTCTTCTTTTAAAATCTTTTTACAATGCGTTGCTAGATTTTCATCTTGCTTTTGAGCATTTTCCCTATAAAACTCAATATCATCAAGCACCTTAACTATTGCATCTGCACCCAGTTTTGATAATTTATCCATTAAAGTTTCTTGATTATCATCTGCATCAATGCTAATTTTAGAAATGTAAAGCATATCGCCATCATCTAACCCTACGCCAGTTTGCATAATGGTAACCCCTGTTTCCTTATCGCCATTTAAAAGCGAACTAGCAACCGGTGATGCACCCCTTAACTTTGGCAAAATTGAACCATGAATATTTAAAACCCCAAACTTGCATAAATTTATTAGTTCTTCACTTAAAATTTGCCCAAAAGATGCAGTAATCATTATATCCGCATTTAACTGCTTTAAAGGTTCAACTCCTTGCCTTTTAATGCTCTCAAATTGAAATAATGGCAAATTATGTTGCAGTGCATATTCTTTGACAGCACTAAAAACCACTTTATTACCACGAGCATTTACCTTATCTACTTTTGTTACAACTCCAACTATTGTATGCCCTGCCTTTATTAAAGCATCAAGCGGAGCAACTGCAAAATTAGGCGTTCCCAAATAAATAATTTTCATAACAACTCCTTTTGATTAACTATTTTATAATGCAAAATAAATATTTAGAAATATAATTTACATAATCAAAATAGTAGCCAAACCGACTTTTATTTTTTACATTAGAATAAATTGAAATAAATAATTTTAAATCTATTCTTTTTTACCTTTCTTATCTTCATGCGGTACTAATTTATCTATGTACAAAACTCCATTCAAGTGGTCGTTTTCGTGACAAATTGCCCTAGCCATAAAATCATTTAGCATAACTTCAAAAGGCGTTCCCTCTCTTGTAAAAGCCTTTAATTTAACTTGTTTAGGCCTTATAACATAACCCCTTTTGTTAGGTACAGATAAACAACCTTCCATTCCTTCTTCCACTTCTTCACTAACAGAAACTATTTCAGGATTAATGCACTCCAAATACATTCCTTCAACTTCTACAATAAAAATTCTGCGTAGCACGCCAACTTGAACGCCAGCAATACCACAACCGTTTGAAACACGCATAGTATCACGCATATCATCTAAAAGTTCCCAAAGTTTTTTATCAAACTTTGTTACAGGTTTACTAACCTTTCTTAAAATATCATCACCTTCAACAACTATTGTTCTAATTGCCATATTATCTCTCCTTTTAAATTATTTTTCAAATTGATTAATTAAATTTATTAGAAATTTTATATCAAATTTGAGCATAATCACTGCTAATTAACAGCAGTCTTAATCTATTAATTTATTTCAATTTGATTTATTTATTTTATAATCTTAACTTAAATTTTGCGGATTTGTTTCAACAAAAATTAAAACCCTTTTATTCTTGCTCTTATCTGCAATTTGATAAATTTGTTGTATAATTTCATCAAAGTGGTCATTTTTTAAACGCATAATAACTTCGTACCTATATTTAGTTTTAATTCTTTTAACAGGACAAGCAACCCCTTTGCAAAAAATAAAATCATTAAAATATTTTTCCTTAATTTCTACAACTTGTCTAAAAATGCTTTGCGCTGTTTCTTTACATAACTGCTCATCTTCACAAGAAACAAGAACTCTAACAATGCTCGCAAAAGGCGGAAAATGAGTAGTTCTTCTTATTTCAATCTCTCTTTTATAAAAGCCCTCATAATCATAATTATTTGCAAACCTATAAACATAATGCTTCGGTTTAAAAGATTGCAAGACAACTTCACCTTCAAACTCGCTTCTTCCTGCTCTTCCAGCCACCTGCGTTACAAGTTGAAAACATCTTTCACTAGCCCTGAAATCACTTTGATGCAAGCCAATATCAGCATCAACAATTCCAACCAAAGTAACAAGCGGAAAATCGTGCCCCTTTGCAATCATTTGCGTTCCAACTAGAATAGATGGCGCAGTACTTTCAAACTCGTTTAATATTTTTTGATAACTATCCTTTGTCGTTGTCGTATCATTATCCAGCCTAAAAATTGGCACATTTGGAAATAAAGTTTTCAAATCATCTACAATTTTTTGAGTACCCATAGCACCATTCCTCAAAGCCTCACTTCCACATTCTGGGCATTTGGTTATCACTCTGTACCTTTTATCGCAAAAATGACATTTAAGCATATTATCTTCTTTATGATGCACAAGCGAAACTTCACAATCAGTACAAGTTGGCGTGTAACCACATTTTGAGCACCTTAAAAATGAAACATAACCACGCCTATTTAAAAATACAATAGATTGTTTATTCTCTTCAATCGCTTTATTTAATTTCCCACAAAGAAAATTAGATATTGCCTTATAATCCCCTTGCATAATTGCATCGTACAAACTTACAGAATACATTGTAGGCAATCTCTTATTGTTAGCCCTAACTGGCAACTTCGCTAGCCTATATTTTCCAATTTGTGCATTATAATAACTTTCAATGCTAGGAGTAGCACTTCCCAGCACCACAGGACAATTATTAAACTTACCCCTAAAAGTTGCAATATCTATTGTGTTGTATCTAGGATTACTATCACTCGTATAAGAACTATCATGTTCTTCATCAATAATGATAAGCCCCAAATTTTCAAGAGGAGCAAAGATAGCCGACCTTGCACCAACCGCTATGCGTGCTTCGCCCTTTAAAAGTTTTTGCCACTCATCAAAACGCTCACCAGCACTCAATCCACTGTGCAGTACTGCAACATTATCTCCAAACCTTGCCTTAAAGTTAGAATGTACTTGTGGCGTTAATGAAATTTCAGGCACAAGCATTATAGCACTCTTGCCTTCTTTTAAGACTTTATCAATAGAGTGCATATAAACTTCTGTCTTACCACTACCAGTAACTCCAAACAACAAGACAACTTCGCCATTTGAATTATTAATAATGTTGACTGCATCTTTTTGCAAAGTTGTAAGTTCAACTTTTTTATCTTGTTTAACTACAACATTTGGCGTTCTTTTAATGTTTTCATCATAAACATTGACAAGATTCAACTCTTTTAACTTATTTATTGCAGAAATAGGAAATTGATTTGATAAATCTTTTATAAACGCAGTTTTATTTTCTATTAGAAACCTTAAAACATTCGCCTGATTTTCTTGTCTAGCAGTTGCATTATTAATAAATTCATTAGCCTTATCAATATCTACTAGACTAATTGCTTGCCTTGTTAATGGTTTAACCTTTCCACCACGCAGTTGACTAGGAATACAAAGCCTTAAAACATCAATTTTGCGTAAATGATATTTATAGCACATAAAATCCATTAAAGAAATCATTTCTTTTTTAATAATTGGTACTTCATCTAAAATGCAAATAATTTGCTTTAATTTTGAAATTTCATATTCACTTGTACTCGTAAGTTCAATAACATATCCTTCAATTTTCTTAACCCCAAAAGGCACTAAAACTCTATGCCCAACTTCCACATTTAATTGGACTGGAACTTCATAGTCAAATATCCTATCAACTTCACTCGCTAAAACATCAACAATAACCCTTGCAATCATAACAATAATTTTACCACAAAATTAATCTTTTTTCAAGCATTTAATAAAACAAATAAATCATAAAATTTAAAAGATAAAACTACTTAAAACTAAACCCTTACAAAATTAAAGTAAGTTTTGTAATTTGATATGTAATTTACTTATAAACAAAAAAATTAAAACGCATTATTCATAAATGAATAATTTGAAAATGAATAAAAAAGGCAAACAACATTCTTTGCCTTTTTTAAAATAAACGAATGAATTGATTAATTAACTTCGTTTTGCTTCTTTTACTTTTTCCTTTTTCTTTCCCTTATCTTTAACATCTTTCTTCTTTTCTTGCTTATCATCATCTAAATCCTTGACAAGAGGCGGTTCTTCAACTCCTTCATAAATCACCGCTTGCGTACTTGCGTACTTTTCGTGCCTTACAAGTTTAATTGAAACAACTTCATCTCCCTTATAAGTATAAAGATAACCTTTTACTTCATATCCATTTTTTGCATATTTTTCAGTATAAAATTCGCCCTTATATTTTATGCGTGAAATGTATTTGCCTTCAATATCAGGAATAATTTTTGCTTCTGGCGGTTCAATATCTCTTACTTTTTCAGAAACTTTTTTATACCAAATATTGTTTAAAGGTTTTCCATAAACTTCTGCATAAACTGATTCGCACTTTTGATAAGTTTTTATGTAAATCGGCATATTTGTATTGTTTTTAAAACGCATATCAATGCCACCATCATTAACCATTGCATCAAAACCCTTTTCAACATATCCAACTGGCAAAGTATGTCTATGTACTTCTAAAATTTCAAGCCCTGCCATTAGTACTGCATTATAAATTGTTGTTGATGCTTGACAAATTCCACCGCCAATTCCTTTTGTAAATTCGCCATTTACAATAACCGTTGCTTCCTTATAACTTTCGCCATTATCTCTTTTTTCTAAAATATCATTAAATGAAACTATCTCATTAGGCATAACAACTAAACCATTAAAAGTTGCCATTGCTTTAATAAGATTAAATCGCCTACCAGATTCACTGCCTGCAAACGAAGTAGACTGCGAACTCCTTTTAACGCAGTTCTGCTCTAACTCTTGTTTAGTAAATTTGGGTTTAGTTTCAATAACCTTAATTTCAATTTGTTCTTTACCGCTAATTACATCTTTTAAAAGTGCAGAATCATTTATTTTTATTCCAACATTTCCGTTATCAAACTTAAACATTTGACTTGAATTAGGATTAAACACAATTTGAGATTCTTTAAATTCGCTTTCTATTTCTTTTGCTATTTTTTCATAAACCGTTTCAAAATTAGGAAGTAAATTAAAAAGCACCTCCTTATCACTCAAATTTTTAGCCTTAAAACTATTAGCACTCTTTTCTAGTCCTACTTTTGCAGTTTCAAGAAATTGCTTTTGCATTTCAAAAGTTGCATTATGATTATTAACCCCATTACTCGTATTTGTTAAATCCCACTTGTAAACCTTATCATTATAATAAAATTCTATACAAGGAAATTTAGCACCATAAACAACTGCTTGCTCATTTAATTGTAAGCCATTCAAGCAAATAAGCATAACAATAAGCGCAAACCCAACCTTTAACTTTTTTATCATTTTGTACCTCACCTTACTAAATATATTTTATCACAACTTGTAAATAATATACTTTCACCAAAAATTGACAATTAACTTATACAACAATCAATTTATTTCAAGACCAAAAACAATCATTGAAAAAACTTTTAAAGCAACAACAATGCAAAAATTACAATCAGCAAAAAGAAAAACATTTTAAAAAATTTTGCAAATATGTATTGACAAAGTCCTTCAAAAAGGTTACCCTTTTAAACGAAGTGTAAAAACAAACGAGGTAACAATATGGAAACATTTATTGCAAAAATCTTTGCAGAAAATAAAGATACTTTGGTGCTTGAAGTATGCACAAGTAAACAAGTAGATAACATAGTAAAACTATCAAGCGATTACTCCCCTTATGTGAAAATATGCGGTGCTGAAAATGTTGCAATAAGTTTTGAGGCAAAAATGCTATTCATAGATATTTTACATAAGGCAAATTCTAATTATGAAAACAGCACAAGTCTAGGAATTACTCAATCACTAAATAATGACATAATAGTAACGTGGAAAGGTGCAAACAAGCAAAAGATAAATGTTAAGCATCTAGAAAACATTAATATTGGATTAGGGCAAGGCTTTTGTGATGAGAACTTACTAAACCTATTACAACAAAAAGATAATTCATATTTAAAGACTTATGAATTTGAGGAAGACCACACGCAAAAAGTCAGTGAATTTTTAAAACAGCAATATCATAAAAATAGCATATCAAAGAAGTTGAAAAATATTGCCAATGAAAGAGAAATGTAATATTTTATCCGCTAAAAAAGCGAAAAATCTTGCAATTTTAAAATTTGCATTTAAAAATTATTATTAAAAATCACAAACAAAATCTTAAAATTTTAAAATAGTTTTGCAAGAAAAAAACAGTGAATCAAACCACTGTTTTTTAAGTTATTTATGAAGATTTATAAATATTCAATTTACAACATTAAACTGTAATTCAAATTAATTAGTTGCAAGAGAATAATAAACAATAACCTTTTCATTTTTTTGAACAGGCTCAACAAGTTTAGGATTTTGCAAAACTAACTGCTCACTGCTAACCCCTAACATTTTGCCTAGTTCCCAAAGTGATTGCTCCTTGTTTACAATAACAATTTCCATTGCACAGTCTTTTTCCTTTCTAGGTTCTCCAATAATAATCTCGCTCATCAAATTAATTTTATCAATACTATAACCAAAAACATTAAATAACAATTTTGTTACAAGTTCTATGCTTCCATTTTTAATACTAATGTCCATATCTATAATGCTAGGCGTAACATTTATTTCAGTAAGACCATTAAATTCGCTTCTTGTTGTTTGTGAAATGTAAGGAAATTCTGCAATAACAGATTGGACCATATTAGTATCATTGTTTTTATAAAGTATTGTCGTACTAACAACCCCTTCTATTGTCAGTTTATCCCCCTCAACATAAGCACTGGAAACTTCAACCCCACTAAATAAATGCCCAATTAGAGTAGCATCAATATCTTCTTTTAAAGGAACTTCCCCTTTTACCGTATCTTCTATGGAAGTAATTACTAAATTTTTCAAACTCTCACATTGATTAGTTTTTAATGTAATATTGTTTTTACAAGAATAGGCATCATCAATCTTATCCACTAAACTATTCTCATAAATAACACCACTAACAGAAATTGGTGCTTCCCACCTTATAATATTGCAATCTTCGCCTTGAACAACAGAACATTTAGCCAAAAATTCAAGCGGATAAATATCTGCAACTACAAGACAATCTTTGTTGACATTATCAACAGAAACTTCTTGCTTAACTATAAAATTAGTTTTATGTAACTTTACTTCGCCACTTTCATCTTCGTAAACAATGTTTGCAATAGCATCTCCTGAAACAACCGCAAAACCATTACCAGCATAACTTTCTTTGACAGCCATATCTATGTCAATATTTAAAACGCATTTTAAGTCGCCATCAATCCTAAACTCTTCGCTTATTTCAAAACTATCTTTAATTGTAGCAACTTGTTTAGAAATTTCACATAAACTCTTTTTATAAAAAATGTTCTCGCACTCTTCAACTTCATTATAAGTTTTATTTTTGGATAAACTAACAACCGCATCTAAAATACAAGCAACCTTAACTTCATTTGCTTTTATAGATGGAGTTGTAACATCAACAACTTTTAACTCAATTTGTGCAGTGTCCCCTATTTCAATGTCTGCATTATCAAAATATTCATTGAAATCTGCTAAACAATTTAAGCACTCCCTTTCGTTATTTTCACTCAAATAAATTAGTTTTAAATTTACCTTGCCAACAAAATTTATATTGCCATTAGTAACAGTAGTGTCAGTCAAAATAGGCTTTCCGCTAACCGCTAAAACCTTTTGAACCTCTTTTCCGCTTTCTATTTGAAATTTGCAATCAAGTACAACTTGCTTTCGTCCTAAATATTTTTTTGTATTTAAAATTAATGAATTTCCCATAACTTTACTCCTATTTCGTTTTGTATATCTATATGAATAAGCAATATTTTATAGAACACGAAAATTTGCTAATTTTGGAAACTATAAGAAGTCAACTTTTTAGCATAAAGTACTAAACACAACTGCTTTAACTTTCGCATTAGCACTTCTTGTAATTTTATTTATCATTTTAAATGAGAATAATTTTACAAATTTTGGGAAAGATAATAATAGATTTAGTCTAAATAAATTAAGGGAGCAAATAATTTTGAGAAAGGTAGAATTTAATCTTACGGATGTAAAAGAGCAAATCGCAAGTCTAAAAGGACAAGGCGTTGATTTAGAAGTAAATATAGGAAGAAAGAAAATAAGACAATTTACTGGCACAATAAAGTCAGTTTATCCTAGCGTTTTTACTTTTGTTGATTTAGATGGTAATTTAAAAACATATTCTTATTCTGACATTTTATGCGGAGATGTTAAAATACTAAATGAAGAACAAGCATAAAAAGATAAAATCACAAATTAATAGGCAAAAAATAAAATGAATTTACAATTATCATTTAAATAATATAACTAAAATCTTTATATATTAACACAAATAAAAAAATTATTGCAAGATTTGCAATAATTTTTTAAAATTAATTACTACCACCAGTACCCTCATAACTATATATATATAAATCATAGCCCTCTACTGCATTGGAAGTCTTTTTAGGATAAGTACTAAACCAAGAAACAGTTGTTGGTATATTTGAACCTTGTTTTATATAAATATGCGGACTCTCATAAGTATTATAACTAACACTCGTTTTAATTACCGTACAAATACCACTATTAGCAATTCCAGGGTCAGTCATACAATCAATATAAACATTAGGCCTTTCATCTGTGCCTTGCATTATAAAATCATTAAATGCATCAACCCCTATTGTAGTAATAGAATTAGGAATGCGAATAGTTGTAAGTCCAGTACAACCCTCAAACCCATTTGCTTCTATTGTCGTAACTGGAATGCCATTTACTTCACTTAAAATATTTAATTCTCCAATAATGCTTGTACTACTTGCCTTAACTGAATAATAAGTTCCATCCGCACTTAAAGTATATGTTGCAACACTATCTGTAAAAACATTAAACCCATCCCATGCAGATAAATTAGAAATTGCAGTTGCCTTATCTACATAATTAGAATAAGAAGATAAGTCAAGCCCTAATCCACTAGATTGTATTGCTTGAATTGTAAAACTAATTGTAACAGTAGCCCCTTGCCACGCATCATTAAAAGCATAAGATGCTAAATTGATTGATTTATTTGCAAAATTATATGCTGTATTTTCTGT
The DNA here is from genome assembly GCA_017465925.1 of Clostridia bacterium. Classification (GTDB taxonomy): domain Bacteria; phylum Bacillota; class Clostridia; order Christensenellales; family UBA1242; genus UBA4647. Next base: position 51,477 of record JAFTVC010000013.1, on the reverse strand, counting down.
AAAATCTCCTGCATAATAAACATAATTGCCAACCTTTTGCATTATACCTGTGCTATCTGCATCCGCTAGTCCAGTTAAAAGCAATGTTTTAAATTCACTTACTGCATCAGCATCTACTTCTGTGCCATCACTATATTCCATAGCAACATTAGGTTTAATTCTTATATAAGCATTTGAAGAACCATCTTCAAGCCCTATTGTACCGCTTAAAGCAATTACACTTGTATCACTCATATCAGCATCACTTGTAATTGAAATAATATCGCTTGCCCCATCATTCACTGTAATTACTAGTTTACCAAATTTTAAAGTTTGGTCTGCACTAGTCTTACTTGCTGAAAAATATGCAAAACTAATTCCAGCCGACATTGAAAATATTAGTAGCATTGCAACCATAACCATAATCGCCAAATTTTGTCTTTTTGTCCCTTTCATATTTTTACTCCTTTAATTAATCTTTTGTTAGAAACTATGAGAAGTAGTTGTAATAAATAAATTTATCACAACAAAAATCATACGATTTTCAAAGAAAAAATAAATTTTTCTTTGCTTCTAGTTTGAAATATCATCAGTTATTAGAAAATGGAACTATGTTCCGCTTTCTTCTAACTTCCGATATTATTGTTGTTTCTTTTTTTGTACTTTAACCCTTTTGCAAACGTTAAACATACATTATTCATTTATGAATATTCCACCTAAACACACATTAATTTTAAATAGCATTATTCATAAATGAATAATCTTATTTTTCCCTTGTTTTACATAATAAAATTTAGTTAATCATTATTCATAAATGAATAATTTGTTTTTAAAGTCATTTTATTAGTGATATTATTCATTTATGAATAATATCACTTATCCCTATTTTTTTGTTGCCATTTTTCTTTCTACTAGTAAACCAATATACTAACAAATAATTAGTCTTACTTATTAAAACTATTAGATAATACTTATATAATAGTATAATTAATTTACTATCTTCTATTTTACCCCCCCCCGCCTTTTGTCAAGTGTTTTAAGCACATTTTCTAAATTTATTTAAAATTTTTTATTCTTTTACTTTAATTTAAGGCACTTTCTCTTATTTCCAACATCCTTTTATCTTACTTATGATTTTTAAATGATTGTTTTTAGCCACACTTTTTAATTTAATTATTAAACTAGTTGTTTATAGAATAAAAAAAGTTATAAGGAAACACAATCACTTCCTTATAACTTTGTTTTTATGTATTTTGTTTTTATCTAGTCATTTCTTTTTCTGCATAAATGCCAGTTTTCTTTCTCTTATTACCAACAAATATTACAGAATTTTTTCTTATCATATCTTGATATTTTTCTCCCATTTTTTTGTTGCAACTTTCAAATCTAGGAATATCAACATAAATACGACCGCCATTTTCAAGTAAATAAAGTGCAATATCCTTAAATTTATTTTCAATAGCACATTCAGTTGCAGATTTACCTTCTTTATTCCTTAAATTAATTAAAGCACCATTTTCAACTAAAAATATTACATATTCATTATTGTTTGCCTTAACTGCTTTTATAAGTCTACTATCACCAGAAGATTTTTCTTGCGTATTAATATTGTAACCCATTTGAATTAATAGTCTTGCATCATTAAAATATTTTTTACCAACTAAATATTCATATAGAGCATCATATTGTTCTCTTGAAATAAATTTTTTAGCAACTTGGTCATTTTTTCTTTCAATATTTCTAATTAATTGTTTACGCATCATCTTTTCAGCAGTTTCTCTTACCCCTTTTGCAATATTATCATCAAGTAAGTAATCTAACTGCATTGCTTCAATAGTTGCGCCATTTTCAATAAGTTTATTTGCAATTTCTTTTTTCTTATCTCCAACACTGCTTGAAAGCACTCTAAAAAGAACACTATGTCTTTGCCACTCGTTAATATTTACATCAGCACCAAAATCTAAAAGCAAATCATCATTAGCATTATTTTTTCCTATGTAGCATTGTGCAAGCGGACTATCACCCCTAGCATCACATAAATTAGGGTTAGCACCTGAAATTAATAAATTTTCTATAACATCATTAAAACCAAAACGACAAGCCAAATGAAGCGGACTTATCATAATACTATTTTGCATAGAAACATCAGCATTACCATTTTGACTAATTAAACACACACATTCAGTTCTATTTTTCTCATTGTAGTTAATCTTATCTAAACTATAATCAAGCCCTAATACATAGTGATATAAGTTATTTCCGTTTGAATCTACTTGTCCAAAGTCAGCACCTTTTTCTTCTAATGCTTTAACCATTTCAATATTTGCATTTAAACACGCAAACATTAATGGACTTTGTTTAAAATTATTTGCAAAATTAACATTTGCACCATTTTTTATTGCATATTTAACACAATCTAAATTATTAACTTCGCATGCACGCAGTAATAAGTTGTCAAAATCTTTTTCATTATTATACTTTACAATTAAATTATCATTTACTTTAATAACCATTTTATATCTCCAATTTTAAAAAAATTTATTTCATTTTTTAGTGAGTACAACCACTCTATCATTTATAAACAATTTCTATTTTCACTCGTTTGCATTTACTTTAACAAAAACTAGTCAAAATCATAATAAAAATCACTAGGAATTGCATTATTTTCGCTTTTTGCATCAATTTCAACTAGAAGTCTATTTTTATAATCAATAAAACTTGCATATTGTTCTCTTATAAGTTCTATTTCATCTTTGCTAGGTTGACGCATTTTTTCATCTTCCCAATCATAAAAAGGTAACGCTGTGTCAATTTCGTCTGCATCTAAACAAACAAACTCCCTAACTTCATCATAGTTGTTTACCATATCATAAAAAGCACTTCTTCTCACAAAATCACAGTTTTCCTTGCAAATAAGTAGTTCGTTATCCCTTAAAAAAGTTTCTGGGTAGCAAAATATCTTATATTCAGGAAATTTTTTAACAAGTGCTGAAAATGATGTAAGTTGTTCTGTTTTTGTTCCTTGTGAATGTTTAATAAGCAAAGTTTCTATATCTTGATTCATAATATCATTTGCCATATCATTTAAATCGCCATATTTTCTTTTTTCAAGTTTTAAAATCCCTTTTATATCAACTTTCTTTTGTTTCATAATTTTACTCCTTTTTTATTTCTACATTAATAAATACGAAAACCGACTTCAATATGCTAAAAAATAATTTAATTAAAATTAAAAAATCAGCATCAAATTTAAAAATTACTTATCAAGCGGAAAAATATTTATTATTTACCTTTTTGTTTATGCTTGAATTCTATCATTCATTTTATTATTATCTAAAATATTTGAATTTAGCCTACCATTATTAAACCTTTCTTTTCTTTCAAGAACTACATTTTTTGCAAAATTATTTTTACTTGCACTAATTAAACTTTCAAACTTATCTAAAAGCCCAATGCTTTTAATTTTATTGTATAGATTATCATCCACATATTTAATAACATACGCAATAGCATTTATATCTTCTTTTTCATAAATTGCATTTAAAATTTTAAGTTTGCTACAATCTTTAACGTCAAGTAAAAAATTAACTAAATCTAGTCCACTCCCTAATTCAATTACTTTATTTTGACAATAAACCATTTCTTCATAAGGCAAAAACTTTGCAATCGCTAAATAGCCTTTTGCTTTATCTTTAATTTTCACTTTTTCAAACTGTTCATTTAATTCTAAATGCCCATTCATTTCAATTAGCGAAGAATATTGTTCATAGTACCCCTTTGCTAGCAAGTAATTTGCAACTTTTTCAGCATTTTCTTTACTAGGATAAATAAGCGATACTCTTGCAAGGTCAAAGCCAATCGCTCTTTCATTAATAATATCATCAATAGCATTATCAATTAATTCAGGTTTATATTTCATAATTATATCCTTTATTTATTGCTTTTGAATTTTTTTGCAAAATTTATTAGTAAAAATTTTTAATTTTCACTACAATAAACCTGCTTAAAATTCACAAAAACATAATTTTAATATGCAAAATATATTTAACTTTATTATACAATAAATAGCCCTTCAAGTCAATAGTGAAATTTCTCAAAAAAACAAAAATCGCCAAATAAAATTCAGCGATTTTATGAAAAACAATAAAATTTAATGTTTTTTTCTTGATTTTTTGCATTTTTTCTTGCAAATTTCTATCTACAAACTTTTATGCAACAATAATATTTAATATTTTATCCTTAACAAAGATTACTTTTTTAATTTCTTTTCCATCTAATAAATTAGTTTCTGCTTTTACTTTTGCCATTAAATCTTCTTCGCTAATACCCTTATCAATGTCAATATTTCTCTTTAATTTACCGTTTATTTGAATAGGAATATTAATAACACTTCTCTCTAATTTAGTACTATCATATTCAGGGAATAAAACATCTTCAATTTTCTCGCCATAAATCTTATTAAATAAATAAGAAGAAATATGTGGAGCAATAGGATTTAAAATAATTAAGAATGATTTTAATTCGCCTTTTGTAATATAATTATCTTTGTAAATAACATTGATAAATTTCATAAGTTCAGAAACAACTGTATTATGACTAAAATTGTCGTACATAAATCTAGTGTTTTTAATTAAAACATTTAAATCTACTTCGTGATTATTTGAAATTTGCATATCATCTTGCAATATTTCTTGCAACTTCCAAACCTTATCCAAGAATCTTTCACAACCAGCCATTCCAGCATCAGACCAAACAACAGCCTTTTCATAATCACCCATAAATGCAAGATGCATTCTTAAAGTATCCGCTGAATAAGTTTCAAGCACTGTCAATGGGTCAAGAGAATTTCCTTTACTCTTACTCATTTTCTTACCATCACTATCTAGCAAAAGTCCACAACAAATACGTTTCTTAAATGGCACTCTTTCAGGCACTAAACCTAAATCATACAAGAATAAATTCCAAAATTGTGCATAAATCATATGTCTTGTTACGTGTTCACTTCCGCCTGTGTAAAGGTCAACCGCTCCCCAATACTTCAACTTATCCATATCAGCAAGCGCATTATCATTTTTAGGGTCAATATATCTTAACCAGTACCAACTAGAACCAGCCCATTGTGGCATTGTGTCTGTTTCTCTCTTTGCATCACAACCGCATTTTGGACATTTAACATTTACCCATTCATGACATTTGCATAATGGACTATCACCATCAGCACTTGGTTTAATGTTCTCCATATCTGGAAGTGTTAAAGGCAAATCTTTTAAATCAAGTGGAACAAATCCACAATTTGAACATTCAATAATTGGGAAAGGTTCGCCCCAATATCTTTGCCTGTTAAAAGCCCATTCTTGCATTTTGTAATTTATCTTTCTTTGACCAATGCCCTTTTCTTCAACAAACTTTATAACTGCTTCTTTTGCTTCATTAATTGCTAAACCATTTATAAAATCACTATTAACAGCAACTTCCTTGCCATCTACTTCCTTATAAACCTCTTTTATTTCAACTCCAAATTTGATTGCAAACTCTTTATCTCTGTCATCATGTGCTGGAACTGCCATAATTGCACCAGTACCATAACCCATAACAACATAATCAGCAATAAAGATAGGCACTTCTTCATTAGTCAAAGGATTAACGCAACTCAAACCATTTAATTTAACGCCTGTCTTTTCCTTATTTGCTTGCATTTCTCTTCTTTCAAACATAGTGATTGATTTTATTTCTTCTCTATATTTTAAAACTTCATCAAAATTTGAAATCTTATCTTTATATTTATCAATTATAGGATTTTCAGGAGCAAGAACCATAAATGTTACGCCAAAAATTGTATCAGGCCTTGTTGTAAAGATTTTAAACTTTTCATCTGCTTGCTTTAATTTGAAATCAATTAATGCACCCTCACTCTTTCCTATCCAGTTGCGTTGTGCCATTTTAACACTTTCGCTATAATCTGCTTCATCAATCAATTTAAGCATTTTTTCAGCATATTCAGTAATTTTTAAGAACCAAACATTCCTTTGCTTTTGCTCAACATCTTGACCGCATCTGTCGCACTTTCCACCTTGACAATCTTCATTACTCAATACTACTTGACAATTTGGACAATAATTAACAAAAGCATAATCTTTATATGCAAGTCCCTTTTCAAACAATTTCAAGAAAATGAATTGTGTCCATTTGTAATAATCAGCATCAGTTGTACTTACAACTCTATCCCAGTCAAAAGAAAGACCAAGTCTACTAAATTGATGCGAAAAGTTTTTAATATTATTTTCAGTGGCAATAGCAGGGTGAATTTTTTCTTTTAATGCAAAATTTTCAGTAGGCAAACCAAAAGCATCATATCCAATAGGATACAAAACATTTTCGCCAAGTAACCTATGATACCTAGCATTAATATCTGCTGGAATGTAACTTCTAACATTACCCATATGAACCCCCTTTGCTGTTGGACCAGGGAATTCCATTAATGCAAAATATTTTTTTCTTTTATCAAAATCAATGGCTCTAAAAGTCTTTTCCTTTTCCCATCTTGCTTGTACTTCACTTTCTATTTTTTTATAATCGTATTCCATAATAAACTCCTAAATTTTAAAACTCTTATTCCTTTATAATTAACTAATAATAAAATTAATTTTAAAATTAATTTAAACAACTTTAAAAATGAAAATTAATTAAAATTAACTATAAAAGAAATATTAAAATTAACTTTTTCTATTATATCATTTAAAAAATAACAATGCAAGAACTTTATAAAAATATTGATTAATTAATGCTAAAAAACATAAAAAATATTAAGAGAATAATTATTTCAAAAATTACAAACAAAAAAGAATGCTATTAACATTCTTATTTAAATAAAAATTACATTACTTCACTTGATTATTTTTTTTAATTACTTAATTAAGTTTGAAATCTTAACCCCTTTATTTTATTTCAACATCAAAAACAAGCCTAACAAAATATTGTGCTAATGAATTATCATTTTTATCAATAAATTCAAAAAACAAATATCTATCTTCTTCATTTTCATCTACTACTAAATTTGCAGATGTCTTATTTTTATCAAGCCTAACCCACTCAACATTCATTTTAAAATATTCATCTTCAACTTGCTTTGCCTTGTCAATTTCAACAGCACCCTTACCATCAAGCATATTTACTTTTACATAACCTTTTGGAAGCCTAATTTTGATTTTTATAAAATCCGTAAAGTAACTTGCATCACTATCACTTGATACTATCTCGCCATTTTCATCAACAGCGGTTGTTGTTGATTTCAAACTATCCAAACTTGTTTCGCCTGAAATTTTTATGTTGATTTGCGTAAGTTCCCCAAACTCACCAAACTTCGCTATTCTCTCTTCACTATCAACTCCATAAGTAAATGCCTTTTTTGAATTTTGATTTACTTTCACGTCAATGTTATTTGTTTGTGTAACAGAATTATCCGCCCAACAAAGAACGCCATTAAAACAAGATGCCGTAATTACTGCAATTAGCATAATTACCATAATACAAAATAAGCCTTTAATTTGTTTCATAATATCTTTACTCCTTACATTTCAATTTAAACATAAGTAGCAAAATATAAAAACTAAATAATTTGATTTATGAATAATTTAATTGCTTTTTTATGTATTTTTAGCGTATATTTTAGCCTTTTTAGTAAATTTAAACAAACTTAAATTATTAGCTTCAAATAATGTAATTATTGCCACAATAACTAATAATTCAAAACTCTTTATAACAACTTAAAAGTTCAATCAAATAATTATAAGCATACTTTTTAAATAGTAATATAATCATTTATTGTAAAACTGAACTTTCAAATTTTTTAATAATAGTATCATCTAGCAGTTTTCTTTTTATTGCTTCACTAATTTCCTCATCTAAAACACTAGAAAAATTTTCTTTTCCCCAAAGATAAAAACTTAAAGAACCGGGAATTGAATTAATTTCATTTAAATAAATTCTTCCATTACTATCAAGTAAAAAATCACAACGCACAATTCCCTTTAAATTAAATAAATCGTAAGCCTTTTTAGTAAGAGCCTTTACCATTTGAGTAGTTTCTTCTTCTATTACCGCTGGGACTTCTCTTTGTAAACTAGCCATTCCCTTACTTCCACTATTTAACCCTTGAAGTTTACTTTTTGAACCAGCAACATATTTATCATTAAAACTCAAAATCTCATCTTGCTTTAAAGGTTTTTCTATCTCGCTTAAAACAACATTTCCATTTAAAAGCCTTGCTGAAATGTTAAGTTCTATAAAATCAGTTAATGCCTTTTCAATTAAAAGTTTGTTATCAAATTTAAATGCAAAATGAATTGCATCCCTTAATTCACTTTGATTATGCGCAACTGTAATTCCTATTGAACTGCCTAAACAACTAGGTTTTACTATACAAGGATAATTTATATGACTTTCAACCTTTTCAATTACAGAATTTTCATCTTCGTAAAAATCAAATTTATTAACAACTTCAAAAGGCAAAACTTTAACCTTTGCCCCCTTTAATATTAATTTTGTGTAGCACTTATCCATTGCAACTGCACAAGATATATTATCCCCCGTGGTAAAAGGAATTTTACACATTCTTAAAATCCCCTGTATTGTACCATTTTCCCCATAACCACCATGTAACGCTAAAACTGCACAATGAATTTTAAAATCTAATTTTAATTTTCTACCCTTAATTAAAAATAGATTACTATCACCCAATTTTAAAGCCACTTCTACTTTTTTACAATCCAGTACTTCTTTCGCACTTTCACAATGTCCGCATTTCCACCAAACGCCATTGCTATCAATATAAATTAAATGCTTATTATATTTATTTGCATCAAGTGAATTATAAACTTGAACCCCTGTTATTATTGAAATATCACTTTCAACACTTTCGCCACCACATAGTACTACAATATTTAACTTCTCCATTTCAACCCCCTTATTTTAATTGTTGATATAAAAATAAAATTACAACTTAATTTATTAATAATACTTGCAACAAACAAACTTAACCGCTAATCACTAAAATATTAAATATTTAACCTTATTTTTCAAATGAAATTATCTGGCAAATCATTTTCAAACAAAACGCAAGCATCTTTTTCCAATTCTTCTCTTAAATAATAAATTGCATTATTAAAATTTTTTGCATAGTAACTTTTAATTTTATCTTCAAGCCCTTGCTTAAATGCTAACTCATTTACTTTATTAACAACTATGCAAACATCAGCAACTCTTGCAACTCTTTTTGCAAATTTTAAATTTTCTTCAAAAGCGTCATCACCTAATTCTACAATACCGGGAGTAACAACTATTTTTTTGCCTTTAAAATGGGATAAAACTTCAAGTGCATTTTTTGCCCCCACTGCATTACTATTAAAGGCATCATCTAATATGTAATAATTATCTTGCTTTTTAAGTTCTAACCTGTGCTTTATAGGTTCTAATAATTGAATAGCCTTTTGTATTTCTTTTAATGATAAATTAAGTTCTATTGCTACACTAACGGCAAGTAAAATGTTTTCAATATTATGCCTGCCTACTAGTTTTGTTGAGCATTTACAAAAGCCTTTTTTTGTATACAAAGTAAAACTTGTTCCACTTTCATTCATTACAATATCCATAGCAAAAGTATCAGTATTAAAATTAACAGTACTTGTGCTTAACTTATTACACTTTGCCATTTTATAAAAATCACAAGCAGTTTCATTATCTGCATTAAACACCATTAAACCGTTTAAACTTTGTACACTTTCTACAAGTTGAAATTTTGTTTTTTTCAAGTTTTCCATTGTTTTAAAAGTTTTTAAATGCGAATTACCAACAGCAGTAATAATTCCAATGCTAGGATTTACTAAATCACATAATTCCTTAATGTCATTTTTAACACTTGCCCCCATTTCCGCAATAAAAATATCGTGATAAGGCTCTAAATTATTTAAAATTGTTTTAGTTAGTCCCATAGGCGTATTATAACTACTAGGACTAGCACAAACATTGTACTTTGCACTCAAAATAGTTTTTAAGATAAACTTTGTACTTGTTTTTCCATAACTTCCTGTAATTGCAATTTTTACAAGGTTTGGATAACTACTTAATTTCTTTTTTGCTTTTCGTTTATAATTTAATTTGATTAATCTTTCAAAAGGCTTTAAAATTAAGTTTGAAAGCGGTAAAACAAAAAACGAAAGCGGTAAAGTTAAACAAACCATTCCATACATTAAATAATCAATATAATTTACACTGATAACAAGCAAAAAATATGATATTATAAAGTTAAGTATTAAGTTAAGAACATAAAGCCTTAAAAATCTTTTAGTAAATTTAAGTTCTGTTCTTTTTTCTCTCGTTTTGTCTTTATCAATAAAATCTAATACATAATAAATATAAGCAACAATAGAAACAAAAGTTAAATATAAACTAATTTCAAGTACTCCAAAAATTAAGCACACGAAAATTGAAAAACATAAAGATAAGGCACAAATAAAAACTATCCGCCCAAAATATTGATAAAATGTATCTTTAAAATATTCAAAATAACTTTTATTTTTGTATTCTCCTAATTGTAAAGCGACAAAACCCCTATTTAAGCACATATTAATTAAAAAAGCATTAAAAATAGAAATTATAACAATCAAATAGAATTCAACAGATAAAAAATCAAAAAACATTTTATTTCCTTTTCATTGTTTTACAAAGTTTTTTCATTACTAATAATCTTGCAAATATTTTTAAACTTTAATATAAAAACCAAATTTAAACTTTAAAAAATAATTTGACTGCATCAATAAAACTTTTTCCGTACTCTATATAAGCGAAATGCGAGCCATTGTCAAAAACATATAGCCCGCTGTTCTTCAATTTTTTATTCATTAGTTTTGCATCTTTTAACGGAGTTGCATTATCTTTCGCTCCCCAAATAAGTAGTACTTCACAATCAACATATTTTAAAGTTTTTCTTAAATCTAAATTAATGATATTATTAAATGTTTGCTTCATCGTATTATCTAATTTTATATAATCGCTTGAACCTGCATTTTCCATTTTTTTGCTACTTATTAATTTAAATTTATGAAGTCTTTTTTTAATTTTATGCTTAAAAACCTTACATTTTAATTTTAAACTTTTATCTTTTATGCCAGCACAGCCAGTAAGCACCATTTTATTTACATTTGTACTTGTAGCAAGGATTAAAGCAATTCTTCCACCAAAAGAATGTGCTACAATATTATATTTACTTACGTTTAATTTTTCTAGAAGACTTTTAACACAAGCAATATAATCATATAAAGTCCATACTTCAATTAAATCTTCACTTTGACCAAAAGGCGGTAAATCAATTAAAATTTTATGCCCATTAATTTCATTTGCAACAAATAAAAAACTATCAATAGAACCTTCCCAACCGTGCAAAAACAAAGTAGTTTCCCCACTGCCAAAACTTAAATAATGGATTTTAACCCCTTTGAAGATAAAAAAATTTTCCATATTTGTTTATATGAAAAATCATTTACAAGTGTTACATTATTAAATATACCTATATTCTTTTTCCCTATCCCTGCAAAGTTAAAAATACCAAAATGATTACAAAAAAGATTGTTTGGTATCAAACAATCTTTTTTAATTTATCACATCATCATATAACCATTAGATAAAATATCACTATCTTGTAAATCTACATTTTCAACATAATCTGTTGTAGGAGCAGTCATAGTTAATTTATCACAAGAATATTTAACTGTGTATTTAGCGTTCATCTCTGAATTGCTAGTTACTTTGTCTACAACATTATAACTATCGTAAGTAGATTTAGATTCCATAGAACTAAACTTGTTATCTTTAATAACTATTTCCATATTAGTTTTTTGTCCACTTACTAAAAATGATGGATTTTCATTATCTTGTTCGTAATCAGCAGAATTAGAAGCTTGATTAACAACTAATTTAATAGCACCATTTTCTTCTACATAAGTAGCCATTGAATTAATCATAATCATAATTAATTCATTACCAACACTAGACATAGAGAAATTTTCAATATAAGTTGAATAACTTTCTTCAACTAACGCAATAATTGCAGTAGTAAATGCAACTTCATCTGCGTACTTTTTGTATTCTTGAACTTTTGCATCAGTGTTTTCTACACCATCAATTTTTTCGCTGTAAGAACGAGTTACATAATATTCAGTAGTTGTACCATTTACAACTTTACCAAACATATAAACTGTTGTATCTTCTTCAACAGAAGTAACTTTTTCAAGTAGTTGAGTATCACCATCAACTTCATAAGTAGTACTTTCGTATTTGTTATATTGAGTATACTTAATAACTGTATTTAATTCATTACCATATCTTTGATATTTAGTAGTAGAAGTCATTTTATCTACATCATCTTTGAATTTAGTTACAGTTTCAGTATCTGTTGCTTTTTCTTTATAAACATATTCAACAGGATATGTTGTAACATTTTCCATTTTTGATTCAAAAGTTTGATTTTTGAATTCACCATAAATATCACCTTTCATGTGATTTCTTAAAGCCTTATTTTCAGCTTCGTAATAACTTGCTTTTAAATCGCCACCAGTTGTGCAACCTGCAAAGCCAAAGATGCAACAAGCAACTAACGCAAAACACGCTAAACATTTAGTTAATTTTTTCATTTAATTTCTCCTTTAATAATAATTTCTTTAAATTAGATTAGTTTTATTAAACATACATAATTTCGTTTATTGTTGTTAAAATACCACTTTCATTTAGCCCTTCATTATAAGTAGTAGTTAGTGAAGGAACAATCATTGTCAACTTATCGCATGAATACTTGATTGTTATATCAGCTTCTACTTCCATTTTAGATTCTATCTTATTTACAACATCATAATTAGTAGTCTTCATAGATTCATTAGCAGAACTAAACTTACCATTTTTTATTGTAACATTACCAGACATTTGTTGAGAATATACACTAAAATTAGTATAACTAACTTCTTGGTCATAATTACCATTATTCATTGTAAAGTTGAAATTTAAAGCAATTCCGCCATTAACTTCATTATATGTTGGACTCATATATAGCATTGCATATATATCCTCTTCAGAATAAAAACCAGCCATATAATCTTCAAAACATTCATTTACAACATTTGAAAGTGCAGTAGTAAATTCAAAGTCATCATAATATTGCTTGTATTCTTCAATAGCAGAATCAGTATTTTCAACTCCATCTTCTACTTCACTATAAGCATGAACTGCATAATATGCAGGTGATAATAAACCATCTACCTTGCCAAACATATATACTTCATTACTTTCAGTAACATATTCTTCATGTTTAAGCAACTCATCTTCAACATAATATTCTTTATAAACGCTTTTTATAGTTTGAGTTACTTTGATAATTGTATCTGCGCCACTACCATATCTTTGAAATTTAACATTTAAATCAGTTTTACTTTCATCATTAAACCATTTTGTTACAGTTTCAGTGTCAGTAGGATTTTCCTTATATGTATGTTCATAAGGATTTTCTTCATAATTAGTAGCACTATATTCTATTGTTTGATTTACAAAATTTTCTAGCACATCACCTTTCATATGATAAGACAATGCTTTATTTTGCTCTGCAACATATTTTGCTTCTAAATCTCCACCAGTTGTGCAACCTGCAAAACCAAATAGACAACAAGCAACTAATGCAAAGCACGCCAAACATTTAGTAAACTTTTTCATAAATTCTCCTTTTTGATAAATTAAACTTTTGATAGACTTAACATAACGCCCTATTAATCTATACAGCGTAAGTGTAACATAATATAACTTAAAATGCAAATAAATTCAATAAAAAATTTTTTTAAATAAAATTCTACATTTTGCCAGATTAAAGGGCATTTTAAACCACTTCTCATCTTTTAAAAAAAGATTGCAATTATATATGACAATCTTTTTAATTTTGCTACATAACTCTATTTAATTTTAAACCTAAATTAAAATATTTATTGTATTTAGTTAGAATAAATACTAGTGCGTTAGCAGTGGCAGTTGTGTTAATGTCAAATCTTTTAATTAGCTAAAATAATTACTTATTACACTATACATTTAACATAAAAAGTGATAAAATAAACATTAACTAAATAGAAAAAGGACAATATAATGAATAATGAATTTACTTTCCCATTAACTATGGGAAAAATAAAAGGCAAATTTAAGATAAACAAAGTTAAAGGTAAACAAGAAATTGTTAAATATCTAGAAAATTTAGGTTTTATTAAGGGTGCAGAAATAGTAATTTTGGAAATATCAAATAAAGGAGCAATAGTTAAAATACAAAACTCAAAAATTGCACTTGATGACAATATTTGTAAAAATATTCTTATTAGCGAACTAAAAATACAAGAACATTCAATGTAAATATTTACAACTTTAAAAGATAAAATGCTTAAAATTTTCAACTTAAATGATAATTAAATTATAAATCAATTAATATGCGAACGCATATTTTTTTTTAGTAAAAATAAATTTTTCTTTGCTTCTCGTTTGAAATATCATCAGTTATAAACTATAAGAAGTAAATATTTTAACAAGTAAAATGTTTGTTGCTAAACGCAACTGCTATTGCTCACGCACTAGCACTTCTTATAGTTTGAAACTTCGTCAGTCGGTCAAATGTGAATGCGAGCATTCCCGCTCTCCCAACTTCCTCGTTATAAACTATTTTCTAATTAGCGGTAATTTCCTTTAATATAAATTATGTAATGTTAAATTTTAGAAACTAAAATTTCTTTTAAAATCCAAGATTTTATCCTAAAACTGCCGTTTTAGCGACACAATTTGAATTAGGCGTCGTTTATATCAAATACAAAAACAAGTTTTTGTGCTTGCATAAACTTCCTATAATAGAAAATTTTATTCTATTTTAAATATGCTAAACATTTTTAACCTATCACATAATATTAACTTTAAAAATATTATGTATAATAGGGAAAAAGAACTAACCGTCCCTTAAATTTATCAAATGATGAAAATCAAATATAGTACAAAGGAGAGAGATATAATGAACTACTATCAAGATGACGAAAGATGTTGTTGCCAAGATAGAAAAAAAGTTATTGTCAAACCAATAAAAGTTATTGAAAGAGTAACTTTTGTACCTGTACTTCCAAATTGTCCAAACGGAACTGGTGCAGGTCCAACTGGCCCTACTGGTCCGACAGGTGCAACTGGTGCGACAGGTCCAACTGGCCCTACTGGTGCAACTGGTCCACAAGGGGTACAAGGCATTCAAGGATTACAAGGTATTCAAGGTGTAACTGGAACAACTGGTCCTACTGGTCCGACTGGTGCGACTGGTCCGACTGGTGCGACTGGTCCGACTGGTGCGACTGGCGATGTTGGAGCAACTGGTCCAACAGGAATTACAGGAGCAACAGGTGAAACGGGACCTACTGGACCTACGGGCGAAACAGGAGCAACAGGAGTTACTGGTCCGACTGGGGCGACTGGCGATGTTGGTGCAACTGGTCCGACAGGAGTTACTGGGCCAACAGGTGAAACGGGTCCAACTGGCCCTACGGGTGAAACTGGACCTACGGGTGTTACAGGACCTACTGGCGAAACTGGGCCAACTGGCGAAACAGGAGCAACAGGAGTTACTGGTCCTACTGGACCAACAGGTGCAACTGGACCGACAGGACCTACTGGACCTGCGGGAGTTGCTGGAATTGCACAATCAACCCCAGCAGACCAAAGCGGAGTTTCTGCAATAGTATTTACTGATGTTACAACGCTACCAGCGACAGCAAATACAAGTATAGCAGTAAACGGTAGTGATTTACAACTTGAAGCAGGTGTTTATAGAATAGCCTATTCAATGGAAGTTACAACAACAGATGAAGCGGTTATAAATGCAACACTTGGTGGCACAGCAGTTCCTGCATTAAGTGCAACAGTACCAGCAGGCACAACGATGGTTGTAACAAGAGAAGCGATTGTAGAAAATGCAAACGCACAAAATCTTGTAATAAACACTACTAATAGTGCAACGACAGAATTTAGCAATATTGTAGTAACGCTAACAAGATATGAATTTTAAATAATCAAAAATTTACCTTAAATTATATAAACAATAAAATATATAAATATCATTTTTCATATTTAAATATATAAAGAACAAATTTAAAAACTTTGCAAAAATGCTAATAATCTTCTTGCAAAAATAGTATAATTATAGTACACTTTAAGGTAAGTTCAAAGAAGTGAAATGGGCTTTGTAAAAGGTCCATTTTATTCTCTAACGAAAACATTTAAGGAGAATATATGATTACACAATTTTTTGGCGGTATTTTGAATTTACCAGTTTGGTTACAAATAATTTTATTTATTGCATTTATTGTAGGCGGAATGTACGCACTTATTAAGGGTGCTGATGGATTCGTTTCAGGAGCATCAGGCATTGCTAAAAAGTTAAAAGTACCAGCAATTATTATCGGTCTTACAATAGTATCTATTGGCACAAGTTTACCAGAAGCATCAGTAAGCATAAGCAGTGCAATAGGCGGAAGTGCGGACATATCTATTGGAAATGTTGTTGGTTCTAACATATTTAACCTACTTATTGTGCTAGGACTTTCACTTGTATTTGTTCCTATTGCATTAAACAAAAAGTTAGTATTAAAAGATTTTGTTTTAATGCTTGTAAGTGGAATTTTACTACTAATATTTGCCCTATTTGGAACTGAAAATGCAACACTAGGCAGAATTGAATGCGGAATATTACTTGCAATATTTATTGCCTATATTGTTTATAGCATTATTGAAGCGAAGAAAGCAAACAAGCAAAGCAAAGAGTTAAGCGAACAAGATGATAACAAACAAGAAACTGTTAAACTTACAGAATTAAAAGAAAAAACAGAACAAGACAGCACTAAACTTTCTAAAAATATTTTACTTTTAATTGCAGGGCTAATTGGCATTATTGTGGGTGGAGATTTTGTAGTATTTGGTGCTCAAAACTTTGCACTTCAAATTGGAATGAGTGAAGCATTAGTTGGACTTACAATAGTTGCAATAGGCACAAGTTTACCAGAACTAGTAACTTCAATAGTTGCAGCAAGAAAAGGAGAAAATGAAATAGCACTTGGTAATGTTATAGGTTCAAACATATTCAACATTTTATTTATACTAGGAATGTCAGGTCTAATTATTCCATTAACAGTTTCAGCAAGTGTTATGATTGATATTGTTATAATGACAGTTATATTTGCCCTATTCTTAATCTTCTCGCTAATCAAAAAGAACTTACCTAAATGGTTAGGTTATATAATGATAGGAATGTATATAGTTTATTTATTATATATTATATTAAGAGAATTTAACATTATTGGTTAAATATTAAACTCTAAACCACACACAAAAAAGATTGCATATAGCAATCTTTTTTCTTATAAATAAACGAATTTATTTCTCTTGGTTGTAAGAATCATTTGATTTTGAAATCTCTTGTTTTCTATTGTATGGATTACTATATTCTCCATCTATTTTTTTATATAATTCTTCTATTATCTTATCCATTTTCTTGTTTTGCATATAAACTAATAAGCATGGTGTAAAACATAATGCAATATTATGCGAAGTTGGGATAGCGAGAAAGTTTACTTTCTCATTTGACCGACAAGCATAATTCAAACTGTGATGCACAACTTGTTGTGGTGGTTGCGGTACGCAACACAAAATTAAATTTTATTTAATTTTATCATCACATAGTTTATATTAACAAATCCTGCACCGCAAGCAAAATAATCCATAAATGCATCTACAAAATAATCATCACTTACTCTTGTTACAATTTCACTAACTGAATTATCCCATTGTTGAATTTGCGGTGATGCATAAGTAACAGTATCTTTACCGAAATAGTTATTGTCAACTATTTTATTATCTCTTATTATTGAATTTAAAGTTGCAAAATCTACAACTCCTTGACTTACTGCATATCTGTTTAACTCATCTGTAAGTTCGTTTGAATTATTAAGCCTAAATTTAGAAATTATAAAAGGAATTATTATAATTGAAAACAATGATAACTCGCCACCTAAAAAACCACGAGAAAAAATTTTCGTTCCTAGTTTATCATATTTTTTCGTTTTAAGCCTGTGCAACTCATATCTAGCCACTGTGTAATTACCTTGTGCAATAGCCCCTCGTATAATTCCTGTTTTTATATCAAAATAATCTTCAAATTCATTAGTTCTTTTTATCTTCTTGTTTTTCAAAACCATTATTCAATTTCCGCCTTTGCTTTAATTCAATAAATTGAAAGAAACAAATATTTTTATTGCAAAATATTTATTAAATACTGCTTGCGACTACTTCCGCTATCACAATTTCACTACTTATTTTTTGAAGCATTTATTTTAAACGAATATTTATTTGGAATTCATTTTATCATAAATAATTTTTTCTTCTTTTATTTTTGCTTTTAAATATTCTTCTTTACTAATTTTTTGTTTTAAATAATTCAAATTATTAATCTTTATTTTACTTGCAAACTGAATAATATCTTCAAATTGCAAATTATATTTTTCTAATTCCTTATTTTTATGTGCTAGATAAGTAAAATCTTCGCCTGATATACTATTCATTTTTCCAGATGATGCCAATTCTTGCCTTGCTAGTTTTTGGACAAAATCAAAATCTCTTTTCTTTTTGTTTTTAACCACTAAACCAGTAACTGCACACAAAGTCAAAGTCAAAATTGCAGATAATTCATATTGTTTAAGAACAACACAACCACCTAGCAAAATGCTATTTATTGCAAATAAAGTTGCATATTTACTATTATTGTCCTCTATATTAAGTTCAAGTTCTTCTTCAATTCTTTTAATAAATTGTTTTTTCTTCTTTTTTTCTAATAACATTTTTATTCCCTTTTAAAACGCATTTTAAATTTAAAATTCTCACATTAATATACTTTTTATTCTAACATTAAAATCTCATAAAGTCAATATGCAAATTATAGCATTAATGCTGTAACTGAAATACAAAACTAAAATTTTAAACCTAGATTTTGCCATTTATCTTTTTCAATAAACTTTACCCATTTATTCATACCCTAAAACACAAAAAGCAGTACCTATTAAAAGTACTACTTTTTATGCAAAGTTTTAAGCATTAAAATGCTTGCCTTTCTACTTAACTTTGATTTTATTTTTTTAATTAAATATTAAAATTTCTATTAATAATAGCCTCCGTAACCGCTACCTAAACGCAAATTATTTCTTTTTACAATATCGTATCTAATAGCATCATAATCTAATGATTTAGAAACAACATATTCTTCTTCAAGCGGTTTCAAAGTAAACATAGGACAATGCCAAGAATGAGAAAGAGCAACTTTCATAGGATATTCATTGAATATCTTAACAATAGCGTGTTCTTTTTCAACGTGTCCAAGTTCATCAGGATAAATAAGCGGTCTAGTAACAACGTCTTTTGAAACATTAACGCCAGTAGATTCGCCTTTTTTGTCCTTGCCTTCACTCTTTTTATCAATTTCAATAGAAATTTCTCCACAAAGTTTAGAGAACTCTTCTTTTGTTTTAAAGTCGTCAGAACCAATATAAATTTGAATATTACAGTTTCCCCTAATAGTTTTAGCATCACTTTCGCCATATTTACCATCAAGTTGGCTAAATGATTGAACAATCATAGAGAAGAAAATATTTCTACTTCTACCAACCGTAATTAGTTCAGTAAAGTTATTTAATTTAGGCAAGTTAGCAAATTCATCAAGAATAAAGTAAACATTTCTTGGAAGTGCTAACGCAACTGTTTCGTTCGCCTTTTCAATAAGAATTTGGTAAAGTTGTGCAATACACATAGTTGCGATTGAGTGCCTACTCTTCTTTTCATCTGGCACTTTAATAAATAGAACTGTTGGTTTATTTGCAAAGTCATCAAAATCCATATCATTGTAACTAGTAATGTAGTTAATACCATCATCTTGGAACAAACTCATAGCAGTAGTTACAATACCCATATAAGATTTAGTAGTACCCGGAGCATTATTAATTGCAGTACTAACCAAACTTAAAACCTTACTACCCGCAGGTCTACCATTAAAGTAGTTACGAAGAGTACCAAACAAATCATCAGGATTATTATCTTTCCAGTTGCAGATTTGAGCAACATTATAAAGATTAAACTTTTCTCTTGTCATTCCTAGTTCTTCATCTGCACTATCTTCAAGCATTGCAAACATAACACCTGTAATAAATTCTTGTGCGCCTCTTTCCCAACTACTATCATTTTTATTTTCAATAGGACAAATTGTCATTGCAATTTCTTTCAAATCATTTTCCGCTTGGTTGATAAGTTGCGAACGCATACTTCTCATATCTTGTTTTAATGTATCCAAATCAGCATAAGCATTGCCATTAAAGCCATACCAAACATCACCATAATTTTTGCCTATAATTTTTAATTTAGTTGTATTAGGATTAACATTAGTATACTTTTTAACTTCCTTTTCCAAATGTAATGCCCTTTGATAACTAACAAAAGATTTATCCATAGGGTTCCATCTAGTAGAAGTGTAAGGACTTCTTAAATCAAGAACTTTAACTTCATAACCTTCATTTTTACATTTTCTTGCGTGCTTGTTGTATAATTCACCCTTTGGGTCAGTGATAACCATACTTGGCTTACTAGCACAAGAACTCAAAATTTGAATAGTTGGGTTTACATAACCTTCTGTTTTACCAGAACCAGTAGTACCAATTACAAGTGTATGAATAGGCTTATACATATTAATATGTAGAGCATTTCCCTTCTGTTCACTTCTAATAACAATACCATCATTCCTGCAATTTTTCAAATCTTTAAAAAGATGATATCTAAATTTAGATTCAGTGATAAGTTCCTTTTCAGTTACCCACCTACTATCAGCATATTGAGAAATTTTTTGCCCATCTTTTGTTTTACCTACATCTCTCGCACTACTTGAACTCGCTTTATTTGCATCAAATTTCAATAATTTAGCAATAATGTAAACACCTAAAATAACTAATGCAACTACTATTGTAGTTCCGTCCCATAGCATTGAAATGTCAACCTTGCTTGCTTGACCTTCTAATACAACAAAGTAAGTTACTACTAAACCTATTATGTAACTAATAATTGTTGCCATAATGAAACTAGATGCTTTTAATTTACCATTAGAACTTGCCATAAAAACTCCTTTTAATTTTTTGACGTAAAAATTTTAAATCAAACTTTCTTATCTTTTATTTTAACCCAAAATGCAAAAAATGTAAAGCAATTAGCATAAATATTAGCAAAATCACAAAAGTAATTCATTTTAAACAATATCTAACTAACCACCATAAAATTTAAGGTTATGCAATAAAATGAATAATTTATAAAATAAAACCAATAAATTTAAATGCAAAAATTGTTAATTATTTTAGAACTTGTTTTAAAGTTTGCAAAGCATCATTTAAATCATCACACATTGATAATTTAACTTTAACAGGCTTTATATTTTCTATTCCACTAACATACCATAAAAAATGCTTTCTTAAATATTTAGTTAAATAATCATCACTATAATATTTTCTCAATATTTCAATATGTTTTTTTACTGCATCAAATTTTGAATAAGGCGGATTTTTACCGCTCAAAATGCTGAAAATCGCAGGATTTCCAAGCGAGCCACGACCAACCATAACTGCACTAACGCCAGTTTCAAGCATTGCATTGTAACTTGCAATATCTACCACATCACCACTTCCAATAACTGGAATATTCACGCTTTGAACAACCTTTTTAAGAAGTGATAAATCTGCTTTACCACTATAAAATTGCTCCCTTGTTCTTGCGTGCAAAGTTATTGCACTAGCACCCGCTTCTTCACACATTTTTGCAAATTCTATTGCATTTATGCTTTTATCATCTATTCCACTTCTAAACTTAACGGTTATAGGCACTTTTGACTTTTCTACACAAGCAGAGATTATCTTCCTTGCAAGTTCAATGTTCCCCATTAATGCACAGCCTTCATTATTTTTGAATATCTTTGGTGCTGGGCAACCCATATTAATGTCAATTATATCAAATTGCGTGCCAAAACTTTCAACTACATTTGCCATAATATCAGCATCATCACCAAATAGTTGCACTGCCTTTAATTTATGGTTATCTTCAAACGCAAGCAGTTCCTTTGTCTTTTCACTGCCATAATATAAACCCTTTGCACTAACCATTTCCGTATAACAAAGTTCAGCACCAAAATCAGCACAAACACTCCTAAAACCAACATCAGTAACAGATGCCATAGGTGCTAAAAAAATACCCTTTTCAAATTCAATATTGCCTATCTTCATAACTCTTCCTTTATCCTTATCATTATACAAAAAATAGTTCAAAAAAGCAAGAAGAAAAATATTAAATTAATAATAGGAAAAATTGATTTTAACATTTTAATTTTTGTTATTATTTTATGGAAAATTTAAAACATACTAAAAAACACGGACAGATTACAGCGTTGCTTCATAAAATAGTAAATACAAAACAAAAGGAAGTTTTAAATGAAATTTCAATTTGTAACCCAGTTAAGCGAAATTGAAAACAAAGCAACCGACATTATTATTTGCAATTTAAAAAATGAAAAAGTAAAACTAAATGAAGATATAACAGCATCAAATATAATCCAATATTTAATAAGCACAAGTATAAACTTACAGTGCTTAATTTTTGCATACATAACTTGCGTTTATGAAACAACTGAAACAAAATCAGTTGCCATCATATCAAATGGAACATTAATAGATATTTACGAAGAAAAAGACATAGAAACAAAATTCAATTTAATTTCCTATGATACAAGAATAGGCAAAGTAGCAATCCTAGTTGAAAGCGATATTTACAACAAAAATATCATATATGCTTATGAAGCCAAAAACACAGACCTATTACTTGTTTTTTTAAATGAATACAACAAAAATGACTTTTATTCGCTAAATTGCAACCTACCCTACATTTTAATAGCAAATGAAGAAATATTTACAAGCAAATAAAAGGAAGAAAAACACAAAAAAGTACTAAAATGACTTATTCTTATTTAGTACTTTTTTCTTGACAAATAAGGCAAATAAAGATATACTATTTTAATATGCATTTATTTAAAAATAAAAACTTTAATTAAATTTGGATAAAAGGAAAAAAAGTATGAAAAAAGAACAAACAAATATGAATTTTGTGCAAATGGAACACGACTTATTAAAGAAGTGGAAAGATGAAAATCTATTTGAAAATCTAGTAAAGAAAAATCAAGGTGGCAAGAGATTTAGATTTTTAGATGGTCCAATAACAGCAAATAATAGAAGTGGTGTCCATCATATTTGGGGCAGAACATTAAAAGACATAACAATAAAATCAAAAGCAATGCAAGGCTGTTCTTGTCATTATCAAAACGGATTTGATGCACAAGGAATGTGGGTTGAAGTGAATGAAGAAAAATCACTTGGACTAAATGGCAAACCAGAAATAGTAGAGTATGGTCTTGACAAGTTTACAACAAAATGTATGCAAAGAGTGTCATATTATGCAAATGAAATCACAAATCAAAGCATAAGAATGGGACAGTTTATGGACTGGGACAACAGTTACTACACAAATAGTGATGATAACATAACAGCAATTTGGCATTTTTTAAAAGTGTGCAATGAAAAAGGCTGGATAATCAAGAAGAATCGCCCAATGGCGTGGTGTCCAAGATGCGGAACAAGTCTATCAGAACACGAAATGAATGGTGCATACAAAGACGTAACGCATACAGCAATATTTGTAAAGTTACCTGTAAAGGATAAAGACTTTAAGATGATAGCGTGGACAACAACTCCGTGGACATTATCAGCAAATGTAGCACTTGCAGTAAATCCAAATCTTGACTATGCCCTAGTTCAAGATAACGCTACACAAGAAAAATATGTTTTAGGAAAAGAAAGATTAAGCATATTAAAAGGCGAATACACAATAATAGAAGAATTCAAAGGCGAAAAGTTAGTTGGATTAGAATATGAAACTTGCTTTACAAATTTAAGCGAACAAAACTTTGCACACAAAATCATTCCTTGGGAAGATGTAGACAGCACAGAAGGAAGTTGTGTAGTTCACATTGCACCAGGTTGCGGTGCAGAAGACTTTGATTTGGGTTTAAAATTTGATTTACCACAAATTTGCCCTATCAACGAGCAAGGTATAATGCTAGACAATACTGGATTTATGGCAGGTTATAAAACAACTGATGTAACTGACATAGTTGTAGAAAACTTAAAAGAGCAAAATAAATTACTTTATGCCCACAAATATAAACATAGTTACCCATTCTGCTGGCGTTGCAAGACTGATTTAGTTTACAAATTAATTTCAACTTGGTTTATCAAGATGGATGAATTAAGACCACAACTAGTAAAAGCATTAGATGAAGTTGAATTCCAACCAGAGTACAGCAAAAAGCGTATGATAGACTGGCTAAATAATATGGGCGATTGGAATATATCAAGAAGTCGTTTTTATGGACTACCACTACCATTCTATATTTGTGAAAAATGTGGAAAAGTGCATGTAATAGGAAGTCTTGAAGAACTGAAAGAAAAGGCAATTAATCCACAACTTGTGGATAAAATACCGCATCTTCACCGCCCTTACATTGATGAAGTTGAAATCAAATGTGATTGTGGCGAAACTTTAAAGAGAATTCCAGAAGTTGGGGATTGTTGGCTAGATGCAGGTATTACTCCATTTAGTACAAAGAAATTCTTTACAGATAAAAAATTCTTTGAAGAAAACTTCCCATCAGATTATGTTTGTGAAATGGTTGAACAAGTGAAATTATGGTTCTTTTTCACTCTTGTTATGAGCGTAACATTAATGGGTAAAGCACCTTATAAAAAAGTCGTTACTTATCAATATGTAAGAGATGAAAACGGAAACGAGTTCCATAAATCAGGCGGAAATAGTTTAGATTGTGATGTAGTAGCAGATAAAACAAGTGCAGATGCAATTCGTTATCTATATGCAAGTGCCAACCCTACTCTTGATATGAGATTTGGATACTCTTTAACAGATGAAGTAAATCGTAAACTATTAGGATTTTGGAACACTTATACATTCTTTAATACTTATGCAGTACTTGATAACCCAGACATTGCAAACTACAAACCAAATGTGGAAAAGATGCAAATAATTGATAAATGGTTATTAACAAGAAAAGACCAATTTGTGCAAAGCAGTGTGGAAAACTACAACAAAAACACATATTTCAATATTGTAAAAGATTTTGAAGAATTAGTTGATGATATTTCAAACTTCTATATTAGGGTAAATAGAAAGAGATTCTGGAAATCAAATAGCGAAGACCAAATGGACGCTTATTACACACTTTACCACACATTAAAAGCATCACTTCAAATTATGGCACCTATTATTCCATTTGTAACAGATTACATTTGGACTAATTTAGTTTGTGAGATAGAAAAAGATGAAGTTAAATCAGTACATTTAAGTAACTTCCCTGAAATAAAAGAGAATATAAATTTAGATTTAGTTGATAGCATCAACAAAGCAAGAGATATAATTTATTTAGCACAAAAGTTAAGAAATGAAAATCAAATAAAAGTTAAGCAACCGCTTGCAAGAATGTTCTTAAAATGTGATGAATCTTATAAAAACGCAGTAGAAATGTTAAAGCAAATAGTTTTAGATGAGTTAAATATTAAAACTATTGAATATGTAGCAGATGATGGAAGATTTAATACAAGTACGCTATTTGTAAACTTTAAAACAGCAGGACAAGTATTAAAAGGCAGAGTAAACGAACTAAAAACAAAACTAGCATCATTAAGCGAAGAAGAAATGGAGAAAATCGTAAACGCATTTGATAATGGTCAAGGTATTGAAATTGAAAGTTTTGATAAATTAGCCCCTACTCTATTTGAAAAGAAGTTATCACCTAAACAAGACTTTGCAGTTGCTACAATTAATAATACTCTTGTTGCACTTGATATTAATTTAACACAAGAATTAATAGATGAAGGCAATTTACGTGAGATTATAAGACAATTACAAGTTTCAAGAAAAGAAGCAAATTTTGAAATTAGTGATAGAATTATATTAGATTTAACAGCAGAAGATGAAAATATTGATTCTTTAATCAAGAGAAATAGTGAAACAATTAAAATTGAAGTTCTTGCAACTGAAATTACAAATTTAAGTAATGCAGATTATGAAACAACTTGCGAAGTTGCATCAACTACTTTAAAAATTAAAATGTCTGTAAATAAATAATGCAATTTTAAACTTTAACTTACATTTGAATTTAAAATATTACAAAAGAAATAATATGCGAATTTGCAATAGCGAGCAAGTTTACTATCGCATTTGACTGACAATCATAATTGAAACTGCACAACTTGTTGCACTACCAGCGTAAAACGAAATTAAATTTTATGTAATAATTATCATATTGTTTCTATTATGTAATGAAAAGTTGTTAAATTTTAGGACAAATAGTCCATTAGGAGAAAAAATGAATTATTGGTTATTATTTGCACTTGTTGTAGCGTCTTACCTACTTGGAAATATAAGTTTTGGTAGGATAGTATCAGCAACACGCAATGTTGACATAACAAAACAAGGTAGTGGAAACCCAGGTATGACAAATGTAATGCGTACACATGGGGCAAAACTAGGCATATTAGTTCTTGTTTTGGATGCTTTGAAAGGTGCAATTCCAGCCCTTGTAGGCGTATTTGCATTTGGCGGTTATGTACAAAGTGATTATCCGCTATACTTAACAGGAACAGCAGAGAGTTACACAGCCCTATTCGCTTGCGGATTTGCAAGTATGCTAGGTCACATTTTTCCAGTATTTTGGAAGTTTAAAGGCGGAAAAGGCGTAGCAACCTTTGTAGGAATTTTCTTTGTAGCGCAACCTATATGGTCGCTTATAATATTTGCACTTGCAATTATTTCGTTACTTCTATTTAAGTTAATGTCTTTAACATCAATAGGATTATTAATTGCATTAGTAGTTATTCAATGTATTTATGTCCCACAAGGTAATAACCTTGCAATTTGGATTATTCTAGCACTTATGGTAATACTTATAATTTACGCCCACAGGAGTAATATATCAAGACTTATCAAAGGCACTGAAAATGTTACAGATTTGCAAGAAGCAATTAAAAAAGATAAATTGCGTGTTAAACAAGAAATTAAAGATAAAAAAATAGAAATTAAAAATGAATACAAACAAAATAAACAAGAATATAAAGAAGATAACATAACAAAAGAAGACCTAAAACAAAACAAACTAGAATATAAGCACAAAATAGAAGAAATAAAGCAAGAAAGAAAAACGCAACTTAATGAAATTAAGCACGATAAAAAAGAGCAAATGAAAGAACTTAAAAAATCCAACGCAAAAAACAAATTAGAAGAAACTACTGAAACAACAAATGATGAAGATAATAACTAATTTAAAAAAGATGCAAATTTACTTTGCATCTTTTAATTTATGAAAATTTTTTACAAATAATCTAAATTAGCATTAAGTTAAAATACTTATTAAATCTCTATTTTTTAAACTTTTTTGTTGGCATAAGGGTTCAAATATTTTTAGAAAAAGTAAAATAGCAAATAAAAGATTATATAATTTTTGAAATCTAGTTTTCAATAGTTATTATTGCATTTTCACTAGACCTCATTAAAACAAACAATAAGCATTAACACCAGTTAATTGTTTATTTATTATCATAAAAATAAAAAAAACTAATATCAAATGGGACACATTTTAATATTAGTTTTCCTTTTATCAATCTTTAAAAATTTTTATGCGAATTAAAATTTTAATTTGCATTAAGTTTAAACTGCTATTTTAGTAAATTAATTTACTATCGGCATAAATAGCATATTTTTCAAATCAAAGAATTACTTTTTATTATAGTTTACTTTGATTCCAGGACCCATAGTTGTAGAAATAGTAATACTTCTCAAATATTGACCCTTTGATGATGCAGGTTTAGCCTTAATAAGCGCATTAATAACTGTATCAAAGTTTTCTGCTAATTTTTCTTTACCAAAACTAGCCTTACCAATGCTTACGTGAACAATATTGTTCTTGTCAAGTCTATACTCAACTTTACCAGCCTTGGCATCTGCAATCGCTTTTGCTACATCATTTGTAACAGTACCGCTTTTAGGGTTAGGCATTAATCCCTTAGGACCAAGAACTCTTGCCACTCTACCTACAACGCCCATCATATCAGGTGTAGTAATACAAACATCAAAGTCTGTAAAACCGCCTAAAATTTTAGTAACCATTTCATCAGCACCAACGAAATCAGCACCTGCTTTTTCTGCTTCTTCAACTTTATCACCCTTGGCGATAACTAAAATTTTAACAGACTTACCAGTTCCGTTAGGAAGAATACAAGTACCTCTTACTTGTTGGTCTGCTTGTCTACCATCAACACCCAATTTAACATGAAGTTCAACAGTTTCATCAAACTTTGCTTTTGCAGTTTGAGTTGCTAATTCCATAGCATCTTCAACTTCATATAATTTAGTTCTATCAACTAATTTAGCAACTTCTTGATATCTTTTACCTTGTTTCATAATCTCGCTCCTTAGTCTTCAACTAGAACGCCCATTGAGCGTGCTGTACCTTTAACCATACTCATAGCAGTTTCAAGACTTCCTGCATTTAAATCAGGCATCTTAATTTCTGCAATCTTTTTAACTTGTTCGTTAGTTAAAGTGCCGACTTTTGCTGTGTTAGGTTTCGCTGAACCTGATTCAATTCCTAATTCTTTTTTAATTAGAACTGGAACTGGTGGAGTTTTAAGAACGAAATCAAAAGAACGGTCCTTATAGATTGTAATCACAACTGGAATAATCATTCCTTCTTGTGATGCTGTCTTTTCATTAAATTCTTTTGTAAATCCACCGATATTAATACCATGAGGTCCTAATGTTGAACCAACTGGTGGGCCTGCTGTTGCTTTACCAGCAGGTAATTGCAATTTTACTATTGCTGTAATAACTTTTTCTGCCATTACAAATTCCTCCTTAAATGTGGTGCGGAATATAACCTAATAATTTTATTTAAGTAAACAAATAAATAAATCTATCTTTAAACTATTATTGTACACGCGACTACAATGCAAACGTAAAAATAAATTTTTTAAATTGCTAACTTTAACAAACTATTTTGTTACAAACCAACTAGGAAATACCTAGTTTTGCGATATGACATTAAAAGATTTTATCATATCTTCCACTTATATATTTAAACGCTAAATTAGCGATTAAACCATCACAAAGGCTTTCGCCTATAAATGCAAATTTCAAGTATATTCAATACTGAATACAATATATTTTATAATATGCGAAGTTGGGATAGCGAGAAAGTTTACTTTCTCATTTGACCGAGAAGCATATTTCAAACTGTGATGCACAACTTGTTGTGGTGATTGCGGTACGCAACACAAAATTAAATTCCATTTAATTTTATCATCACATAGTTTATATTATAGGAAGTTTATGCAAGCACAAAAACTTGTTTTTGTATTTGATATAAACGACGCCTAATTCAAATTTGTGTCGCTAAAACGGCAGTTTTAGAATAAAATCTTGGATTTTATAAGAAATTTTAGATTCTTAAAATTTCTACGACACATAGTTTATATTCATTTTCCCTTAATTTCACAAAACACTATTCACTTAAAATAGTTATTTATGCTTAATCAACTTTCTTGAAACCTGTATATTCTAATTCTACATCGGCTTCTCTACCGAACATTTCAACACTTGCTGTTACCTTTTTATTTTCTTCATCAATGTTAGTAATAACACCAAATGAACCTTCCAAAGCACCTTCTACAATTTCAATTTTGTCGCCAACCTTAAAATTCTCACAAGCAATGCTTTCCAAATGCATTTTTTGAATTTCTGCTTCTGTTAAAGGTAATGGTCTACCCTTAGGTCCTGCAAATCCAGTAACACCACGAGTTCTAGTAATTGCGTGCCAAATATCATCACCATAAATCATTTTAATAAAGATATAAGATGGCAATATTTTTCTATTAACTACTTGCTTTTTACCATTCTTTTCTTCTATAACATCTTGTGTTGGTATAACTATGTCAAAAATTCTGTCGTGTAAATCAAAGTTTTCAATAACTATCTCTAAATTATCCTTTGCGACATTCTCATAGCCCGAAAATGTATGTAATACATACCATTTTGCTTCTTCTTTTTTTTCCATAAATCTAACCTTTCCTTATTTTTATGATAATCTAAACAATACTTGGCACCTTAATTATTTTTAATTATGCTTGTTGGTCAAACAAAAGTAAACCATCTCACTATCCCAACATCACATATATTTAAACTGTGCCAACTATCCAACTATTAGATTAAATAACCAACCAAACAAACTATTAAGACCTAATAGAATTACAATAAATAGTAAAACAAATGCTATAACAACACCTGTTTGCTTAACAGTGTTACCAAATGAAGGCCAAGTAACCTTTTTAAGTTCAGAAATAGTAGCCTTTGCCTTTTGACCTAGCGTACGTTTTTCCGAAGCATTTACATTAGTCTTTTTCTTTTGCTTAGTATCTTTTTCTTTCTTTGCATCACTCTTGATTTTTTGCTTTTCTTTTTTATCTTCACTTTGGGCAACTTGCTCGTTGCCATTGTCTACACTTACTTCTGTTTCGTTAGATACTTCATTTTCTAATTTATTTTTTTTAGACATTCTATTCTCCTTAAATTATGTTAGACAAACTAACAAATTAAAACTATTTAGTTTCTTTGTGTTGAGTGTGCTTTTTACAGAACTTGCAATATTTTTTAAGTTCTAATCTTTCTGTACCCTTTTCTTTCATTGAATTGTAATTTCTTTGTTTACATTCAGTACATTCTAATGTTACTCTTGTTCTCACAGTCTTATCCTCTTTTATTAAAAAATTACACTACCTTCAAGTCGTGCGTAATAAATTATAACATAAAAGAAAATGCTTGTCAATAGAATTTAAATATTTTTAAGTAATTCACTTAAATGTTTTGCTATCCTTAACCACTAGTAAACATTATAGCAATAT
This sequence comes from Clostridia bacterium, assembly GCA_017465925.1. Taxonomy (GTDB): domain Bacteria; phylum Bacillota; class Clostridia; order Christensenellales; family UBA1242; genus UBA4647. The sequence continues at coordinate 20,311 of JAFTVC010000013.1, read as the reverse complement.
AAAAAACCTTAACTTTCATTAAGGTTTTAAATTAGTCTTCTTTTCTATCCATTACAACTTTACCAGATGCAATTTCTTCTGCTGCAATTTGAATTGCCTTTTTACTACCACTTTCATATTCTTCGGTTGGATGTTGCACAATTTCCTTTGCTCTTTTAGAAAGCAAATTTGCAAGTTCATAATTATTTCCTACCTTGTTTGTTAATTCTTCTACTGATGGTTCAAAAATCATAATTTTTCTCCTTTTCTTGTTATTTCTCTCATTTTAGATTTTATTTCATCTTTTGAGCAACCCAAAGAAACCCAATCTTCTAATTGCTTTTGATTATCAACATAATCACCATGTCTTAAATATGATGACAAAATATATCCATAATCATTATTACACATTAAACTGTCTATTTCATTTCTTCCACTGCTCAACCAATTAAATTTAAGCATTAATTGCCTTGCTTCTTCAACACTGCAAGTTCTCAAATATACATTTTCATTTGTTTCAAATAGTTTCATAATATCGCTGTCGCTTTTAGCACCTAATAAAATAGTTAAAGAACCATTTTCAGTTGTACCCGCACTTAAATAGAATCTTTTTACAAGTGAAACCCATTTATCAAGTTCATCTTCATCGCAAATATTAACCAAATCATCTAAATCAGGAATGATGCACAAAATATTTGAGCCTTTATACTTCGCTAAATTTTTAACATGATTTATTCCCATTTCAAACATTTTTAATTGCATTTCTGCTTCTTCTCCAAAACCTGCACCTATACAAGTTACATTGTTTAAAGAAGTATACGCTCTTAAATAATCACTGTTTGTATTCATTGTAATAACAATAGTCTTCAAATCTTTTACAGTTGTTAATACACTTGCAATATTAAAAGACGCCAAAGGTAATATTCTTCTATCTTGCCCTAAAACTAATATCCTATCGCCTTTAAATATCTTAATATTTGAAACATCAAAAGTTCTTAACAATTCATTGCCAGTTGTATCAACTTCCATAATTTCACTTCTGTCAACAAAAGCGTTTGTATCGTTTCTATTATCTTGTGCATCAAAAGGCAAATAATTTATAAATGCAATACTATCAACAACATAAGGCAACCCTTCACCTACTTCATAAGCATTAACTTCAAGAAAATCCCCTTTTTTAAGTTTGAACTTTTCTATCATTTCTGCACTAATATATCCATATTTACCACTCCCATTTAGTGGAACAACCAAACCAGAACCATTTGGGAATATATCTAGCAATCCATTTGAAGTAAATAATTTTGCATCATCATTTTTTTCAACAAAGAAATTCTTACTCGCTAAACCTTGAAAACCATATTCATAATTATTTAAGCCAGTGTAGTAATCGCCAAAGTTTGAAGTAATTGATGAAGTTATTTGAACTAAATCCTTTGGAGGTCTACCTTTTTTTGTTTTCTTAACATACGGTTCTTTTTCCCCATTAAGAACGCTCAAAACTGCATCAATCAAATCTGCTTTTTTAAGTGTAGTTGCTAATTTAACACCAACTTCCCTTGCATACATTCTTAATTGATATATACCTAATTTTTCTAATTCATCTCTTAAACTACCTTGCATATTTCCCCCATACAAACTATAATGATAAAATTAAATGGAATTTAATTATGTTGCCAAATTTTTAACAACAAATTGTGCATCACAGTTTGAACTTTACTCATTTGTAAAACGTAAATAAGAACATTACCACAACAAAAATCATACGATTATCCAAGAAAAAATAAATTTTTTCTTTGCTTCTCGTTTGAAATAATATCTTATTAGAAAATGGAACTGCGTTCCACTTTCTTCTAACTTCCGATATTATGTTTTACTATTTTACCATCTAATATTTATTTTGTCAATATTTAAAAACTTACAAAACAAACACTATCCTTAACCAGATAGCCCCTAATACTTTGTTTTTGTAGTTTGTTATGTTTTTGTATATTTGTACTATAACATATTTAAATTAAAAATGCAAATAATTTTATCATTTGCCTTAAAGTTTTTTTAAAATATTTTAATTTATTTTAAATTTTCCTTATAAACTTCACTTTTAGAAATCTTTCTATCTTTTGCCACCATCTTTAAAGCATTTTTTTCATCAATACCCATATTTATGTAGTAATTAATATGTTCTTTGATAGGTAAGGAATTTAATTCGTTATCTTTTTTATTTCCTTCAACAACCAAAACACATTCGCCTTTTATGTTAAAATCAATGTCTTCACACAAATTAAATTTGATAACTTTTTCATAAATTTTTGTAATCTCATTCACTAACCTTGCTTGTCTATTTCCTAAAACTTTACTTATTGTTTCAATATCTTTTTGCAAACTATGAGGCGATATGTAGAAGATTAAAGTTGATTCTAAATCTTTAATTTTTGATAAATCTTCAACCTGTTTACTTGTGTTGCCATTTAAAAAACCAAAGAAGTAAAATCTTGTTGTGTCAAGCCCACTTAAAACCAAAGCATTAACAAAAGCACAAGCACCAGGCACTGTCGTTATATTATAATCTTCATTTTGTAACTGCTGAATAAGAGTAAATCCAGGGTCGCTAATAAGTGGCGTTCCTGCATCACTAATAAGCGCTACATTTTTACCACTATCAAGCATTTCTTTTATTTTATCAAGCCTGCCCTTTTCATTAAATTTATGATATGAAATTAATTTATTTTTTATGTTGTAGGCATTTAATAAAATCATAGAATGTTTTGTATCTTCGCACGCTATAATGTCAACCATTTTCAAAACTTCAACAGCACGAAAACTAAAATCTTGCAAATTACCTATTGGTGTTGCAACAATGTATAATGTACCTTTCATTTTTCACCTTAAAACAATTATTTTATCCGCTAAAAATAGCGTTTTTATCAATATTTGATTATTTTGCAAATAGAATTTGCATATTACTTATTTTATTCAATAATGCAAAAATTAATTGCGTTTTTATTTTTAAAAATTATACTTTATTCAATCTGTTTTTTAACTCAAAAAATAATTAATCTTACATTTAAATTTTTGTTTTTGAATAAAGTGCAAGTACTTCATTTGTAAGAGTTCCATCTTCATTATTAAGCACAAGCGGAGTATTTACAATCAAATCAAACTTACCACCTTTAACTGCCTTAATAATTACTAAATGCGGTTTAGCACCTTGCTTACTTTGGCATATTGTAACTTCTTTAACAGCAAGATTATAATTTGCAAATTCAAATAAAATTTCTTGCAATCTTTTCGCTTGATGCACCATATAAAAACAACCTTTATCTTTTAAAAGTTCGCTTGCAACTTTGACAACTTCTTTTAAAGTAATTGTAATTTCCTGCCTTGCAATATTTCTTGAACTATTCTCCCCTATTATAGAATTATTTGGTTTAGAATAAGGCGGATTACAATAGACAACATCTGCACTATTTTTACTTAAATGATTTTTGTAATTTTTTATGTCATCATTAAAAATTTCAATCTTACTTTCCAGATTATTTAATGCTATGCTTTTTTGTGCTAAACAATAAAGTTCTTTTTGTAATTCAATAGCATAAACTTTCTTCGCCTTACTCTTGCCCGCCACTAATATAGGAATAATGCCACTACCACTGCATAAATCCACAACTACTCCATTTTGCTTTACTTTTGATAAGTTAACTAATAGCACAGCATCAATAGTAAAGTTATAAAGATTTGTATCTTGCACTAGCCTTAATCCGTTACATTGTAAATCATCAATTCTTTCCAATTTGCTCACCTAAAAATTAATGTCCTTAACTGGAAACACTTTATATTCATCATTTTCGCTTAATTTGATAGTGCATTGTTGCCTTAAAATATCGTTGTACATTACAATTCCTTCACCAAATTCAGTACTAACAACTGCACCAACTTTTGGCATAGTCTTATTCATCTTTTCGTAAGTTTCATTTTCGTACGCTAAACAACACATTAATTTCCCACATAAGCCGTTAATCTTATTAGGATTCAATGAAATATTTTGATTTTTTGCCATTTTAATTGCAACCTTGTCAAATTCCCTTAAATGAGCATTACAACAACAAACTCTGCCACAAGGTCCAATACCGCCTAGTTTCTTTGTTTCATCTCTGCTACCTATTTGTTTAAGTTCAATTTTCGCCTTAAACTCACTAGCAAGTTTTTTAACAAACGTCCTAAAATCAACCCTATCTTCTGCTACAAATTCAATTAAAATTTTTGAGCCATCAATAGTGTAGTTTACATCTAAAATTTTTATTTCAAGTTTTTGCTTTCTTGCAATACTTTGAATTTTAGGTTTAATAGTTATTGCCTTTTGCCTTAACTCTTCATATCTTTTTAACTCTTCACTATCCGCCAACTTTAAAATAGGCTTTATTTCATCTTCATCTAATGCAGGATTCCTTTTGCACTTCGTTCTTACTACTTTTCCTAACTCTTTTCCCCTGATGGTTTCTATTATAACAAAATCGCCTTCCTTTATTTCTAAATCATCTACATTTGCAAAGTCGTAAATTCTTCCAGCCTTTTCAAACTCAACGCCCACTATTTCCATTTTATTTAACCTCATTTTTAATTTTTAAAATGCCCATTAATAAATCATCAATAACCATCAACTTATTTTGCCTTTTAAGTAAATTAATTTCCAAATATGAAATATGCTCTACAATTTTTGCTAGTTTAATTTTAGGCAGTGTGCAATCAATGTCGCCCTTTAACGCCATATAGAAAACCCCTTTCATTATATATAATATAAGTTCCAACTTCTCCCTATTACGTTGCAAATAACCACTGTAATTTGTATAATCCGCTTTTTTTTCAAAATTGAATAATATCGTTAAAGCATATTTGTACATATCATCAAATTCTTTTGTCTTATCTAATGCTATGGCTTTACCAAAATTTGCATCAGTACATTTTATTATGTTAAGCGAACGCTCACTTGAACCAATTATTTGCACTAATGCAGATGCACCCAAAGAATGTAACAAAAAGTTCCTACTTCTTGACCTTATAGTTGGCAAAATCTTTTGCGTTCCACTACATAAAATTATAACAGTATCAAATGCAGGCAATTCTTCTAGCATTTTAAGTAGCATATTTTGCCCTTGCTCACTTAACCCATCTCCGTTTTTAACAATCAAAAACTTTCTGCTAAATTCATAAGGTTTTGTAATTGCACTTTCTAATAATCTTTCAATGCTTTCTTTTTTAACTAGTCCTTCATCTTCTCCAAAATAGCAAATGTCTATATTATTTTTATTCTCAACTTGTTTGCATCTATTACATTGACCGCAAGGACTCATCTCTCTTTCACAATAAACACTACATAGTAAAACTTCCAAAAAACTTTCCCTTAAAAATTTATCAGCATTCATTATACAATAACATTGACCTTGTGCATTAGCCATCTCTGCTTTAATCTGCTTAAAATCTGCACTTTCACTTATTAATTCAAATAACTTTTTATCCACTTCAATTTCCTTTTAAAAATATGAAAATTATTTTTCAATTTCATTATTTCTTTTAATTCTATCATTAATTTCTTTAACAGCAATCTTAAAAACTTGCTCTTCATTCAAATTTGCAACATCAATAGTAACAAAATTTGAAAATCTATGAGAAATTAAATCAAAACCTTCATAAATCGCTTTTGCCTCTTCACTTGTTTGCTCATCAAACCTATTTTCCTTGCCTTGTCTAAAACTCTTACTCCCTTTTAGATAAATCACAACATCAGGCATAACATTTTTAACAGCCATTTGATTAGCTTGTAAAACATTAACCACGCCAAGCCCACCTAATACTCCTTGATAAACAAGCGATGAATAAATGTATCTATCAGTTATAACCATTTTACCAGCATTAATATTTGGCAAAACCACCTTATCCACAAATTCTGCACGAGATGCACAAAACAAGTACATTTCAGTTTGCTTTGTTAGCCCAGTATTGCTCATTATCATATTTCTAACACTTTCGCAAAATTCATTGCCACCGGGTTCGTGCGTAAAAACCGCCTCTTGATATTCAGTTTTTAAATTATTGATAAGCGTTGTTTTACCAACCCCATCTCCACCCTCAATAGCAATAAATAATCCTTTTTTGTTTTCCATTTTAAACCCTACCTTGATTTTTAAATTTTATAAGGCATAAATTATTATTTTAAAATCCAACCAATTCATTTTGCCTATCTAACTTCATCTTTATTATTGTTGTCATTTTGATTATTCTTTTTATTATAATTATCAATCGCTTGCTTATATAAGTCAATAGCGTTAACTGCAATGGTATCCCAACTTTTAATTATGTAATCTGCACATTGATTACTAACCTTTTCAAGCAATTCTCTATCATTTATTATACTCTCAATTCTGTCAGCATAAGCGGTTACTGAATTTTCCGCTATAAAACCGCTAACATTGTCTTCTATTCCAATAGATGAAATAGCGCCTTTTAATAAAAGTGTCGGCGTACCACAACTTGATGCCTCATACTTAACCAATCCATCGCTATCATAAACTGATGGAAATAATTGCAAATCTGCCCTTGTGTAAATGTCAAGTAAATCTTCTGCTGGCACTTTGCTTAATACAAAAATTTTATCTTGCAAATTATTCTTTTTGATTAACTTTATAAGCCTTTTCTTGTCTGTTCCACCACCGCCACAAAAGAACATTCTAAAATCAATATTCCTTTTATGTAACTCAATTAAACTATCTAATATGAAAAAAATATTTTTATATTTGTAAAGCCTTCCAACAAAGCAAAAAACAGGCAATTCATTAGTTATATTATATTTAGCATTAAGCCTTGCCTTTCTCTCTTGTAAATTATCAATTTTCTTTAAATCACAACCATTATTTAAAATCCTAATCTTGTCTGCGTCAATACCAAACGAAATAAGATAATCTTTAACGCCTTGATTAATTGTCCAAACCTCATCAGCACTATTATAAATTTTAGTAACTTGCTTTGTAACAATTTTTGCAAGCAATTTAAATTTGCAATACATTTTAACATCATTGTGATACAAAGTGTTAACCGTTACAATAAAAGGTTTCTTCTTTTTTTTAGCAACTTTCTTAACGAAAGAAAAAAGCGTAGATATGGTTTGACAGTGATAAATATCAACATCAGTTTCTTTTATAAACTTTTTAAACTTCTTGTCCGCAGGCACAAATGAAAATCCATCACCAGCAAAAGGTAATTGAATAGCCTTACAAGGCACAACCTGATAGCCAAAATCCTGCTCCTTGTTAAAACCACTAGGACAAGCAAGGTAAATAGATTCAACATCACTCTTATTTTTTAAAGATTTAGTTAAATTATCACTAACTTTTACAATACCATTAATTGTAGGATAAAAGTTATCCGTTATCATTCCAATTTTTATTTTTTTATCCATTAAATATTTCCTTTGTAAATTTTAAGTTTTTTTTAGCCTAAAACTTATGCAACTATTAGTTTACTAGTTTTTGCGTTTTTTTTCAATAGATTTACCCACTTTTGCAAAATAAAAGCGAAAAAAAATGATAACCATTTTTTGTATACTGCTTAAACTAGATTAAAATTAAATGAAAAAAAGGAAAATTTTGAAAAATTTAAACTATAAACCAATAGACTAAACTTATTTGTAAGCAAAATTTTAATTGACTTAAATTTTTAATTTTGTTATAATCATTTTAACTGAAAAATTTAATGTTTTAAGGAGAATATTTATGAAAATTAGAATTTCAACTGACAGTGCCGCTGACCTTTCAAAAGAATTAATTGAAAAATATGATATTGCTGTAATGCCTTTCTCTGTAACACTAGGCGATGAAACTAGATATGATGGCGTAGACTTAACAGGTGCAGAATTATTAGAGTTTGTTGATAGAACTGATGAACTTCCAAAAACTGCCGCTCCTAGTGATAATGCATATCAAGAACATTTTGCTAAAATGTTAGAAGCTTGTGATAAAGTTATTCATTTTAGTATTTCAAACGAACTATCAATGTCTTGCTCAAACGCAATTAAAGCAAGCAAAGAATTTGATGGCAAAGTTGCAGTAATAGACACAAGGTCATTAAGTACAGGTATTGCACTTCCAGCACTTTATGCTTGTGATTTGATAAAGGAAGAAAAGACATTTGAAGAAATAGTTGAAAAATGCACAGAAGTTGTACCACATATTCAAGCGTCATTTACATTAGATAGTCTTAAACTTCTTCATAAAGGTGGAAGATGTAGCGGAACAACAAAACTATTAGCAATGGCACTTTCAATAAAGCCAAGTATGCAAATGAAAGATGGCAAACTAGGTGCTTATAGAAAATATATGATGAAGAAATTTGAAGTTGTAGTTAAGAAATATGTACTTGATACATTAGCAGAATTTAACGACTACGACACAACAAGAGTATTTGTAACCCACACTCCAACGAACAGTGAAGTTGTGAATATGGTAAAAGAAATGGTAAAAGATAAATTTGATGAAGTAATAGAATGTGAAGCAGGAGCAACAATTTCAAGCCACTGCGGTAAAAACACAATAGGAATATTATATATTAATAAAAAAAGAGATTAAATCATTTTAATTAAATAATAAACAAATATTTTATTACAAACAAACACTAATTTTATTAGATTAAACCAAACCCATAAAAAAGGTAAATATTTTGCGTAAATATTTACCTTTTTATATTCCGCTCATTATCAACAATGGGGTTAAACATTTTTAGAAAAAGAAAAATTATAAAACAAACTTTATCTAACTAATAAGAACTAGTTTTCAATAGTTATTATGACTTTTACATTAGACGCCCATTAAATTATAGAACATTATTTTCTTATTCCCAAACCATCAAGAACCTTACAAGTAATAAAAACTTAAATTTATAATGCAAAATAACTGCAAATACATTGTTTTACCCACTAAAAACCCATAAAAAGCACATAAAAACTCTTTCCATTATTTTTTATTTTTAATTGTAATAGAATATTTTTATTGTACAAGTATTAGCAAAAATTTATTATTTATAAAATAGATTACTAAAAGCGACTTGACAGAAAAACAAATAAAAGATATACTAATTTTGAATCAAATTTTAAGGGGTTTAATATGGGGTGTAAAAAAATGCTAATTAAACTTATTTTAATTGGTGCAGTAGTAATACTATTTTATTATGTTGCAATAGAAGGAGCGATATAATTGTTTAATAAAAGTCGTAAAGAATTAAACAGCATATTTAAGTCTAGTAAATTAGATAAAGTTAAAAATGGTTGCAGAAATAATATGGCAACAATTATAGTATTTACTATCCTTATGGCAATTTTTTTAGGTTATCAAATAGCGACATTTACAGGTTACCCCAATTTAGATATAGATGACTTAATCTATGATATAAACATAGAAGAAGAACTAACCACCCCATTTACAGATAACGACCTAACAAATGCAAGGGAAAAACTTGAAAATGTTGGACTAACTACATTAGCAAATCAATACATAATAACTAATTTAGAAAGCAACACACAAACCCCAACATCAAGTCTAATACTTACAAAAGCAGAATTTGCAAGTTTGCTAGTTCCTATTTACTATGCTAAATATGGAAAAACAACTACAATATATGAAATTGATATAACACAAAAAACAGATAGCACTACTGATTATGAAATTAAAATAACTTCAAGTTCTAAACTAAACTTTCGCTTATATGACATAAAGATAGATGAACGATTATATATAACTGAATATTATAATTTAAAGATTACAACCCCTAGCAGTTATGAAACAACATTTAATGATTTTGAATTACTAAATGTGAACACAAAATATATAACAAAAAAAGATATTGAAGAAAGTAAAACAGGCGAAAACTTTATAGAATTATTTGTTCATTACATATTTATAACAAACAATGAAACTAAATCTTACATAACGCAATTAAATTACAATAATTTTAATATGCAAGATAGCAACATAATTTTATCAAATAACTAACCCACCCTTTTTACTTTTGCAATGAAATAAAAACATAATTTATTAAATTTAAAACGATACAACTATTAACACATTTAATAAAAAATAAAGGCAAATAGAAAATTTGCCCATAAGCATCTATGGTGAAATGGATATCACATTAGTCTTCGGAACTAATATTTCGGGTTCAAGTCCTGATAGATGCACCAAATACTTATTAATACATTTTTTATCTATTATAGGTAGTTTATGCAAGCACAAAAACTTGTTTTTGTATTTGATATAAACAACGCCTAATTCAAATTTGTGTCGCTAAAACAGTAGTTTTAGAATAAAATCTTGGATTTTACAAGAAATTTTAATTTTTTAAAATATCTACGACACATAGTTTCTTTTTATCATATTCCTTGATTTATAAAGTTATTTCTGCTATAATAAAAAATAAATATTTAGGAGGATTTATTATGACTGATGAAGAATTTGAAAAATTGGTTAAGGAATATCAACAAGGACTTAAAGAAGTTGAAGAAGTTAAAAAGGAATTTAATGAAAAATACGAAAATTTAAGCGAAGAAGAATTCGTTGAAGAATTTTCAAAACAATTAAATGAAGTAGTTGAAGATGCAAAAAAACATAATGTAAAAACGAAAGTCGTAAAAGAATAGTCGTGAGAGCGGAAATGCTTGCATTTACATTTGACCGACTGAAAAAGTTTTTAGCTTGGAAAGTAGTTGCGTTTAGAAACAAACATTTTACTTGTTAAAATGTTTGTTTCTTAATACATATAATCAAATCTTGCATTTATTTTTTCAATATGGAACATTAGTGCAAAATTTTAAAAGGAGTTACAAAATGGAAGACATAGTACGAGAAATTTTAAACGCATCAAAGATATCATATAACCAAATTACAAAAGCGACCTCAGGTTTTACCAACTTGGTTTATTTTGTAGATGATAAATATGTTATAAAATTGTCAAAAGATGAAATAGTCAAGAAGAAGTTAGATAAAGAAACAAGTATTTATAAAAATATAGAACTATCTTGCATTCCTAGATTTGTAGCAAATGGGAATTTACAAGATTTTCAATATTTGATAATCTCAAAACTTGCTGGCAATAGTTTGTATTCTATATGGCATACACTATCTGTTAAAGAAAGACAAAGTTGTATAAAGCAAATAGCACAAATACTAAAAGAATTTAACAAGCAAGATTATAGTTTTTTAAATGATGATTATAAAGATTTAAATTGGGCTAATCATATATATAAAGAACTAAATGTAAAAGTTGAAGCACTAACACAAATGGGAATTAATACTGTAAAGATTGATAGTTTTATCTCAAATGATTTAAGTGAATTGTTTGCAAAAAACAATTTTGGTTTAGTATATAATGATGCTCATTTTGATAATTTTATCTATGATAATGGCAAATTAAGTTTAATTGACTTTGATAGAGTTAGAGTTTGCCCTATTGATTTTGAAATGTTAATTTTCAAAACAATGTGCGACAATCCTAGCAAATTTGCCAGTGAAGAAGATGAATATAAAATAAAAGAAGAAGACTATATTGGTATTTACAATCAATTTAAAACTGAATACCCAGAAATGTTTAAAGATAAAGATGTTGAAAAACGAATTGCAGTTTATCAATTTAACTATCTAATTGGACAAGCAATAAAATGTAATGATAAACAATGGATAACAAGCCTTGTAAACAATTTTAATTTTGAAGTAAACAAAAAGGAAAATATAAAAGAATAAATCGTAGCATTACACATTCAAAAATGCACTCATAAAATTTATGAAGTGCATTTTTTATTATCTCTTATTTGGCAACTGTTATTTAAATATGTTTGCAATTACTATTTGCTAATTTAATTCTCTAAATATTTAAAATTCTTCTTTAAATAGATTAAATCATCTAAAAATTGCTTCTGTAAATTTCTACTTTTCACATTAATCTTTTCTAGTGTAAAATGTTGATTTGCGTTCCCCATGTTTTTCTATTAATCCTTGGTTTAGCAATTCTTTCAAACATCTTTCAACTGTTGTTTCTGACAGTGTAGGACACAAAACTACAATGTCTGCTTTTGTAAATTTTCCTATTTTTGTTTTTATTATGTCTTGCACTTGATTTAATGCTTTTAATTTTTTTTCAAGCAAAATATCTGCCCTTGTTTCAAAATCTCTATAACATTTCAAAATAACTGACAGCATATATTTAATAAATTCTGTAGGGTTATTTGTTCCATTTGTCCAATTAGCAGAACTTGCTTTTAATGAATCATAATACTTATCTTTTGTTTCTTCAATAATTTTTTCTATTGAAATAAACTTACCAACATTGTATTTATGTTTGTACAAAAGCAATAAAGTCAAAAGTCTGCTCATTCTTCCATTTCCATCATTAAATGGATGAATGCACAAGAAATCTAAAATAAATATAGGAATTAGAATTAATATATCAACATCTTCTTTGCTCACTGCAATATTAAATTCTTCGCATAGTCTATCAATAGCATCAGGAGTTTCATACGGTTTAAGAGGCTCAAATCTAACAAAAGAACTTCCATCCGCAGTTGTTTCTGAAATGTAATTTTGAACATTTTTAAACCTTCCACCAATAGACTTTTCAGAAAATTCATATAAATCCCCGTGAAGCTGTAAAATATAAGAACTTTTAATGGGAATAAAATCATAATTTTCGTGAATTAGGTTAAGGACATTTCTATATCCAAGAATTTCTTTTTCATCTCTTGTTTTTGGCATTGTTTTGTTCTCGCAAATTTGCTTTATTCTTGTAGAAGTTGTTACAATACCTTCAATTTTATTTGATGATTCAATGCTTTGAATTTTAGCAATTTCTACAAGTTTATTTATTTTTGCTTTATATTTCAATTCAATATTAGATAATTTGCCTTTAAATTCGTGAATTTGCGAAACATAACCTAAAATCTCATTATCCCAAGTAACATCTTTATATTGTGAATAATTAAAAGTTTTCATATTGATTCTCCTATTATTTAATTTATTGCATCATTTTACCATTTTTGATGCAATAAGTCAAGTACTGATAAAGATTTTCTTGCATCATTTTAATGTATTTGACGCAATAAAAATAAGAAATAGCACAAATTTTGACTATTTCTTATCTTCGCATCTTTTATCTGCTGATGTTTTAAGTTATAAAAGCTTTATTAAATATATAATGTAATGTAAATTCGTTTTAATTATAATCAAGTTATAATTTATTCATTTGCTCCGCAATCAGTGCAAGTTCCACCTACAAAATTATGTCCCAGTTGTGGAATAATATCAGTAACAATATCTCCACATTTACATTCTTTTTGCCTTGTACCTGTTTCATCACATTTTGCATTTTGTATAATTGTCCAACCACCATAAGAATGTTTATGCCCATCATCACAACCTGAAAAACCAAGCAAACAACAACATATTACTAAACTAACTGCAAAACCTTTTAAAATTTTCATTTGTATACTCCTTAAATAAACTCCAAAGATAAGTTCGCCATAGGTAAACCCTCGTACTCTGGGTTATAATGAATTTTCTTTCCATTTGCATCATATTCAGCAATCAAATAACTTACATAATGAATAAGTAATTCCTTTATAGTTTTAAACTGATAAACTATTTTCTCCTGCGTTGTATCAATTACATAAATCAAATCTAGTTTTGTTTTATCATAACAAAACAAACAAAAAGAATAATAACCAAAAATAATCATATTAGAAAATTCTTCATTTAAATCTTGCAAACCTTCATTTAAGTTTTGCTGAACCATATCACAAGAATCATAAATTGCTTTATTACCAGTTTCAACACCGTAAATACGCAAACTTTCAAAAAACAACATAATGCCATTATAATTTTTATAAAACTCTTCTAGCTGTGGCAAAAGTTTACAGTCTAGCATATCTTCAATAAAATTATAAGATTTTCTATCTACTGGATTAAATAAAACATTTAAATATGATTGTTTTTTTCCGTTACTCATATCACATTGTTTTAAGTAGTATTTATCTTTTTCAAAAGGACCCCACTTTTTTTCTAATGCCTTTATAATACTTTCCATAAAATTTCTCCTTTTATGCAATCGCCTTCAAAATCTCTTCTACTGTACTCTTGATTGATGGTCTTAACTTAATTGCTGTTTTCACATCTGTAACATTACTCCAATTTTTATTATGCAAAATAAAGTGATTATTGTGTGAGGTAAGAATGCCATTTTTAGGATTTGAAATAAAATCTATTGCTTGTTGTTTTGTTATTTTACCCTGCTCTAATGCTTGCCTTATTTTACTAACATCAACTGCATGAGCAAACTCACATTGAATTTTATCATTAGCCTTGAAAGATGGAAACCTTTTATTTTGTTGAATAAACTTTAAAATATCCATATCATGTGGATTTTTCATATCTAATCCCCATTTTTTCAAGTTTCTACCATTAATCAAATCATTAAGTGCTTCTTTTTTCGCTTGTTTTCCTGCTTTGTATCTATACTTTTCAACTTCCCTGTCAGTAAGTTTATCGCAAGAATTATGCACTAAAGTTTCTTTATTGCCTACAAAATAAGTATGATTATTATCAACAGTAAAATTATAAACTTTAACTCCGTTTTGCTTACTAACTATTTTGCAATTTTCAACCTTAGTTAATGTTTTATTAGCACTTAAAACATAATCCCCAGCTTTTAAACTTTCCGCCTTAACCCAACAATCATACAAAGGCAAATAGAAAGGATGGTTAGCAGTTGTTTGAATAATCTCTCCACCAACATTTAACTCTATTATTTCACAAACTTCTTTGCTAAAAATATCGCTAACTTGTTGTTTAGAAACTTCTTTTGTTTGTTCATTGTAAGACAAAACATAATCGCCAACTTTTATATTTTCAATGTTTTTATATACTCCGTTCCCTAATGCAATAGAAGTGCCAGCAACAAAACACGCCTTTGGCTTAATCAGTCCTGTACAAACCCCAACGCTACCAACTGCCGCACCAATCATAAATCCATCTGCAAAAGCATCTAAACCACTATAAGTTGCATTTCTTAAAGATTCTTCAATACTTTGCCCACTAATAAGCCCTGTAACCGTTTCCATTGCAAGAGTTCCTAATGCTGATGTAAATGCAAATCCAATAGCGCATTTACTTATAGTAACTAACGCACAACCAAATGATGCACCACCAGTTAGCGGAGATAAAACCGCACCCACAATTATTATGCCAGTTCCAATGCCCATTTTAATTAAAAACGATTTCCAGTCATAACCAATTTCACTTTCTTCTAAAATTATTGCTTCTTCAAATCCATTTGCAGTATATTTTAATGCAGTTCCCAAACCAAAAGTAGCAGTTAAATCTTCAACACGATAACCAAAAAATGTACTTTCTTCTTCACTTGCTAAATATGCTTGGATACTCTCTGGTGAAATATAAACAATTTTAAATTCTGATACTTCATAACCATTTTCAAGTTGAGTTTGAGAAATTTCAGTCAACTGTGCTTCTAATTTAGCATAATCTTCTTCATTAAACAATTCTACCGCTGAATGATTTTGATAATCTTCAAAATAACTATCATCATAAATATAATGCTTATTATCATAATCATATAAACTACCCAAAGTTAAGTCGTAGTTTTCTCTAATATTCTCTTGTTCCGTATAGCGAATAGTATTATTTGATTCTTGATAATAAATTATGTACTTATCATTATAAACAAAATGGTCATAACTAATGTCTTGATAATCATAAACTCCTAGATAACTACTTTGAGTTTCATCATCAATATCTTTTAGATACAAAAGTTCAACATCTTCAAAATTGCAACTTTCCTCGCCATCAGCAATGATTTCATAAAACCCTGCCGCATAATATTCATCAGTTGCAAATAAATTCAAATCATCATAGTAGTACATTAACCCTAGTGCAGAATCGCCATTTTCATCATCAAAATTAACGGCAACCGCACCGCTTGTTGTAAATCCAGCACACTGTAATGTATAAGCAACATTTTCGTATACTATGTCATAAATACCACTATCATCACTTAAAACATCACTAATTATTTCATCTTTTGTAGCACTTTCCCCTATTTGAGTAATTGTAATATTTGGTGTTAAATCTTTATTCCAAGAAATTTCATCATTTGAATTTTCAGGTTTTGCCCAATATCCACTATTAGATGGGGCGGATAAATCATAATCAGCATCAAAATTACCATCACTACACGCACAAACCGTAAATGAAATAGCAACGCATAAAACTAATACTATTATCTTCCTAAATTTTTTCATTTTTTAATCCCTTTTTAGTCAAAAACACATGCCAACACAATTCTTACAACGATATACACAATAAATAATAACGCCAACTATAATCAAAAGACAAACCCACAAAGCAACTTCTTCGTCGTCTTGTAAATTATCTTTTGCTTGTTCAATTTTTGAATTTGCTGTTAAAACTTGCATTTCGCTAGAATCAAGCGAATAAAGAACTGTATTTGCATAATCATAAACAGAAATAAATTTTTCCGCTTTTTCTTTTGAATAATTTGATAAATCTATTTTACTCATTTGCATTAATGTATTGTAAAGTGCAAGTTTGTCCTGCCTTATAATTAAACTAGATTTCAACTCTCTTAATTCATCAGTTAGTTCATCTATTTCACTTTGTGCAAATCTACCCTCCAAAACATCAACAGCATTATTATATTTCAATAATAACGGTTTAATTGTATCTTTTGAATAAAGCATATAAGCAAGTTGTGAAATTTCTGCAACTAAATTAGCAAGCATTGTTTCATTTCCACAAAGCACTAACGCATTTTTTGCTTGACTTAAAGAAGTGGTTGCATTATTTACTTCAACTTGCGAATAATTGCGGTCTTTATAAACAACTACCGCATTATCGTACTTTGCTTTTAATTCTTCAACTGTTGCTGTCGTATAAATAGTTGAATCAATTAAATTTACTTGTTCAATTAAGTCGTACAATTCACTAAAATCAGCGACAAAACAAAGTGCTAACAATTTTTCATTTAAAGAATTTACTACAATATCTATTTGTGTTTGTAGTGCATCAATATCTTCAAACACAAGCACTGCTTGTTCGTAAGATAATGACAAAGCTTCTACTGTATTTGGAGTATAAAGCAAACAATCAACAGCCCTTACTTCTTCTAACTTTAAGTAAAGGTTTGATTTATCTCCTCTTTCAACCAAACTATCAAACGCATTTTTCATTATTGATACTGCATTTTCAACTTCTAATTCACTAGCATCTTTATTGTTTACACTCAACTTGCCTTCATTATAAGCATCTCGCCAAGCGTTATAAGTTGAAGTAGTGTATTTTCCTTTTTCAGCATTTTCAAACCTTTCTAATTCCTTCAATAGTTCAGTTTTATTTGCAACTGGAACAAGTGCAAGATACGCTGTTTCTAAATCTTGCCCAGCCTTATTTATTTCTTCTTGCGTAGCATTGTCATTTTGATAAACATTAATTGCAATTTGCAAATAGTTTTGATAATTTTCATAACTTGTATTTGTGTAATTATTAGAATCAACAACTCTATCAATAGCAGATTTCAAAGCAGTTGTGTCATAAATTATCTCTTCATTTTCAGTTTTTTGATTTAAATAAATGCTATTATAAAGATTTGTAAAAGACTTTGTAACTGAATCCACCACTTCACTATAACGCAAGTTACCTGTTATATTAATAATGAATTTATATGAATTGCCTACTCTATCAATAAATGTTAACTCATACTTTCCTTTTTTGTAAAGTCCAACATCTTTTAATTCGCTTATTAAGCATTTAATTTCAAAACTATAAACATCAGGTGCTTTTATTGTTACTATTGAAGATGAATCACAATTATTTACTATGCTACTTATTGAAATAGCATCAGCGGTTACTTCTATTTTGTTATCAACTAGAAAATCGTTTGAAACAGTAAGAGTAGTAGATTGATTATTAGCAATCACATTCCAAGTAGAAACTGTATGATTTTGATTTAAATAATAAACATCATACGAAACTGAATCGCCATAAATATTAGTTTCTGTAATTCTATACTTTGAAGAAATTACTAATTGACTAGAAACATCTTTATCAAATTCCAAATTATATGTCTTTGCATCAGCATAACAATAAGCACTAACTGAAACGACATCATAATCTGCAACATTAATAAATGTAAAATTATTTATAAAAGGTTGCCTACTAATTAACTTTTCCCTCTCTTCTTGTGATGGAAAAACCCTTATACTATCTTTTATAGATAAACTTTCCAATTCTTCAAGCAAATCATTATCAAATGTTTGATAAGTAAAAGCATCATTAGCATTAAAATAGTTATATTCAATATTTTTGCAAGCATAATAATTGACAACTTCTGTCATTTTCAAATAGTCGTAATATTTAACCTTTAAATTTGGATTGTCTTTTGATTTATAATACAATCCATCATTATCTTCTGTTTGTTCAATAAATCTTTTTTCTATTTCATACGCATAACTAAATGCCTCATCATAAGAATCTAGTGCAAAACAAACAAAAATATAACCGCCTGCTGTTGTTTGATATGCTACTTCATAATGTTTAGCACCTAAATCCATTAACCTTTCAGTCTTCATAAAATTATTGTAATTTACATAAGGTGCAGATTCTTCATCTATAATATTAAAATAGAAAGTGTATTTATAAAATGAACCATTTTCTTCTTGACCATTAATAAACTCTGCACAATAAGTTCCTTGTGTAAAGTTAAAAGTTTGCTCGTTGCGACTTTCTTCAATTTCTACAATCTCATTAGTATTTAGATTAGTTATTCTTCCTTTTAAAATAGGAACACTATCGCTTATAGCCTTTATTTTACCATAAGAACCTTTTGCATAAGTTGGATAATCTCCATACCTAAAAACTCTATTACCTTGAATAAATGTACTATCAAAATATGTAGAAAGTCCACAATCTTCTCCCCCATTAAAGACATAAATTGTTTGACTTACTTCTTTGCCTAGTTTAGTTAATGTTGTTATCTCGTATTTACCGTTTTCTGTAAATTCTGCTCCATCATCAACATAAATGCCTTCTTCGTTATCTTTTTTTACATTTACTAAATATGAAGTTCCCAATTTATCAACAGAAAATCCACCAGTAGTCGTTGCCCCATCAAGCAATGTTTCGCCCTTTTTCACACTTTCCAAAGCATATTCATCAGTTTCAAGCATTTCATCATCAACAGATAAATTATGCAATGAAATTACTCCACTATTTGCGCATAAATAAAACTCATAAACTTCTACATGTTTTTTGTATTTGTAAACATCATATTGAAAAGGCCAAACCCCACTAGTTCCAGTTTTTTTGCCTGTTTTATATGCTAATATTACTCTATAAAAACAGCCTTCTGCCACTTGACTTCCATCAGTTGTATAAAAATTTTCCATTCCACTAGGATTATCTGCAAAGAAATTCACAACTGGATTTACCGCATTTGTCCACGTGAAAGCATCTTGTGAAGTTTGTACAATCAAAACCCCTTTGTCTATGCTTCCAGACAATGAAATATCATCTACCTTTTTGCCTGTATCAGCAACCAAATGCCACTCTTTTTTCTTTGTTGATAGCAAAGAACCATCATAATTATAAGAAAACGATATATTACCCAAAACTCCATAAGCAGTTTTATTCCTATATGTTGAAATATCATCAATTTCACCAGAAATAGAAAGCGAACCTAAACTTTTTTTGCCAAAAGTCATTGTTTCAACTTCTGTCGCAGATGAAAATTTATATTTATTACTCTCGCCAAACTCATAAGATTTAACTACTTGTTCAACAGTAGAAACATCTGCTTTAACATAAGAAAAATCAGCCCCAATAAATAATACGGAGCAAAAACATATAATTAAAGTTAGTAATAGTAAAATGTTCTTCTTTGTTTTTATCATTTCAACCACCTAATATTTATTTGTTACGACCAGTACCACAAAATTAAATATATTTAATTTTAACTTCACTATAAAGATTAGCATATTATAACGCCTTTTGTCAAGGAAGATTTGTCTATGGCAAAAAATGTATACTATAAGAAGTAAATATTTTAGCAAGTAAATTACGCAACTGCAATTACTAACAAAACTATAAATTATGTAATGTTAAATTTTAGATATCTAAAATTTAAAGTAACCTAACGGTTACACAATGGAAAACCTTTGTTTTCCATTGATTACAATTTGAATTATGTTCAGTTACTGCACAATGACCGCAAGCGGTCG
>JAFTVC010000012.1 GCA_017465925.1 Clostridia bacterium | reverse complement strand
GGATAGATAGCTAAGTCGGTAGATCAGATGAATGAAAATCCTCGTGTCGGTGTTTAGATTCCACCTCGATCCACCATTAAGTTTAGTAAATTAATACGAAACTTAAAAGTTATGGCAAAATAAATATTTATATTTTATGCTGGTGTGGCTCAATGGTAGAGCAGCTGACTTGTAATCAGCAGGTTGATGGTTCGATTCCGTTCACCAGCTCCATTTTTTTGGGAAGATTGCAGAGCGGCCAAATGCAACAGACTGTAAATCTGTCGACTTCGTCTTCGGTGGTTCGAATCCACCTCTTCCCACCACAATGGGAGTTCGCTATTTTCTAGGAAATATCTAGAGAATAGCGTTTTTTTGTGGTTGTGATAAAAATATACAAAATTATCAAGTTTATACAAGGAGCAAAAGTTTTGGCAAAAAAAACTGGGTCAAAAACTGGGTCAAAAATCAGGGTATAAATTTATATAGAAATTAGAAATATCATTTTTAGTTATGGTTGGGTAAAAATTTAGGTTCTATAATATTAATGGGGGGTCTAATTGAAAAGTCGTTAAAAAAGGGCATAAACTCCTTCTATATAGTTAGTAAAATAAGAATCAACTATACAGGAATAAAAAATTATGCTTATTAATGATTATAGGCTCTTTGGTTAGTATAGGGGTAAATATTGTTAGGAAAAGATAATTAAAATCCTGCAAATTTAAAATGTGTACAAGTATTTAAAAATTGACTTCGTTTAATGTAATGTAGAATTATTAAAATGCCTTGCAATTTTATAAAAACTAAAATTGTTATTCATTATTTGCGTTTTATCTGTATTTAATTTTAAAAGATATTTATTGATTGATTATTGTTTTTTATAATGAACAAAAAAGGAGTGTTTCCACTCCTTGTGTGCGAGGTCGGAACTATGCCGACAACTAACCATTTAACGTTAGGTTCGCTACCTTATATATATAATATCTCATAAATTTAATATTGTCAATCAATTTCAAAAAAAAAGATAAGTATAACTTATCTTTAACACGACGCGAGGTCGGAACAAAGCCGACAGTCTAATCAATTTTGATTAGTTTCGCTATGTGTATCTAAATTATACTATAAAAATAGTAAAATGTCAATGAATATGAAAAAAAGATAGAAAAATCTACCTTTTGAGTGCGGGTCGGAACTATGCCGACAATAAACAACTTTTTAGTTGAGTTCGCTACCTTGATTTAAGTGTACGACATCAATTTAAATTTGTCAAGCAGTTTTAATAATTTGCTTATATTTAAGTATTATTAAATTTTAAAATTCATAAAGAAAAGTAGCGATTTCTTTTATTATTATCATAAAAAAAGAAATAGTCCGCGCCAAGGGGACGAACCCCTAGCCTCTCTAGCATTTACCGCTAGTGAACTATTTCCTAATTTAATTATAACTAATTCATTTCAATTTGTCAAGAAATTTAATAAAATTTCTAATTTAAATTTCAATAATTTATTAATGCTACTTTTTGACTTAAATAGTAAAGAAAAATTTATTTTTATTGATTTTAAAAATTTAATTATCAAATTGTAATATGATAAAATGGTAAGCATAATTTAATTAGTCTTATGTTAGGGTGGATTTATTGAGGTAATAAAAAGTCAGGTTTATGTAACAATATTTGAATAGAATAAGATTTGTAAATTAATCTTTGTTAAAAATAATTATCAAATAAATAATAAAGATTAAATAAAAATCTGATAATAGTCAATTAAATATAAAAATCACTTAACTAAATGTTAAGTGATTTATTTTATTATCTATTTACTTGACTTAAATGGTATAATTTGGTAAAATTATGTCAACAATTCAAACAAAATTTTTAATAAGGAGTCAAAATGGATACAAGAGATAAGGTAGTTCTTGCTGGATTATGGCACGATATTGGTAAAATTGTAAGAAGAAGTGGGGTATCTGGCGAACATAGTTATGTTGGTTCTCAATTTTTAAAGGATTGTGATTATGATGCTGATATAGTAAGGGCATGCAGGTATCATCATGGCAAATTTTTAAAAAATGCAAATTTAAAAAATGATGATATAGCATACATAACTTATATAGCTGACAATATTTCATCAAGTGCTGATAGAAGATTTATTGAAGGTGAAGAAGAAAGTTATTATGGATTTAATGAACATGTTTGTCTTAAAAGCGTTTTTAATATATTAAATGGCAATAATTCAAATTTAGGTTATAGTGATGCTAACACGAAAAACATTAATGAACTTATTTTACCTGATAAAATAGCAAACCTTAACACTGTTACATACGATAAACTATTAACCAAGGTAAAAGAAATTATAAAATGCAAAGATTATAGCATAAATTCTATACTAGAATTATTAGAAAGTGCCATGTCTTACATTCCTAGCTGTACTGCTCAAAATGATTTAAATGATATATCATTATATGACCATTGTAGACTTACTGGTGGTATTAGTGCTTGTCTTTATGAATATTTGTTAGATAAGGGAGTAACAGATTATAAAACTACATTATTGAAAGAAGAAAAGCAATTTATGAATGAAAAATCTTTTGTTCTTGCATCTTTTGATATAAGTGGTATTCAAAAATTTATCTATTCAATTCCAAGTCAAGATGCATTAAAGCAATTAAGGGCACGCTCTGCTTATTTAGACATAATAAGTGAAAATTTGGTAGATGATATTTTAGATGAAATGGGCTTTTCAAAAGCAAATTTAATTTATAATGGTGGTGGACATTGCTATATGGTATTACCTAATACAACTCAACACAAAAGCAAATTTTTTGATATTATAAATAAGCAAAATGAGTGGCTTTTGAGTAATTTTAGAGAGTCATTATATATAGCAGGTGCTTGCGTTGAATGTTCCGCTAATGTTTTATGCAATAAGGGAGAAGATGGTAATTTAAGTAATGAGAATAATTTTGGAAATCTATTTAACTTGTTACAACAAGAAATTTCTAAAAATAAATTAAAAAGATATTCCGCATCGCAAATTAATTTATTAAATATGCACACATTTGGTTCTGAAAGAGAATGTAATGTGTGTGGTAATAGTGCTTTTGAAGTTGATAGCAATGGAAGATGTCATATGTGTAATGCATTGACAAGTGCGGGGCAAAAAATTGTTTTGAAAGATTCATTTTTTGTATTTACCAAAAATAAAATTGATGGTTTTTCTAATTTGGCGTTCTATTCATACAAATATGGCAGTGTCTATATGCAAGTAATTGAGGAAAGTGAAAAGAAAGATATTTTTAAACTTATAGAAGAAAACCAAGTTGTAAGAATATATGGAAAGAACTCTTTTAATGTTGGAGTTAAATACTATGGAAAAATTTACATTGGTGAGTATTATGCAATGAATGGTAACAAACCGATGAGTTTTGATGAATTTGAAGCGTCTAGTAAAGGAATAAATAGGTTAGCAGTATTTAGGGCAGATGTTGATAATTTAGGTTTAACTTTTAAAAATGGATTTAGCAACAATGGTGACTATAAATATGAAACATTATCTAGGTTTGCAACTCTTTCTAGGATGTTGTCAAGATTTTTCAAATTACATATAAATGAGATTTTTAATGATAAGTATGCAAAATATTCAACAATAAATTTATTTTCGTCAAATAGAGAAAATAGGAAAATTGCAATTATTTATAGCGGTGGAGATGACTTGTGTTTAGTCGGCAGTTATGATGATGTTATAAAATCTGCAATAGATTTAAAAAATATGTTTAAAAAATATTGTAATGATACAATGACAATGTCAGGTGGTATAGGACTTTATAATAGTGGCTATCCAATTTCAAGAATGGCTGTTGAGGTTGGAGAATTAGAAGAGGTAAGTAAAGGATGTCCAGACAAAAATTCTATTACACTATTTGATTCAACGGATGATTATACATTTAGCTGGGATGATTTTGAGAATTGTGTAATAAATGAAAAATTAATTGCTATTGAAAATTATTTTAAAGTGAAAAGCATTGGACAAGTAGCTGGAGGAGTATCATTTATATATAAGTTATTGGAATTTTTAAGAAATAATGATAGAGCAAAAATTGCTTATATACTTTCAAGACTTTTAGACAATGAGAATAATATGATGGATAGAGAATTTACAAATAAGGCTTATAACTGGTCAAGAGATAAAAAAGATAGAAAAGAGTTAATTACAGCATTCACATTATATGTGTATTCAATAAGGGAGGATTAATAATGTATAATAGTAAAAGCAATTTTATAAACAGAAATAATTTTAATAGAAGTGGTAATAAAGTACAAGAACCGAGAAAAGCTGATGAAGAATTTTTTAACAAGATAAATGAAAATTATGCTGATGAAGCAGAAAAGGTTATACAAGATTTACAAGAAAAAATGTTGTCAGTTAGTAGTATTCGTAATATATTAGAGCTAATTAATAATGTAAGAGAAAGAATGGTATTTGAAAAAGAAAGCATTTCAAAATCTTTACAAAATGAAATCCAATATATTCGTGTAAAGGTATCTTATATGTATGGTCGTGGAGATAGTGCTATAAAAAATTTTATTGATAAAAGTAAAATTATGGAATTGGTTTTATGTATTGGCGACAATAAAAACAAATTTGAAATTTTTGCTAAATATGTTGAAGCATTAGTTGCTTTTCATAAATTTTATGGTGGTAAGGATAATTAAGGAGGTTAAGTTATGAAAAAAATTATTATTAGAGGCATTATAGAAGTTAAAACAGGTATGCACATAGGCGGAAATAGTGCATATTCAGCAATTGGTATGGTGGATAGTCCTGTTATTAAAGATAAGTGTACAAAATTACCAATTATTCCTGGTAGTTCTTTGAAGGGAAAATTGCGTAGTTTATTGTCATTCTCAAAGCATGGGTGCAAAGTTGAAGTAAAAGATGATGGAGCAGAAATAAATAGGTTATTTGGTTCAAGTGATAAAAACAATATAATGGCATCTAGATTGCAATTTAGTGATTGTTTTTATATTCAAGATGCTTCATCTATTGAGATGTTGCCTTATGAAATAAAGTATGAAAATGCAATAGATAGGAAGAAAGTCAAAGCAAATCCAAGACAAATAGAGAGAGTAGTTAAGGGTTCTAGATTTAATTTAATGATTACATATAATGTAGAGCAGAAAAATGAAGTAGAAATGGATATGGAGAATTTATTACAATCTTTAAAAATGCTTCAACTTGATTATTTAGGTGGTGGTGGTAGTCGTGGTAATGGAAGAATAGTTTTTAAAGATTTGAAGGTTAGCAAATTAGATGAAAATTGTGAATTGGTAGAAGATGAAGATTTAACAAGCAAGTTTGCAGGGGTTGTTGAATATGGCGAATTATGTTATAAAGTTTAAATTTAGTTCAGCAGTGCATTTTGGAACAATAGACCAAATGCCTGACTTGCAAAACACTGATTTTTTAATGCAAAGCGACAGTATTTTTTCTGCTTTATGTGTTCAAGCAAATAAGTTATATGGGCAAGCGGGTGTAGATAAATTAATGCAAATGTGTAATAATGATTTTGCATTATCTTCAATGATGCCTTTTTATCAAGATACTTATTTTTTACCCAAACCATTGGTGGTTTATGAAAGGAATCTAAATTCTGCTAAAAATTGCGAAATTAGTAATTATGGAAAATTACTAAAAAAATTAAAGTATATTGAAGCAAGTAATTTTGATACATATATGCAAAAGGTTAAAAATGGAGATGTTCTTCCTATTGAAGAAATGGTACAAAAAACTCAACATTTTGGAGATTATGAAATTGTCCAAAAAGTACAAGTAACAAGAAGTAATGGAGATTCAAAACCTTTCCATTTAGGAATTTTTAGATTTAATGAACATGCAGGTACTTATATTATTGTAAAAACAAATAATACAGATACTATTAATTTTATAGGTATGCTGTTTAATGCGTTAAAATTTGATGGTTTAGGTGGGAGAAGGTCAAATGGTTATGGAAAATTTGATTATCAAATTATTGAACTTGATAAAACAGTAAATAAAGATTTACAATCATTAAATATTTTATTAGAGAAGAATAGTGATAGATATATGACATTGGCATTATCTCTTCCTTTTAATTTGGATGAAGAGATGTTGGCTGATGCATTTTATGCAGTAATAAGAAGAGGTGGTTTCGTTGACTCACCAAACTATAATTCAAATTTTGTAAAGAAAAGAGATGTTTATGCTTTTGCAGTAGGCTCAACTTTTACAGATAAAATAGAAGGGCAGATTGTTGATGTTTCAACAAAAATTGGCTCACATAGTGTATTCAAGTTTTTAAAACCATTATATGTAGGGGTGTAATGTTATGCAGGTTTATGAGATTGAGTTAGAAGTTTTAAGTAATATTCACATAGGCAACGGAACAAAAATTGCTAAATATGAGTATGTATATGATGATAAGCAAAAGTTATATAAAATTTTAGATACAAAAAAATTGTTTGATTATTTAGTAGATATAAACAAGGCGGAAGATTATATTTCTTTTGTAGGTGGACTGGCTAATAATAGAAGCAATGCAGATAGTAATTTGTTATTTTTCTTTACAAAGAATGTAAAAAATTATAAATATATATTGGATGATTATATGATTTATCAAGCAGATAATTATTCAAATGATGAAAGGCTAGAAGATATAGAATGTTTTATTAAGGATAAATTGACAAATAAACCTTATATTCCTGGAAGTTCTTTAAAGGGTGCTTTACGAAATGCTATTTTGTATAGTTTACTTGAATTAGCAAAAAAATTAAATGAACTTAAAAATGTTGATTATTTAAAAAATGAGATAATAGCAAGAACTCTTAAACAAATAATGAAAGGAATTAGTGTTGCAGATAGTAACTTAATTGATAATGCTTCATTATGCGTATCTAAAATACAGTACTTGAAATTAAATAAAGACCAAATAAAATCATTAAATCAAAAATATGAAATGCTTAAAGCAGGAACAAAAACAAAGTTTGTTATGACTATTGATGAAGATAAAATGGTTGATGATGAAGGGCAGAATGACGAATTATTTAATGTATTTTTAAAAAATTTCAACATTAATTTTTTGGCGAAAATTTTAAATAATTATAATTTGTTATATGAAAAATATTATGCTTCAAAATTTAATGATGGTAAAATTAATAATTATGTTAATTTAACAAAGGCAAAGGATGGATGTTCAAAAATTTATTTAGGTGCAAAAACTGGTTTCCCAAACAAAACTATTTATTATCAATATTATAAAGACAAAGCAGGTAGGGAAGTATCACGCATTATACAGGAAAATTTTAGGAATTCAAAAACAACTCTTAATAACATTGACAAGGGGATTTCTCCTATTTGTTTAAAAACAGTTACATCTAATTATGGTTTAAATGATATGGGTGCTGTACAATTATCTTTTAAGGAAATAAATGAATTATGAAATTAGAATTGCGTTTTTCAGCGAAGGATGGTTTTTTGCCACTAGATTACAGACCATTTATTATGAGTTATTTTAAGGGCGCGTTAAGCAAAACTTATACTAATGTTTTTAATTCCTTGTACAATAAAAATGAAATTAAATCAAAATCTTTTACTTTTTCTGTGTATTTTGATAAGGCAATAATTGATAAAGACAGAATTATTTTGCCTACTAACAAGTTTAAAGTAACAATATCAAGTTATGACTATGCAACAATAATGTATTTTAACAACTCACTATTGCTAAAATGTGGTAAATCAATGAATGTGCCACTAGGTACTAGTATTAGATTAAATTCAGTCAATATTGCGGAAAACAGTATTATAAAATCAAATGAAGTTAAAATTAAGTTTTTAAGTCCGCTACTTGTTCGTGATAGGGTTGATAATCATGATATATATCTTGATTATACTGCTTTGGATTTTAATAAAAAACTAAACATAGTCGTTTCTAATTTTATAGATACATTGCCAAACTTTTATGGCGACAGAAACATATTTTTAACACCAATTAATGCAAAACGTACAGTTGTTAAAAATATGAAATTGAAATTTAATGCATCTTATGGGGAATTTTTACTAAAAGGTAATGTGGAGTTGCTAAATTATCTTTTAGAAAGTGGAATAGGTAGTCGTCGTGGCGAAGGATTTGGAATGTTTATGGTAATTGACAATGAAAAATAACTTTTATTTGTTACAACATGGTGAATTAATAAAAAAAGATAATAGTATAGAATTCATTAGTAAAGATAACCAAAAAACTAATATCCCACTTTTGCAAGTTGATGCAATATATACATTTGCAACTGTGTCTATATCTTCTGAATGTTTAAAGTTACTTTCTAATAATGGTATAGTTGTCCATTACTTTGATTATTATGAAAATTATATTGGCACTTTTTATCCTAAAATAATAAAAACTTTAAATGGAGATTTATTAGTAAAGCAAGTGCATACTTTTTGTGATATTGATAAAAGACTTGAAGTTTCCAAAGAAACAATAAAGGCTAGTTTTAAAAATATGCATAGGCTAATAGGTTATTATTCAAAAAGAAAGAGTGTTAATTGTGATGACTTTGAATTACACTATGTGGCAAGTATGGAAAAAATTGTTAAAGCAAATTCAATTAACGACATAATGATTTTAGAAGCTAATTTGCATAAGATTTATTATAACTATTGGAATAAGTTTTTAAATTTTGATTATGGTTTCCATAAAAGAGAGAAAAAAGATGCGAAAGATATTATAAATGCATTGCTTTCCTTTTTGAATTCTTTATTATATTCTTTAATTGTTTCTGAAATCTATAAAACAGGACTTAATCCAACAATAAGCTATTTGCACGAACCTAGTCAGTCAAGGTTTTCATTATCGTTTGATATTGCTGAAATTTTCAGACCTATACTTGTTGAAAGGTTAATTTTCAATTTGTTAAATAAAAATATTATTCAAGATAATGATTTCATAAATTATAGATTTACTGAAAGTGCAATTAAAAAAATTTTATATCATTGGGATAATAAAATAAATGAAACCATTTACCATAGAAAATTAAAAAGAAATATTAGTTACAGATACCTTATACGAGAAGAATTGTATAAGTTGGTTAGATATGTAAAAGGTGAATGTGCTTATAAAGGTTTTGTTATGTGGTGGTGATTTATGTTGGTTATAGTAGCGTATGATATTGTAATGGATGAAAAGGGGAGTAAAATTTTAACCGAAGTCCATAAAATATGTAAAAGATACTTGTACAAGTTGCAAAAATCTATTTTTATTGGGGAATTATCAAAGCCTATTATTGAAGAATTGGCAACTAATTTAAAAATGATTTTGCGAAAAAAAGATAAGTGTGATATTTTATGTGTTAAAAATGTGAAAAATATTGTCCGTAAAAGTTTAACACAAAATGATGAATATTCAAAAATAAATATTATTTAAATATTTGCAGTCTATCAATAAATATGGTATAATAGTAGGGGATAGACAGATGATTTAAAGTGGAAGTGATAGTTTTTTTTAAGAAAGTATTCACAAATAGAAACTATGTGATGATAAAATTAAAAAAGTTTAATTTTGTGTTGCGTACCGCAACCACCACAACAAGTTGTGCATCACAGTTTGAATTAGGCGTCGTTTATATCAAATACAAAAACAAGTTTTTGTGCTTGCATAAACTTCCTAAAATATTAAAATTAAAGGAAAATGTTTCATTTTTTCCTATACTAATCCAACCATATTGGATGAATACTAAAACTGCATAGTTATCAATCACATCCGTTACATCAATACTAATCCAACCATATTGGATGAATACCCATAACACTGCCACTTGTTAGTGAAAAGTCTTCTTCATACTAATCCAACCATATTGGATGAATACATTAATTTTTGTAATTTTTAACCCCCAGCACTTTGAATACTAATCCAACCATATTGGATGAATACAGAATAACCTTTCATTTCTTCATTTAGAAAATTACTATACTAATCCAACCATATTGGATGAATACTAATATTCAATGTCATTTTGGTCAAATACTTCTCTATACTAATCCAACCATATTGGATGAATACATGACTGACACAGAAGAAATAATCAATGCCTTCCATGATACTAATCCAACCATATTGGATGAATACTCACTGAGCAATTAGCTATTAGTAGGCTTGACTTAAATACTAATCCAACCATATTGGATGAATACGGTCTATAATCAATGTGGATTTTTTTGTTATTTATTACATACTAATCCAACCATATTGGATGAATACACAAATAAAGTTTGTACTTAGCATCTTCTCTGTTGATACTAATCCAACCATATTGGATGAATACGACTATGATTTCTCGTTTACTTTTTCTGTTTTTCTTACATACTAATCCAACCATATTGGATGAATACTCTTGTGCCCTCATAATACACACCAACGCCTCTCTTAATACTAATCCAACCATATTGGATGAATACTGTCTACAATTTGAATTTTGTAGTACTTCATTATTTTATACTAATCCAACCATATTGGATGAATACTGTCTACAATTTGAATTTTGTAGTACTTCATTATTTTATACTAATCCAACCATATTGGATGAATACTTAAAACAGGCTCTATTGGTAGGGACTACTTAACAGCATACTAATCCAACCATATTGGATGAATACAAAGAAAGAGAGGTAGATAATGAGTAAAAAATCAATAAATACTAATCCAACCATATTGGATGAATACGTTTATTGCTTGCCCAACAACCCCTATCGCCACTATCATACTAATCCAACCATATTGGATGAATACTATGGTTTCTTTTGTAAGCATCGTTAAACATTCTTGCATACTAATCCAACCATATTGGATGAATACTTTGCTCCATTAGCATCATAATGGAACTTCATTTCAATACTAATCAAACCATATTGGATGAATACTAAATAGTTCATTACTTCACACTAGAAGTTTATATTAATCCAACCATATTGGAAATGTGAAATTTATTTTAAAAATATCTAATTATAAAGGAATAAATATGAAAAAAATAATTTTAATTTCACCTATTGGTGATACTGACCCAATTAGAAACGGATATGATGGTCCACTTTTGCATATTTCTAGACAATATAAGCCTGATAAAATATATCTTTTATTAACAGAAGAAATGTACAAAAGGCATCTTGAAGATAATAGATACTTAAATTGCTTAAATCAGTTATACAAAGGCATATCTGCAAATGAAAAAGGACTTTATGAAGGACATCATAAAGAATTTGAATTAATACCTAAAAGATTATATGTTGAAGATGCATCAAACTTTGAAGCATTTAAAGTGTTTACTAATATTATAGATGGTATAGTTGGCGAAAATGGAGATTGTGAATATTATGTAAATATAACATCTGGTACTCCACAAATTATATCAACTTTATGTCTTGATTTAGTAGTAAATAATAGAAAGATGAAGGCAATACAGGTTACAACACCTGAAAAGAAGTCTAATGCAAATGTTCCACATTCAAGCGGTGTTGAAGAGAATGCGTTAATAAATGTTTTTGATAGTTATGTAGATACTTATACAAATAGATGTAGAGAAGTGGAGTTAAGAACTTTTAGGAAGTCTTCTTGCTATTTAAAAGTAAAATCTTTTGTGGAAGATTATAATTATTTTTATGCTTTAAATGAGTTAGAAAAAGAAACATTTGAAATAGATGCAAAGTTAATTGATTTATGTGGGATAGGTAATAAATATCAAAATAGCGATTTTGAGAATGTAAAAACTAAATGCAAAATTGCAAATTTTTATTGTAATAGTACTTCTGATACTGATTTAAGAAATATTTTAAATTCTTATAATGTAATGCAAATAAAAGAAAAGAAAAACTTAATAACTGATTTTACTGTTAGGCTAACTCCAATTTTATATTTGTTGTCTAAAAAGCTTGTAAGTGATGTATTTGATTTAAGTAAAATTACTATAAAAACAAATAATGGTTTAAGGCTAATTCTAGATAAGATTAAAGATAATGATGTTAGTGATGTTTTAAATGAAGTTAAATATGATACTTTTTTAGCAACAAAACATTTAATAGATTTATATGAACATTTTGGTTGTAATGAAAAGGTTCTAAACACTTTAAAACTTTTAAGAAGTGTAGAAGATAGTATAAGAAATAAGGTTGCACATGAAATTACTTATGTAAGCAAGTCTGATTATAAAACACTAACTAATACAACACCGTTAGAAGTTTTACATAAATTGAGAGAATTAATTTTACATGCGTACCCAAACAATACAAAAGATGAAGATTATATATTCTTTGAAAGGTTGAATATAGAAATTATAAATGAACTTAAATTAATGTTAAAAAGTAATTAGTTTCTAATTACTTTTTACTTTTAATAAAAAAATCATAATAAAAAGTATTTACTAAATCAAATTATGTGTTATAATGAAATCTATATAATTTAAGGAGATGTTATGCAAGTAGATATTAAAAGAGTGAAAATTGTTGTTGCTGTACCAACAGAATATGTACAAGTTTTGGTACAAGCGCTATGTGAAGAAGGGGCTGGTAAAGTAGGGAACTATTCCTATTGCACTACTTGGGTTAAAAGTGCTGGGACTTTTAAACCTAACGAAAATGCTAATCCGTTTATTGGCGAAAATGATAAATTGGTTTATGTTGAAGGGGCTCAATTTGAAGTTATTTGCGATATTGAAAATGTTGGGCAAGTTATTAAAAAGTTAAGAGAAGTTCACCCTTATGAAGAACCTGGGATGGACATAATTCCGCTTTTAGATGAATCTATGTTCCTTTAAAAGTTATTTCAAGTTAACTTGTAAGTTATTAAGATTGTAAGTAGTTTCTTTTACAAAATTAAATGAAATAAAGTGCAATTAAGTATCTTAATGTGAGAAAAAGGCTAGATTGTATTTAAAGAAAATTTAAAGGCATTAGTAAATGTCTTTTTCATTGTTGTAACAATGTTTAATAAATATCATATAAATTATTATGGTTTATTTTCAAATTAATAAAAGCAACTTAATATTTAATGTAAAGAGAATAAAAGCAAGGTTGCAAGATGGTGTAAAGTTTTGTGCAATGGTCAAAGGTAATGCTTATGGGCATAATTTAAAAGTTATTTCTAACATTATTAAAGATTATGTTGATTATTTTGGTGTCGCAACTATTGATGAAGGTATTTATTTGAGAAATAAATGTGGAATTGAAAATTCTATCTTATGTGTTGGTAAATGTGATGTTTGCGAAATTAAAAATGCATCAATTTATAATATTGATATTACAGTTGAAAGTTTGGAGCAATTAAATCAAATTTGCAATATGGATTATGACATAAACGTGCATATAAAAGTTGATACTGGTATGCACAGGTTAGGCATTGATAATATTAAAGATTTTAAAAGTGCGTTGAAATTAATTAATGGAAGAAGTAATATAAAGTTAAAAGGTTTGTTTTCACATTTTAACGAAGGAAATGAGAATAACTACATTAGGCAAAAGAAGTTGTTTGATGAATATCTAAAATTATGTCCGCAAAATATTATTGCACATTGTGCGAATTCTCTTGCAAGCAGATATAACTCGTTGCAATATG
The DNA here is from genome assembly GCA_017465925.1 of Clostridia bacterium. Classification (GTDB taxonomy): domain Bacteria; phylum Bacillota; class Clostridia; order Christensenellales; family UBA1242; genus UBA4647. The sequence continues at coordinate 61,916 of JAFTVC010000012.1, read as the reverse complement.
ATATGGTCAGGATTGGCTTATCCTTGTATGGTTATGGTGAATCAAAATTAAAGAAGGTTCTTAAAATAAAATCCAAAGTTGTAAGTTTAAGAAAAGTTAAAAAAGGCGAAGTTGTCGGTTATGAACAGGGTTACAGGGCTGAAAATGATTGTTTTGTGGCAACAGTCTTTTTGGGTTATTATGATGGCATTAATAGAAAATTAAGCAATAATGCTTTTGTTAAAATTAATAATAAGCAATATGCAATTATTGGGAATATTTGTATGGATATGTTTATGGTTTTAGTAGATGACACTGTAAAAGTAGATGACCAAGTAATTGTGTTTGAAGATGCAGATTATTGGGCTAAAATAGTAGGTACAATTCCTTATGAAATTCTAACAAGTTTTAAAGCAGATAGAATGGTGCTTAATATTGTAGAGTAAAATATAATTAAGCTTAATGAATGAAATAAAAAGTTGATTTAAATAAAATAAATTCCTCTTCAAATTTTTAATTTAAAATAATGGATTTGCTTTTCAAATATTATTTGTTTTGTGTTTTAGTTACTTTAAAATAAAGGTGGTTCCTTTAAATATTTTTATTTTAGATATTTGCTTAATTTATTATTTTTTGTTATAATATAATTATGGAAAGGTATGAGATAGTAACTAGTGAGTTGCAAAAAATATTCGTAGATGCTAAATGTGAATTAGATTACAAAGACCCATATACATTACTTGTGGCAGTAATTCTATCAGCACAATGTACAGATAAAAGAGTTAATTTAGTAACGCCAACGCTTTTTGCAAGTTATCCAAATGTTTATGCAATGGCAAATGCAGAACAAGCAGATATTGAAAGAATAATACACTCTTGCGGTTTTTATAGAAATAAAGCAAAGAGTATTATTGAATGTTCAAAGGATATTATTGCTAAACATAATGGCGAAGTACCTAATACTTTGGAAGAATTAGTTGAATTGCGAGGAGTTGGCAGGAAAACAGCAAATGTAGTGTTGTCAACAATATTTAATGTGCCAGCGATAGCGGTTGATACTCATGTGTTTAGGGTTTCAAATAGACTAGGACTTGCTAATGCAAAAACGCCAGAAGAATGTGAAAAACAGTTAATGGAAAACCTTCCAAAAGAATTATGGTCTAAAATGCATCAACTTTTAGTATTATTTGGGAGATATAATTGTAAGTCAAAAAATCCTAGTTGTGAGAGTTGTTCTTTAAAAGGGATATGTAAGGAGTACAAATGCAAGAAGAATTAAATTGGAAAACATTTTTAGATGAAGAAAGGAATAAAGACTATTATATAAAATTAAAGCAACTTGTTATGCAAGATAGTATAACGCATAAAGTTTTTCCGCCTACAAATGAAATATATAATGCCTTTAAGCTTACGCCTATTAGTGATATTAAGGTAGTTATTATTGGGCAAGACCCTTATCACGAAATAGGACAAGCACATGGTTTAGCGTTTTCAGTTAGAGATGGGGTTAAGTTGCCACCTAGTTTGAAAAATATATACAAGGAAATTGAAAGTGAGTTTGGCTATAAGATGTCTAATAGTGGAGATTTAACAAAGTGGGCAAAACAAGGGGTGCTACTTTTAAATTCATCACTTACAGTTAATGAAGGGATGCCAGCAAGTCATAAAGGATATGGCTGGGAAATTTTTACTAGTGAAGTAGTTAAATTAGTAAATAGTAAATTGTCTGGAATTGTATTTTTGCTTTGGGGTAGGCACGCACAAGAATATGAGAAGTACATAGATAGTAGTAAACATTTTATATTAAAGACAACACATCCTAGTCCCTTTTCTGTAAAATATGGTTTTGAAGGTTGTGGACATTTTAAAAAGGCTAATGATATTTTGTTAAGTCAAGGCAAGCAGGTTATTGATTGGCAAATTTAAGCAATTAGGGATTTATGCGATATGATTTTATTTATTTAATACTATTGTTATTGAAGTTTAACAATAGAAAATTATTTTGCAAGTATTAATTAATATTTTACATATAAATATTTAGAAAATTACTCTAAATATTTATTTTTTTATAAAAAATTTTTCTTAATTCTAATTATTATTTGCTAAATGCTAGATAAATTAAGTGTTCTGGAAAAATTAGAGCATTTGTTTTAATTTAAAAAAGTGGTTGAAAGTGGTTGAAAGTGGTTAATTTTTGTTTTATAATGTTTGTAGTTAATATGAATAGTTGGGAATATGTCCATAAAAGGAGGAAGTATGCTTCTTGGTGAATATCATCATCAGTTAGATGAAAAAAATAGATTAAGAATACCTGCCAAGTTGCGTACTAAACTTGGTAGCAATTATATAATTATGAAAGGTTCAAATAATTGCTTGTTTGTCTATTCAGGTGAAGAAATGCAAAATTTGATGAATGAGAAATTAAAAGCAGTTCCGCTTAGTGATGTAAAAGCACAAAAATCTATTAGAATGTTATTTTCGTCAGGTTTTGAAGTTGATGAAGATGCACAAGGAAGATTTATTTTGCCACAAAATTTAAGAGAATTTGCAAGTATAAAGAAAAATGTAGTTAGCATTGGTGTTGGTAATAGGATAGAGTTATGGGACGAAGAAAAGTGGCAAGAATATAATACGAATGATGATTTTGATACAATTTTAGGAGATTTAAGTCAATATGGAATTTAATCATTATCCCGTTATGCTTTCAGAGTGTATAGAAGGTTTAAATATTAAAGAAGATGGAATTTATGTAGATGGAACGCTTGGCGGTGCTGGGCATAGTAGTGAGATTTTAAAGAAATTAAAAAGTGGCAAATTAATTGCAATAGATAAAGATTTAGATGCAATTAATAGTAGTAGAGATAAATTAAATAAAATTTCAAATAATTTTACCATAGTGCATAGTGATTTCAAAAATTTCACAAGTGTTTTGAATGATTTGCAAATAGATAAAGTTGATGGAATTTTATTGGATTTAGGAGTTTCTTCTTATCAATTAGATAATGCTGAAAGGGGATTTTCTTATATTAGTGATGGAAACCTAGATATGAGAATGAATAAAGAACAAGAATTTTCTGCTTTTAATGTAGTAAATGAATATTCCTATGAAGAGTTATCAAGGATAATTTGGGAATATGGAGATGAAAGATTTTCACGTAAAATTGCAAGTAATATTATAAGACATCGTGAAAAGGCACCTATAACTACGACCAAAGAACTTGTTAGTATTATAGAAGAAGTTTATCCATCTAAAATTAAAAATAAAGGTGGAAGTGTTGCAAAGAAAACTTTTCAAGCAATTAGAATTGAGGTTAATGGAGAGTTAAACAGGTTAAAAGAAGTTTTATATGAAATGGTTGATAGATTAAATATTGGGGGTAGAATTTGTGTAATCACTTTCCATTCATTAGAAGACAAAATAGTTAAGCACGCATTTAAAGATATGAGTGTTGACTGTATTTGTCCGCCGAATGCAATAGTCTGCGTTTGTAATCATCCAGCAAAAGTGAAACTTATTACAAGAAAGGCAACTAATCCATCAGATAAGGAAATAGAAGAAAACAAAAGAAGTCATAGTGCGAAATTAAGAATAATTGAAAAACTTTAATTTAATCAAAATAAAGGTACTAAAAGCGAATAGGGAGGAATATATTATATGGAACATATGAAAAATGTTATTGGAACGAATATCAATACTTATTCTACTACAACAGAAGTTTATAATCCTACACATTCATCCACGTTTTACAATACTAGGCAAAATGTAGCACACAAAAGCACAAATAAAGTATCTAGGACTAACACACTAGGAAAGGTAAGAATTGCTTGTTTCTTTGCTATTGTAAGTTTGTTACTATTCTTATTCATTTATAATTTTGTTGCAATGGCAAACTTAAATGCAAACATTGCTGGAATGGAAAAAACAATAGCAACTGAACAAGCATACATAGATAATTTAAAAACTCAAATAAATAGTCTTTCTAGTGAAAGTGCTATTTTAGATAGAGTAAATAGTGCTGGTTATAGTGCGGACAATCCTGTTAGTGATGATATTTTAATTGTTAATGTTCCAAAGGTCGCAGTAAATGAAAGTAAACCTCAAACTAACTGGTTTAATGATTTATGCGAGTATATTTCTTCTTTATTTGGGGGTTAGGCAGTTGAAAAATAGTGGCTATTCTATTTCGTTTTTACAAAAGAGGTTATTAGTATTAATTATGCTAATAACTTTTTTATTCGCAATAATTATTTGTAGGCTTGGCGTTATTCAACTAATAAATGGGGAATGGTTGCAAGCAAAAGCAGTTGACCAATGGACAAGAGATGTGCCATTAAAAGCGAAACGTGGAACAGTATTTGATAGGAACGGAAATGCTATTGCTATCAGTTCGCCTAGTTATGATGTTTATGTTAGAGCAAGGAATGTAGATGACGCTGTTGCTTTAAGTCAAAAATTAAGCACGATATTAGACCTAGAATTTGAAAAAGTTTATGCGAAAGTAGTAGATAGAACGGTGTCCGAAACTTTAATAAAGATGCAAGTAGATGAAAGTGCTATGCAAGAAATTAAAAATGCTAATTTAAATGGAGTAGTTTTTAGTCAAAACAATGTAAGGAGTTATCCTTATGGAGATTTATTCACGCAAGTACTAGGTTTTACTACTATTGATGGGATTGGCCAATCAGGACTTGAAGCATATTACAATGAAATGCTTACTGGTATAAATGGTATGTTGCTTACACAAGCAGATGTGCAAGGAATTGAAATTGAAAATTCATTAGATTATTATCTACCTTCTACTCCCGGACTTAACATTACTACAACACTTGATGCACAAATTCAACTACTGCTAGAAAAGGCAATGATTAAGGCATTACAAGAACAAAAGGCTAGCAAGGTTACAGGAATAGTTATGAATCCAAATACTGGCGAGATTTTAGCAATGGGAAGTAAACCAAGTTTTGACCTTAATGAAATTCCAAGAGATAATGTTAGTGAGTTAATGGCAATGGCAAAGAATATGGCGGTTGTGGATATTTATGAGCCGGGTTCTACATTTAAAATTATAACAAGTGCTTGTGCATTAAGTGAAGGGGTTGTTACAGTTAATGATAGTTTTTATGACCCTGGTTATAGACTTGTTGATGGTGATAAGATAAAATGCTGGAAACATATAGGACACGGACAACAAAATTTTACTGATGGATTTTGTAATTCTTGCAATAGCGTATTTATTGATTTAGCATTAAGAATGGGAATAGATAATTTCTATGAAATGTTAGAAAAATTTGGCATAGGACAAAAAACTGACATTGATTTTTATGGCGAAAGTTCTGGAATAATGATGGATAAACAAAGTGCTAAAACAGTTGACCTTGCGAGAATGGGTTTTGGGCAAGCGATTGCAGTTACTCCAATACAATTAATAACTGCATTATCTGCAACAGTTAATGGAGGGAAATTAATGGCTCCTTATTTAGCAAAAAACATTGTGGACAGTGAAGGTAATGTAGTTTATATGGCGAGCGAAAAGAAAGTGCGAGATGTAATAAGTGAAGAAGTGAGTGCAACAATTAGAATGTTCTTGGAAGAAGCAGTTTCAAGACCGTTAGGCAAGTACACATTTATTGAGAATTATTGTGTTGGGGGCAAAACTGGTACTACTCAAAAATATGTAAATGGTGCAATTTCTGGCACTTATATAGCATCTTTCTTTGGCGCTTTTCCTTGTGATAAACCAGACTATGTAATTTTGTTTATTGTAGATGAGCCAACTGCGGGTTCATATTATGGAAGTATTGCCGCTTCGCCTTATGCGAAAGAAGTGATTGAAGGAATTATTGAATACAAAGGTTATAAACCAGTTGCTGATATTGGTGAAATTGAAAATATAATAATGCCTAATTTAGTTGGGCAAAGTTTAGCAAAGGCAAGCCAAGAACTTATTAAACTAGGACTTTCATACGAATTAGTAGGAGAGGGTGATTTTGTTATAAGTCAATTTCCAAATGCTGGAACAGAATTAAATGCAGGGCAAGTTGTTCAACTAAACACATAAAGGAGTAAATATGAAATTATCAAAACTATTAAAGGGCGTAAAAATTATTGAAAGCATAAATTTTAATGATATTGAAATTTTAAATATTACCGATAATTCAAATCAAATTAAAGAAAGTACAATTTTTTGTTGTGTTGTAGGGGAAAAGATAGATGCCCATTCGTTTATTCCTGAATTAGCAAAGCAAGGTTGCCAAGTGTTTTTAGTTGAAAAAATAAATAAAGAAATAAAAGATATTATTCAAATTAAAGTTGACAATGTTAGAAAAGAAATGTGCGTTCTAATTTCAAACTTTTATGAAAACTGCCATACTAAAATGCAATTAATTGGAGTTACTGGAACTAATGGTAAAACATCAATAACATTTATTCTAAAAAATGCTTTTGAAAAATTGAAACAAAAAGTTGGAATAATAGGAACGACAGGTTACTATATAGGCAATAAAAAATATGATACTACTTTAACAACTCCTGATAGTTTAGATTTACATAAAATTTTATATCAAATGTATAAAAGTGGGGTAGAAATTGTTGTTATGGAAGTATCTGCACATTCTATTTATTTAAATAAAATTTATGGTTTAAAATTTAAATATGGGATTTTTACTAACCTTACGCAAGACCATTTAGATTATTTTAAAACAATGGATGAATATGCAAATACAAAGTTTAAATTTTTGCAAAACGATTGCGAACAAGTCATAATTAATGTAGATGATAATTATGGAGCAAATTATAAGATAACGAAAAATTGTAAAACTTATTCAACTATAAAAAAATCAGATTTGTATTCAAAAAATTTTCAGCAAGAGTTGTTTTCTATGAATTTTGATGTTGTCTTTAATGATGAAGTTGTTAATTTTAATTTTGATAATTGCGGTTTGCATAATGTTTATAATATATTAGCATCAACATTAGTTTTGCTTGGATTTGGTTATTCTTTGAAGAAAATTCAAAAGATTATTGCAACTACTCCTCAAATTAAAGGTAGGTTAGACTTTATTAGTGTAAAGGACTATATTGTATGCATAGACTATGCGCATACACCAGATGCACTACTTAATGTTTTGTCAACTATCAAGCCATATACAAATGATTTAATTGTTGTGTTTGGTAGTAGTGGTAATAGGGATAGTTTAAAACGAGCCGATATGGGAATAATTGTAAGTAAATTTGCTGACTATATAATATTAACTTCGGACAATCCAAGATATGAAAATGAAAGCGATATTTTTGTTGATTTGGCTAAAAATATAAGTAAACCTTATACAGTTGAGAAAGATAGAGCAAAAGCAATAAAATTCGCTAATGAAATTGCAAATAAAGATAGCATTATATTAATTTGTGGCAAGGGCGTGGAGGATTATCAAGATTTAAAAGCAGTAAATGTTTCATATAGTGATTATGAAGAAGTAGAAAAATTTAAGTGATGGTGAAAAAATGAAAATAGCACTAGTTGCATTACTTTTGGCTTTTATAGTAACATTTTGTTTGGCAATTCCAATAATAAGATATTTACGGAAAAAGAAGTTAGGGCAAAACATTTTAGAATATGTTGATTTTCACAATAGTAAGCAAGGTACACCTACAATGGGTGGGCTTATCTTTCTGCTTGGATTAAGTATTGTTGCAATAATTTTTTATAACGATAATTCATTTTTAATGTTTATGACATTGCTTGTTACTCTTGGCTATGGTTTGATAGGTTTTTTAGATGATTTTATCAAACTTAAATTCAATAGAAATTTAGGCTTAACTCCAATTCAAAAAATAATAGGTCAAGGTGGACTTGCTTTAATTGTTGCATTATTTTGCTATAATTCGCCACTTGTTCCAAATGCAATTATTGTGCCTTTTAGTTTTTATGAAATTGAAATTGGTGCGTGGATAATTCCTATTGTATTTTTCTTGTATTTAGCGGTATCTAATGCAGTAAATTTAACTGATGGTTTAGATGGACTAGCTAGTTCTGTAAGTGCTATTGCTATTTTATCATTTGGCATATTAATTTTCTTATATTCAAGTTGGTTATATAATTATGGTGCTGGTAGTGTTATAATAGGCGAATTAAATTCACTTGTATTGATTTCTTTTGCCTTTGTTGGATGTTTGCTAGCGTTCTTGATGTTTAACACTAATAAAGCAAAAATATTTATGGGTGATGTAGGCTCACTTGCAATAGGTGGTTTCATTAATTCAGTAGCAGTTTTTAGTGGCTTGTATTTATATTTGCCTTTTATCTGTCTTATGTTTGTAATTACTACTATTTCAGTCATATTACAAGTTTTCTATTATAAGAAAACTAAAAAAAGATTATTCCTTATGGCACCTTTGCATCATCACTTTGAAAAAAAAGGAGTAACTGAAAATAAGATTGTAGTTTGTTATTCTATTATTAGCATATTAATAAGTGTGGTTTGCATATATTTTACTATATAACTTTAATAACTAAAATTGCATATGTAGGGGTGTAATATGAAAGTAACAGGCAAACGAATTTTGATATATGGTATGTCAAGAACAGGATTAGCATTGCTTGAATTTTTAAAGAAAAGACAAGCAATAATTTATTTATATGATGACAATCAAGATGTAAGTAAATATATAGATAATAAAATAATTTTGCCGTTTAGTGAGTTTTTAATTGATGCTTCACTTTTAGACTTAATTATAGTAAGCCCTGGGGTTTCGCTTGAAACTAAATTACTTAAAATGGCAAAGTTAAATAAAATTAATGTGATTGGGGAAGTAGAGTTTGCTTTTAATTTTTGTAAATCTAAAAAAATTATTGCGATAACAGGTACTAATGGTAAGACAACGACTACTGAACTAATAAGTCAAGTATTAAGTCAAAAATATAAAGTCCATAAATGTGGCAATATAGGAATTCCTTTTATTTCAGTAGTGGATAGTATTGAAATGCAGGATTATGTCGTATTAGAAATGAGTAGTTTTCAACTAGAAACAATAAAAAAGTTTAGACCAAAAATTTCTGTCATTTTAAATTTAAAGCCAGACCATTTAGATAGATATGATGATTTAAATGATTACTATAAATCAAAATTAAATATTTATAAAAATCAAAAAAGAAAAGATATTTGCATTTTAAATAAAGATGATGAAAATATAAATAAATTAGTAAAAGCAATTCACTGTAAAGCAAAAAAAATATATTTCAGTAAATGTAACTACAACGTTGATGGTTTTATAAGGGACAAGTCTATTATTTTAAATATAGGAAAAAATGAGCAACTTATATCTTATTTGGAAAATTTAAAGTTAAAAGGGGAGCATAACTACTTAAATATTTTAGCAACTGTTTTGGTTGGCATTATTGAAAATGTAGACATTGATAATGTAAGGAATGTAATTGAAAATTTTAATGCACTTGAACACAGACAAGAGTTTGTAAAAAACGTTGATGGTGTTGAATATGTAAATGATAGTAAGGCAACTAACATAGATGCTACCATTAATGCTTTAACCGCTTATAAAAATAAAAGAGTTCATTTACTTTTAGGTGGGAGTGATAAGGGTGAAGAATTTGAAAACTTTTTTAAATCATTAAGTAATAATGTTAAGTGCTATATTTTCGGTGAAACAAGAGAAAAAATGAAATGGTCAGCAATAAATGTTGGTTATTCTAATTTTGTTGTACTCAATAATTTGTGTGATGCATTAAATGATGCAAAGGACAATGCAAAGGCAAGTGAAATTGTTTTATTAAGTCCTGCCTGTGCCAGTTTTGATGAGTTTAGTAATTATGAAGAGCGTGGAAAGTATTTTAAAGAATGGGTAAATAAATGCTAAAATATAAAACATATCCTAATTTGTTGCCAAAGTCGTCAAGTAAATTAAGTTTAAAGATTTTTATAATTGTTTTATCACTTGCTATTTTTGGTTGCATTATGGTTTACAGTGCAAGTTCTTATTCAGCACTTAACAATTATAATAATGAATATCATTTTTTAATAAAGCAAATAATTGGCGTGGTGCTGGGAATTATTGCTTTAATTATTACATATAAAATTGATTATCATATTTATTATAAATTTAAATGGGTTGCTTGCATTATTTCTTTTGTATTCTTAATATTGGTTTTTGTTCCAGGGATTGGGGTTTCAAATTATGGTGCTAATAGATGGATAGGATTACCGGGTTTCACGATACAAGGAAGTGAAATAGCAAAGTTTGGTTTCATTATTTTTTGTGTTTGTGTTTTATGTGGTAAAAAATTTGAAGCATTAAAATTTAAATCATATTTGCCAATTTTGATTGTGGGAGTTCTAATGTGCATTTTAATTATGTTAGAACCTAATATGAGTATTACAATGTGCGTTGGAATTGTTATGCTTATTATGCTTTTTGTGGGCGGTATGAAGTTGAAACAACTAACAATGCTTGCAGTTCCAGCAGTTGCTGTTGTACCGTTGCTTATAATTTTAGAGCCTTATAGATTAAAAAGATTATTTGCATTTATTGACCCTTGGGCATCTCCGCAAGGCGAGGGCTTTCAATTAATTCAATCACTTTATTCACTTGGTAGTGGTGGCTGGTTTGGAGTAGGATTGTTTAATTCAAGACAAAAATATCAATTCTTGCCATTTTCTGAAAGTGATTTCATCTTTTCAATAATAGGAGAAGAATTTGGATTTATCGGTTGTTTGCTTTTAATTCTAGTTTTTATTGCTCTTATTTATTTAATAATAAAAGTTGCGTTAAGGGCAAAAGACAGATTTGGTTGCTTACTTTCAGTTGGGGTTGCATCGGTAATTGGAGTTCAAATACTAATAAATTTAGCAGTTGTTACAGGCTCAATTCCGCCCACCGGCGTTCCTCTTCCATTTATTTCCGCTGGCTCAACAAGTTTGGTTGTTTTCATGAGCGCGATAGGGGTTATTCTCAATGTAGATAGGCAGAGTAGGAAAAGTAAAATTTAAAATTTTTATTAAAAATGTATACAATTTAGTATGCATTTTTTTGTTTGTGTGTTATAATAAACCAAATAGGAGTTTGGTTGTGAAAAAAATTATTACAAATAGATTTGAAATTAATTTTCAAGAAGGATTAGAAGATTTTATTGAAAAATCTTTAAATATAGTTGAGGTTCAAATGCCTATGTTGCAAATGCTATTTTCGGAAGAAATGTGCTGTGTTGAACAATTAAAAGCTTCATTTTTTACTGAAAGGAAAGAATTTGTTGAATATATAAAATCGATTTCTGGTGGAGATACCCCACCAGAATGGGCAACGGGTTGTTTTTATAATGGGGAAATTCAAACCCTGTTGAATGTTAACGATGAAGAAGATATAAAATATCAAGTTCATACGTTAATTCACGAAATGGCTCATTTGTATATTCAAAAACTTGTTTATGAAAAATATGGTATTGATAGAATAAGATGGTTTGACGAAAGTTATGCTTCCTATATTGATGGACATATAAAAAATAGAACAAGAGAGCAATTAAGAATTATATGTGAACAATTAAAACACGCTGGAAAATTTGATTTAAATGTTTTAAATGATATAAATAAAGTTAAAACAAGAGAGTATAATGGATATGATATGTTTTTAGTGGTTGGGAAGTATATATTTGAAAATAATTTGGCTAAAAATTATATGGAATTGCTAAAAACAAAACCAGAAGAAATAAGAAAAGTTGGCAGAGAAATTTTAACAAAATCAATAAAATATACATTAGAAAGTTTATAGTGCAATTAACTTGTGGTGCGGGGTTCAATTCCGCCTATGGAAGTACAACTACCGCTTATTAGTGCGTGAAGTAGTAGTTTAATTGTTTTCTTTGCATCAATAGGTATAGTTTTAAATATTCATAAGTAGGCAAATTTTAAAAATGATGAAGTAAAGGATTTAAAATTGTTTTATAAAAAACCTAAAAAGAAGTTGCAAAATATTTAAAAATTGACAGAGATTAATCTTTGTCTTTTTTTTGTGTGAAATGGATTAGACGTCATTTTTAAAATTATTTTACATCAGGCATTAATAAACTTTATGAAACTGGTTTTATCATCTTTCTTTAAGATAGCAAGAGAATATGCTCAATAAATAATTTTTATTTAAATATTAAACATTTATTTTAAAACTGAAATTAGATTTGCTTGACTATATTTAAAATTTAGTTTATACTATTAACTATGATTGTTTTAGGTATTGACCCAGGTTATGGAATAGTTGGTTTTGGAGTAATTGAAAGTACATCTTATGGTTGTTATACAGTAGTAGATTATGGAGTAATAACAACTCCAAAAGAGAATAGTATAACTGAAAGATTAAGTGAAATTTATGAATCAATTATTCAATTAATAGACGCATATAAACCAGATTGCGTTGCAATAGAAGAGTTGTTTTTTAACACAAATACAACAACGGCAATAAATGTTGCACAAGCAAGGGGGGTTATACTTCTTGCCTGCAAGCAAAAACTTGATGATTTATATGAATATACTCCGCTACAAATAAAGCAAGCAATAACTGGAAATGGAAGGGCTGAAAAGAAACAAATGCAATTAATGGTGCAAGCAATTTTGGGACTTGAAAAATTACCAAGACCAGATGATGCAGCAGATGCGTTAGCAGTTGCAATATGTCATACGCAAACGAATAACTTAATAAAAGATAATAGGATTTAAAATGTTTAATTATATTAAAGGTAGTTTAGAATTAAAAAAAGAAAATTACATAGTTGTAGAAAATAATGGAATCGGTTATGAAATAGGGATTTCAAATAATACTCTTTGTGCATTACCAAATGAAGGTGAAGAGATTAAAGTTTTCACTTATTTTCAAGTAAGGGAAGATGGAGTAAGTCTATATGGATTTATAACTATGGAAGAAAAGAGAATGTTTTTGGATTTAATTTCGGTTAGCGGTGTTGGTCCTAAAATGGCTCTACAAATTTTGAGTGGTGCTAAACTAAATGACATAGGAGTAGCAATAATAAGTGGTGATATTACTTTATTGAGCAAAATAAAGGGTTGTGGCAAAAAGACTGCTGAAAGAATTATTGTAGAACTGAAAGATAAAATTGATGCATTTGGTTATGCAATGGATTGTGATTTACCATTAGCAACTACACAATATGATGAAGGTCTTATTGATGAGGCATTTAATATTTTAGTTTCACTTGGTCTAAACAAGGGTGAAGCATTAAAGATAGTTAAATCTTGCTATAAAGATGGAAACACAATAGAAGAACTAGTACAAAATTGTTTAAGGAGTATTGGTAATTAATGATAGAAAGCAACAGATTTGTAACAGGTAACAAAAATGCAAGTGATGCTGAAATAGAACTTTCTTTAAGACCTGCAAATATGCTAGAATATGTTGGGCAAAGGAAGGTAAGAGAAAATTTAGATATTTATATTAAGGCTGCTAAAAAAAGAGGTGAAGCATTAGACCACGTATTACTTTATGGTCCGCCAGGGCTTGGTAAAACTACTTTATCGCATATAATTGCAAATGAACTTGGTACGCAAATAAAAATTACTAGTGGACCTGCAGTAGAGCATGCAGCGGACCTTGCAGCAATATTAAGTAATTTAAATGCGAATGACGTTTTGTTTATAGATGAAATCCATAGACTTAATAGAAATGTAGAAGAAATTTTATATCCAGCAATGGAAGATTTTGCACTAGATTTTGTTGTTGGTAAAGGACCATCTGCAAGAAGTATGCGACTAAAATTAAAACCATTTACCCTTATTGGTGCAACTACAAGGGCTGGAATGTTGACATCACCGTTAAGAGATAGATTTGGAATAATAGAGCGTCTTGAATTATATAGTGCAGAAGATTTAGCAACAATCATTGAAAGAAGTGCTAAAATTTTAAAAGTTGAAATAAGTAAAGAAGCGAGTTTGGAACTTGCAAAAAGGAGTCGTGGCACTCCTCGTATTGCAAATAGGTTCTTAAAAAGAATAAGAGATTATGCTGATGTTAAAGGTAGTGGCATTGTAGACAAAACTTTAACTGATGAAGCACTAGATAGAATGGACATAGATGAATTAGGTCTTGATTTTGTGGATAGAAGAATTTTAAGCATAATGATTGATAAATTTGATGGTGGACCTGTTGGGGTTGATACTTTGTCTGCTTCTTCTGGTGAAGATGCTGTTACAATAGAAGATGTATACGAACCTTATTTATTGCAATTAGGATTTATAGCAAGAACTCCAAGGGGTAGAGTTGCTTTGCCTAGTGCGTACAAGCATTTAGGTAAATCATTGTCAAAAGAAAAAGAACAAGAATTAATAGAGTTAAAGGTTGAAGAATAATAATGATGGACAAGGATATATTTAATAAGCATAATTATTTTTATGAATTGCCAGAAGAATTAATAGCACAAAAGCCAGTTGAACCGAGAGATTCTTCTAGGCTTTTAGTTTATGATAGGCAAAATGATGAAGTAGAGCATAAGCATTTTTATGACATTATTGATTACTTAAAGCCAAATGATATATTAGTAGTTAATAAAACCAAAGTATTGCCTGCTAGGTTATTTGGAGAAAAGGTAGATACAAATGCCAAGATTGAAATATTGCTTCAAAAGCGAATAGATTTAAAGCACTGGGATGTTTTGGTTAAGCCTGCAAAAAGAGCAAAGGTGGGAACAATCATCAAAATAAGTGATGAACTTTCTTGTAAGGTAATAGAAGAAGGCGATTATGGTGCAAGAGTAATAGAGTTTATATTTAATGGTGTTTTTGAAGATATTTTATATAGGGTAGGCACAATGCCTTTGCCACATTATATAAAGAATAATGAAACTAAACTTGAAAGATATCAAACTGTTTATGCAAAAGATGAAGGTTCATCTGCTGCGCCAACTGCTGGACTTCATTTTACAAATGAATTGATTGAAAAAATAAAAAATAAAGGTATTCAAATTGTTGAGGTTTTGCTTCATGTAGGAGTTGGGACATTTAGACCTGTGAAAACTGATAATATTTTAGAGCATACAATGCATAGTGAATATTATCAAATTGGCGAAGAAGAATGTAAAATATTGAATAAAGCAAAGGAAAACAATCAAAGAATAATTGCAGTTGGAACTACTAGTGTTAGAGTGTTAGAAAGTGCAAGTACACAAGATGGTAAGTTGATTGCTGGAAGCGGATTTACTAATATTTTTATTTATCCTAGTTATAAATTTAAAGTTGTAGATGCTCTTATAACTAACTTTCACTTACCAGAAAGCACTTTGATTATGCTTGTAAGTGCTTTGTGTGGAATAGAGAATACGATGAAAATATATAATTTAGCAGTTAAGGATAAATATAGATTTTTCAGTTTTGGAGATGCAATGTTTATTCATTAAAATTTGCAAAGGTAAAAATAATTTTACAATTAAAAAAAGATAAGATTTGGTAGTTTTGTACCAATATAATAAAAATAAAAAAGGTGAAGTATGGAATTTGAATTTGAAGTAGAGAAAGTTTGTAAGCAAAGCGGTACAAGAGTAGGAAAGTTTAAAACTCCGCATGGAGTTATAGAAACTCCTATTTATATGCCAGTCGGTACACAAGCGACAGTTAAAACTTTAACGCCAGAAGAACTAGAAAGTATTGGTTCTCAAATCATTTTATCTAATACTTATCATTTGTATTTAAGACCGGGACACGAAATTGTTAAAAAGGCAGGTGGATTACATAAGTTTATGAATTGGAACAAGCCTATTCTAACTGATAGTGGTGGTTTTCAAGTGTTTTCACTTTCTGATTTGAGAAAAATTACAGAAGATGGAGTTGAGTTTCGTTCGCATTTAAGTGGCGAAAAGCATTATATAACGCCTGAATATGATATGGAAATACAAAACGCATTAGGTGCAGATATAATTATGGCTTTTGACCATTGTAGTGAATATGGTGTAAGTTATGATGAAGCAAAAAAAGCAAAGGATAGGACTATAAACTGGCTTGAAAGATGCTATAAGGCACAAAAAAATGAAAAGCAAATGCTATTTCCAATAGTACAGGGGGCTTTTTATGAAGATTTGAGAGTGCAAAGTCTTAAAGAGTCTTTACCTTACGCAAAATGTGGGATTGCAGTTGGTGGGTTATCAGTAGGTGAACCAAAAGATGTAATGTACAAAATGTTAGATGTCTTAAAACCGCATTATCCAGAAAATATGCCTAGATATTTAATGGGTGTTGGAACTCCCGAAGATTTAATAGAGGGAGTATATCGTGGAATTGATATGTTTGACTGTGTTTTAGCGACAAGAATTGCTAGAAATGGCACTGCATTTACATCAAAAGGAAAACTTGTTGTTAGAAATGCAAAATATAAAGAAGATTTTACGCCTATTGATGATGAATGTGATTGTTATGCTTGTAAAAACTATACAAGAGCATATATAAGACATTTAATAAATGCAGATGAAATTTTAGGTGCAAGATTATTGTCTATCCATAATTTAAGGTTCTTACTTAAATTAATGGAAGATATAAGGCAAAGTATTAAAGAAGATAGATTTTTAGATTTTAGAAAAGAATTTTATGATAAATATAATGCAAAAAAAGATTAGTATGTAGGAAAATTTATAACAAAATTTTAAAATTTTAGCATTGTGCTTTTATGTTTTGTAAAATTTATTGTTATTTTTTGTAAATGTTAAAAAAATACATAAATTTCTTTTGACAAAATTTCAATAAAAGATTATACTATTAAGTGAATTAATAGAAATATTATATTTTTTTAAAGGAGTTTTTATGGGTAGTTTATTATTTGCAAATGATGGTTTAGGAACGATGATTATTTTAGTAGTTTTACTTGTTTTAATTGTTGGTTCTTTGGTTATGAGTTTTATGAGAAGGAACAAGTATAATGCTGAAACTCAAAGTATGTTAGAAAAGTTAAATGTAGGAGTAAAAGTAAAAACTTTTGCTGGTATTTATGGCGAAATTGTTGAAATAAGAGATGCGTTAGATGGCTCAAAGGTTGCTTTAATTAAGAGTGGCGAAAATGGTAAAGAAAGTTATATTAGCATTGATTTAGCTTCTGTTTATGCTATTGATGAAAAAGATAATGCTGAATTATTTATGGAAGAAAAAATAAATGAAACTAGCGTTAGCGATGATGCAAATGTAACTGTTGCTGATAGCAAAAAAGATGAAACAATTTAATGTGAAAGTAAAGGCATAATTAATATGCCTTTTTTTGTTTATTTACTTTAAAGATGTGTGTAATCTTATTTATGTAATATTTTGTCTAGTTATGGGTTACTTGCATATCATAAAAACTCAAAGAATATGATTAGATTAGGAGGGTACAATGACTAATTCATCTACGCTTTCAGGCAATAATAAAAATATGATTACAGCATTGCTTAAAGGTTCTTTTATTGCATTGCTTATTTCTTTGGTTGGCATTTTGATTTTTGCCTTATTTTTAAAGTTTGTTGATATTAATGATAGTTGGATAATGCCTATAAATCAGGTTATTAAAGTTTTAAGCATCTTTTTTGGCGTTAAATCATTTTTAAAAAATTGTGAAGGTAAAGGGCTAATTAAAGGGGCGTTATTAGGTTTAGTTTATACGCTATTTGCTTTTGTGGTTTTTTCATTATTGAGTTCTAGTTTTGTAATTGATCTAACTCTTGTATATGATTCTTTATTTGGGACTATTTTGGGGGCAATTTGTGGTATTATTTGCGTAAGCATTAAAAAGTAAATAAAATTATAGCAAGTTTATGCAAGCACAAAAACTTGTTTTTGTATTTTATATAAACGACGCCTAATTCAAACTGTGATGCACAACTTGTTGTGGCGGTTGCGTTACGCAACACAAAATTAAATTTTATTTAAATTTATCATCACATAGTTTCTATTTAATTTGGTTATTATTTTGATTATTTAAATTTTTTGTTGCATATTAATTTTGTTGATAAAAAAGGAACTAGATAGTTCCTTTTTAAATTAATACAATGCTAATAAATTCTATTTGTTTCATCTTAACTTATGCTTAAATTTTACCTAATTTAAATAGTTTTAATATCTCCATAAGTATTATTGGAGTTAATGCAGATATTCCCACATATAACCATAAAATAGGAGTTAAAGGTGCTAACATAAATAGGCTTGTTAATGGTGGAACAAGTAGGATTAATAGCATCAATAATATTCCAGAGCAGTTTAACAAATAAAATAATTTGTTTTCTCTTATTGATGATTTAAAAACAGATTTGTTTGTTCTTAAATTGAATGCGTGCATTATTTCACCTAAACCTAAAATAGCAAATACAACAGTTCTTGCTACATCAATGTTGCCATCAGTCATATTCATTGCAAGATTAAAACCCACAAGTGAAAGTGTAATAAGAGCAACGCCTACTACAACAAGTTGAATTATCATATTTTTATTTATGATAGATTTTTTGTTTCGCTTTACAGGTTTTTCATTCATAATATCGTCTTCATATTTTTCAAGACCCAATGCTATTGCTGGGAAAGAATCACTTACTAAATTAATCCATAATAACTGTATTGAAACAATAGGACAAACATTGAAAAATATTAAACTTAAAATGATTGTTAATGCTTCACAGTAGTTAGTTCCAAGAAGTAAAACTGTAACTCTCTTAATATTATTAAATATGCCACGACCTTCTTTAACTGCTGACACTATTGTATTAAAGTTGTCGTCGGTTAATATTAAATCGCCACTTGATTTTGCTACATCGCTACCTTGAATTCCCACAACACAACCAATATCGGCTGATTTTAGGGCAGGGGCATCATTTACACCAACGCCAGTCATTGCTACAATATGTCCTAATTTTTGCCAAGCTTTTACAATGGTAATCTTGTCTTCTGGGGTAACTCTTGCATATATTGAAACATCAGGCAAGATTTTTAGTAGTTTTTCATTAGACAGAGTTTTTAAATCTTCACCTGTTAAAACCTTGTCATTTTCTTTAAAGATTCCAAGTGTTCTTCCTATTGCCATCGCTGTTACAGGATTATCACCTGTAATCATAATAGGGCGAATACCTGCACTATAACAAACTTGAATTGCTTCTTTAACTTCTAGTTTTGGCGGGTCAATCATTCCAATAAGTCCAACAAAATTTAAATTATTTTCTATTTCATTGAAATTATCTAAATCACTTGGAAGTGAGTCTAGTTCTTTAATTGCTAAACCTAAAACTCTTATAGCATTTTCTGCTAAATCGTTATTTAAGAATCTTGGATTTTTCAAGTCATCATTACTTATTTTTTCTATTGCTTCAAATGCACCTTTTGTAACTACTAAATATTTCTGGTCATCTTTTTTATAAATTGTAGTCATTAATTTTCTTATAGAGTCAAAAGGAAGTTCGTGAATTCGCTCATATTTTTCTAGAAGTGAATTATTTTCTGTTTGTAAAATTGCTTTTTCAGTTGGGTCGCCTATATCTTTTGTCCCATTACAACATAATGATGCTAATGCTAATATGTTTTTGACGTCTGGATTTTGTAAATCTTCATAAAGTATATTTGCTTTATAATCATAAACTTGAACTACGCTCATCTTGTTTTGTGTAAGTGTTCCAGTTTTATCAGAGCATATAATACTTGCAGAACCAAGAGTTTCAATCGCTGGTAAGTTCTTAACAATCGCTTTGTGGTCTACTAATCTTTCAACGCCCAATGCTAATATTACCGTTATAATCGCTGGAAGTGATTCCGGAATTGTTGCGATTGCAAGGGAAAGGGCATTCATAAACATTTCTTTGGTTTCTAAACCAACAGCAAGTCCAACTACAAATACAATAAGTGATACAACTAATGCTATTAAACTTAATACTAAACTTAATTTTGCAAATTGTTGTTGCAGTGGTGTTTTTTTGTGCTTTTCATTGTTTAATAGTCCTGCTATTTTTCCCAATTCTGTATTCATTCCAGTTGCTACAACTATTGCAGTTCCATTACCACTTGTAATTGTACAGCCATTGTAAAGCATATTAGTTCTGCTTGATAGTGGAGTGTCCTTTGGAAGTGTTTCATTTGTTTTTTCAAGTGGTACTGATTCGCCAGTTAAAGTTGATTCATCTACTTTCAAATTACTGCATTGTATTATTCTTAAATCTGCTGGAATAATGTCGCCATCTTGTAAAATGCAAATATCGCCATTAACAAGTTCAGTTGCTTTAATTTCAATAATGTTGCCATCTCTTAAAACCCTTGCCGTTTTACTTGTTAGTTTTTTAAGAGCGTTTAAAGATTTTTCTGCTCTTGCTTCTTGTATAGCACCAAGTAGGGCATTTGCTATAACTATTACACTGATAATAATGGGTTCAATAAGTGATTCTTTTGCTAATATGTTTATGATAAAAGAAACTACTCCTGCTATAATAAGCACTATTATCATAACATCTAAAAATTGATGCAGTAGTTTTTTCATAAAACTTTTCTTTTTAGCACTTTCTATTTTGTTTTCACCATGAATATTAAGCCTAGCATTAACTTCTTCCAAAGTTAAGCCGGTATCTATATTTGTTTTAAAGTCTTTTTCTGTTTCTTGGATAGAGTTGTAATACATAATTATCCTTTTTTATTTCAAATATTTTTCATTTACAAATATTTTAAATGTTTAAACCATAGTAATTTAATATTATCTTGCTTGTTAAATGGGTAAGGTTACTTTTTCGTAATCCCTATATAATAAAAATTAAGTTATCTACTATGTTTTTATAAATGATATTCTTCTATTAGTAGACTTGCACCGCATTTTTCGCAAAAGTCTTCGCCTTTTTTGAATTTAGCACCACATGAAGGACATATTTTCTTTGCAATATCTGCTCTTGCTTTTTTATATTTTTCGCTTGTTTCTTCCATTTCTTTATTGAGATTTCCCCACATATTCATAGTGTTTGCCATCATTTCTGGCATCTTTTCATAAAATTCGCTAGGGTAAGAGCCAGTTTCCTTTGCAATTTTATCGTAATTAACTAAATTGCAAATGTTTTCCATACATTTTATATAGTCTGCCCCCAATGTGTCTTTCGCATTTTCATTTATCAAAGAATTCATATCAACTTCATCAATATGTTCTTCGTTTTTTGCTCCACAATACTCACAAAATTTACTGTTTACATTTGCTCCACAAATTTTACATTTAGCCATTTTTAGTATCTCCTTTATAATTAAAATTATTTAATTTTTTATTATCATTTTTTTAATTTCAACCTTACTAATGTTTCTATATGTTTGGTTTGTGGAAACATATCATAAGGTTCTATAAATTCTATGTCATAACTAGTTGTAAGTTTTTTTAAATCTCTTGCAAGAGTAGAGGGGTTACAGCTAATATAGAATATTTCATTTGGTTTTGCAAGAGTAATTGCTTCTAGTACTTTTTCATCGCAACCTTTTCTTGGTGGGTCTAGTACAAGTGATATATTATCTTCGCTTTTACTTAAATCTTCAACAAGCGTAGGCAAGATTAAAGCACAATCTCCATTTATGTTTTTGACATTGGCAATTTTGTTATGTTTCATCAGTGCTTCGGCGTTTTCAGTTGCTGATTTTACAATTTCAATACCATAAACTTGTTTTGCTTTTTTAGATAAGATTGCACTTAAAAGTCCTGCACCGCTATAAGCATCAATAACAATTTGGTTACTATTTAAAAGACTTTGAATCTTTTGATAGATGCAATTTTGTATGTATCTGTTAACCTGTAAAAAACTATTTGGCGAAATAAAGTATTCAATTTCAAAATCTACTGTATTTTGCGTAGCATTACCATAAAGGCATACAATATTATTTGTCAAAATTGTATTATTCTTTATTTTATTTACACAATAAAACAAACTAAAAGATTCAAAATCATTGCTTAAAATTTCAATAAGTTTATCTTCTTTTGGTAATTTCTCTGCGTTGATTACAAGAGTAAATGAATAATTATTATCAACCTTTCTCGCTAAAATATGCCTTAAAACTCCTTTATGATTTTCTTCATCATATAAAGTCAAGTTGGTTGCTTGTATGAATAACTTAATGTTCTTGATGAAAGTTTGTATCCAATTATCACAAAGTAGGCAATTTTCTATTTCTACAATATCGTGTGAATTTTCTCTAAACATTCCAATTCCATTTATTGTAGCGGGTAATTGCATTTTGTTTCTATACGCATATTGTAAATTACTTGCAACACAATCCTTTACTTCAACTTCTCCTAATTGTTTTTTAAGTGTAGTTTCAACAATATTCTTTTTTACTACTAGTTGCTTTGCGTATTGCAAGTGTTGCAAGTTACAACCGCCACATTTGTAAAAGTAAGGGCAGGGCGGTTCAACTCTAAATTCACTCTGCTTAACTATATTTAGAATTTTACCATAAGCAAAATTTTTATTAACTTTCAAGATTAAAGTTTTTATTATTTCGCCTTTAAGTGTGTAAGGGATAAAAACTACAAAATCATCAACCTTGCCAATTCCTTCGCCATTGTTTCCTATGTCAATTATTTCAATTTCGTAAATCTCATTTTTCTTCATAAAATATATTATAGCATAAATATGTTAAAAGTAAAATTTATTTAGAAACTTTTTCAAAAATTTTTAAAAGTTTGTTTTTAGCAAAAAAATATTTGCATTTTAATACAATTTAAAAAATATTTGAAAAATTCTTATATTTTTTAAGGAGAAATGCAATTTGCATAGAATAATTAAGTGTAAGAAAATTTATTTTGGCAAAAATATTTTTATCTAACTTTTTTTATTAATTAAATTTTAATGGCAAATTTTAAGGAGAATGAATGTCAACAAATAGAAGAGGGGGTGTCCCACCCGAGTTTTTGCAACAATTAAGAGATAGAGTTGATATTGTCCCACTTATTTCTTGTTATATGCAAATATCAAGAAAAGGAAGAAATTATTGGGGGTGCTGTCCTTTTCATCACGAGAAAACACCATCATTTTGCATTTATGATGAAGAGCAATCTTTTCATTGTTTTGGTTGTGGTGTTAGTGGTGATATTTTCTCTTTTATAATGAAAATTGAAAATTTGGACTTTCTTGATTCTGTTGAAATTCTTGCAAATAAAAGTGGCATTCCTATGCCTGAATTTAAGGGGGATTTTGACATTGTAGAAAAGAAAAGGAAAAAGGATAGATTTTTATCACTTCTAAAAGATGCAAATGAGCATTATAAGTCTAATCTAGTTAAATCACAAAAAGCGTTAGATTATATTGCAAAGCGAGAACTTACTGACAATGAAATAAGAGAATTTGAGATAGGTTACAGCAGTGGTTGGATAGATGTTATAGACTATCTACTGTCAAAAGGCTATACAGAAAATGAATTGTTAGAAATTGGAATAGCAAGAAGAGGCGATAATGGAAAATTATTTGACTTTTATGCTTTTAGATTAATGTTCCCACTTTTCAATAAATTTGGAGATTGTGTAGGTTTTAGTGGAAGAGATTTAGATGGTACATCTCCTGCAAAGTACAAGAATAGTACACAAAGTATAGTCTTTGATAAGAGTAGTACTATATTTGCATTTAATAAGGTAAAAAAACTTGCAACTACTCAAAATATTGAATATGTAATTTTGTGTGAGGGGCAAATTGATGTCATAGCAATGCACAAGGCTGGATTTAATACAGCAATGGCTTGTTTAGGAACGGCACTTACAGAAATTCACGCAAAAGAGATTTCAAGGGTATCAAAGAAAGTTGTTCTTTGTTTAGATGGAGATAATGCGGGAATTAATGCAACATTAAAGGCATTGCCTATTTTAAGAGCACAAAGTTTAGAAGTTAAAGTGGCTAGAATAGAAGGGGGCAAAGACCCTGATGAAGTCATTAAAGTTTGTGGCAAAGAAAAAATGCAACAAATAATAAATAGTGCAATGGATTCAGTTGAGTTTGAAATAAGAGAACTTGCCAGAAAATATAATTTGAATGATATTGCTGATAGAACTAAATTTATAAGCGGTGCATTTAAAATTTTAAGTATATTTAGGACTTTGAGCGAAAAAGAAGTTTATATTCCTATAATATCTGATTTGAGCAAAATTTCTATTTCAGTACTGCGTGCGGATTTAAATCAAACATCAACAGATGATGTAGTTACTAATGATGCTATACAAGATACAAACCTTACATATAAATATGATGCTTTGATAAAATCACAGCAATTTATACTTGCAAGTTTAATTTATAATAAGGAATATGCTAAACTTGATGATGATTTTGACCTTTGCTTAAAAGACCCTTCATTAATCAAATTATATAATTTTATCAAAGAGAAAAGAGCAAATAATGAAAAGATTAATAGTACAATAGTTTTTGATATGTTTGATGAGGAAGAAGTACAAGGTCAAATTAGTGATATAATGTATTTAGATATGGATTCTTATGGAGATGATGCAGGCAAGCACTTTAAAATTTGTGTTAATAAAATAATAAATATGCAATATGAAATTGAGTTGGACACGCTTAAACGCAAACTAAATGAAGAAAAAGATACGATTAAGCAAATGGAATATTTAGTTAAAATAAATGAAATTATTAAGAAAAAGAAAACAAAAGCGGAGGATATAGATGCCTAAAATTGAGAAGGAAAAATTACAACAATTATTAGATAGAGCAAAAAAGAGTTCTACTAAAAAAGTTGAAACAAAAACTAGTGAAGCAGTTACAAAGAAAACTACTGCAAAAAGTAATGTTACAGCAAAAAGTAAGAAGGTAGAAGAAGTAGTAGAAGAACAAGTTAATGAAGTGCCAGAAGAAGTAGTGTTTGAAGAAGATGTGAAAGATAGCAAAGAATCATCATTTTGCGTAGATACAACTATTGAAGCACAAGAAATAAGCAGAGATTTTTTGGAAAAACCTATTGTGGTTGAGGCAATTAGAAAAATCAAAGAAATTGCTAAAAGCAAGGGTTATGTATCAGAAGAAGATGTTTTACTAAAACTTGTTACAGCGGATGTTACAGCAAAGCAAGCTGAATTAATTTTATCTGATTTAAGAAAGGAAATTAAAGTTAACGAAAGTGCGAAAGATATTAATGATGACATTGAGCATTTCTTAAATCAATCTAATGTTGATGACCCAGTCAAAATGTATCTTAAAGATATAGGTAAAGTACCGCTACTATCAAAAGAAGAAGAAGTGGAACTTGCTAAACGTATTAGTGATGGAGATGAAACTGCAAGAAGAAAACTAATTGAATCAAACTTAAAACTAGTTGTAAGCGTTGCTAAAAGATATGCGTCAAGGCCAAATATGCAATTTCTTGATTTAATTCAAGAAGGCAATATGGGGCTTATGAAAGCGGTTGAAAAGTTTGACTATACAAAGGGGTTTAAGTTCTCAACATACGCTGTATGTTGGATAAGACAATCTATTACAAGAGCGATTGCTGACCAAGGTAGAACAATTAGATTGCCAGTTCACATGGTTGAAACTTTGCATAAGATTGCAAGAGTAAGTAGGCAATTATCACAAGAATTTGGTAGGGACCCAACAGATGCAGAAATTGCAAAGGTTATGGGAGTTGACGAAAGAAAGGTTACAGATACTAAAAAGATTGCAGAAGACCCTACATCACTTGATGCAACATTTGGTGAAGAAGATGATAGCAGAGTAGGTGATTTCATTGAAGATGAAAATGCTAAAACACCGTTTGAAGTAACAATGAAGAGTATGCTTAAACAACAACTAATGGACGTTATTTCTGAACTTATGCCAAGAGAGCAACAAGTTATTATTTTAAGGTATGGACTTGAAGATGGGCATCCAAGAACGCTTGAAGAAGTGGGGCGTGAATTTAATGTTACAAGAGAAAGAATAAGACAGATTGAAGCAAAAGCATTAAGGAAGTTAAGACAACCAAGCAGAATAAAGAAATTAAAAGATGTTGATTGCGACTAATGAAGTTATCTAACAGAATTAAATTTTTATTAAATGAAATTCATTTTACAAATAAGACTACTTTTTGTGATATTGGTTGCGACCATGGTATTATTGGTTTTGAATTATTAAAAGCAAATTCCACTTTAAAAGTGGTTTTTTGTGATATTTCAGCATCTAGTTTAGAAAAAGCAAGAAAACTTTGCAAAGATAATAAAATTTGTAGTGAAAGAATTGATTTTATTAATTGTGATGGAGTTCCAAAAGAAGCAAAAAACACAGATGTTGGACTTATATTTGGTTTGGGCGGAGAAACAATAGTTGATATTTTGAGCAAAAATCAAAAGATTCAAGAGTTTTATTTGCAACCAACGACGTCAGTTTATGAATTAAGAAAATATTTAAATGATTCAAATTTTACCATTTTAAAGGATTATTTATTTTATGATGGTAGTAAGTATTATAATTTTATTCATATTAAGAAAAATAAAAGTCCTAATCATTTAAATGATGAGGAATTACTGTTTGGAAAGGACAATATTGGAAGAAATGATAGCGAATATTTAAACTTTTTAAAGAAAGAGTTTGCAAATATACGCAAGGTGCTTGCAAAAACTGATGGAAATGTGTTAAAATATAATATTGACAGTGATAAAATTAAAATTTATCATAAAAAATTTAAACTAATTGCAAGTCGTTTAAAAGGAGATAATGATGTATAAAGAAATGTTTAATTATCAAAAATTAGATTTACAAATCTTAAAATTAAAAAAAGAAAATAAGGAAACTCCTTATACAAAAGTAATGGCAGATGCTATTTCTGCTGTTAAGGTTTTGCAAGAAAAGACTGAAAAGTTAGGACAAGATGCAGAAAAACAAATTGAAAACTTTAATAAATTAACTGCATCATTAGAATCAATACAAAACGAAATTGAAAAGTTAGAACAAGAACTTGATATACCGAGTGAAGAAATTGAAAAGAAAGTCAAAGACTATTCTAATCAACTAAATAGAATTCAAAGTAATATTACTATTTTGAAGGCTAATATTGATAAAATAAATAAAATGTTTGAAGATGCGAAGCATAAGGTTTTTGAGGCAAAAAATAAACACAAGCAAGCAAAAGCAAAACAAGATGAGATAATGGGCGAGTCTGAGGCTAAAATAAATGCTTTAAAGCAAGAAATGGAAGCAATGGAAAAGAATTTAGATAAGGCACTATTAAAGAAGTATAAGGATTGTAAAGCTGATAACATTTTACCTGTATATGTTATGCTTACACAAAATAATGCCTGTGGTGGCTGTATGCAAGAACTAGCAACAAATGAATTAAACAAATTAAAGCAAGATAAAACCTTAGTTTGTGAGCATTGCAGAAGAATAATAATTGATAGGGAATAAAAATGCAAAAAGACTATTTAAAGAAATACTATTTATGTGATAATAGAGTTTTATTGACAGTTATAAAGTCAACGGATATTGTAAATAAGGCGGGCAAACTGCACAACTTAACGCCTACAACTATGGCTGTATTAGGTAGAGTGCTTACTATGAGTGCAATTTCTAGTTCAAAATTAAAAAATGAAGATAGTAGTGTAAGTGCTATCGTTATGGGTGATGGACCTGTTGGAAGGGTTGTTTCTGTTGCAAGATATGGAGCATTAGTAAAAGGTTATTTGGATAATCCTACTGTTGACTTAATGCCTAATAGTAAAAATAAATTAGATGTAGCTGGTGCAGTTGGTAAGGGTAAGTTAAGAGTAATTGCGGATTATGGTTTTGGCAATCCTTATGTTGGTGAAGTAGATTTGGTTTCTGGTGAAATTGCAGAAGATTTTACTAGTTATTATGCAACAAGTTTACAACAACCTTGTGCTATTGCATTAGGGGTTTTAGTAGGCAAAAATTGCAAATGTGAGAGTGCTGGTGGATTACTTATTGAAGTTTTACCAGATGCGTTAGAAGATGATATTAAAATATTGGAAACAAAGATAAATGATTTTGCTGATATAAGCAAAATTTTAAAGGAAATGAGTATTGAAGAGTTTGTAGCACAATATTTTGCGGAATTAAGTCCTGTTGAATATGAAACTATGGAACCAAAGTTTAAATGTGATTGCTCAAAATCACGTATGAAAAAGGTTTTAAATAATTTAGGCGAAAGTGAAGTAGATGAAATATTAAAGGAAGTTGGCAAACTTGAAATTTGTTGTGATTTTTGTGGCGCAAAAAGAGAATTTCAAAAAAGTGAGTTAAAGTTTAAAAAGTAAATAAGTACAAAGGATATTGCTTTAAGCATATAATTAACTATGGCTGAAATTATTGAATTATCTAAATATAGAAAAATGAGCGAGAAGAAGGAAGAGAATAGTAGTAAAAAGTGTACTATTCTTTCTTTTGATAAACATTATGTGCTAAATTTGATTGAGAATTCAGCAATAAAACTTAATAAAAAAAATGATTTTGGTGCATTACTTGATATGAATAAGGCTTTGGAAATATTATTTATAAATAGTAAAAGTAATGTTGAAACGAGTTTAATAGGAATAGTCCATTTTAATGCAAAAAACTATGATTTGGCTAAGTTGCACTTTTATAAAACGATTGCACAATCTCGCAGGTTTCCTACGCCGTTAGTTTTGTTTTTAACGTGTATGTTGGATTTAGATAATAAGCAGAATGCTTCTTTGTTTTTTAAAAATTTAATATTCCAAAATGCTGAACTTCCGCTAGTGCAATATGCAGAACTTGCCAATGGCATAAAAAAAGAAATGAGCAATTTTGAAGTAGATAGGCATAATATTATATTTTCTAAAAAAATATTTTGTAAATTAGCATTGGCAAATAATTTTAAAGAGGCAAGGGCAACAATAGATAATCTTTGGCAACTTGATAATACTGACCCATATATAAGTTATTGGTACTTTAATTACAAGGAAAATTGTGATGTAGCAGAAATTGATAAAATACCAGTAGAGGCTATAAAGACAAGAATTAATTCTTTATTTTATACTTGTTTTGTTAAAAATGATTTAAAGGAAATAATTAAAAGAGAAGATAATGATAGTTTAATCAATTTCATATTAAACTATTGTGAAATAGATTTATGTCTGGCTATTTTTAAATGCTTGATTGAATTAAAAAATTCTAGAATAAATTATCATATAAACAATGCCTTATTTTCAGTTGGTCATGAAGATAAAAAGTTGCAGTTGTTTTTAGAAACTATTAGGCAAGGTATGTGTTATGGGGAAGACTATGCGTTTACTTATAATGATGTAATTGTAAAAGTAGCACATTTTTCATATAAAGATTTAAAGCGTGTAAAATTAGTATTGAGTGATAGCGTATTAAATGTCGTTGAATATTTAATAAAAAATGGATTTAAAACTATAAATTTAAATGATGTTTTTATTAAGTTTGTAGACTCGGTTTATGCTAGTAATAGAGAAGATTTATTAGAAGATGAGCATTATTGTACTAATATGTTGCTGATACTGTACTATGAGCATAATGGGCTTACTTTAACTGATGAAATGGTTGAGTTTAAAGACTACATAATACACAATATGTAAGGTAATCTAATATTAAGACAAACAAAATACATTGTTTCTGCTTTTTATAAATATCAAAATTTACTTGTAAATTATAAGTATAATAAAACACTGACTATATAATGTCAGTGTTTTTTTATTATTTTTTGATGCCTATTGTGTTGCTGTTGGGAATAATGGTAATTCAAAAACTCCGGCACATTGGTCTTGTGAAAATTCAATAGCAGGTGGTATTTGACAATAGCCATAAGATGGAACACATAACTCTGCATCTACAACAACTCTTATTATAATTGTAACGCATTCGTCAATAGTGAAAATACTATTTCCGCTATAAGTTCCTATGTTACTTGTAAGTGCTCCAAAACCTTCAACTCTGTATGGAATAATAGATGGTTGTGGTACGAATAATACAACATCAAATGGTACAGTAGTTGTACTTGTGGCACTTCCTGTGTTGTTGTTTCCATCAGTAAAACTGATTATAATAGGAATATTAACTATTCCGCTTACTCTTGCATAATTTGGTCTATCTACTAATCTATCTACTATAAGATTAGTTATAAAACTTGGATTGTTAGGGTCGCTTTGAGCGCCTATATATGTAATAGGTAATGGAGGTTCGCCATTCTCAAAATCAACTGGGTGTTGCACATTTTGTAAAGATAATTGTTTCATTGCTGAATCAAATACTTTTGTAGTTCTTATGCAAACTCTTTCACATAGTCCATTTAATGGGTTGCCATTAATAGGTCCGGGACAACAAACTGAATTGCTGTTATTTGTGTAAAAAGACATTAAATTTCTCCTTTCGTATTATAATTAATAACACTACAATGATATATTTTTTCATTGATTTTTTGTTGTAAGAAATGTAATAGAGTAGCCAAGATAAATGTTAACTGCTGTCTATTTTGTTAAGACAATAAATCAAATTTCTTACATTATATAGTATGATAAAACATTTACCTTTGTTACTTTCAATTAATTCTTCTTGTCCTTATCACATAACATAAATTGTAAGTTATTTATAAGTAGGTTGAGAAATTTTATCATTTCGCAAATATCTTCTTTGCATGATGTTGAATATATCTCTTTTGCCATTGTTAGTGCTAGAATACTTAATTCAATATGGTCCATAATTTTCTAATAACTGATTATATTTTAAACTATAAGAAGTGGTAGTGCGGTATTATAGGAAGTTTATGCAAGCACAAAAACTTGTATTTGTATTTGATATAAACGACGCCTAATTCAAATTGTGTCGCTAGAACGGCAGTTTTAGAATAAAATCTTGTATTTTATAAGAAAATTTAATTTCTTAAAATTTCTACGACACATAATTTAAAGCAGTAGCAGTTGCGAAAAGCAACAAATATTTTAGTTGTTAAAATATTTACTTCTAATTCTACTAAAAAAACATTTAGTTGTTTAGAACAAAGTTTATAACGAGGAAGTCGGGAGAGCGGGAATGCTTGGATTCACATTTGACCGACTGACGAAGTTTCAAACTATAAGAAGTGGTAATGCGAAAGCAGTAGCAGTTGCGAAAAGCAACAAATATTTTACTTGTTAAAATATTTACTTCTTATAGTTTATATATGCACCTTTTATTGATTAAATGACTCTGTTTAAAGTTTTTTGTTGATATTTAATAAATAATAGATGTTGTGGTTGAAAAATAGTAAGACATAATATTTAACACATAAAAAACTGATACTAGTTTTTTTGTATCAGTTTTAATTGTGTTTATATTCTTTTATAAGTAAAGTTGGTTCTACTTTCTTTGTAGTTATTGTTATGGCAGATTCAAGTCTATCGCAAACTAAATTTTCACTTAACTTTTGATTTGTATTATAGATTAGTGCAATAGGTTCATTTTTTTGCACCTTATCTCCTATGTGCTTTAATATTTTAACGCCAACTGAATGGTCAATTTTGTCGTCAAGTTCTTTTCTTCCACCACCCATATCACAAACAAGAAGTCCTAATTCTTTTGCATTTATTGATTCTACATAGCCATTATATTTAGCATAAATAGTTGTAGTAGGGGTTAAAGATTGCATTGTTTTGATGCTTTCAATATTTCCGTTTAAAAGTTCTACCATAGATAATAAACGTTGATAGCCTTGTCTGCTTTCTATAATTTCATCAAATTTTTGTGTAGCACTTTCTTCACTATATTGTTCTGACAAAACCATAATTTTCACTGCCATAAACTTAACTAAATCATAAAGTCTACTAGGTTTGCCATTAAGCACATCAATAGCATCTAAAATCTCTAAATAACAGCCGATTCCATTGCCTAATGGTTCGTTCATATCAGAAATAAGGGTAGCCACCTTTTTATTGTATTTAGAGCCAATTTTAATCAAAGTTTCCGCAAGTACCTTTGCATCTTGTGCATTTTCCATAAATGCACCTTTTCCAGTTTTAACATCTAAAAATATTATATCATTACCAGATGCAATTTTTTTACTCATAATTGAAGTCGCTATAAGTGGAATGCTTTGAATTGTTGAAGATGTATCTCGCAAAGCATAAAGTTTCTTATCAGCAGGGACAAGATTTTGTGATTGGGAAACTATTATACAACCGCATTTTCCTATAATTTCTTTAATTTTATCTTGGCTTATTTGCAAATCTATGCCTTGAAATGAAGCAAGTTTATCAGTTGTGCCACCTGTAAATCCTAGTCCTGCACCGCTCATTTTAACAGAGCAAAGACCGGCACAGGCAAGAATAGGGATAAGTGCTATTGATGTTGTATCACTTACACCTCCACTTGAATGTTTGTCTACTGTAATGCCGTTTACATAACTTAAATCTACAATTTCACCAGATTTAAGCATTGCATCACATAAGTTGAATGTTTCTTCTTCATTCATTCCGTTAATGCAAATTGCCATAAGCAAGGCACTTGCTTGATAATCTTTTATATTTCCGTTTACATAATTTTCAATAAAATATGTTATTTCTTCTTTTGTTAAAGGTTGATTAATTCTTTTTTTATCAATTATTTCAAGAATATTCATTTAACTGCTCCTTTTTGGTTTTATTATTATTGCGTTAATAAAAGCCATAATTTAATGATATAATTTATTTAAAGTATTGTCAAACGAATAATAAGAAAAAGAATTAAAAGTAGAAACTTATCTTAATTATATTATTCTAAAATGTTTCAATATGGTAATGTAATAAAAAAATCTAGCATAATGCTAGAAATTTATTAACCATTCTTTTTAGCAGTCTTCATACATTTAGTACAAACATAAGCATTTACTTCTTTACCATCTAAAACAATAGTTTTCTTTTGAAGATTTGCACTTCTTGGTGTTAAAGTCTTAATATTACTATTACTAACTTGATTACCTTTCATTTTGCCTTTACCGCAAATACTACAAACTCTACTCATTATATATCTCCTTTATTAATTTTACATTTCAACTACTATATCTTATCAAAAAAATACAATTATTGCAATAGTTTTTGTGATTATTTTATAAATTTTTTATATAACACTTGCATTATTGAAATATTTGTAGTAATATATAATAGTAAAATCTATCTTAGGAGAATGCTGAATGTTAAGTAAGACTACTAATGCTTATGGCAAAATTACCATAACTGAAAAATCAATAGCGCATGTTGTTTATAACTGTACAAAAGAGTGCTACGGAGTAGTAGATGTTGGTTCTACTGGTTTTTTTGAGACTATAAGAGAATTATTTTGTAAGTCTTACAGAAAGCATAAAGGGGTTAAAGTTAAAGCACACAACAATAGGATAGAAATCAAGGTTTATGTAATCTTGAAGTACGGGGTGTCTATTTCTGCTGTTGCTAAAAACTTAAAAGATAGCATTAAATACAATGTGGAAGATTTTACAGGAATGATTGTAGATAATGTAGATGTTCATATAAAGGACATTCGTATATAGCAAATTAAAGCAGTAATAGATTACTGGTGCTTTTTGCGTTTTTAAATAAAGTGAAAAATTAAAAGTAAAAAATAAATAGAGTGTGAAGTAATATTATTAATATGCAACCATATAGCAAAATAATTTAGCATATTAATTTAAGTTGGAGGAATTGCATTTTATGCTTAAAAATATAAATGGGGCGACCCTAAAAAAAATGATTATTGCTGGTGCTAGTTTTGTAGAGGAGAGCAAACAAGCGATTGATATATTAAATGTTTATCCGGTAATGGACGCTGACACAGGTACTAATATGTTCTTAACATTAAAGTCAACAGCGACAGAAGTTAATAATTGTGCTACTAATAGTTTAGAAGATGTTAGTCAAGCAATAGCAAGAGGTGCTTTAAAAGGAGCAAGAGGTAATAGCGGAGTTATCTTATCGCAAGTTTTAAAAGGTATTTCAACAGTTGTAGGACAAACAGAAAATGTTACAACTAAGGTTTTTGCCAAAGCGTTAAAAGAAGGTAGTGAAATTGCTTATAAGGCAGTTACTAAACCACAAGAAGGAACAATGCTTACAATTATTAGAGCACTTGCAGAAAGTGCGCAAAGCATTTCAAAGAAAGTAAGTGATTTTGATGAGTTTTTTGAGTTAATCTTGAAAGATGGTGAAGAAGTATTACAAAAGACGCCAGAAATGTTGCCAGTACTTAAAAAGGCAGGAGTTATTGATGCTGGTGGTAGAGGTTTAATTGTATTCTTTACTGGTTGTTGGAAGGCTCTGTCAGACGATACAACTTTTGAATATTCTTTTGATGACAATGTGGGTATGGATGCAAATGAAGCATTCCACGCAAGTTTAGATGTTATGGAAGAAATTGAATTTGCATATTGTACAGAATTTAAGGTTATTCAAATGAAACCAAAGACAACTGAAAGCGATATTGATAAGTTAAGAGAAAAATTGCTACAATTAGGAGATTGTGTTATTTGTGTAGGGGATTTAACTATGGTTAAAGTCCACGTTCATACAAATGAACCTAATAAGGCTTTGGGTTATGCTCTTGAAATGGGAGAACTTTATGATTTGAAAATTGAAAATATGGTTGAACAAAACCGTGTTGTAAGAAACAAATCAACTATAACACAAAAACAATTAAAACCATTTGGTATGGTTGCAGTATCTCCTGGTGATGGTATTTCAGAAGTGTTTGATGAACTTCAATGCGACTATATTATTCGTGGTGGACAAACTATGAATCCTAGCGCTAATGATATTGCAAAAGCAGTAATGAGTGTTGATGCAAAAGATATATTTATTTTCCCAAATAATAAAAATATAATTTTAGCAGCAGAACAAGCACAAGATTTAGTAAAAAATAGAGTAATACACGTTATACCAACAAGAAGTATTCCAGAAGGTATTGCGTCATGTTTAGCATTTAACCCAGATGCTACACTTGAAGATAATTTATTTGCATTAAAAGCATCTTTTGAAAAAGTTAAAAGCGGTTCTGTAACTTATGCTGTTAAAAATATTGAAATTGATGGCTTTGAGTTGGAAGCAGGGGAAATTATTGGTTTGAATAATAAAAAGATTGTAGCAAAATCAAAAGATATTGAAGATGCTACAATACAATTAGTAGATAAATTAGTTGATGATGAATCAATTAATATAACTTTATTCTATGGTGATAAAATAGAAGAAAGTGAAGCAGAAAGCGTCAAAGAAAAACTTGAAAGCAAGTATCCGCTATGTGATGTAAATATAATAAATGGTGGACAACCAATTTATTACTATTTAGTTTCTGTTGAATAAAATTAATATTATGTGAAGTTGGGATAGCGAGAAAGTTTACTTTCTCATTTGGCCGACAAACATAATTCAAATTGTGTCGCTAAAACGGCTGTTTTAGGATAAAATCTTGGATTTTATAAGAAATTTTAGTTTCTAAAATTTCTACGACACATAATTATATATTAAGCATAAAATGCGAAAATGGACTAATAATGTTAGTCCTTTTTGCGTTATAATATTTTTGTTTGCGTACAAATGTTTATTATATCAAATATTATGGTTGTTTATTGTTAATAATTTAAATTTAAAGATTTAATTAGTGAACGGAAATAGGGTAAATTTAAGGCATATTTTTATCAAAATTCATTTATTTAAGTTTGAAAATCTTGATTTGGTTTATAATGGCTTGTTACAAAAATGGTTGATAACAAGTTGCATAAATACTAAAAAATTAAAACTAAAATTGAGCATATCAAAACTGAAAACAAGGTTTGTGTTAATTTTTGGATTAAGAAAAATTTATAAGATACATTACATTCTTTTAAAAAGTACATTGCTTGTGCGTGGATGCAAAATCCGCCAAAAGTTATAATGCCAGTGCATAAAATAGTTTTTAAGTCTAAACTTAAATTACATATGCTTATTTCATAGCAACCCTTTGTGATTTCTATAATACCTTGGAAGATTGGCGGTAGGGTAATAATTTGTGAAATAGCATCCATTCCAACATAAAATAAACAAACTAATCCACCTATAAGCAGGATTGAATCAATAGCGTTTTTAACTGATGAAGTTAGAATGCTTTTTGTTGTTTTATTGCTGTTTTCAATCTTTATTTCATACAATCTCTTTGGTGTGTAATTTTTATAACACACTCCATTTAGTATTGCTGATAAAATATGTGATATTAAAATAAAATATCCGCAATAACTATTTGTAAGCATATTTATTCCTACTGTGCCAATAATAAATAAAGGGCCAGATACAGAAGTAAAGGTTACTAACCTATGTAGTTCAGTATAATTAATTTTGCCAGATAAATATGCGTCTGCTACTATTTTAGAACCAACTGGGTAACCACTCAAAATTGATATGACAAATAGATAACTAGAATTGCTACTTGTGTTAAATATCTTTTTCATTACAGGAGATAGAAATCTTGTCGCAGGTTCTAGGATATCCATTTCCATCAAAAGTTTTGTAAGTATGAAAAATGGAAATAATGCAGGTAATAAATTATTTGCCCATAGCATTATGCCTTCGTTTGCTGAATTTATATAATGTGCTGGGGATATGACCAAAGCAATCATTAAATATACAATTACAATGCAAACTATGTTTTGAAATGTAACTATTTTTTTTATCAAATTTTTAGTGTTTGTTTGTTTTTTTGATAATGATTTCATTTTCACTTCTGCTTGTCCTTTATTTTATTTATATATGATAGGAATTTTGGTATTATGAATTGTAAAAGTTTTGCCCTTGTTTTAGGTGGGGGTGCTGGGTTAGGATTTGCACATTTAGGAGTTATTAAATATTTAGAAGAATTAGGATTAAAGCCTAATGTTGTTTGTGGTACTTCAATAGGGGCTTTGATTGGTGGCGTTTATGCGAGTGGGAAAAGTATTGATGAAATATTT
Source organism: Clostridia bacterium (assembly GCA_017465925.1). GTDB lineage: Bacteria > Bacillota > Clostridia > Christensenellales > UBA1242 > UBA4647. Next base: position 25,103 of record JAFTVC010000012.1, on the reverse strand, counting down.
GATTTGATTAAAGATTTTAATAATTTCAAAATTTTAGACTTTAAAATTTTTCCTATAATGTCTGAATCATTACTTAGAAGTGATAAAATAAATAATTATTTGAAAGAATTATTCGGGGAAATAAAAATAGAAGACTTGCCTATTAAATTTGGTTGTGTTGCTGTTGATTTAAATAAAGGCGAGTTATGTGAGTTTACTTCTGGATTGTTATGGCAAGCGGTTCGTGCAAGTATATCAGTGCCATCAATTTTTCAGCCTTTTGAAATAGATGATAAAAAATTTATTGATGGTGGAGTTATGGATAACGTGCCGACTGAATTGGCTTTTAAAATGGGAGAGAGTAGTAATATTGCGGTAAATTTAATTGATTATGATTTGATAATGCTAGAACAAAAATCTTTACTGCATTGTCTTATTAATACTATTAACCTTTCTCAAAAAGAACTAGTGCAGACAAAAATAAAAACTGACCTTTTAATTCAACTTCATTTGAAAGATGTTTCTATGATAAACTTTAATCTTGAAAACGCACAAAAAGCATTTGAACAAGGCTATGAGCAGGCTAAATCTTATAAAGAGCAATTAATTTGCAAATTTATTAATTGTGATTGCGAGTAAAATTTGTTTGCAACTTTTAATTAATAATTTTTAAAAAATTTTGATTTAATACTTGACTTTTGATTAACTTTTTACTATAATGCATAGGTATATTGAAAAATAACACCTAATAATTGGTGAATAAATACGGAGGAATAAAAATGATAGAACCTAAAAAGAAAGTTTCAAAAGCTAGAAGAAATAAAAGACATAGTGCTAATTCTTTTGCTACTGCACCTACACTTGTTGTATGTAGTCATTGTCATGAAATGAAAGAATCTCACAAAGTTTGCTCTCACTGCGGTTACTTTAATGGCAAACCAGTAAAGGCAAAAAGTGAATAAGACAAGTAATAACAGTTAATACTGTTATTTTTTTGTTGTTTAGTTTATAAAAGTGCCTTAAATCGTTGTTAAATCAAAATATTTATGATATAATTATTTGTCATAATTAAATTTATAAAAGCAGTAAATAGGTTTAATGTTATTATAAGTTTAATTGTGTTGTTAGTTTGTTAACATAAAATAAAAAATTAAATGAATCATTATACAATGTGGGAGAAAATATGAAAGTATTAGTAGATGCGTTTGGTGGAGATAATGCTCCATTGGAAATAATAAAAGGTTCTTTATTGGCTCTTGAAGAGCATAAGGATTTAATAATAGAATTATTTGGTGATGAAGATATTATTAAAAAAGTTTTGGCTGAGGTTATAGAAGAAAGTAAATCTAATAAATTTTTCAGTAATAAAAAAATTGATAGAGATGAATTATGTAGTAGGATTTTAATATCTGATGCAAAAGAAGTTATTAGTTGTGATGAAGCACCAGTTGTTGCAGTAAAGACAAAAAAAGATAGTAGTTTAGTTAAAGCGGTTGATAAATTAAAAAATGATGAAGAAAGTGTTGGACTTGTTTCTGCGGGAAGTACAGGTGCGGTCCTTACTGCTGGGTTTTTAAAGCTTGGAAGAATTAGAGGTATTAAGCGTCCTGCACTAGCACCGGCTTTACCAACTATTAATGGCAAACAAGTTTTAGTTATTGATTGTGGTGCGAATATGGATTGTGATGAATATAATTTATTGCAATTTGCACAAATGGGCAATGCCTATATGAAAATAGTTTTAGGAGTTGAGAATCCAAGAATTGCACTTTTAAGTGTTGGTGTAGAAGATGCAAAGGGAAATGAATTAACAAAGAAAGTATTTGCATTACTAAAAGAAAGTAATTTAAATTTTGTTGGGAATATGGAAGCGAGAGATGCTTTATCTGGCGATTATGATGTTATTGTTTGTGATGGATTTGCTGGAAATGTTCTTATTAAGTCTGTTGAAGGAACTGCACAACTTTTAATGAGCGTTATGAAAAAAGGTTTCCTTAAAAACTTAAAAACAAAAGTTGGTGCTGTATTACTTAAAGGTGCTATTAAGGATATGAAATCAATGCTTGATTATCATTCATTTGGGGGTTCTCCGTTCTTGGGTGCTAAAAAATTAATCATTAAATCTCACGGAAGCAGTAAGGCTAAATCAATTCATGCATCAATTAATCAAGTTGTTACATTTACAGAAAATAAACTTATAGAAAATATTGAGAAAGCGATTGCGGTAGAAGATGATAATGATTAATTATGATGAAATAGAAAATTTAATAGGTTATAAGTTTGAAAATAAAGATTTGCTTTTAAGGGCATTTACGCATAGTAGTTTTTCAAAATCTTGCAATGAAAGATTAGAGTTTTTGGGAGATAGCGTACTTCAAGTGATTGTTTCTAATTATCTATATAATGAATCATCTTATGATGAAGGAGTTTTATCCAAATATAGAGCAAAAATAGTATGTGAGAACAATTTATTTAATGCAATTAACAAACTTAACTTGCAAAAATATTTAATTGTGGGAGATTCGTTTAAAGGCGAACCATCAAAGGCAATGTGTGCGGATTTGTGCGAGTCTATAATAGGCGCTATTTATTTGGATAGTGGTGCTATTGAAAGTGCTAGAAAATTTATTTTCAAATTTGTGGACTTGAATTTAAAAGTAATAGAAGATTATAAATCAATGCTTCAAGAATTAGTGCAAGGAAAAGGTGAGGATTCAAGGGTTATAGAATATGACACTAAACAAGTTGGCGATAATGTCAATATTCTATTTGAAACTACTGTACTAATTTTGGGACAGCCTTATGGTAAAGGACAAGGAAGAACTAAAAAAGATGCAGAGCAAAATTCTGCAAAAGTTGCGATAGAAAAATTTAAATTAGGTGAATAAGAATGATATTTAAAAAAATTGAAATGGCAGGGTTTAAATCATTTGCTGACCATAGAGAAATACCATTTGATAACGGTGTAACTGCGATTGTAGGTCCTAACGGTTGTGGTAAGAGTAATGTTGCGGATTCTATCCGTTGGGTGCTGGGCGAACAAAGTTCTAAATTGTTGCGTGGTCAAAATATGCAAGATGTTATTTTTAAGGGGACTGAAAAAAGAAAGAGTCTTTCTTATTGTGAAGTTTCGCTATATTTTGATAATACGCAAAAAACATTCAATATTAATTATGATGAAGTCGTTTTAACTCGTAAATTGTATAGGTCTGGAACAAGTGAATATTTGATTAATAAAAATCCTGTTAGACTTAAAGATATTGTTGACTTGCTTCACGATAGCGGTATTGGTAAGGAAGGTTATTCTATCATTGGACAAGGTCGTGTTGAGCAAATTATCAACTCAAAGCCAGAGGATAGGCGTGGTATTTTTGAAGAAGCGGCAGGAATTGCAAAATTTAAGGCTAGAAAAGTTGAAACTGAAAGAAAACTTGAAAGAGTTAGGGAAAATCTGCAAAGAAACAGCGATATTATGAGCGAAGTTGAAAGGCAAATTGGACCATTAAAAAGGCAAAGTGAAGATGCAAAAAGAGCGTTAGAGTTAAAGCAAGACTTAAAGCATCACGAAATTAATACATATATTGTGCAATATGAAAATACAAATGATATAAAAGAAAAAATATCAAATGTTATTGCAGGTATTGAAGAAGAAATTTCACTTAGGCAAAATGAACTTGAAACTTTAAATAACGAATATAATGTTAGTATGGAAAAATTCAATAGTGCCGATGAAATTATTAAAAAGGTTAATGAAGAAATTTTGCATTTATCACTAAATTTGCAAAAATTAGATAGTGATAATGCTCTTTACAAGGAAAGAGTAAATTTTATTACTGACCAAATCAAAAGAAGCGAAGCAAGTATTGAAGAATACAAAAATGAATTAGAGAAGAATAATAATGAATTAATTCAATCTAATTCAAAACTTGAAAATCAAAAGTTTTTGGTTGAAAAATTAAATAAAGAGTATAAAGAAGTAACTGATAAATATTTGCAAATTGTAAATGATTTGACTTTAAGTGAGGATGAGAACAAACAAGCAAATAATCAAGTTATTGAGGCATTAGAAAAACTTACTGAAATAAAAGCAAATCTTTCTAAACTTACAACTGAAAAGGAAGTTTTGGCAAAATCAATTCAAGATAATAAGCAAAAGATTACTGCAATTAATGAAAAAGTTAAAGCAAATCAACAAATTATAGATGAAATAAATAGCACTAATTCTGGGGTTGATGTAAAGAAGAAAGATTTAGAAACAAAAATTGAAAACTATCAAAAATTGTATGGTGATGCTGATTTAAAAATTAAGTTACTTGAAAAAGATTTAAATGAAGCAAAAACTAATAGAAAGTTAAAGCATGATAGAAAGAACCTTATTAGTACTATGCAGGCAGATTTTGAAGGTTACGTTTCAAGCGTGCAAAGACTGTTAAAGGATAGCACAACTAATGCAGAATTAAATAAAAAGGTAGTTGGTATTGTAGGGCAATTAATTAAAGTGCCTGCAAAACTTGAAACTGCTATTGAAATGGCACTAGGTAATGCAATTAATAATGTAATAACTAAAAATGAAGATGATGCAAAAGCACTTATTTCATATTTAAAAGATAATAAATATGGTAGGGCAACTTTTTTACCGCTTACTAGTATGAAGCCTAGATATATTGATAAGGCTTTCCAAAGTGAAATGAAAATGCAAGGTGTTTTAGGTGTTGCGTGCGAACTAATTGAGTATAACCGAGATTTAGACCCAATTATGTATAGTTTGTTAGGCGGTACAGTAATTGCTGAAAACTTGGAAATTGCTGTTAATTTGGCTAAAAAAGTAAGGTACGCATTTAAGATTGTTACTTTGGACGGAGATATTATTAATCCAGCGGGTTCGCTTACTGGTGGTAGTAAAAAAGCAAGCGTTAGTAACTTGCTTTCAAGAGATAGAGAAATAGAAACTTTAACAGAAGAAATTAAGAATTTAGATAGTGAAATAATAGTTAAAGAAAAGGAAAGAGAGCATTTATCTTCAAAAATTATTGAATATAGAGAAAACTTAAATGATTGCACTCAAAAACTAAACAAATTAAATATTGATTTTGCAAGTGTTTTTGAAAAGAGAGCAAGATATGAAGAGTTTAATCAAAGATTAAATGAAGAATTTGAAGAACTTGAAAATCAAAACAAGCAATCTATTATTAAAATCAACTTTATTGAAAATGAAATTGCGAGCATTGATGAACTTGAAAATACAATTAATAATGCAAGAATTTCTGCTGGTGAATCAACAAAGGCAAGAAGTGATTTGTATGACAATATGAAAGTTCAAAAAGACAAGTACAATGCAGAAGCAAATGAAGTAAGGGTTAAGATTGCGTCAGTAGAGCAAGAAATGTTATCAGTACAGGACTTTATTGAAAGAATGGAAATAGAAAATAAAGTTTTAGAAGAAAGGATTGAAAACGAACAAGCATCTATTGAAAAGAATAAAGGAGTTATTCAATCTATTGTTTTATCACTAGATAATACTGTTGATGTAGAAAAGATAAAGCAACAAGAAGAAAAACTAAATAAGAATAAGCAAAGATTGGCTGAACTTGAAAGTTCTAAAAAGATTTTACAAGAAAACATTTTAAAACTTGATGAGCAAAGAACAAAAGTTGGCGATGATATTAGTACTCTTGAAAAGAAGAAAATGGGTCAAGATATGCAACTACAAAAAGTTGATATTGATTTGCAAAATATGCAAGACAGAATTTATGAAGAGTACAAACTTACTTATGAAACTTGTATGCCTTATAGGGCTACTGAATACAACATTAATGAAGGTTATGCACAAATTAATGAAATTAGAAAGGAAATTAACAAAATAGGACCTATCAATATAAGTGCTATTGATGACTATAAAGCAGTTTGTGAAAGATATGAGTATATGACTGAACAAACAAATGATGCTTTAAAGGCAGAAGAAGAACTTATTCAAATTATTCGTGATTTATCAACTGAAATGGTTACTAGATTTAATGACCAATTTGATAAGATTAATCGTAACTTTACAAAGATATTTAGCGAATTGTTTGGTGGTGGTAGTGCAAGACTTGAATTAGTGGATAATGAAGACCCGCTACTTGCAGGTGTTGATATTTTAGCACAACCGCCTGGTAAGAAATTGCAAACTATGACTTTAATGTCAGGTGGAGAAAAGGCTTTAACTGCTATTGCTATACTTTTTGCAATATTAAAATTAAGACCAATGCCTTTCTGTTTGCTAGATGAAATAGAGGCAGCACTAGATGATGCAAATGTTGAACGTTTCGCTAAATATTTGAAGAGGTTTAGTCAGGATACACAATTTATTGTGATTACACACAGAAAACCAACAATGGAATTAGCAGATAGTTTATTCGGTGTAACAATGGAAGAACCTGGTGTTTCAAAGATTGTTTCTGTTAAACTTTCTGATGCAGTAAAAAATATAGAAGGTAATGGATAATAATGGGATTTTTTAGCAAATTATTTAATGGGCTTAAAAAAACAAAGGATACAATCGGTGCGAAGATTTCAAATGTTTTTAAGCGTAGTGAATTAAATGATGAATTTTATGATGATTTGGAAGAAACATTAATTACAAGTGATGTTGGCGTAGAAACAACTATGTACATAATTGATGAATTAAAGGAAAGAACTAAAAAGGCACATATTAAGGAAAGCGAAGAAGCGAAAAAAGTACTTAAAGAAATTATGATTGAAATTTTAAGTGTTGAAGAAGTTGAACTTGATTATCCTTTGATTTTAACTTTTGTTGGCGTTAACGGAGTAGGTAAAACAACTACTATTGGTAAACTTGCAAATTATTTTATTAGAAATAAAAAGAGTGTTACTCTTGTAGCAGGTGATACATTTAGAGCGGCAGCATCTTCTCAACTTTCAATGTGGGGTGAAAGAAGCAAAGTAAGAGTAATTTCACAAGGCGAGGGTGCTGACCCAAGTGCTGTTGTTTATGATGGTATTAGTAGTGCCAAGGCAAAAGGCAATGATGTACTTTTGATTGATACTGCGGGCAGACTTCATAATAAAACTAACCTAATGGAAGAATTAAAGAAAATTAATAGGGTAAAAGAAAAGGAATGGCCAGATGCTAATCAATTAAATCTTATTGTATTAGATGCAACTACTGGACAAAATGCTATTTCACAAGTGGAGGCCTTTTCAGATAGTATTGGAATAGATGCTATTGTTTTAACTAAACTAGATGGTTCTGCAAAGGGCGGTGTTGTATTAAGTATAGCGTATGAATTAGAATTACCTATACTATTTGTAGGGCTAGGCGAAGGCATTGAAGATATAGAAATGTTTGATGCGGAAACTTTTGTAGATGCAATTATTGACTAAATTTAATGAATATGATTTAAACAATTTAGTGTTTTAAATCTTATGCTTAAAAAAATTTTATTATTAAAAAAGAACTTTCATAAATTTTAGAAAGTTCTTTTTTGTATTTATCAATATCATTTAGGTAAATATGAAACAAAAATTAATATTTGTTTATATTATGCTTATTGTAAATTATTTCAAAAAATAAAATGTCGTTTTTCATATTTTGACAACAAAAAAACTGTGAGTGAATTTACTGGCTACGCTACTTCCAAGTGTCGTTCAAATTATTCGCTCCAATAAAGTTATTTATGGCACATACAGAAGAATTGCTTAATGTTGCTACATTCCTGTCCTCACATGGTTCACAATCTCGTATTGCATAAAGCCTTATTTTCAACACGACTTAAAATGACAACTTAAACCCACAAATAGGTATCGCATAAATTCGTTTAACCTTGCTATAGCGGATTGCAAGTTACAGAGTGCCGCTACCTCTCCATCCATCACAGTACTTATATTATAGCACATTTTAAAATATTTGCAAGTATTTTCATAAAATTTTTTATAAATCTATTGCTTTTTTATTTTATTTATGGTAATATATCAGTATAAGATTAATACTACAAAATTTAGAGTGGGCTTTGGACCGCTCTTAAATTTTATTTAGTGTTAGTTAATGGCAAGTTTTAAAAAGTCAAATAATGTAATTTATTGCTTTTTAATTATATGCCTAAAAAGTGAAAATGTTAAATACAATTAAATTAATTTTAAAGGAAATAATGTAATGTCAAAAATTGCGGAAAGTGTAGAAGTTTTAGTAAAACCTTATGCTGAAAGTTTAGGGCTTGAAATTGTAGAAGTTGAATATGGTAAAAAAGTAAATGGAAATAATCTTACAATATTTATTGATAAGAAAGACGGAGTAACTATTGACGATTGTGAAGCATTACACAGATTAATTGATGCTCCGCTTGATGAACTTGACCCAACTAATGGAAGTCCGTACACATTAAATGTTTCATCTTGTGGGCTTGATAGACCATTAAAAAAGTTAAGTGATTATTTGCGTAATATTGGAAAGAATGTTGAAGTTAAATTATATTCACCACTTAATGGTTCTAAATTATATAAGGGCATTATTGAAAGTGCTGATGAACAAAATTTAGTTGTAAAAGATGACAAAGAAAATATAATAGAGATAAAGAGAGAATTAATAGCAACTGTATTACCTGTTGTTGAAATTTAATTAGGAGTAAAATAAAATGCAAAGCAAAGAATTTTTTGAAGCGTTAAGAATATTAGAAGAAGAAAAAGGAATTAAAAGAGAATATTTTATTGAAGCATTAGAAGCAGGGCTAACTGCGGCATATAAAAAACTTTATGGTGAAGCGAAATCTGCAATAGTTAAGTTAAATCCTGAAAAGAATTCAATAAAAATTTATAGTTACAAAACCGTAGTTGATGAAGTTGAAGACCCAGACAAGCAAATTTCACTTGCTGATGCTAAACTTATCAAAAAGTCTTATAAGGTTGGAGATGAAATTATGCAAGAAGAAAATTCAAAGAATTTTGGTAGAATTCCATCACAAACAGTAAGGCACGTTATTATGCAAAAGTTAAAAGAAGCGGTTAGGGCGAAGGAATTTGCTGAATTATCACAAAAAGAAGGCGATATAATTACTGCACAAATTATAAGATTTGAAAATGGTTATTACTACTTAAATATGGGCGGAATGGAAGCAGAAGGAGTTATTGCTGAAAAGGAATGTATTCCAGGCGAAAGACTTGAAATTCAATCAAGAGTTAAAGTTTTTGTTAAGAGAATTATTGAAAGCACAAGGGGTTGTCAAATTCAATGTACAAGAACAAATACTGGATTTGTATCTAAATTATTTGAACTTGAAATTCCAGAAGTGCAAACTGGCGAAGTTGAAATAAAAGCAATTTCAAGAGATGCTGGTTACAGAACAAAAATTGCTGTTTCAAGCATAAATCCTAACTTTGATGCAGTTGGTGCTTGTATTGGTAATAGGGGAATGAGAATAAATAATATCATAAAAGAACTTAATGGTGAAAAAATAGATATTATTCCATATAGTGAAGATATTAATCAATTTGTTTCAAATGCGTTAAGTCCAGCGGAAGTTGTAAAACTTGATATTGACAATGAAAACAAATACTGTGTTGCTGTTGTACCTGACAATAAATTATCACTTGCTATTGGTAAAGATGGACAAAATGTAAGGTTAGCAGTTAAACTTACTGGTTGGAAGATAGATGTAAAGAGTGAAAGTCAATATGCAGGAGTTTCAGCACAAGTAGATAGTTCTACGGCAACTGAAATGCCTGATGAAGATTTGTTTGGAGATATTGAAGAATAATGAGTAACAACCCTTTAAGAATGTGCGTTGCTTGTAGAGAAATGAAAGAAAAAACTCAATTACTAAAAGTAGTTAAAAATAAAAATGGCACTATTGAGATTGATGAGCATTCTAAAAAAGAAGGGAGAGGTGCTTATCTTTGTAAAAATAGTGAGTGCTTAAATTTATGTATAAAAAAGAAGTGTTTTAATCGGTCTTTCAAAAGTAATATAAGCGAAGATATTTATAATAAAATAAAGGAATATATAAATTGAGTAAGTTAGGTAATTATTTGGGATTATCAAGAAAGGCAAACTACTTAATAATTGGCAGTGATAATATTAAGTCTTATCATAAAAAAATGTATTTAATAATTTTATCCGCTGAAAGTAGTGAAAATGTAGACAAAATTGCAAAGAGTAAAGCAAAAGAATACAATATAAAAGCAATTAAGTTTAATGAAGATTTATCTAAATTTATTGGTTTAGATGGTTGTAAAATTGTAGCACTAAAAAATAAAGGTTTAAGTGATGCAATATTAAAATGTGAAAGTGAATATAGTATAGTTGAATAAAAAAGTAAGAGGTGAAGCCCGTTGGCAAATAGCGAAAAAAATACACAAGTTAATAAAAATTTGGTTTATCTAAAAGAAATAAAAGCATTAATGGACAATAAAAAGGTTGATGAACTTTTAAAGAATACTAAATCTTTAAGAGAAAGACTAAACAAAATTAATAAGGCTAAAAAGGTTGAAGTTGTTGAAAAGAAAAATGAAACTTCAAAGGATTTTTCATTAAACGTTGAACAAAAGGAAAACAAAGAGAAAAAAGTTGAAGTTGCAAAGATAGAAAGAAAGGAACAAGAAAGAAAACCTCAACAACAATATAATAGAAATAACAACTTTAACAATAATAACAATAATAATGGTTTTAGAAATCAAAATAGAAGAAATGATGATAATAGGGAATTTAGAAAAAACAATAATAATGCTCCTTATTCTCAAAATGGACAAAATAAAAGAGAATTTGGTAATGGTAAGAGAAATTTCCAAGACAACAATAAACAAGATTTTAATAAGAAACCTTTTAATAAGCCTGTTAATGATTTTAAAAAATCAGCACAAAATGCACCAATGCAAGTAAACATTGAAAAAGAGAGCAATAGATTTGCAAATAAACCAAAATCAAATGGCAATGTTAAGCATTATGAAGATGGCAAACAATTTAATAGAAAGAAAATGATGTCTGCCAATGCTGATTATGATGAAGATAGACAATATATTAGAAAATTAAAGACAAAGAAAGATAAACCAACTGCCACTGTTGTATCAGCACCTATAACAAAGGCGGTACTTACAAGCGACCATATTACAGTAAAAGATTTATCAGAAAAAATAGGTAAGACTGTTGCTGATATTATCAAGAAATTGTTTATTCTAGGCAATATGGCTACTATAAATAGTACTATTGATTTTGATACAGCAGAACTTGTTTCAAATGATTTAGGGGTTGAATTAGAATTAAAAGCTGAAAAGAGTGCAGAAGAAATATTTGATTCTTATGTTCATAATGTAGATGATGAAAAAGATTTAGTTAGAAGACCACCTATTATCACAGTAATGGGACACGTTGACCACGGCAAAACATCTCTATTAGATGCTATTAGAAAGACTAATGTTGTTTCTGGTGAAGCGGGCGGAATTACACAACATATTGGTGCTTACACAATTAAAAAAGATGGCAAGTTAATAACATTTATTGATACTCCGGGACATGCTGCTTTTACTGCAATGAGAGCAAGAGGTGCAATGGCTACGGATATTGCTGTTTTGGTTGTGGCTGCTGATGATGGTATTATGCCTCAAACCGTTGAAGCAATTAATCATATTAAGGCTGCAAAAGTACCTATGATTGTTGCAATCAATAAGATTGACAAGCAAACTGCACAAATTGACAGAATTAAGCAACAACTTGCTGAAAATGATGTATTGCCAGAAGAATGGGGCGGTGATGCTATTTTAGTTCCTGTTTCTGCTAAAACTGGCGAAGGTATTGATAAACTATTAGAAACTATGCTATTGGTTGCAGAAATTGAAGATTTAAAGGCTAATCCAAATCGTTCTGCAACTGGCGTTATTATTGAAGCAAAACTTGATAGAGGTAGAGGTCCTGTTGCCACTGTTTTAGTACAGAATGGAACTTTAAAGATTGGAAATACTGTTGTATGCGGTACTTGTACTGGTAAGATTAGGGCAATGATTGATGACAACGGAAAAAATGTTGTAAGTGTTGGCCCATCAATAGCAGTTGCTGTACTTGGATTTGATGAAGTACCTAATGCTGGCGATACTGTTCAAGTTGTTGATGAAAAACTTTCAAAACAAATTATTCAAGAGAGAAAAGCAAAAGAACAAATTAATATGATTAGTAAATCTGGTGGTGCATCACTAGAAGAATTTATGAATAGTAACGTAGAAATGAAATTGCTAAATGTTATTTTAAAGGCAGATGTTCAAGGTTCTGTTGAAGCAATTAAACAATCTATTTTACCTATTAAGAACGAAGAAGCAAAAGTTAGCATTATTCACTCAGGTGTTGGTAATGTTACTGAAACGGACATTTTACTTGCGCAAGCATCTAATGCAATTATTATTGCCTTTAATGTTAAGACAGAAGGTAAGGTTTCAAAACTTGCTGAAAAATCAGGCATTGAAATTAAATCATATAGCATTATTTATGATATAATTGATGATATTAATGGCTCAATTAAAGGAATGCAAAAACCTAAATTTAGAGAAGTGGTTATTGGTCATGCAGAAGTTAGAATGGTTTACAAAATTACTGGTGCTGGACTTATTGCAGGTTCTTATGTTAAAGACGGTGCGGTTAGACGTAATGCAAAAGCAAGGATTTTGAGAGGTAAAGAAGTAATTGCTACTGCAAACATTGATTCAGTGAAGCAATATAAAGATGATGTAAAAGAAGTTACAGAAGGCTTTGAATGTGGTATTAAGTTATCAGATACATCATTTAAGGAAAATGATATTTTAGAAGTGTTTATTGAAGAGCAAATAAAGGAGTAATATGAAATCTGGTAGAATTGAAAAAATTAATGCAGAATTACAAATTGAAATTGCAAATATTATTAATTATGAATTAAAAGACCCTAGAATTAGCGGTATTATCAGTGTTTTAAGAGTTGAAACTGACAATGATTTGTATATGGCAAATACTTTTATTTCAATATATAATTCAAATGATGAAAAGACAACTTTTGAAGCGTTACAAAAAAGTAGTGGGTTTGTTAGAAAATTGCTTTCAAAAAGAGTAAAATTAAGAGCAGTACCTATAATAAATTTTAAACTAGACAAGACTATTGATTACAGTGAAAGTATCAATAGTATATTAGAAAAATTAGATATACCAAAAGATGATGAATAAAAGGGACACAATGAAAGTTTTTGAAGTTATTTATAATAAAATGTTAGAATGTAATAAAGTTGCTGTAATTAGCCATAAATCACCTGATGGTGATTGCCTTGGCTCTGGTATGGCACTTTATTATTTCTTTAAAAATCATAATAAAGAAATTGATTTATACTGTGATGATGTAATTCACGAAAATTATCATTTTTTAGTAAAAGGTTGTTATAATCAAGAATTAATTGCCAACGATTATGATTTAGTTATTAGTGTTGATTGTGGAGATTTAAAAAGATTAGGTAAATTTGAAGAATTTTATGTTGCACATTCAAACACTATAAATATTGACCACCATTCAACGAATAATGGATATGGAAAGGTAAACTGTGTAGTACCAGATATTTCTAGTGCTTGCGAAGTTATTTATGATATATTTGAGTACAATAATTATGAAATAGATAAAAATATAGCAACTGCATTATATTCTGGTTTGTCTACTGATACAGGTTGTTTTATGCACAATTCTGTAAATGAAAGAACTCATATTGTAGCGGGAAAATTAATTTCTTATGGAATAGATTTGGATTTTATCCACTACAACTTATTTAGGCGTAAAACTTATGTTGAATTAATGCTTCTTGCGGAAACATTAAAAAATTTAGAATTGTTTTGTGATAGGAAGATTGCAATTACTTATTTAACGCAAAAGAATTTAAAAAAGTATGGTGCAAATGAAAATGCCTTTGTGGGCATTGTAAATATGATTACTAACCTAGAAGAGAGTGAAGTAGGTATTGCTATGACTGAAATGAATGATAATTCATTTAAGATTTCATTAAGAACAAAAGGAAATGTTGATGTTTCTAAAATTGCTGTTAGATTTGGCGGTGGTGGGCATAAAATGGCATCAGGTTGTAGAATTTATGGCAAACTAAATAATGTAATTAAAAGTTTAGTAAAAGTAGTAAGTGAGTATTTATGATAAATGGAATTATTAACATAAATAAGCCTGATGCTGTTACTTCTTTTCAAGTTGTTTCACTGGTTAAAAGAAAACTTGGGATTAAAAGAGTTGGACATTTAGGAACATTAGACCCCGCAGGCTGTGGGGTTTTACCTATTGCGGTTGGTAAGGCTACAAAACTATTTGACTACTTTTTAAATAAAAGAAAAGTTTATAGGGCTATTTTTTGCTTTGGGAAAGAAACAGATACATTAGATAGTGATGGAGTTGTTGTAAAAGAGGTAAATAAAACGATAACATTAAAAAATATTAATAGTGTAATTCATAATTTAATTGGAGAATTAGAGCAACTACCACCCAAATATAGTGCAAAATCAATTAATGGAGTAAGGGCTTATGAACTTGCAAGAAACAATATTGAATTTGAACTTAAACCTAAAAATATAACTGTTTATAGATTTGTAGCAATAGAAGAATTATCTACAAACACATTTTTATTTGAAATTGAGTGTAGTGCGGGTTGTTATATTAGAAGTTTATGTAGAGATTTAGCATATTTACTTGGTACTGTTGCTTATATGCCATTAATTATAAGAACAAACTCTGGCTTGTTTAGTATTGAAAACTCAATTTCACATATAGAATTAACTAATAGTGAAGATATAACACCTTACATTACTAATATAGAAGATATTTTACCTTATGAAAGATTGCATTTAAACGAGATAGAAACTAAAAAAATTAAAAGTGGTTTAAAACTTAATCAAATAAAAGCAGATAATCTTTATTTATTATTTGATGAAAATAACGAATTTTTTGCATTAGGAAAAATAGAAAATAATTTACTTAAAATGGAGATTTATTTCGGTGATTAAATTTGGTCCATCTGGAAATGATAAATTATATTATGAACAAGGAAATAAAACAACATTGGGTGCTGGTAAATGGGTAAGTGAATTGGGTTTAAATGCCTATGAGTACTCATTTGGTAGAGGCATTAAATTGAGCGAAGAAAAAGCAAAAGTACTGGGAGAAGAATTCGCTAAATATGGTGTATCAGTAAGTGTTCATGCACCATATTTTATAAATTTTGCAAACCCTGATGATGAAATGGCGGAGAAATCTTATAATTATGTAATTAATTCTTGTAAAATAGTGAAAGCATTAGGCGGTAATAGAGTTGTAGTTCATACTGCTACTAATGGTAAACTTGAAAGAGAAGATGCTTTGCAACTTTGTAAAAAAAGATTAAAAGTATTGGAACAAAAATTAATTGAGCAAAATTTAAATGATTGTTTGATTTGTCTAGAAACTATGGGCAAATATAGTCAAATTGGTATTTATGAAGAAATTATAGATTTATGTTTAGTAGGAAATATTTATATTCCTACGTTTGATTTTGGTCATATTAATTGCACTATGCAGGGTGGCTTAAAGACTACGGCAGATTTTGAGAAAATACTAAATTATGCAATAGATAATCTTGGATTTGAGAAAATAAAAAATGTACATATTCATTTTTCAAAAATAGAATACACAAGTAAAGGCGAAGTTAAACATTTAACATTAGAAGATTCTGTTTATGGTCCTGAATTTCAACCGCTTGCAAGAGCAATTAAGAATTTGAAGTTAGAACCTGTTATTATTTGCGAATCTAGTGAAATAATGGCACAAGATGCTGTAAAACTTAAAAAAATATATGATGATTTAGTTGATTAATATCATAAAATATGGTATAATCAAGTGTAATTAAATTAAATACTTTGGAGGATTATATGATTCAAGCAGGAGATTTTAGAAAAGGCACTACATTTGATATGGATGGAACAGTTTATTCTATTGTAGATTTCCAACACGTTAAACCTGGTAAAGGTTCTGCGTTCGTAAGAACTAAATTAAAAAATATTGTAACAGGTCAAACATTAGAAAAAACTTTCAACCCAACTGATAAATATCCAGTTGCAAAGATAGAAAGAAAGGACATGCAATATTTATATAGAGAAGGCGACATTTGTTATTTTATGGATATGGAAACTTATGACCAAATTCCTTTAAACTATTCAGATTGTGAAGATGCTCTTCAATATATGGTTGAAAATATGATGGCATTTATTCAATTCTATAAAGGTCAAGCATTTTCAGTTGAACCACCTAACTTTGTAGAATTAAAAATTGTTGAATGTGAACCAGCAGTTGCAGGTGATACAGCAAAAAGTGCAATGAAACCAGCAAAACTTGAAACAGGTATAACAGTTATGGTTCCATTATTTGTAAACAATGAAGATACGATTAGGGTTGATACAAGAACTGGTACTTATATGGAAAGAATGTAATCATTACTAATGATTAATTATTTTAAAATTTATAAATGAAATGCATAGTGGAGCATTTCTTTTTTTTGTGTGCAATATTAATTTAAACTATAATGGAGTAGAACTATAATGTAAATAATTACTTTTAGAAATACAAGCAAACAAAATTGTACATTATCTCCTATTTTATTTTGACATAGAATTACATTAGTTAAAGTATATTAATAATGCACTAGATTAACTTTTGTGCTAAAAAATTATATCTTTTAAAATGAAAGGAATGTAAAATGGTAGATAAGATTTTTCCAGCAGAGTTTGCAAGATTAATTTTAAAACATATTAGCATTGGAAATTTATATGAAATTAGAGTAAGATTAAATCAAGCAATAGTCTTTAATGTGAAAAATGAACTAGTATTTTTATCTAGTGCAGGAATTACAAAAAATATAAATGACGGTATTGTCGCAAGTCGTGAACTTATTGCTAAAATAATATATATTGCTTGTGAAAATTCAGTTTATGCTGTAAATAATCAGTTAAGGGAAGGGTTCATTACTGTTAAAAATGGAATAAGAATAGGAGTTGCAGGAGAAGTTGTTTATGAAAATGATAATGTAATGACTTTGAAAAACATTACTTATTTAAACATAAGATTACCTCATAAAGTAGATAATTGTTCTGCTCGCATATTTCATTATTTAATAGACAAGCCATTTAAAAACACATTGATAATTTCTTCGCCGGGACTTGGCAAGACAACAATTTTAAGAGATATAATTTATCAAATATACAAAAATAATTATGCTTTGAATAGTTTAATTTTAGACGAGAGATACGAAATAGCAGGTTCTTGTGAAGGACAGGCTCAATTTAATTTAGGTGCATTTACGGATATAATAAGTGGTTGTAAAAAACAATTCGGGTTTGAAATGGGGATAAGGAGTATGAATCCAGATGTTATTTTTACTGATGAAATTGCTACATTTGATGATATTAAAGCAATAGACTACGCTATGGCTAGTGGGGTAAGTGTTGTCGCAACTACACATTCTAGAAATTTGAATGAACTATTAAAAAAGCCTAACTTTACTGAATTGCTTACTAATAAAACTTTTAAAAGGTTTATAGTTTTGTCAAAGAATAAAGGCATCGGTACTATTGATGGGCTTTATGATGAGAATTATAAACTATTATATAGAGATTAAAGTGGTTGTAGGTTATGCAATAATTGTAGTTGTGGCTACATATATAGGCTATTCATTTTCTAGAAATTATGTAAACAAGTACAGAATTTATAATCAACTTTATGATTTTTTGAATTACTACAAATTGGAAGTGGGTTATAGTCAAAAAAGAATAGGGCAGATTTTAGAAGAATACGCAAAAAATAATAAGGTTTCTATTTTAAAGTTGGAAGAGTTTTTGGAATTTTTGAGAAATGATTTTTACGATAAGGACAAGTTCTACTTTAAGGAACGAATTTACATATTGGAAGAAAAAGAGCAAATTGAAATAGAAGAAATCTTTAATGATTTAGGGAAATATGATTTGATTCAAGAAAAAGAAAAAATTGAAATACTTTTGAATAGGGTAAAAAACAATTTAGATTTGGCAAAAGAAAACAAAAATAAGTATTCTAATCTTTGTATTAAACTAGGTTTAATTACTGGTTGTTTTATAGTAGTGCTTTTAATCTAAATATTATGTATTAAAAATAAATAATACAATATAGGTTGTGGTTTATGGAAATTGAATTAATTTTAAAAATTGCTGGAATTGGTATTTTGATTGCAGTTGTTAATCAAGTTTTGAAGCATATTGGTAAAGATGAAATTGCTACCTTTACTACTCTTGCTGGCGTTATTGTTGTTTTGATTATGGTGCTTGATATGGTTTCAAATTTGTTTGATACAGTAAAGTCGTTATTTGGTTTATATTGATATGATTTTTTTAAAAATAATAGGAATAGGTTTAATTACCACTGTTGCAACGCTTATAGTTAAGCAAATCAAACCAGAAATTGCAATGTTTATTACATTGGCTGGTAGTATTTTAATATTATTTGAAATTGTTGGCATTTTTACAACTGTTGTTGAAACATTTTTGCATTTAACTGAACTGACTGGCATTGACCAAGAAATTTTTCAAATTGTATTAAAAATAATTGGTATTGGTTATCTTACTGAATTTACTGCAAATTTGTGTAGTGATAGTGGAATGAATAGTGTGGCAGATAAAGTACTGTTAGGGGGTAAGGTTGTAATTTTGATAGTAGCATTACCGATTATTAATACATTAATTGAGATTATTACTAGTCTATTAAATTTATGTTAAAAGTAAAGTTTACAATTTTACTTGTTTCTTTGCCACTTTTATTGACTTTAATTTACCAGCCTATTAATTTGGTTTACGCACAAGATAGTACACAGGAAGAGTTTGAAACTCAAATTCAAGATACTATTAATGATTTTGATTATTCTATTTTAGATAAAATACTTGAAACTTTAAGTGATGATTCTAAAAATATTTTTGGTGATACTGACTTTGCAAGTAAAATTAAAAGTTTAATTGATGGAGATTTTAAAGATGATTCTGCTAATTTTATAAATGCTTGTCTTGGATTGATTTTTGAAGATATACTTGAGTTTTTACCTATACTTTGCATTATAGTTGCTATTGCTATTTTATGTGGATTTATAGGGCAATTACAGACTAGCATTGGTGGCAAGTCATTAAATGACATTATTCATTTTGTTTGTTACGGAATAATTATTGCTATTGTTTCAACTCTTGTAGTAGAAGTTGTTTCATTAACAACTGAAACGCTTTTGTCTATAAAATCTCAAATGGAAGTTATATTTCCTATTCTGTTGACTTTAATTGCATCTGTCGGTGGTAGCGTAAGCGTTTCGGTTTTTCAGCCTTCTATTGTGCTACTTTCTAGTGGAATTATGGAAATATTCAACAATATCATTGTTCCTATTTTCATTATTACTATTGTTTTTATAATTGCTCAAAATATTTCTAAAAATGTACAGTTTAGTAAGTTTACAAGTTTCTTTCAAAGCGGGTTTAAATGGATAATAGGAAGCATCTTTACAGTATTTTTTGCATTTTTAACACTCAATGGAATAGTTGCTAATACATACGATAGTATTTCAATTAGAACTGCAAAATTTACAATGAAAAGTTATGTGCCTTTTGTGGGTGGATATTTATCTGATGGTTTTGATTTGATTTTGTCTAGTAGTGTGTTGATAAAGAATGCAATAGGGGCAACAGGACTAATTTTGTTACTTGCCACGATTGCTATGCCTATTATTAAAATTGTTATTCTTCTATTTGGATTTAAATTAACTTCTGCTATATTAGAGCCAATAACAGATAGTAGAATTTCATCATTTATTTTTTCTGTGGGTAAAGCCTTAAATATGCTAGTTGCGTGTTTGCTTGGGGTTGCATTTATGTACTTATTGACTGTTGGCATTTTAATGTGTACGTGCAATTTGTTTTAGGTAGGTTGGAATGAGTGGTTTTTCTATTTGGTTGTTAAGTGTTGTTGGAATTGTAATTTTAGGAGTTTTAATTGATGTTATTTTACCAGAAGGGAACATTAATAAATACATTAAAGCGGTCTTTGCATTTGTTATTATTCTTGTAATTATATCGCCATTAACTAAACTTGATAGCGTTGATGTTTCTCTTGAAAACTTGATAAATCAAAGCGAAATTCAACTTGATGAAGATTACATATTTTCCTTAAATCAAAAAATACTTGACCAGTTAAATGTTAATATTGTAAGGGATGCAGAAGACTATGGTTTGAAAAATATTGATGTTAATATTGTGTCGGATATTGACAATTTTCAATTAAAAATAAATGAAGTTAATATTTTCTTATACGATTTAGTTATAGATAAAGATATTGAGCATATAGATAAATATCAAATACTATGCGACATTGTGAAAACTTATATAAAAATTGACAAGGAGAATATAATCTTTTATGAGTAAAGAAGATAAGGAGAAGTTTAATCTAGCATCAAAATTTCCCTTTATTGAGAAATTGAAGAAAATAAAAGGCATTGAGTGGATTATAGTAGTTATTGCTTGTTTGATAGTATTTTTAATATATTTTTCAACTTCAAGCACTGATGTAAAAGAGAATAGTTCAGCGTCATCACTTACATCTAGTGCTTATGCAGTTGAAATTGAAGAAAAACTATGCAAGGTGCTTTCAAATGTTAAGGGTGCAGGTAATGTTAATGTAATGATAACACTTGAAAGTGGGACTGAAATCATAGTTGCAACATCAAAAGAAGAAAGAACTAATACTAGTTCAAGTTCCAATAACACTACTCAATCTGTTACTGTTGTGGAGTCGCCCGTAATAGTGGGTAAAGAACCATTAGTACTTATGGAAATTTTACCAAAGATAAAGGGTGTTATTGTAGTTGCACAAGGTGCTAATGATGTTGCTGTACGGTTAGAACTTTTGAGAGCGGTACAAGCGTTAATAGATGTTGATTCTAATCAAATTGAAATTTTTGTAGGTAAATAAGGAGATATGAAATGTTAAGTAAAAAGAAAAAAATAATTATTTTATCAGTTATGGCAGTTTTATTAGTTGCAACAGGATATTTAAATATTACATTAAACAATAATATCACAGAGCAAGTTAGCAATACAACAACGGTAACAAGCGGAAACTTTTTCCAAACTTATAGGCAAGATAGAACAAATACGAGAAATCAAGAAATTGCTTATTTAGATGCTATTTTAGCAAATGATGCTTCATCAGAGGAGGCGAAGGAACTTGCAGAAACTAAAAAGGTTGCTCTTGTTCAAACTATGGAACTTGAATTGGTAATTGAGGGACTTATAAAGGCAAAAGGCTTTGATGATGTTGTGGTTACAAATACAACTTCAAATGTAAATATCATTGTAAAGGGGACAGAACTTTCTACTAGTGAAGTTTCACAAATAGTTTCAGTTGTAAAGGACCAAACAGGAAAGGATATTGACAATATAAAAATTATTCCTATTGAATAAAATTTTGCTCTTTTAGTTGTTATTATTAAAATTATGTGTTATAATCAATATGGTTTGATTTTGCACTATATATGAAGCACTATGGTAAATTAAACTTATCATAGTGTTTTGCTTGTTATTAGTTAAGTTATGTTAAATTTATTTTAATTTAATTTTGTACTACTAAATGATGATAATAACAAGAAGTGCATCATAGTTTCAAATATTATAAGTTATTAGAAAATAAAATTGCGTTAGTTTTCTTTTAACGTGTGATATTATCTGGGAGGGAAGTTATGTCTAATAATATTTTAAGAAAAGATACAGAAATTGCTACTGGTACTACACTTGACAAAAATATTCTATTATCTATTATAAGTTTAGCAACAAAAGAAATTTCAGGAGTTGCTAGAATGGATAACAGATTAAGAAGTAGAATGAAAGATAAATTTTGTTCTAACTATTTTGAAGGTGCAAAGGTTTCTTACAATAAGAAAAAGAAATTAGAAATAGATGTTTATGTTGTAGTTTATCAAAATTACAATGTGGCAGAGATTTCTTATAAAATACAACAAAATATCAAAAGTAGTTTGCAAACAATGGTTGAGGATGTTGGGGATGTTAACGTTCATGTAGTTGGCGTTGTGAATGAAGATGATTTTATAGAACAATAAAAGGATAAAAAATGAGTAGAATACAAGCGAGAGATTTAGCGTTTAAATTAATATTTTCAATGGAGTTTACAAATTCCAATGAGGATTTAGATATTAACTTTATTAGGTCAAATAATGAAATTACTTTTAATGAGGATTCATTAAATATCCTTTTTGATGAAAATGAAATAAGTGCAGATAGCGATAAAGAATTTTGCCTAGCCTTAACAAATGCTTATTTAAATAATAAAAATAAAATAGATGACTTATTGCAAAAGCATGTAACTGGTTATAGTGTGAAAAGGGTATATAAATGTGATTTAGCAATATTAAAACTTGCTATTGCTGAAATGATGAGTTTTGATTATGATTATAAAATAGTCATTAATGAAGCAGTTGAGTTAGCAAAAAAATATTCGGAAGAAAAAAGTTATAAATTTGTACATGGTGTTTTGAGTAAAGTTGTAAAAGAGTTGTTTAATGAGTAATGAAGTAGTTTATAAAGTTAGTCAAATCAGTGAATATGTAAAAAAGATTTTTGATGCAGAAGAACTACTGCATTTTATTTCTATGTATGGTGAAGTTTCTGGCGTCAGTGTTTCTGGCGGTAACATTTATTTTAACATAAAAGATGAGAATGCACTTTTACCTTGTGTGTCGTTTGGTACTAAATTTGCCGATATGATTAAAAATGGTGAGCAGTTGATTGTAACAGGTTCTGTGCGTTTTTATATGAAAGGGGGCAAGGTTTCTTTTAATGTTACTAACTGTCAACCTTATGGCAAGGGCGTTTTGTATCAGCAATTTTTAGAATTGAAAGAAAAACTGGAAAAAGAAGGCTTATTTAGTGTAGTACATAAGAAGCAAATACCAAAACTAGTGAAAAGAATTGGAGTTGTTACAAGTAGTACTGGTGCTGTTATTCAAGACATTATCAACATAACAACAAGAAGGAATGATGGTGTAGATTTGGTTGTTTATCCTGTAAAAGTTCAAGGCGTAGGTGCAAGCGAACAAATTGCGGAAGGGATAAAATTTTTCTCGTCTTACAGTGGTGTTGATTTAGTAATAGTTGCAAGAGGTGGTGGTTCTTTTGAAGACCTGATGCCTTTTAATGCTGAAATTGTTGCAAGGGCAACTTATGAATGTCAAAAACCTATAATAAGTGCAGTAGGACACGAAACTGATTTTACAATTATTGATTTTGTTGCGGATTTAAGAGCACCAACGCCATCTGCGGCTGCGGAACTTGCAGTTATAGATAGGAAGGGCGAGATTGAAAGATATAAATTTATAATAGACAGAATTTATAATATTTTATTAAATAAGATAAAAAATGGCGAGGAGTTAATCAAAAAAGATATTAAAAGATTTGCGGATTACTTTGATGCGAAAATCAATCTTATGAATAGTGAATTGAAGTCTATTTATAAATTAATTTATTCGCATGTAAATTCTATAATTTTAAACTATGCTAATAAATTAGTAGCAGATGAAAAAATTATTAATGCATATAATCCTAATAACATTCTTAAAAAAGGATATGCAATTTTACAAATGGATAAAAAGGTAATCTCAACTGTAAAAAAATTACAAGTAGGGCAATTAGCGGATATAGTTTTGTCTGATGGAAGTGTAAACGTAGAAATCAAGAGCAAGGAGTTGAAAGACAATGGATAAGAATTTAAGTTATGAAGATAAAAATGCAAGATTGAATGAAATAGTTGCTAAATTGGAAAATGGCAATATTCCTCTTGAAGAGGCGACTAATTTGTTTGAAGAAGCATCTAATTTAGTTAAAGAGTTAAAAGAGATTTTAAAGACGCAAAAAGGTAAAATAACGGTAATTAAGCAAAATGTAGGAGAAATTGTGGAAGAAGACTTTTAAATAAGTCTTTTTTTAGTTTAAAGAATATTTGTTGAAAACAAACTTTCTTTTAATAACAAATTTGCATATTTTACTTGTTTTATGTTTTTATAATTAGTTTTATTTCATTATATAGTTGAATATAAATAGATAAGGAAAGGTCTTATGAAAATTTATAAAACTATCGGAAAAGATAAGAAAATTAAAACACAAAATAAGGGTATTCTAAATTGGACTTGGTCATTTAAAATTTTATTTCTATCATTGGCATTAAGTATATCTTTTAGCATAATTTCTGAAATGGCATTGAATGGTACTAGCATATTTATTTCAATTCTTATAATTATATCATTTTTAATTGTTAATGTAGCATTTGATATGGTAGGAGTTGCTATAACTGCTGGAAATATTTCATATTTTGAAGAATTGGCGAATCGTAAAATGGTAGGTGCGAAAGAATCTTTATTATTATTAAGAAATGCTGATAAAGTTTCAGTTTTGTGCTGTGATATTATTGGGGATATATGCGGAATTTTATCAGGTGCTTGTGGTGCTTCTATTGTTTTCAAAATAATAGGCGAGAGTGCGAATAAACCTGTCGCAATGATAATCAGTGCTGTTATAAGTGGCATTATTGCAGGGCTAACAATATTTTGCAAGAGTATAGAAAAGGGGTATGCAGTAAATAAATCAGAAAAAATAATTTTGATAGTGGGCAAGTTTTTAAAATATCTAAATTTTGATTTCAAAAGTAAGGGCAAGTAGGCTTATTTACTATTCTTATATTTATTCATTACAATATATTATTAAAATTGCATATTTATAATATAAGATTTTGCAAAATGTATAAATAGAAACTATGTGATGATAAAATTAAATAAAATTTAATTTTGTGTTGCGTAATGCAACCACCACAACAAGTTGTGCATCACAGTTTGAATTATGTTTGTTAGTCAAATGAGAAAGTAAACTTTCTCGCTATCACAACTTCGCATAATATAAACTATGAGAAGTAGTTGTAATAAATAAATTTATCACAACAAAAATCATACGATTTTCAAAGAAAAATAAATTTTTCTTTGCTTCTCGTTTGAAATATCATCAGTTATTAGAAAATGGAACTGCGTTCCGCTTTCTTCTAACTTCC
>JAFTVC010000011.1 GCA_017465925.1 Clostridia bacterium | reverse complement strand
TAAGTAAAATTTTAACAAGTAAAATTTTGTTGCTAACGCAACCGCTACTGCTAATGCACTAGCACTTATTAATAGATTGCAACTTCGTCAGTCGGTCAAATGTGAATGCAAGCATTCCCGCAATCCCGACTTCCTCGTTATGATTTTTGTTGATGCTACTTAATAAAGGAAAAGGCAGTAGAGTAAATTTACTGCTTTTTTCTTTGTGTTTATTTAAAATATTTGTTAAAATGTCATTGTGGTTTATGAAAGCGGTGGTTAATTTGTTGTGCTAAAACATTGTTAAAAAATATAATTTTGGTTATTTTGTTTTATGTAAATTTAAAGGCAATTTTTATGGGACAACAAAAAAGTTCTATTGATAGAGATTTTTGTTTTAAGTAAAATCAAGTGTAATTTATCTTTATTTTGCATTTTGCATTTAAATTAAATAAAAAGTGATGATTAGCATTTGGTTAGTTGATTAAATAATTATTAATAAAAAGGGTTGAAGTGATGAAGTATGATAAAGAGTTAAGAGAAAGGCTTGAAATTGAAAAGGATGAAAAATATGCAAAATTTCATAGTTCGCTTATTCCTAATAGCGAAGTTTTAGGAGTTAGAATTCCAAAGTTGAGAGAGATAGCGAAAGAGTTTAGCAAGTATAATGATTTTTTAATAAATGTTAGTTTAAATTCTTATGAAAATATTTCGGTGGCTTGTTATTATATTGGGTTAAAGGCAAAAGATTTTAAAGAGTTAAAAAGTTATCTTGATTTTATTTTGCCTTATGTAGATAATTGGGCTATTTGCGACACTTTTGTAAGTTCGCTTAAAATTTTTAAAAAGAAAAATGCAAAAGAATTTTTGCCTGTAATTTATAAATTGTTAGACAGCAAGAATGATTTTGAAGTTAGATTTGCAGTAGTTGTTTTGCTTTCTTATTATATTAGTGAAGATGAAATACAAACAATTTTTAGTAAAATGTTGCCTTTGCAAGATAGAAATTATTACATTGATATGGCAATAGCGTGGCTTGTTTCTGTGGCTTTTGTGCGTGTTAGGGAGCGAACTTTAAACTTTTTAAAAAGTAAAGAATTGAATAAACAAGTTCAAAATAAATCAATTAGCAAAATTTGTGATAGTTTTAGGGTAAGTCAGGAAGATAAAATTTTAGTTAAATCATTTAAAATTTAATACTTGCAACTTAAAGTAAAAGTTTAAGCAAAAAATTCTATTAATTGATTTTACATTTTCTTGAATATTTGCTAAAATAAATAAGATTAAAAATTTTAGAGAAATAAAAAAGATTGTTTTCAAATTATTTATTTCTGCTATTTAAAATCTTATCATTAGTTTATGGGGTTTAATATGAGTGATAAAAAACAATTTCTTTTAGTTGTGTGCGTTTTTGCACTTGTTGCTATTATTGTTGGTTGGATTTACATTGGTTCAAATAATGAAGTTGACAATGTAACTAACTTTACTATTATTGATGGCAAGATTGAAAGTTATGATGCTCACGAAAGCATCGTTGAATTGCCTTACATTTATAAACTAGATAGTAATGGGCGTGCAATTTTTGGTTATGATAAAAAAGTTGAAGTTTTAGGGGCGAAAGCGTTTAGTGAATCAAATATAATTGATAGGCTTGCTATTTCTATTAATATTAATATTATAGAAGATAATGCTTTTGATAATTTGGAAGATTTAGAGATTTTAATTTTACGTGGTTCTAATCCGCCTGTAATTAGTGCAAGTGAGATTCAAAGTTTGACAAATTTGCAAACTATTTATATTTATAAAGATTACAAGCAAAACTATTTAGCAGATAGCGTTTGGTCTTTATTTGCTGATAAAATTGAAATTATTTAAAATCTTAAAAACAAAAAGAGTTTTTGTTTTAGTGATATTGTTTTCAAACTTGAAAAAATTTAATCATAAAAAAATAAAATTGCATTTTTATTAATAACCTGCAATAAGATTAAAAAATATATTTTGCATTTAGAAAAAAATTAAAAACAAAGGATAAATATGAGTTTAGTTACATTTGATAAAAGTTATAATGAAAAAGGATTTAAAAGAATTGCTGGAATGGATGAGGCTGGGCGTGGTCCGCTTGCTGGCCCTGTTGTTTGTGCATTAGTTATTATGCCACTTGATGATGATTTAATTATTGAAGGGGTTAATGATAGCAAGAAACTTACAGAGAAAAAAAGAGAAGAGTTGTACGAATTAATTATGCAAAGAGCAATAAAGACAAGTGTGCAGTTGGTTGATAATGACACTATTGACATTGTTAATATTTTAAATGCGACAAGGCTTGCTATGAATCATTGTATAAATGACTGCATTTTAGATTTTGATTATTTACTTTGCGACTACATTACTGGAATTGATGTGCCTAATAAATTTGAGGCTATTGTTAAGGGGGATGCAACTAGTTATAATATTGCTTGCGCTTCAATAGTTGCAAAAGTTACAAGGGATAGGCTTGTAAGGGAATATGATAAACTTTATCCAAATTTTTCATTTTCAAAACACAAAGGATATGGAACAAAACAGCATATTGAAGAATTAAAAAAGTTTGGTGCGACAGAAATTCACAGAAAAACTTTTATAAAAAATTTTGTTGCAAATTAAAAAAAATAATTTTTATTTCAATTTTAAAAAAAATTATATTTTGCAACTATTTTCAAAATTGGCATTAAAAGTGCCTTTTTTTGTTGTTTTTTTTAAATTTTTTATTAATTTTTTAAGTTTTAGTATTTCACTTGTAAATAAACTTAATTTTTTGCACTAAATTTTTGTTAAAAATAGTACTAAAATAGCACAAAAATAAAATTTTAATAAATCTTGACTTGTCCTTATTTTTATGGTATAATAAGAGCAAAGGACGGTGCTACTTATGGAATTAGAAAATAAATATGAAGATAGTTTCTGCAAAAAAGTTAATCAAGCAATAATGGTTTCAGAAGAGTTTGCTAAAAATTTAAATGGCAAGTTATCGTATGTTGCAAGGGTAATGCCTATTAACTATAAACCTAAGGGTACTGGTAAATGGGCAAGAGTTTATCTTTCAACAAAAACTACGAAAGAACTTAAAAAATTAAAAAGTGCTTATATTAAATTAAAATTAAAGAAAGAAGATGAAGTTGCATTAAAGTTAGATGAAACTAAAATGAATGTAACTTGTTTAGAGTTTGCAATTAAATTTAAGGAAATTACAAGAGAAGTAATTGCTGGTAAGGTTAGCGCTCAAAAGGAAGAAAGGGCGGACTGGGACGAATTACTTGAAAATCTTGACCTTATTGGTTTGCAAATTTGTGATGCGTGTGAATACTTTGAAAGTTTAGGCAGATATAACTATGGCAAGAAGAGAAAGAAGAAGCAGGCGTTTGCTATGCAAAATCAAGTAAATTTAAATAATCTTATTAAACCAAAGGCTAAAAAGGTAGAAGCAAAGAAAGAAGAAACTCAAAAAGTTGAAATGGTAAAAGAAGAAAGAGAAATGTAATTTTCTATTTAAAACTAATGCTTGTTGCATTAGTTTTTTTAATTTTAAAAATAAATAGTTGCAAAAGTGTTGTAAAAGTTTTTAATTTAAGGTAAAATAAATAAGAACAATAAGTTTGTTTTGGAGGGCTTTTATTATGGAAAATGAAAAAGATATTGAAATTACATTAAAAAATATTTTATTTGCAGGCGTTGGTGCGGTTGCTACTATTGGCGAAAAGTCAAAAGATATGTTTATTGAACTTGCTCAAAAGGGTGAAGAAGCGATTGAAAAGGGCAAAGTTTTAAACGAAGAATTAAAGCATAAAGTTGAAGACACAATTAAAGAAAATGTTGAAATCAAAGTTGTTAAGGAAGAACTTAATACAAGTGATGATATATTAAATGCTGTTTCAAATTTAAGTGAAGAAGAACTTAAAGTTTTAAAGGAAAAAATAGCGGAGATGGGTTGTGAAAAAGGAAAAGGAAATAAAGACGAAAAGTAAAAAAAGCAGGAGCAGGGTTTGGCATATTGTTAGGGTGCTTACAAAATATAATGCGGTACTAAAACTTAATCCAAACAAATTAAGGCTTATGCTTGAAGAGTTGGGGCCGACTTATGTTAAACTAGGTCAACTTATGTCAATGCGTCCTGATATTTTACCGCTTGAATATTGTCAAGCATTAGAGGGTTTACGTACAAGTGTTAAACCTATGCCTTTTGATAATGTTCGCCATATTTTAGAGAGGGAATGGGGCGAAAAAATTGAAAGTGTTTGTGAATATATTGAAGAAGAACCTATTGGTTCTGCATCTATTGCAGAAGTTTACAAGGCGAAGTTAAGAACGGGTGAAAATGTCGTTATTAAAGTGCAGAGAGAGCATATTTATGAAATAATGCATAAAGATATTAAACTTTTAAGAAGGGCAAGTAAACTATTAAAACTTTCTAATAAGGTTGGTAGTTTGTTAGACTATGAGGGTTTAATTGATGAAATGTGGAAAGTTGCAAAGGAAGAGCTTGATTTCTTGCACGAAGCAGAAAATATGCGTAGGCTTCAAAAGAATAATGAAGGAATAAATTATGTAAAAGTTCCTAATGTTTATGAAGAGTACACGACTGATAAAGTTCTTGTTATGGAATGTATTAATGGCGTTGCTATTGATGATATTGATGCTTTGAAGGAAAATGAGTACGAATTAACTGAAATTGCTAGTAAATTGAGTGAAAACTATGTTAAGCAAGTTATTGAAGATGGTTTTTATCACGCAGACCCACACCCCGGCAACATTAGAATAGAAGATGGCAAAATTGTTTGGCTTGATATGGGAATGATGGGCGTTTTAAGTGAGCGAGATAGGGTTTTATTTAAAAATGCTATTTTAGCAGTTATTGAAAATGATGCAAGTGCTTTAAAGGATATTTGCTTGATTCTAGGTAATGTTTATGGCGAGATTGACCACATTCAATTTAACCAAGATATTAATATCTTTTTAAGCAAGTATGGTGATTTGGATTTGGACAATATGCAAATTAGTGAAATTTTTAAGGATTTTAGTGATGTTGCTAATAGGAATAATATTGCTATTCCAAAGAGTCTTACTATGTTTGTGCGTGGGCTTTTAAGTATTGAGAGTGTTATAAGTAAATTAGATAACACTATTAGCATAATGCAAGTTATGAAAACTTATTTTTCAAATAATGGGCTTGCTCGTTCTAATTTTGAAAATATTAAGAAATCTATTGACCAAAAGACTTTTATTACAAGTAAGAAAATGCTTGAAGTGCCTGCACTTTTAAGTGATTATTTAAAGTCTTGGTCAAAGGGGCAATCTAAACTTAATTGTGATGTTAATGTTAATTCTAAAAGCGTTACTAGTGCTAATAAAATAGTTAATAGAATTGCATTAAGTCTTATTATGTGCGTTTTAATTTTGGGTGGTGCTGTTTGCACTTTATCTAATAATGTAACTTATCTATTTGGGTTGCCTGTTGTTTCTTGGGTTATGTTCTGGATTGCTTTTTGTATAGGCGTTGTTCTTATAGTGCCTGTAATAGTTAAGTTTTTTAAGCGGTTCAAATAAATTATTCAATAGATAGGCTTTCAAAAGAAAAAATTTTAATAAACATAATAAAAAAACAAATGAAATAAGGAGCATAAAAATGTTTATAATATTATCAGGTAGCAGTGGTGCTGGAAAAAACACTGTTATTAATGAATTATTTAAAAAAGATAAAAGATTACAAAAATTTGTAACTTATACAACAAGAGATATGAGAGAGGGTGAAGTTAATCATATTAATTATCATTTTATTTCTCGTGAAGAATTTGTAAATAGACAAGCAAATGGAGAATTTTTAGAAGTTGAAAGTATCCACGGTAATATGTACGGTTCTAGTGCTATTGACCTTGTAAATGCAATTTCTAATGGGCAAATTGTCATCAACGATTTTGGCGTTGAGGGCGTTAAAAATTTACAAGAAAAGTTAAAGGGCAAAGTTGATTTTATAACTATCTTTTTGAGCGTTCCAAAGGAAACTTTAAGGCAAAGATTAATTGAGCGTGGCGATAAGACAGAAAGCATTGAAACTAGAATGAATAGATATGATTATGAAAGTTCTTTTGCTTCTAGTTATG
This sequence comes from Clostridia bacterium, assembly GCA_017465925.1. Taxonomy (GTDB): domain Bacteria; phylum Bacillota; class Clostridia; order Christensenellales; family UBA1242; genus UBA4647. The sequence goes on along the minus strand of JAFTVC010000011.1, from coordinate 6,680 downwards.
ATTATGTAATTGAAAACATAAATTTAGATGAAACTTTAAATACAATTCAAGGCATAATTAATAAAAAATTATGCAATAAGGAAAGAGAGCAATAAATTATTGTTTTCTTTTTAGTAAAGCAATAAAAATAATTTATTTGCAAAAAATAGTTTGTGAAATTATTTTAGTTTTAGCATTTTTAGCGGAGGTTTTATGAAACAAAAGCATCTTATTAAAACAATTTTTTGTGCAATTTGCATTTTGTTCTTGCCACTTTTTGCTGGTGGTTGTACATTAGAAAATATGGATTTTTCTACTATGGGAATGAGTGCGTACGAAATTGCAGTTAAAAACGGATTTACTGGAACGGAAGAAGAATGGCTTGAAAGTTTAAAGGGTGAAGATGGTGCTTATGCTGGGCAAGGTTTAAGTGCTTATGAAGTAGCAGTTGAAAATGGTTTTGTTGGAAGCGAAGCACAATGGCTTGCGAGTTTAAATAACTTTGAAGATGCTTTTCAACTTTCAATGAATAAATGCTTAACTAGTGTTGTAAGCATAAGGGCAAGTGTTACTGATGGCACTAGTTCTGGTTCGGGCGTTATTGTTGAATATAATAAAACTAATGGATATGCTTATGTTTTAACAAACTTTCACGTTGTTTGTGATGATACTACAAAAGATATTGCAGATTCTATCTACTGTTATTCTTATGGTAGGGAATATGAAGACTTTGGAATGCTTGCAACTTATGTTGGTGGAGCACCTGAATGTGATATTGCTGTTTTAAAAGTTTACATTTCAAGTTCTATTGCAGAAAAGACTGTTATTACTTGTGCAACTGTTGGAGATAGCGGTACAATGGCTGTGGGAACTAGAATAGGTGCAATAGGTAATTCAAAAGGCAAGGGCATTGCTGTAACTGCTGGGGTTTTAGGTGTTGAAAGCGAATATTCAGAGTTTGTTAGACCAGATGCAAGTGCTAATGGTACTGTTAGAGTTATGCGTTATGATGCTTATATCATTAACGGAAATTCAGGTGGCGGTTTGTTTAATGTTGATGGCGAATTAATTGGGATTGTAAATGCTAAATCTTCATCAGTTGAATTCTACTATGCTATTCCTATTAATTTGGCTTATAGCATTTATCTAAATGTTAGGGAAAATTGTTCTAGTACTGATTTGCACGCAGATAGAATTTGTTTAGGCGTTGAGTTGGCAGTTGCTGATAGCGTTGCTGTTTTAGATGATGAAACTCAAACTGTTTATATTAAGGAAACTGTTTTTGTTGAAGAGATTAAAAAATCTGCAATGATGAGTTATTTTAAAGTAAATGATGAAATTATTTCTGTTACTCACGATGGCGTAACTTATGATATTCAAAGATACTATGATGTTAGTGATTTAATGTGGCGAGTAAATGAAGGCGATTCTTTAACGTTCAAGATTAAAAGAAATGGACAAATCACTAATGTGCAATTAACCGCATCTAATAATTTAACTATATATGAAAATATTAATAGTTCAAGTTATGATGAAATTGTTTAATCCGCTTTTTAAAAGGCAGTGGGACTTTGTTTCCCTGCTTTTTTTCTTTTTTAATCTGCCTTTCATTTTTAGAAATTTACTTCAAATTTAGGGGGTGGAAAAATGAATTTAAGGCATTTACTTTTTTTGTGGTTTGTTTCAACTTTCTTTGGGGTTTACAAATTTTCTTTTTTATGATATAATTATTATAATAAGAACTTTTGATTTAAAACAAGGAGGCAATATGTTTAATTATGATGAAGTTGATGAATGTAAAAAATATCAAGAACTTGTAAAGGGTAATATTTTGGCTTTTAAAAAAAGGGCTAAATCTTTAAACAATAATAGCGTTTTGCTTATTAGTGATATAACAAACATTAAAGTTGATGTTATTAAAGATTTGTTATCTACTATTTATAAATGTGAAGATGCTACTTTAATTGCTAAATGTTGCAATTTGCTTTGCGTTTGTGATGATGGTTTTAATCAGTATTTTAAATTTAAGGGTGAAAAAAGAAAAAATGTTATTACTTACATTTTGGCAAAGTATGTTTATAGTAATGAAAATTTAAACGATAGGCAACCTTATTCAAATTTAAATTTAATTTATAAATCTATGCTTGAAACTATTGTTCCTACTAATTCGGATTTGGAAAAGTATGCAAAAGTTGTTGCAGAAGATAAGGCAAAACAACAAATACAATCTATGTGTGAAAGATTGCAATAACTAAACAATTTAGATTTAAAAAAATAGTGTAATTTTAAAAAAAATTGCGTAAAAACACGTAAAAATAGTTAAAAACTAAAAAAATGCAAATTAAAAAGTTGACAAACTTTTTATCTATGTGTATAATCAAGTTTAAGTTTTAAAAAATGGGGGAGAAAATTTATGAAAAAATCTATAAGAAATTTATTGTTTTGTGGTGCGTTAGTTAGTACTTTAACTTTGACGTCTTGTAATTTTGGTGATGATATTAAATCTATTGAACTTGTAAGTAGTGTAACTACTATTTATGAAGATACTAATTTTGATTATAGCAATTTAAAAATCAAAATTACCAAAGAAGATGGCACTATTGAAAATATTGAAGTTACAGATGAAATGATTATTTCTAAACCAGATTTTTCTACTACTGGCGAAAAGGAAATCAAAGTTAAATATAATGATGTTGAATATGTAATTGCAATAACTGTAATTGATAATGTTGTGGCTGACAATTATTATACAAAACTACAATCATATTTAACTCAAATAACTAATGGAACAAAGAATGCTAGTAGCATTAAACTTTCAGTTAATGGAAATGCGACAGGCAGATATTTTAATAGTGTTGTTTCTTGGGGTGATGAAGGAGTTGAAAATCCTTTTGAAAATAAAAATATTTCATTTACAAAAGAGCAAGTTAATAATGATGCAATGCTTAAAGCGTTAGGTCAATTAGGTTTAAGTATTGAAAGAGGCGACATTGTTACAACTGGCAATGAAGTTTATGCAAGTCTTGCAACCGAAGAATTTATGCAAGGTTTAATGAGTATCATTATGGATAATCAAGCATACTTTGATGCTTTAACTACTTCTTATACAAATATGGCTATTTTGAGTGCTTGCGTTCCTGTGATGGCATCAAATATTGAATTATATTTTGGCAGAGAACCTGGAACAACACAAGTGACTCCTTTGCTTACAGAAATTATGAATGACGCGTTGATGGGGCAAGTGAATAGAGAAAGTGTTAATGCTTTAATTCTTGAAATGACTTCATTTATGCAACTTGATGCTTCTACTGTTTCTAATGCTCTAATTAGCATTGAACAAAATGGCAATTACTTTGAAAGCGTTGTTGATGTCCTTTATGAAAATGGAATTATCAATATTTATGACTACGAAAATGGTGAATTAAATGAAGAACTAACATTAGAAGTTTATGAGAAAATAAGCAACTATGCTATTCAACTTGATAATCTAGTTGCAGGCAAGGAACATAGTGTTGTATCTGCATATGTAGATGTTATGGTATCGGCAACTACTGCTTATTATAGTGCTTCTATTGATGGTAGTACTAGTGGCGGTACTAGTGGCAGTGGTCAAGATAGTACGCCTAGTGAAGAAGATGAAGAAGCAACTGCTGTCCTTAATGCTTTTAAAGAATTAGCAACTGAAATTGATAAAATTTTAAACGGTAAAGATAATGTTGCGGTTGAAAAAGTTGTAGCATTAGTTGAAAAAATTGATGTATTAGTTAATAAAAACTATGAAACTATGAGTGAGGAGTTATTAGCAGTTTATGGCTTATATGCACAATACATTAAACCAGAACTTACTGTTAATAAAATAAATAATTATCTTGCAACTTTAAACGACGTGCCTAATATGACAAGTGAACAACTTGTTAATGGGTTTATGCAATCACTTGTTGCATTCTTGCAAAATGAAGATACAAAAGCAATGGTAAGTTCTTATGTTGATTTAATGGTTGTTAATGTGTTAAGTCAATATGCTACTGATAGTTATGCTATTTATACAGAAGGTGGAGAGTTGCAACCTTATGTAGTGAGCATTTCTAGTAAAATTGTTGATTTTATCTATAATCAAAATATTGGTTTTGCTACTTTGGTTGATGAAATTGATACTATTTACACAAGCAATAATTTAAGTCAAAATTTTGCACAAGGGTTAAAAGTTCTTATTGATGGCGTTGATGCTATTGTTAATATGGTTAATGAAACAACTCTATCTAGTGAAGATTTTGCAATTTGTTATAATTTTGTAGTAACTGCATTTGGAATTGATACTGAATTGGATAGTAGTGCAGAGAGTAAAGTTAACTCATTTATTACAAATGTGAGATTGGCTTGTCTTTCAAATGAAAATTCTGACAATGAAAAATTAATGGTGTTTATTAATGAAACAAATCAATTAATTCAATCTACTGAAAGTGATTTTAAAGATGATAATGCAATTTTAGTAGATTTAATTGATGGCGTTTTAACAAGTTATAGCACAAATGGTAATTTTGAATTCTACAAAAATTATGTTAATGCAACGTTAAATAATACTTATAATGACTTTACAAATAATGAAAAGGCAATTCTTCTTGAAATTGCAAGTATTTATGATAATATTGACACTTTAACACAAGAACAACTTTATATGGAAATTGTGCAACTTATTAGTATGCCTGATTTCACTAGTTTTATGGCAAAAGCATACGATATTGATGAAGATGCTGTAACTCTATTAAGAGTATTTATGTATGTTGTTTTAGATGTCCCTAATGTAAACTACAATGTTTTAATGGCTGACATTGATTTGCCAACTGAATGGGTTTCAGTAGACTTTAATCAATTAATTGCATCTTTAAAAGTTATGAATTTAAATAATATGTTTAAGGTTAGTGATATTAAAATAACAACAGAAGAAGCGGTTGGCGGTGCTATTGCATCTCAAAAAGCAACTGTTGTAGTTGAGTTTGACTTCAATGCTGGAATAGGCGAAATAAATGCAGACTTCACTTTTGATATTGAACTAACTTACTAAAAAGCATTTTAACAAGTCAAATGTTAGTTGTTAATTACTTATTAATGCTAACAAAAAATATTATGCTTGCTAAATTGTTTACTTATTAAATTTTATTAATCAACTTTGAAACAAAAGTTCGTGGGTTTCTCACGAATTTTTGTTGCTGTTTAGTTGGATTACAAAAATATCAAAGTTAAGAACTAATAAAATAATAGTTATTTAACAATTTTGTTTATTAGAAATTATGTGATGCGAAAGCAAAATTGATTTGCTTTACTTTTGAAAAGTAACAATTTGTGCATCACAGTTTTAAATATGCTTATCGGTCAAATAAGAAAGGGTACTTTCTTGCAATCTTGACTTTGCATATTAAAGAAAATTTAAATCTTAAAAGGGAGGTAATTATAATGCGAGATTTAAAAATTTTTACAGATAAGATTGGTGCAAATGCATTAAATCAAATTAATGAATTATTAGAACAAGAAGCGTTTAAAGATTGTAAAGTAAGAATTATGCCAGACGTCCACGCAGGTGTTGGTTGCGTTATTGGCTTTACTGCTGATTTAAAGGATAAAGTTGTTCCTAATCTAGTTGGAGTTGACATTGGTTGCGGTGTTATGGTTGCTCCACTTGGGAATATAGAAATTGATTTCAGCAAATTAGATAATTTTATAAAAAATGAAATTAGTTATGGTTTATCAGTTAATAAAAAGGTTATTGAACCTTTTGACTTAACAAGATTAAGATGCTATAAACAACTAGATAATATTGAACGTTTAGAAAAGGCACTGGGCAGTTTGGGTGGTGGTAATCACTTCATTGAGATAGATAAGTCAAATGATGGCTCTATGTTTTTAGTTGTACATACTGGTTCTAGAAATTTAGGTTTGCAAGTTGCAAATTTATATCAAAAACTTGCTATAAAATTAAGAAAGGAAGCACCTAATGAAGAAAGGGAAGCGGTAGTAAATAAGTTAAAAAGTGAAGGAAGACAAGATTTGATTCCTAGTGCGTTAGATGAAATCAATTTCAAATACAGAAATGAAACTAAATTAGCACCTAAACTTTGCTATTTAGATGGTAAGGAAAGGGAAGACTATTTGCACGATATGAGAATTTGTCAAGAATGGGCTAAATTAAATAGAAAGACTTTAATTAAACTTATTACAAATTATTTGCAAAAGGAACAAGGAATAAGGTATGCTAAAAATATAGATACAGAAATTTTTGACGTTGCTCATAATTATATTGCCGATGATAATATTATAAGAAAAGGGGCTATTTCTGCAAGAGATGGCGAAAAGGTTATAATTCCGCTTAATATGCGTGATGGTTGCATAATTGGAATTGGTAAAGGTAATGAAGACTGGAACTATTCAGCACCACATGGGGCTGGCAGATTGTTTTCAAGGGGAGATGCAAAGCATTTATTTAGTTTGCAAGAATATAAAGATGCTATGCAAGGAATTTTTACTACAACTGTAAATATGAGTACATTAGATGAATCTCCTTTTGCTTACAAGGAACAAAGCGACATTGTAAACAATATTGGCGAAACAGTTGAAATCATTGATATTATTAAACCTATTTACAACTTTAAGGCAAGCGAATAAAAAATAAAATGCAGGTTAGATAACTTGCATTTTTTATTATTTTT
>JAFTVC010000001.1 GCA_017465925.1 Clostridia bacterium | reverse complement strand
TTCTAATTTAGAAAACGAAAAAGACACACCACCCGCTCTTGCCGATGACGTGAAATATGCTAAACTTACTCCTATACTTGTAAGTAATATTAGTACACTTAATGCTACTAATATTATACTTTTAGTAGTAATCCCCCCCCCCGCTTAAATTTTTCATCTTTTCTATTAAATTCATATTTTACCACTCCTAATTTATAAAATTGAGCAATTATTTTAAATAAAATTTATTTTCTTGTTTTGATTCTACTCTTTTTTAGACTCTTTTGCAACTATTTTTTGCATATTTCTATAAAATAATTACATATTTTACCTTATTTTGTATAATTTGATGTTTTTTAATTTCAAAATATATTATTAGTTTAAAAAATCTAATTAATATTAAACTATAAATTTTAATTTAAACAAAAAAAGCGTTACCTATTTAACGCTTTTCTAATATCATTCTACTAAACTATATGAAATAAACTTAAAACTACAACTAATACAACTAAATATATTGCAAAATAGGTAAACTCAACCTTTTTAATAAGTTTAAGCATCAATTTTATTGCAAGCATTCCAAAAATAAAAGCAAATATCATTCCAATAATAATTGGTAAAACTGAAACTGTAACACTAGAAGCAGAAAATAACAATTCATACACGCAAGAAGCAATAATAATAGGAATACTCATTAAAAAACTAAAAGATGCAACACTATCTCTATGCTCACCACATAAAAGCCCTGCACAAATAGTTGAACCAGACCTTGAAATACCAGGTAGCGTAGCAATACCTTGCGCTATACCCATAATGACCGCAGTTTTAGTTGAAAGAGGTTTTTTAAAATCTACTTTTTTTGCTATAATTTCTGTTATCATTAATAAAAATGCAGTTAAAATAAAACCAATTAAGAAAAAGTTCCCATTAAAACTATCTTCTATATAAGTTTTAAAAAATAACACTATAATTACAGTAGGAATAGTAGCAAAAATAATTTTCTTGCTTAAATCACAAAATGGATGCTTTACAATGTAAACTATGTCTTTCCAAAACACTACAACGACTGCAACAAGCGAACCCAAATGTAAGGCAACTGTCATAAACAAATTTGAACCAGTGTCAAATATATTTTGAAGCAGTACTAAATGCCCAGAACTTGAAATTGGCAAAAATTCAGTTAGACCTTGTACAATGCCTAGAATAATTGCTTCCCATATTTCCATAACAGCCCCCTCTTATATTTTTGCTTTAATATCTAACTTATGCACTTATTAAATATAAAACAGATTATTTCTATTTCATTAAACATAATCTTGAAACTAAATAAGTTGACAATAACAAATCAATCAAGTATAATATATTTTATGACTAAATTAGATATATTTTATTTTCAAGTAAAATATGACAATCTAATTTTAATTATAAACAAAAAAATATAAATTAAACAGGTGAATCAAATGAAATTAGGAGTTGTTGGCTTACCAAATGTAGGCAAAAGCACATTATTTAATGCAATAACAAAAAAAGGAGTTGAAAGTGCAAACTATCCTTTCTGCACTATTGAACCAAATGTTGGCGTAGTAGCAGTTCCAGATGCTAGGCTTGAAGTACTTGAAAAAATGTACACAGCACAAAAAGTTACTCCTGCCATTATTGAATTTGTTGATATAGCGGGACTTGTAAAAGGTGCAAGCAAAGGCGAGGGATTAGGCAATAAATTTTTAAGTCATATTAGAGAAGTTGATGCAATAGTCCACGTTGTAAGATGTTTTTCAAACAGCAAGATTATTCACGTTGAAGGCACGGTTGATGCAATTAGAGATATTGAAATTATAAACCTTGAACTGATACTTGCTGACCTTGAATCAGTGCAAAAAAGATTAGACAAACAAAGTAAATCATTAAAAGGTGGAGATAAATCACTAGTTGCAGAAGTTGAGTTATTACAAAAAATAAAAATTCAACTAGAACAAGAAAAACCTATTAGAACAATGGAACTAACAGATGATGAAAAGAAACTTGTGAAATCATTTTTCCTTTTAACATCAAAACCAGTTCTTTATGCAACAAATATTGCAGAAGAAGAAATTACACAACCTATTAATGAACAAGTTTGTAAAGTTATGGAATACGCAAAAAATGAAAATAGCGAAGTTATTGTAATCAGTGCAAAGATTGAAGAAGACTTGGCAAGTTTAGAAGATGATGAAAGGCAAATTTTTATGGAAGAATTAGGACTTGCTGAAAGCGGACTAAATAGATTAATAAGTGCTAGTTATAAATTATTAGGTCTAATTAGTTATTTAACTGCGGGTGAAAAAGAAGTTAGAGCATGGACAATCAAAAACGGAACAAAAGCACCACAAGCAGCAGGAGAAATTCATACAGATTTTGAAAGAGGCTTTATTAAGGCAGACATTGTTTCTTATGATGATTTAATCAATAGTGGAAGTTTTGTTAAAGCAAAAGAAAACGGTCTTGTAAGAAGTGAAGGCAAGGAATATGTTATGAAAGATGGAGATGTAGTTCTTTTCAAATTTAATGTATAACCCCCTATTTTAGCGATTATTTTTATTGATTTTATAATTTTTATAAATCATTTTACAAATCTAAATCAATCAAACAAAAAACAAGCAACAATCAATTTAAAAACAAAAAAATAAGCAAATTAATTTTGCTTATTTTTTATATTAATTTTGCGGTATTTTGTAAGTATATTTTTTAAAGTAGTTAGAATAGAATATTTTATCAATATGTTCTTGTTTCTTTAAATTAACTTTCGCTCTATCTATAAAATCTTGTTTATCTGCATCAGTAAAACCTTCACAAGTATAAAGTAAATTATTTACAGAATAGCAAATAAGTTTATTTGTAACAAATATACCATAGGCTCTTGAATAAATTATACTTTCAACATCTTCAATAAATACAGAATTTCCCATATAAAGATTTTTCCAACCAGTTATGCCAAACAAGTCTAGCACAGTAGGAATTAAATCAATAGTTGTAGTAAATTTATTTAATGTAACAAACTTATAATTATCATTGTTATCATTACCTATGCAATAATCTAAACAATCATCACCATACGCATTTTTATATGCAGAATATAAATCGTTATCATAAATCATTGCAGGGATTCTATAAAGTTCACTATTATATGTTTCATTAATACCCTTTGCATAATATGATAAGTTATTATAATATGTATTATGGTCACTATATACAACAATAGTTGTATTATCTATTAAATTATTTTCTTCCAAATAATCAAACATATAACCTAATGCTCTGTCAAAATCAAGAACAGCAGCAGCATAAGTTCTTAAATAATTTGCTTTTTTAACATCTGATTCAGGGAATACATTTAAAGCATCAAAGTAACCATAATAACCGCCTTCATATTCTTCACCATCATCATCAACATAAGTAAAATCACCAAAGCCTACTCTTTCAACATAGTAACCATGCATAGAGAATGTTAAATAATATGAAAAGAATTGCTTATCAGTTGGGAACATTTCAGCAACCATGTGCTTCATAGTTTCACTATCTTTTGTTCTTTCACCTTTACCCCAATCATATTCATCAAAAGTATTTTCAACGCCAAAGTCTTTCATTGCTTCGATACCATAGAATTTATCAAAACCCAAACTTAAATGACTAACATTTCTATTATAGAAAGTGTTGTTGTTTTGGTGGAAAGCATTTACAGTTGCATCGCTATATTCTCTTTTAAACATATTAGGTAATGCGTAAGGATATTCATTTGTACCAAAATCATAATTCATATACTTACCTGTTGGATTAGAACCTAAAATAGCATTATTTTCGCTGGTATCAGTCTTCTCTCTTGCATAAAACTGATTAAACACCACACTTCCACCCATAAGTTTTGTAATATTTGGATAGATTTTTGCAGTAGTTTCAGCATCATACCAAGTTAATGGATACCAATCAAAAGATTCAACCATCATCATAATTAAATTATTGCCTTCACTTATTCCATTAAACTGTGAAGTTGGCAAATAATAATCACTTTCATTATCTTCTTCATCACCGAAAAGATAAGAATCTAATTTATTCACATCACTAATATCAACTTTTTGAGCAAGTACACCACTTAATACTTCACTAATGGCATTACCAGAAATTCCAACACTTTGATATTTAGAATCATTATGATTATAAAGCATTTGTGTATAACTTTGCCTACTTGAAACATATCCCTCATAAATTGGCACAACTATTAACGCAACTAATATTAAACCCGCAGTCACGCTTGTTATAATCTTATAGTTTTTAGACAAACCTTCTGCCTTAATATTGTGCTTATGTCTATAAATAATATAGAACACAAGAAAAGCAACAAATGCTATCGCAAGTGGAATTAAAATAGCGGTTTGCAATGTATTAAATGTCAAATCTTCAATAGTTCCACGAGCATCATCTCTCATATTAATCATACTAAAATCAAAGAATGTACCATTACTTTCATACATATAAATAAAGCCAATACACATTGCAATTTGTGCCACAAAGAAAACGGTTGCAACTATTGATTTTGCAATATCGTTCTTAATTAAAATAAGAACAAGCATACATACTACAAGTAACAATATAGAATATAATGGATTTGTTAGATACGGAGAACAATTAGCAAAACAAATACTAAATAGTTCAGTGAATATTGCAAGAACTGCCCATATCCATACAATGATATTATCCTTTAAAAACTGTTTCATAATTAACTCCAATTAAATTATCTTTTGAAATAAAATTAACACCATTTTATCATAAAAACAAGTAAATTGTCAAGTTTAAAAGTAACCAAATTAAATTAGTGCCTTTATTTACACAAGTACAATTAAATTCCACTTATTTGATAGAATTCTATTAGTCTAAAATCGCTTTTATTCTTCTTACACCACTAGAACTACTTTCTTCTTTAACAATTTTGAAATGATGCAATTCTTTTGTATTTTTAGCGTGTGGACCGCCACAAATTTCTTTACTGTAATCTCCCATTGTATAAACCTTAACAACTTCGCCATATTTATCGCCAAACACACCCAACGCTCCACTTTCACGAGCCTTTTCAATAGGCATTTCTTCGCAAGTAATTTCAACCTCATCATTAATTGCTTGATTAACAATATCTTCAAGAGTCTTTAATTCTTCTGGCAAAAGTTTTCTTTCAAAGTTAAAATCAAATCTTAATCTTTCAGGCGTAATATTGCTACCCTTTTGATAAATATGCTCACCAAAAGTTTTTCTTAAAGCACCTAAAAGTAAATGTGTTGCAGTATGTAATTTTGCAGTTACTTCATTTGCTTCTGATAAACCACCCTTAAATGATGCTTCTGCACCTTGCCTTGAAATTGCTTGATGATGCTCAAAAGCCTTATTGTATCCTTCCACATCAACTTTTGCACCCCTATCACTTGCAAGTTCTATTGTAAGTTCAAGTGGGAACCCAAATGTATCATAAAGTCTAAATGCAGAAACACCATCTATTGTATTGTCTTTTAAATTTGCCATTTGTTTTTCAAACTCTTTTGTTCCAGCAACAATAGTTTGAGAGAATTTATTAATTTCTTTTGCAAGTTCATCAATAATAAACTTCCTATTATTATCAAGCGAACTATAAACATCAGGATTATAAGCAACAAAGTAATCAATGAAAGTATTAGATACTTGAATTAAATCCTCTGCCTTTATGCCTAATCTTCTAGCATAATTTACTGCTCTTCTAATTAATCTCCTTAAAACATAGCCTTGTCCAACATTACTAGGTGCAATACCTTTTTCATCGCCTAAAATGTTAGTTGCTGTTCTAATATGGTCGCAAATAATTCTTATAGGTTTTTTATTTTCTTCATCGCTATATGATTTGCCACTTAACTCTTCAATTTTTTTAATAGCATCAGCAAAAATAATGCTATCATAAACAGAATCCAAATTGTTAGAAATACAAACAACTCTTTCAAGCCCCATGCCAGTATCAACATTTTTTTGACTTAATTCTTTACACTCGCCACCAACTTCTTCCACTCTAAATTGCATAAAAACATCGTTCCATATTTCAAGATATTTTCCGCAATCACAAGCAGGGGAACAAGTTTCACAACATTTTGGCTTGCCAGTATCGTAGAACATTTCACTATCAGTACCACAAGGACCAACACCTGAACCCAAAGCCCACCAGTTATGTTCTTTTGATAAGTAAAATATGTTTTCTTTTTTTATTCCTGCATTAAGCCAAGCAGTTGCACCTTCTTCATCTCTTGGACTTAAACTATCACCTTCAAAAACAGTAACTGCAAGTCTATCAATAGGAATGTTTAGATATTTTTCACTTGTTAAAAACTCAAAACTCCAAGGTATCATTTCCTTTTTAAAGTAATCGCCTAAACTCCAATTACCTAGCATTTCAAACATAGTCAAATGACTACTATCTCCAACTGATTCAATGTCATTAGTTCTAATACATTTTTGGACATTACAAAGTCTTGTACCTTTTGGATGTTTTTCTCCAAGCAAGTACGGAACAAGAGGTTGCATTCCAGCAGTTGTAAATAATACTGTTGCATCATTTTCTGGAATAACACTCGCACTTGGAATTTGTACATGCCCATGACTTGTAAAAAATTCTATCCACATATTATATAATTCTTTTGGTGTCAATTTTTTCATAAATAACTCCTTTAATCTAACTTAAACTATAATTTACAAAAGCACATTTAAGTTGTCAATTTTCTAATTATTTTTTTGATTTCTATTTAAATTCACAATCACCATCACTTAAAGTAAAAATGAATAATGATAAATTGTAAATCTTTGCTTCATATCACAAAATACTTGTTTTTGATAAACATTTTTCAATTATTATATAGTAATTATAAAAAAGGCAAATACTGCCCTTTTTAGCGCTTAAAATATGCGTTTTTCCAATAATTACATAATTAGCGTTATTACATTACTACTTGTTAGTTAAATTTTAAAAATTTCTTTTTATTATTCCAACATAAAACTAACATATTTAATTAAAATACTTCATCAATTTGAGTATCTTCTAATTTTTCTAACTTTGTAAATTCAACTTCATCTTTCTTCTTATATGTAGGCGGTGCTGTCTTTTCTAAACTTTCAGCATCAGCATCTTTGTTAATACTAACGAAAGTTACATACTCGCCACGCCACCTTAATGGCACAACACCTTGCTCACCGTTACGATGTTTTGCAATTATAAGTTCGCACAGGTTTGGCTCGCCTTGATAATCTGCGTACATATCCATACGGTTAATAAACATAACAATATCCGCATCTTGTTCAATACTTCCTGACTCTCTCAAATCTGCAAGCATTGGCGTGTGGTCTTTTCTTGATTCAACAGCACGGTTTAATTGTGAAAGCACTAAAATTGGAACATTAAGTTCTTTTGCTGCAATCTTTAATGCCCTTGTAAACGAACTGATTTCTAATTGCCTACTTTCAACTTGTTTTGGAGATGACATAAGTTGCAAATAGTCTATCATAATTAAATCAAGTCCATTTTCTCTTTGAAGTCGCCTACACTTTTTCAAAATTTCAATAGGATTTGTCATAGAGTTGTCATCAACATATATGTCTAGTTCTTTCAACTTCTCGCTTGCTTGTAACATTCTTTCCCATTCTGCTGTATCCATATTACCACTCAAAGTCTTGCCCATATCAACGCACGAAAGTGAACATAAAATTCTTTGCGTGATTTGTGCTTTCGGCATTTCAAGTGAAAATACTGCACATTTATAACCTGCAATAGCAGCATTAGTAATTACATTCATTGTAAAACTAGTTTTACCAACACCGGGTCTTGCAGCAATTAATATAAGGTCAGACCTTTGCAATCCATTTGTAATTTTATCTAGCCCATAAAAGCCAGTTGTAATTCCTCGTAGTGCAGATTTATCTTTTTGAATCAATTCAAATTTACTTATAACATCATCAATGGTAGTTGAAATCCTTACAATATCACTACGCTCTTCATCCTTGCCAATTTCAAAAATTAATTTTTCAGCATTATCCATTGCAACATTACCATCTGCTTCGTACGAGGTAGATATTATTTGTTGCCCTACTTCAATTAGTTTTCTTCTCAAACTATTCTCTTTAACAATATTAATGTAAAAGTCAAGATTAACAGCACTAGGCACAATGTTTGTTAGTTGCATTATATATTCATAACCACCCACTGCATCAAGGTTTCCATTCTTATTTAAAACCTCACTTAAAGTAACAAAATCAATAGGTTTATTAGCATTATAATTTTCATACATAGCATCAAAAATTAATTGATGCACTTCCATATAAAAATCATCTTTTTTCAATGTAGCAAATACAGTAATAGATGCATTATCATCTATAAGTACAGAACCTAAAACACTTTGTTCCGCTTCATTATTATGAGGCATCATTCTAGGAACTGATTTTGTACTTCTCGCCATAACTCACTCCTTTTATCCAAAAAGTAAAATCTCAACTTTTCAAATAGATTAAAATTGACAAATTAAATTTAAAACCATTCATCACTAATTGCCTTTGTTAAATTCTATCATATAGAACTTACACCGCACAATTAGTATGCAGAATTAATTTTATTTTAAATGCAGTAATCCAATTTATTAAAATGTTTAAATAGTTTTTCCTTGATTTTATGAAAATAAAAGATTAATCAGCATAAGGGTCAAACTTATCTTTTTTCTTTTTTTCTTTTTCTTCTATTTCATCTTTTTTCTTTAATCTAATAACATAGGCGATTAATAGCGTCGCCCCAACTAGAACAAGCGTAATTAGCCATAACACTAACTCACTAACATAAGGTGTCAACACTATCATTATAACCATAATTGGAATAAATGCAATCAAAATCGCCTTAAAAAAGTAACTAAAATTTGTATTAAAGTCCTTTTTATTCACCTGCCTTAACTCCTCTCATTCTTACACGCATTCTTTCGCTGTGGTCTAAAATAATTTTTCTTATTCTTAAACTCTTTGGAGTAACTTCCAAGTATTCATCATCGCCAATAAAGTCAAGTGATGCTTCAAGTGATGGTGGTTGAATAGGAATAAGTCTTAATGCCTCATCACTAGAACTACTACGACAGTTAGATAAATGCTTTTTCTTACAAACATTAACTACAATGTCTTCGTTTTTAGGATTTGAACCTACTACCATTCCAGCATATACAGGAGTACCAGCAGTAATGAATAATGAACCTCTATCTTGTGCATTAAATAATCCATATTGAACAGCATCACCAGTTTCGTGTGCAACAAGTGAACCAGTTGTTCTTCTTTCAATTTCTCCCTTGTATGGTTCGTATCCAATACCAATAGAGTTTAAAACACCTTCACCCTTTGTATCAGTCAAGAACTCGCTCTTATAACCGAACAATCCTCTTGCAGGAATCTTAAACTCAATACGCATACGATTTTGATGCGGAGACATTTGTTGTAGTTCGCCCTTTCTAACACCCATCTTTTCCATAACTACACCAACACTTTCTTCCGGAACATCAATAACAAGTTTTTCCATAGGCTCACATTTAACGCCATCAATATTCTTGTATAGAACCCTAGGCATACTAACTTGGAATTCATAACCTTCACGACGCATATTTTCAATTAAGATTGCAAGATGCATTTCACCCCTACCGCAAACCTTAAATTGCTCGCTTGTTTCCCCATCAGTTACTCTTAAAGATAAATCTCTATCCTTTTCCTTGTATAGCCTATCTCTTAAATGCCTTGATGTTACAAACTTGCCTTCCTTACCAGCAAAAGGACTATCATTTACAGAAAACGTCATTTCAACACTTGGTTCTGAAATCTTAACAAATGGAATAGGCTCAACAGATGCACTATCGCAAATTGTATCTCCAATATTAACGCCTTCACAACCCGCAACTAATACAATGTCGCCTACTGTTGAAGTTTCAACTTGCACTCTCTTTAAACCTTCAAATTGATACATTGTAACTACTTTTGTTTTAGTGTTTACTTCACTATTGTGATAGTTGCAAAGTGTAACTTGTTGATTTACTTTCATTTGTCCCCTAGTAATTTTACCTATCGCAAGTTTACCAACAAACTCGTTAGGTTCACAAGCAGATACAAGCATTTGAAGCGGTTCGTTTTCTTCCCCACTTGGTGCATCAATATGATTTAATATAGTTTCATATAAAGGCACAAAGTCTTTTGCTTCATCTTCCATTTTTAACTTACTTACGCCATTTCTCGCACTACAATATACAATAGGACTATTAAGTTGCTCATCAGTTGCATCAAGTTCCATAAGTAGCATTAAAACTTCATCAACTACTTCTGTTATTCTTTCATCTGGTCTATCTATTTTGTTGATTACTATTATAACCTTATGATTTAACTCCAACGCCTTTTGAAGTACAAACCTAGTTTGTGGCATAGGTCCTTCATAAGCATCTACAACTAATAAAACACCATCAACCATCTTTAAAACTCTTTCAACTTCTCCACCAAAGTCAGCATGCCCAGGAGTGTCAATAACATTGATTTTAACACTATTATACGCACAAGCAGTGTTTTTAGCTAAAATTGTAATGCCCCTTTCTCTTTCTATGGCATTATTATCCATAACTCTATCTTCTACTTCTTGATTTTCCCTAAACACTCCACCTTGTTTAAGCATTTCATTTACTAGCGATGTTTTGCCGTGGTCAACGTGGGCAATTATCGCTACATTTCTAATTTTTTCGTTTATCATTTTTTATCCTTTTCCCTTTTTAAATTTTTTGTTTTAATTTTTTAATTCCTTAACTTTTTTAATCAATTAATTTACACTTTTTTCAAGCATATATAAATTGCAAAAACATAACCAAAGATGGTTATGCTGTAATATATTATAACTATAATACCACAAATTAATTAATTTGAAAAGGGCTTAACGCAAAAAAGTTGAAAAAATATTATCTATAATTACGACTATCACCAAACCTTTATTCTCCAACTAACTAAACATACAATATTACTTCAACACTATCAACCAACACGCAAAACACACATAAAAAAGTAGACGTATTTAGATTACCTAAACCGCCCACTTTTATCTAATTTCTTACAAAAACTTTAATTTTTTGTATATACATAATAACCACTAATAGCAGATGTACTTCTAGTAAAGTTGCTTGTAATATAACTTCCAATACTAGCACCACCATCCACAATTTCTTCATTAATATAAATTGTAGTTGCATAGTTTACTAAATATTCAAATGAATTCTTCGCATTTATACCAATTGCAATAGTTTCACTATCAATATAAACGCTAGTTAAACTACTACATCCTAAAAATGCAGCGTTTTCTATACTTGTTACACTATTTGGTATTGTTATACTTGTTAAACCACTACAATTATAGAATGCACCAGCGCTTATACTTGTTACAGTACTTGGAATTGTTGTATTTTTACAACCAACATACAGACTATTTGTTTCTGTTTCAATTATTGCATTACAATTATTTCTACTATCATACACAGTATTGTTATTGTCTACTTCTATAGTACTTAAACTACTACAACCATCAAATGCACCACTTCTTATATCGGTTACAGTACTTGGAATTGTTACACTTGTTAAATTACTACAATCCTTGAATGTATCATAATCTATCCTTGTTACTTTATAAACGGTATCATTATATCCAAAACTTGTTGTCACATCGTTACCGCTATACCAAACATTATTCATTTTCTTTACATACGCTGGAACAACTACACTTACAACATAAGTTTCACAATCACTAACAAAGACTTCCTGATTGTATCCACTAGTAAATGGTATAGTAAATGATAAATTATTTTCATTTTTTAGTAGTACAGGAGATTTTACAGTAACTTGATAAGTATAAGTTTTTTTAGTTTTATTCACACTTACTACAATATCGTAAGTCCCAACTCTTGTTTTGTCATAATCAGAAGAATCTACATCATAACTATGGCTCAATAGTCTCACCAAATCACCATTATCATCATATTCTACGAAAACTTCAAAATCATCACCAGTACTAAAATCTTCTCCAACGAAAAATTCAGTATTATAATCTTCTGCAATTACTTCTGTAATTTTCACCTCTGCACAGCCCGTAAAAACAAGCGGACAAATTAGCACTATCAACGCAAATACTACTACATAAATTTTATTAATTTTAGATTTAATTTCTGTCCACATTTTAAACTCCTTTTTTATTTTTATTACTATAACTAACAGCACATTAGTTACTTATTTTTTTATTTTACCCCCCCCCGCCTAAAATTTGTCAAGTCTTTTTGCTAAAATTCTTTACATTTTGCGGAAAAAATTGAATAATTTTATTTTTATAATGAATATTATTAATTAATTTTCTATAAAAACTAAAAATACAGAAAACAAGCACGCATCAATTAGCAAATAATATTTTCAATTTAACAATCCATTTTTTGCAAAATGACATAAAATTTCTTTAAAAAAAGTGTTATAAAAAACTCATTAAAAAATATTAATATATTACAATTCTCTTTCTTTAACAAAAAAACTGATGCATTATTTTGCATCAGTTAAATTATTTTGATTAATTTCAACATTTGTCGCCAACTTTGATTTTCTATTTTTAACATACGCAATAGTAAATACAATAGCCACAGATAAAAGCCCACAAATAATAGCCACAACATACCAAGGAATTTGATTAGCGTATAACCTATACAAAGTTATTTCTTCATCTTTACTATCTAAATTCCAAGTATGAATATAAACACCATCTTGATTAGTTATATAGTCAGCATCACTATGGACTCTTGAATATTGTTGCCCATATTGATATGCATAAGCAACATCTTCTGTTGTAAACCCGTATATACCATACTTATCTAAAAATGCTTGTTCTATTGTATCACACATAACACTATCAAAACTAGTTGTGTAGGTTTCCTTATACATTGTTATAAATAAATCTTCTTTTAACTGTGATTCAATGCCGTCATTTTCTTCATCTTCTTGCTCAAACGAACCAGTGTAATAAAAATAGTAAACATTTTCCACAGGTAAAACCAAAGTTGAATCTTCAATAATTGCATTAAAATGAATATTATAAATAAATGTATTACCTAACCACGCATATTCAGCAATAACTGCATTTTTAAGTTTTGTTGCCAAAGTACTATCATAAGTTGAAAGTAAACTTAATGTAATTAAATTAGAATTAAATTGATTTTGCATTTGTGAATTATATGATAAAACATAATTTTCTATATCGCTCTTCATTTCTATCAAATTAACACCATGCTCATTTATCGCATCACTATCTAGTTCTACTTTAATTTGTTGTGTTATTGTGTAGTCATCAGGTCTAATAAGTGAATAAGTTACTTTTGCACAACCACTAAAAAGGACACATAAAGTTAAGCAACAAAAAAGTGCTAATAATTTAATTTTTTTATTTTTCATCTTTCTCCCAATTTGTATCAACAAAGATATTTCATTTTACAAAACTAAAATAGTTTTAAAATTAGTTTAACCTATTTTATAAATTTTTACAAGCAAAAAAGTAGCAAATGACAAATTAAATAGTATCAAAATTATATCCTAAACCTGCTAATTTAGCAACATAATTTAAGCATCGTAATTTAAATTACTTATTTTTGTCTTGCTTAAACTTCCTACAAATCTAAATTATTAATATGTAAGTTTATGACTATCAATAAAATACATAACACAAGCGGAAAATATTTCATGACAAACCTTATTCATATAATCCACATCTTGAAGAAGCACTTCCTCATCTGGATTAGTTAAAAATCCACACTCAATAAGCACGCTCAAAGTATTAGTGCAGTTTAATATGAAATAATCGCCAGGTAACGCCTCCGCTCTTGCATATTCAATCTTCTTTTGAAATCTTTCTTGAATACAATCTGCAAGCGCTTTACTCTCCTCGTGTCCTATCTTATAAAAAGCAGTAATACCCCGTTGGTCAGGCAATGTAAAACCATTTTGATGCATTGATATAACCAAATCTGGTTTTGCAGAATTTATTATTTGTTCCCGCTTTTTCATATCATCAACTTTTTTATTTGTAGCAAACTCACTATAAAGTCCGTTATCATCTTGCCTAGTATAAACCACCTTAAAATTAAGCCCCTCAAAGTAAGCACCTAAACAAAGACTATACGCAAGATTAATATCACTTTCCTTACTTTCGCCACTTGCACCAACAACGCCACCATCAATTCCACCATGCCCTGCATCAATAACTACGACATATTCAGTAATAGGAACAGAAACACTTTTGCTTGTATAATAAATTCCAACGCTAAATAAACAAACACATAAAAAGGCAACAAGGAAAATAAGCAGAGATTTTTTCTTTATTGCAATAAATGATAATTTTTTCATAGGATATTTATATTCAAAAACAAAATGCAAAATGATAATTTAGAAAAAATAAAGAATAAAAAACACCTTAAATATCTTATTTTTATAAATATTTTTCGTTAATTATAAGATTTTACAAAAATTTTTAGTGCAAAAACTCCTTATAAATCCTAGAAAGTAGAAAAATTTTAAAAAAAATTTAAAAAATTTTTAAAAAGGGTATTGCCAAAATGAAATTTTTGTATATAATATAAGTGTAAGGTAAATGCTATCCCCTTCAAAGTAATGGTTTTAACGGAATTCTACTCCCTGCAATAAAATGCAGACATTCATATGTTCCTACATTCTTTGAACGTGTTTATTCTTACACAGCAACTAGGTTCCCTAGTTGTTTTTTTGTTTTATAAAGTATATAATAAAAAACATTATCAAAACTAAATATATGTGTTGCTAGTAAAATGCTATCACGCTGAACAAACTTACTTTAATCATATTCATTTCATTAGCCTACACCTTTAATATATCTAGAAAAAAAGACAATCCATTTCAAAGCGTTCCACAACTTTATGGTTCGCATAAAATGATTGTCTTTTTTACTTAAATTTCACTATATTCGTTTTGTATACTACGATTTTTACAATACCACATAAAAGAAAACTGCAATAAATTGTAAGATAGCACCAATTAAAACAAAGAAATGCCATAAACAATGCATATATTTCTTTTTCTTGCCCACTCCATAAAATATTGCACCCAAACTATAAGCGAGTCCACCCGCTAGTAGCCATAAAAAGCCATTAAAATCTAAAACTTCCAAAAGCGGAATAAGTGCAACCACTATGCACCATCCCATTGCTAAATAGGCAATAATTGAAAATACTTTGATGCTTTTTTTATTTAACCCAACAGCATTAAGCACAATACCTAAAATAGCCAATAACCAAACAAAAATGCCTATCAATGTACCCCATAAAGTATCCGCTAATGTAATAAAACAAAACGGAGTATAAGTGCCAGCAATAGCAAGAAATATGGCACAATGGTCAAATATTCTAAATACTTTTTTGCCACTATTTCGCCCTAAAAAGTGATAAATACAACTTGTAGTAAACATTAAAATAATACTCACACAATAAACAATTAATGCTACCCTTCCCCAAACTGTAATACTATCATTAGCAAAAACTAAACACAAGACTAACCCTGCTATAAAAAGCGAAGCACCCACAATATGCGAAATTGCATTAATAAGTTCTTCGCCTTTACTATATTTAGGCAAATCCTTATGCTTATCCTTTTTAGTAATATCTAAATTCAATTTTACTATATTTTCCATAGTTTTTTCCATAAATACCCCCTTACTATTAATTTGCATAATATATTTTTCAAGATTAAATTTTGAAAAATTAATCTAGTTTTTAAAACTATATTATATAATAACAAAAACCCTAAATAAAAGCAAGGAAATTATCTACATTTTAAGATTAAATCAAAAACAAGTCATAATTCTACAAAAACAAGCACAACATATTTCTTTATGAATAGCATAAAAGACCTTTTGTTCTATAATTAAAAACAACAAAAAAACAATTAATTATAAGCATTATTGTGATATACTTAAATAAAAGGAGAACTTAATGGAAGAAATAAGCAAGCAAACATCAAAAACAATATCTCCACCTAAAAAATTGCTAACACAAATGAAATGTGATAGATTAGGCAAGATATTTTCAAATATAGCATTTACTTGTGCAGTACTAATAATATTAGTATCACTATCCACAATACTTATTCCTTTAATGTATACATTGTTAATTATATGCGTACTACTCTTGTGTATATTATTAGTAATCTTCACACTAGGAATGATATTATTAATTCCTGATAGTATATTAAGTAAGTTATGGAACTTTATGCTAGATGTAACTAGCGGAAGCACAAACGACCTAATTACAAATATCAGTCAAACTTGTTTTTCATTAATTCCATATTTTTCAATAGCAGGAATTATTCTATGTATATTATCCCTTATTATGCTCATTGTGAGCAATGGGAAAAACCATATTGTAAGAATTATCTTTATTTCATTATCTATAATTTTAATGATAGTCGCACTTGTAATCTATTATGCATTAGGAGGAACAATATGGCAAAATTAGAAATTTATTTTAACGGATATAATGACTCATTACAGAATATGACTATAAATGGCAATAAGGTAACCTTTAAAACAAATTCAAAGGGCATTAAATATTGTGAAAGCGAAATAGAAACTAATACAGCAGAAATTATCATATACAAACCACACCACTATATAGGAAAATACTGGTTTTTCTGGACCTTATTTTGCTTCTTTATTAGTATATTTGGATTATTTGACGCAAGACAAAACAAAAAATTTCACATTATAGAATTTAAAACACAAATAAAAATGGAAACATCAACACAACTCACATTTACAATTTTAAAGCAAGAAGAAAATGAAAAATTTATAAGCATTAGCGACAATGCAAATGTAACAGAAATAATAAACAAACAATACTATGATAAAACAGCACAAAAAAGACATAAAATAATGAAAAGAACAAAAATAGGCATAACCATATTTTGCATACTACTTGCCATTTTACTTATATCACTTTAAAAAAGAGAACACATTGAATCTATTTTCAATATGCTCTCTTTTTACCTTTTGTCAAGCGTTTTAAGCACTTTTTGAAATTTATTTAAAAATATCTTTTCAATTTATGTATTTTTATCTTAAAAAAACTTCCATCAATATAAAAATAAAAACTATCATTTAACTATTCTTAACTTTTATATTTTAAATTTGAAAATTTTCCCTTAAATTACACCTTGACTTGAAAGTAAAATAAATGTATAATAAAATTAAAAGGAAGTGAAAAAATGGGAAGAGATTTTAGTAAAGTAAAAAGAATAGTAGTAAAAATAGGTTCTAGCAGTCTAACTTATAGCGATACACACAAATTAAATATAGATAGAATAGACAGATTTGCGAGAGAAATAAGCGACATTACAAATAGTGGCGTTGAAGTAATACTAGTTTCTTCTGGTGCTATTGCAACAGGAATGTCAAGGCTAAATATAACTACAAAACCAGAAAATTTAGGTAAAAGACAAGCATTAGCGTGCGTAGGACAAAGCAATTTAATGGAAATTTATAATAAATGCTTTGCTGATTATGGCTATACCGCAGGGCAATTACTTTTAACAAAATATGTTATAGATAATAAGCAAACAAGAGAAAATGCAGAAAATTGCATAAATGAAATGCTTAATTTGAATATAATTCCAATTATCAATGAAAACGATTCAATTTCAGTAGAAGAAATAAAACTTGGAGATAACGACAACCTATCTTCAATAGTAGCAAGATTAGTTAAAGCAGATTTACTTATACTATTAAGTGATATAGATGGATTATTTACAAAAGACCCTAATAAATATGCTGATGCACAAAAGATAGAGGAAGTTGAAAATATAGAAGACTTGAAAATTGAAAAAAGCGAAAGTAAATCTAGCCTTGGTACTGGCGGAATACAAACAAAAATCAAAGCGTGTGAAGATGCAACAAATGCTGGTATTGATTGCGTTATTGCAAATAGTAGCAACATCCACGCTATTAAACAAATATTATCAAATAAAAATACAGGCACATATTTTAAAGCAAAGAGAAAACAAAAACTAAAAGAAATAGAACAAAGTTTGTAATATAAAAATGAAAAAACTAGCACTATTTTGTGCTAGTTTTTCATTATTTTTCCGCCTTTTTAGTGGTTGTTTTCTTTTGTTTTGTTGTTGCATTACTTTTGTTTTGTTGTTGCATTACTTTTGTTACTTGTTGACTTTGTTGTCTTTGTTTCACTACTTTTACAAGTTTTACTTTTTGAATTAGACTTCTTTGTTTGATTAGTTTTTGCTTTTTTCTCCACTACTTGTTTTTGTGTACTTTCATTTACAGCATTTGCATCTCTACTTACAATTAAGTCTTCTTTAAAATTTTCTTCAAAGACATTAACTCCATCAGTTGTTGGCAAAGGAGATAAATTAATATCATTTTGCAAATTTTGAGCAGGAACTGCTTTTATTTTGTTTTTAAGTGTTAATCTTTGCAATATACTTTGCGATGGTGATAAAGTTGAAAATCCTTTACCCATAGCATCATTTACAGAAACTGAATAAACAAAAGCCTTGTTATCAATAGAATAAATTATATTTTTCAAACTCCCAATTTGATGCTTATAAACAATACAAAGCAAAACTCTTTGGTCATTTCTTGTGTACATTCCTTCTGCATGAAGTGCTGTAACACCCCTACCTAGTTTATTCATTATCGCATCCGAAATTTCAACATAATTTTTTGAGATTATGTAGTAAGCCTTAACTGTTTTAGGACCTTCAACTACTAAATCTGTTATTATCCCACTAATATAAATTGAAATTATTGAATATAAAGATAGTTCAATACCATAAGTCAAAACTGAAAGTATAACAACAATGAAATTAATAACCATACTTACATTACCAACAGTCATTTTGCGAGAAAAGTGATTAGCAATACAACCTAATAAATCAGCACCACCAGTAGAACTACCAACTCTAACCACTATTCCTACACCTACACCCATTAAAACACCACCATATAGGCAACAAAGTAGCAAGTCATTAGGAATTGTAATAGTAGAAACAAATTCAGTTAATGATAAAAATACAGTATAACTAGTAATTCCTATTAATGTATAAAAGGCAAAACTTTTACCTAATAATTTAACAGCAAAAATAAAAATCAGTATGTTTAATGCAAAATAAATAATATTCATATCAATATAAAGGTTCACTGTTTCAAGCCACCCAGATATTAACATACTTAAACCACCAAAGCCACCTAAAACAATATCATTAGGTGCATAAAATAAGTTATAAGCACAACCTAAAATAAAAGTACCTAATAAAATGCAAAATATTTTTATAAATACACCAAAAATTTTCTTTGTTTTTCCGTTCATTTCCTTCCCCTTTTTTTAATCAAATTATACTAGCACAATTTTAAATTAATGTCAATGTTTATAATTAAATTGTAGAATATTTGTAAAAATCTTTTGTTTAGAACTTTTCTTAAATACATAAACGCAACAAAAAACTATATTTAAAGATTTTTTAAATATAGTTTCTCTTTTAACTTTATGAATTCTAATTATCGTTGTCATTAACGCTTGAATCATCTTCAATAACAATTTCAATATTAGAAGAATCTTTATTAGCCATTTCTTCTTGACCTGCCTCTTTTAATTGCTCGCTAGT
This sequence comes from Clostridia bacterium, assembly GCA_017465925.1. Taxonomy (GTDB): domain Bacteria; phylum Bacillota; class Clostridia; order Christensenellales; family UBA1242; genus UBA4647. Next base: position 23,705 of record JAFTVC010000001.1, on the reverse strand, counting down.
TTTTAAGTATGTAATATACATAACAATATTGTAAATACCATACACAATCAAAATAACACCTAAAATTATGATTTGTAAAGCCACCATATTATTCATATTTACAAACATTAAAATTGCTAAAATAAGTTCAACTATACATTGAATAAGTTTATCAACATAGTTCATTCTTAATTTTGCAAGCATAAATACTTGACTTAAATGCACTAACCCTGAAATCAATGCCCAAATACCAGTAATCAAACCAACTGCAATAGTCCCTACATCTTGATTTAATATTAATACTAAACCCAAAATAAAACTTAATGCACAAGCAACTATTGAAAAACCTGTATATCTACCATCTTTAACAGATAATATGTTAGCAAGTTGCATAATAGCATATAGAAATAGGAAAATACCTATTATTAATGAAATCATAGGTAAAATACTACGTGGCATAGCAACACATAAAATACCACATATTACCAATATAGCAGAAACCACAACTCTATTTGTTGCTACTTTTTTAAAAAATTCTGTCATAAAAATACTCCTTAAACAAAATTTAACATAACTTAAATTTTTATATAATATTAGATAGTAATCTAAATTTCCTACATAAATAGCATAATATAAAATTACAAAATAGTCAATTAAAAGGCATTAATTTTTAAATTTACACATAAATATCTTTTCTTAAATATATTAGCATTAGCAAAACTTCTACGGCAGATAATTAAATTATTTTGCTAATACATTGAAAAAAAGAAAAAAGGCTATTACTTTGTAATAACCTTTTTAAATAGCAATACTTTTTTTATTCTTCTTCGCTAGATAGCCTTAATTCTTCCACATAGTCTTTCTCTTTATATTTAAAGTTCTTCACTAGGTCATTTTCAGCCATCATTTTATCTATTAATTCTTTCGCTTTTCTTCTACTTAAACTAGATTTAATTTTAACCATAAACGGAACATCAACGTACGCTTTCTTTTTAGATTCGTTCTTTTGATGATAAATATTGCTAGGATATTCATCAGGGTCTAATGCTAAATATAATTTAACAGTTCTACCAATAATTACAAATTTAGCCATTAATTTTCTTGACAATCTAAAACTTTCACAAGCACTTGAATATCTTGACTTGATACCTTTATAACTTAATAGATAGTTTTTAATATCATTGTAAATTTCCTTTACATCATCTTCCGCATTTAATACTTTTGATGTCATGTTATGATTGATTAACCCTTCACCACTTTCATCTACAATAATATCTGAATAATCTTCTACTTTTTCTTCTTCCACTTCTTCATCTAAATCTTCATTCAATTCTTCTTTTGCTGTTTCTTCTTGGTCAGCATAAGAATCGCTAATAGTTAAATTAGAATAATCAACTTCATCATTTTCAGTTTGAATTTCCTCTTCTTGATTTTCTTCAACTAAATCTTCATCATCAAAAAGCACTTCTTCTGGTTCTTCATCAACTAGGAACTCATTATCGTTTTCACTATCTTCAAATAAATAGTCCAAATCCTCATCTATTTGCTCTTCTTCAAAATTATCATCAGATTCTTCATTTAAAAACAATAATTCTTCTTGATTGTCTTCCGCTTCTTCTTCAAAGTTTTCTTGATAAAGTTCTTCTAGTTCTTGCAACTCTTTTTGTAATTGAAGCATTTCTTCATCTATCGCATCTTCACTTTCTTCTATTGAATACTCATTTTCTTCAATATCATTAGCTACATCTTCATTCTTTTTATCTAAACGTTCTAAAATATCATGTAATTCATCTTCATCATATTCTTGAACATCTAAAACACCACCATCTATTGCATTTAATGGAGAGTCAACTTCCATATCGCATTTAGGCTCTTCAAAGTTAATCGGCTCTAAATCAACAGGAGTAAATTTAGAAAATTCACTCTCATCACACTCTTTATTTAAATAATCAGCTAGACTTAAATTTTCCTTTTGTGATTCTAATACTGCGTACCTAGTTTCCTTAACTTCCTCTTGTACAACTTCTTCCTTAACTGGTTTTTCTTGCACAGGCTCACTCTTAACAACATTGTTTTCATTTGCCATTCTATTAGTAAGGTAAGAATAAAATTCATCAAAGAATTTTTGCTTTTCATTCTCGTTATTTAAATTTTGATAAAAATTATTTGCATTCATATTTGCATTTTGTTGAGCAAATTGTTGCATTTGGTCAGGGTGCATAAAAGGACTAGCAAACTTATTTTGCATATTTGTAGCATTTTGATAAATCCCATTAACAATACCAACCGCATTCATAAATTGCAAATTATTAACCATATTATTATATGCTTGCGTTAAATTAGCAAACATATCTTGTGCAGATGGTCCTTGTTGTTGCTGTTGTTGTTGATTATTAAAGTTATTATTATTTGCATTGTTATTTTGGTTGTTGTTATTTTGATTTATATTTTGATTATAATTAGGTCTAGGTCCAAAAGGTGGACGTGGTGGTCCGCCTTGCGGTCTGTTTCTCATCATATTAGGATTAGGTCTCATAGGTGGACGCCTTAGGTTATTTGGCATATTAGGGTTATTAGACATTTTATACCTCCGATTAACTAAATAAACTATTCTAATTTTACTAGACTTAAAAATTAAAGTCAACTAATTAAAGCAAATTCTTGCATTTTAAAGGAAAAATATTTATAAAATTTGTCAAATTGACATAAATTTTTGCTTAATACTACTATTTTAACCGCTAAAACTAGTAAAAATGCATCATTTTTCAAATTTCAAAGATTAATTACTTATTAGTATTATGAAACAGTAAATAGCCTAATAATACATTTAGAAGACAATAATTTTTCTTGGTAAATCTTATTTTTTTCAATTTAACACAGGATGACCATAAGAATTGATTATTCAACAAAAACAAAAAAAATAGCATTTAAGAATGCTAATTTATGCTTTTTCTCTCTTTTACAACCCCGACAATATTTATTTAATACTTAATAACTTCTCTAATTAGTTCAATATGTTTTAATGTAAAATATTTACTTTTGTTTACATCTTTAACATTGTTAAGGCAAAGACTAGCAACTTCCGCCCATTGCTTTATAAGGTCAAAAATTATTGTACTTTCCGCAAAAGTATATTTTGTATTTGGCAATTTTAGTTCATACTTTACAAATTCACTTTCAAATTCAAGTTTTAATTTAGTAACTTTTTCACAAAGAATAGTAAACTTTCTATTCTTTGGATATATTGCAGAAATCTTATTTAAAATATCAAAACTACAATATATGTTTTCATAAATTTGTTGTAATGAATTATAATCTTCACAGCAATTTTTTTTCTTTTCTTCTATATATTGCTTTTCCATTTCAGCGTATGCTTTTGCCATATTTTCAATATTTTCTAAACTTGGCATAGCAAAATCATCATATTTAACCATTTTATTTTATTCCTTTTAAGAACATTTACTCTTTAATATTATACTACTCAAAAGCAAAATAAAATATGCAAAAAAATTATTAAAATTTGATTTTACTTAAATTAGTACATAAGCATTAAAGTTTATTTCTTTTTGTAAATTTTTAAATTGAGTAAAAAACTCACATTTTTTAGACTATATTGAATTTTCAATGTATAATTTCCTATTAACGAGTTATAATAATATTGCAAAGGTAGAACATTTTACTTTTGCTTTAAGAAAAATGCCAGCCTTATCAAAGGTTGGATTTTTCTTTTCCCTATTTCTAAAACCATATACTTTTATTTAATAGTTTAATATAAAATATTTAATAAGCAAAAAACTCATCAAATGCAGATTGTTTTTCAACATCATAGGGTACTGACGCAAAAGTTAACACATAAACCTTTTTAGCACCAGCATACTTTAATATTTGTGCAATAGCACTTGTTGTCGCACCAGTTGTAAAAACATCATCAATTATTACAATCGTTCTATCTCTAAATTTGGTTGCTCCAATTAATTTATATTTATCTTTTGCAACAGCAAATCTATCTCTCGCATTTAAATCTTTTTGTGCAGGACTCAATTCGTTTTGCACAATAAATTTACTTAAATCTTCCAACTTTAAATATTTATTGCAACTTTTTAGCAAATCTCTTGCTTGATTATAGCCACGCTTTCTTTGTTTATTCTTATGCATTGGAACACATACAATAGTATCTGCTGATAAATTTGCATTTATAAAAGCACAATACATATAATAGCCCATTAAGTCCGCCATATATCTATGCGAATGCATTTTCAACTTATATATAGAAAATTTTGCAATTCCATCAAAATCAACAACAGCGACTGCTCTATCAAAATAATATTTACGACTTATGCAACTTTGGCAGGAACTACCCAATTCAACACCTTTACCACACTTTTTACAAGGATTTTGAATAAAAGGCAACTCACTTTTACACTTATCACAAATATGAGTCTTACATTTTTTATCCAAGTCATCATCACAAATATAGCAACTAACATTTGGAGGAAAGAAAAACTCAACTAATTCATCTTTTAAAACATCAAAAAATTTCATAATGTATTTTTATTTTAACTTTTATAACTACTGCACTTTATAGTTACTTTGATAAGTAAGTACCTTTAAATAAAGAATAGAGTTCTAGTTTTTCCTTTCTTATAATCATAACCATAGCCTGTAATTGTAGAATCCATAGAAACTTTCATTGAAACTCCATATCTACCCAATGTTCTAGCCGCCGCAAGTCTACCACCGCCACTACTACCTGCTTCAATTTCAACAATAGCACCAATACATAAAATATTTCCATCGTGGTCAACTATTGTAGCACCATCTATTGCAAGCAAATCCGCACGCAATTTTCTATCAAGTTCATGGAATTTCTTTCCGCTGATTATTTTTATAAGAGAGCAAACTTTAACCGCCTTATCACTTTTTAAGAACTCGCTAAAACTTTCAGGATAATCAGCATTTTCATTTTCTTCCATATTATCTTCATCTACTTGTTCTTTGCCTTTATTTGCCTTTATCATTTCAAGTTTTGCATTGTACATTTCTTCACTTAACAAGTCATAAATATCAATATGCTTCAAAGCAGATTTTTCTTGGTCCTTTCTCAAATAACAAATACAAGCCCCAGTATGTGCAAAACTTACGTCTAACGCTGAAAGATAAACTGCTTCTTGCACTTCTGGTTTAGTCTTATCTGAAATCTTTTGAATAATTTCATCATGACTAAAACTTGACCACGAACCACGCCTTTTCGCAAAAACCAACTCGCCCTCGCTAAAAATAAGCAAGTCCCCATTATTTATAAGTGCTATGCCAACTCTCCCTTTTTGACAAGCCTTTGCCATTTTAATGTAATCAAATGGTGCATAAACATTTTGGTCGCTGATATTAGGCAAATTGTAATAGTTTAATAGCATTCCTTTTGCATTTATAAACATAACGCCTGTACAGCCATCTGATAGCATTGTTGAAAAATCCCTTGATAGCATTTTTGTAAAATGAATAGGAGTTTGTGTTTTATCATTTATATTTCTTGGCGAAACTATAAATCCGAAAGTTGGTCTTTCGCCTTCATAAGTCCTACTTCCCCAAATTGTCAATTCATAAATAAGTGCAAGTAAAGTATCAACACTTTTATCACTAATACTTTTACAAATTGCTTTCTCTAACGCATATTGTTGTAGTGATTTTTTATAGGCAACTTCTCTAATGTTATATTTATACACATTACTCAACTCTTCTAATATAGCACGTACTAATTGTATTTCAAACCTTTTGAAAGGTTGTTCTCTTCTAATTATTAAACGATAATCATCATTTTTATGAGGTTTACATAGAATTGTTCCGCCTGCACCTTGCGCAACTTCTGCATCTCTTATTGTTGATTCTTCTTCACCCTCTAATTCACTTCCAGTAAATAATGGTACAATGAAATTTTGTACCAATTCCACAAACTCTTGCTTTTGCATAACTTTACCCTACTTAATCTACTATTTATCTTTAAGCCTGTTTATTGTTTCTCTTTTTATGATATTAAAATTATTTATATATAACCATAATGACAACTAATTAAATACTTTTCAAAACTTTTTGAACTGTACCCATATCGCATTTCCCAGCATAATTCGCTTTAAAATGTTTCATAACATTACCAATAGATTTATCATCTAAACCATTAATAACCTCTAAAATTTCTTCTTCACTCATCATTTGAGGTAAATAACCTTCAAGCAATGCTTTTTGATACTTGATTTCATTTGCTTGCTCTTGTCTACCTGCTTTTTCATAAGTTTCCATCTCATCATTTAATTCTTTAATAGTTTTTTGCAAAATTGCAACCATATCAATATCAGTCATTTCTTCTTGCTTGCTTCTTTTTTCTACGCTTCCAAGCAAATATTTATTCATTACTATTCCTAGTATCGCCCTTGCATTTGCATCTTTTTCCTTAATTGCTTGTACATTTCTTTGCTTAATTTCATCTATTAACATTTTTATCACTCCTTAAAATTTATAACATTTCTTTAAATAAATTTGATTTATATATATTATATAATATATAATTTTAAAAATTTTTGCAATACCTTTTGAGTGATTTTTAAAAAATAGTTAGTAAATTAATAACTAACTATTTTATTAATAAATGTTATTCTTGTAAATTAGAGTATCTGACACACAAGACAAGATAAAATGACGCCAATAAAACTAACCACAAGCATCATTATCACCGCTTTACCAATATTTTTAGCAGAAGTTTTAGCAAAATATAATGCACTTACAAAAAAAACCGTTTCACTACTCCCCATTATAGTGCTTGCTATTCTTGTTATTCTACTATCTGCTCCATAAGTATTTATAATATCCTGCAAAAGAGCCAAACTACCACTTCCAGTAAACGGCCTTAATATTATAAACTCTGTTAACTCACTTGGAACTCCACAAAAATTAAGCACTGGTGCAAATGCTTTTATTATATATTCTCCAAGCCCACTGTAACGCATAAATGCGATAGCAAGCATTATGGCACATATATAAGGCATTATATCTAACACCATATTAAACCCCTCTTTTGCACCTTTACAAAAACTGTTATAAGAATTTACCTTTTTAATGCTTGCATATATAATAACAAGCAAAATTAATAAAGGCATAATGTATGCACTCATTTTTTATTTTCCCTAAACAACAATTTAACTAAAAAGATACTTAACATAAAGCAAACTACACTAACTAAAATAATTGGCAATATTATATCACTACTTGAAGAACTTCCACCTTCACTACGCATTAGAATTATCGTGCTGGGCAATAGTTGAATAGAACAACAATTTAATGCAAATAACATTATCATTTGCTGACTTGCCTTTTCTTTTTTGTTATCTAACTTTTGCATCGCTTTTAACCCAGCAGGCAAACTCGCATTACCTAATCCTAATAAATTTGCAGATATATTAATTGCAATCAACCTACTTGCCTCTTTATCAATATTGCCAAACAAAATAAAAATGATAGGAGTTAAAATCTTTGATAGTTTGTCCGCCAATCCACTATCCTGCATTATTTGAATTATGCCAAGCCAAAAAATATAAATGCCAGCAAGCGTAAAACACATTTTTAATGAATCGTAAATGGAAGTTGTTGCAGTAGTAAGTAGTAAATTGGGGTCTTGGATTATAAAAAGCAAAATACTTCCAACTACTAAAATAGTCCATAATAAATTCATTTTAATCTCTACCTTTGACATTATAATGTATGTTATGTTATAATTGAATATTACTTAAAAAGGAATTAGCAAAAATGATAATTGATACACACTCACATATTGTTGATGAACGCATAACAAAAAGCCCAGAGCAAGTGCTTGAAACATTTTTTGAAAAAGGCGGAGATAAATATTTTGCAATAAGCACAAGTATGAAAGATGTTGAAATAGTTTTTAACACATGCAAAAAATATAAAAATGCTTACTCTGTTATTGGTATACACCCACACTATGCAAAAGATATGAATAAGGAAAATTTTGAAAAGTTAGAAAGCCTAATTCAAGATGCTGACGCAGTTGGCGAAATTGGTTTAGATTATTACTATGATTTATCTGATAGAGAAAAACAAAAAGAAGTTTTTATAAAACAACTTGACCTAGCAAAAAAATATGATAAACCCATTAGTATTCATACAAGAGAAGCAACAGAAGATACAATAAAAATTTTAAAAGACTATCAAGGACTAAATGGAATTATTCATTGTTTTGGTGGAAGTATTGAAACAGCAAAAGAATATATTAAACTTGGTTTTTATCTAGGAATAGGCGGAGTTATCACTTTTAAAAATAGTGCAAAACTAAAAGAAGTAGTAAAGGAAGTTGGACTTGATAATATTGTACTTGAAACAGACAGTCCTTATCTTACACCAGAACCATTTAGGGGACAAGAAAATGAAGCATTTAATGTAACATTAGTTGCTAAAAAAATAGCAGAACTATTAAATGTAAGTGAAGAAGAAGTTTATGCAAAAACAACACAAAATGTTTTTAAAATATTTAATTTAAAAGATTAATAACAAAAGGAAAATTTATGGAAGTAACAAAAATTTTACAAGCAAATAATTTTGAATTTGCTAAAAAATTTGGTCAAAATTTTATAACAGATACAAATTTACTAAATGCAATAGTTGAAGACTGCAATTTAAACAAAAATGATGAAGTGCTTGAAATAGGCACAGGAGCAGGCACATTAACAAGGGCAATTTCACAAAAAGCAAAAAGAGTTGTAACTTTTGAAATTGATAACCGCTTAAAAGATATATTAAAAGAAACCCTTAAAGACTGCACTAATGTAGAATTAAATTTTGCTGACATTATGACAATTAATCAAGATGAAATAGACAGCAAATTTGAAAATGGTTATTCTCTTATTGCAAACCTTCCCTACTACATTACAACTCCAATAATATTTAAGTTTTTAGAAAGTAAAAATTTAAAAAGTTTAAATATAATGGTTCAAAAAGAAGTTGCAGAACGCATTTGTGCTACAAGCGGAAAAGATTATGGAATATTAAGCATAATGATAGACTTTTACGGCAATGCAAAAATCAAACGCATAGTAAAAAGAAATATGTTTACTCCTCCGCCAAATGTAGATAGTGCAATAGTAAGCATAGAAATAAATCAAAAATATGATTGCAACAAAGAACTTTTTTCACAAATTGTGCATAAAAGTTTCGCAATGCGTAGAAAGACACTTTTCAACAACCTAAAACAAGGTTTTAATTTAAATAAAGAACAACTTGACTTTTTACTTAAAGACTACAAGCAAGGAGTTCGTGCCGAAGAACTTTCAACACAAGATTTCGTAAATCTTACAAATTTACTAGACAAAATGATAAATGACTAATCAATATTGAAATCAAAAAAACACAATTAATTAAATTTAATTGTGTTTTTTAAAGTCTGCTACAATTGCTTAAATTTAATTCACAAAAAAAAGACTTACAACCAATCTTTTAGTTATAAGTCTGAAACACGCTAGTTTTCACTAGTGATTTGTAAACCAAATTGTTGTTTTTATTTAAATTTTAATTACATTACGCTAATACTACGTTGTAGTTAAGTGTTGTAGAAATTAATTTATTTCCAATAACCGCATAATACTTCATTGTAGCATCATCATATTTGTTAACATCAGCTTGTGCTAATTCAGCAGTACGCCAACCCATAGGATAAAATCCTAAACTAAGGTCGCTTTCAAGGCCACTAATACCATAACTAACTTCTACATTACTACCCTTTGTTAAAACTTTTTTAGTTAAAAGTACATCAGTTGAAGTAGCATCTGCATAAGTTAATTTTAAGAATCCTTGTGAATTTTGGTCAAAAGCAACATTACCATTAAAAGTTACATTAAAACCATTGCTTGCAGAAGCAACAGATATATCGCTAGCAGTACTAGTAACATTTGTGAAACTAGCAGGTGTAGCAACAACGTCTAAATCAAAATTAAATTTATTATTATTGATTTTAATTTCTGTATTATTAATTTCTTCAAAAGCAATGATAGGTGCTGCTACAAAAATTTTATTATTATCTTCATAGAAGCATTCATCAACGATATAGTTACCATTTCCAATAGATAATTTAAAAGTTTCATCATCTTCAAACTTTGTACCACCTAATGTAATAGAATCAATATCATCTATATTTTCCACAGTTCCTATTTCAACATAATATTCAAAACCTGTAAAAAGTGCTTGAATTTCAGAAACTGTATAATTATTTTTTGATTGATTTTGTGTTATAGATTGTGCATTATAAATGTTTTGGGATAAATTACTTATAATTGTTTGTGTATTAGTTGCAACATTTTGGTTTACTTTTAATGTTGGTTTTTCACCACAAGCAGTTAGCATAGCCATACATGGAATGATTAAACAAGCCACTAATGCTAAACTTAAAATTTTCTTTTTCATAATTCCTCCTTTTTCGTCAAACCTCTAGTTTGACAAAAAAATTATAACAAAACAAAAAAAACACTGTCAAATATTTTGATAAAATTTTTTAAATTTCAATTTTGAGCAATTTTTATTTGATAATCACTTGTAATATGGATAATTGATGCTAAATATGTTTAAATTATGCTATAAAAATTAAAATTACCATTAAACATAACTTACATTGCAAAAATATTTTTGGTAGTCCAAATACATTTAGTTGCCATAAAAGTAAAATTGTGATAAAATAAAATTAAAATTATAAAGGAGTTTATTATGAAAAGTATTTTAAGAAAATATGCAGAGTTAACAGTTAAATTAGGAGCAAATGTACAAGAAAATCAATATGTAATGATTTTTTCATCTATTGAAAATCGCAAATTTGCTAGAATGTTAGCAGAAGAATGTTATAAATGTAAAGCAAAAAAAGTTATGGTAGAATGGTCAGATGAAAAAATTTCAAAACTAACTTATAAAAATTGTTCCATAGAAACTTTATGCACAATAGAAGACTGGAAAGTGGAAAAGTTTAAATGGCGTAGGGATAATTTACCAGCACTTATTCACATTGAAGATGAAGACCCTGACCTATTTAAAGATATTGAGCCAGAAAAAATTGCAAAATCTAGTCAAGCCATGATGAAACTTATTAAACCAATTAGAGATGAAATGGAAGATAAATATCAATGGACAATAGTAGCAATGCCATCAAAGAGATGGGCTAAAAAAGTCTTCCCAAATTTAAGCGGAAAAGAAGCAAAAGAAAAATTACTTGAAGAAATATTTAAAATTTGCAGAATTGATGAAGACAATGACCCAATTACAGAATGGAATAACCATAATGCAAGATTAAACGAACGCTCTACTAAATTAAATGAGTTAAATTTTGAATATTTGCACTATAAAAATGAATTAGGTACAGATTTAATGGTAGGACTTGCAGATGGACATAAATGGGCAGGCGGTATGGAAAAAACATTATCAGGTGTGCCATATAATCCAAATATGCCAACAGAAGAAGTATTTACAATGCCTCATAGAGAAAAAGTAAATGGAACACTTGTATCAACGAAACCTCTTGTTTATAATGGTGTAGTTATAGAAGGAATGAAGTTTGAATTTAAAGATGGTAAAGTTATAAAAGCAAGTGCAACTAAAAATGATGAAACTTTGCAACAAATATTAAAAATGGATGAAAATAGCGATAGACTTGGTGAAGTTGCACTTGTACCTTTCAACAGCCCTATTTCCAATAGCAATATATTATTTTACACAACATTAATTGATGAAAATGCTAGTTGCCATTTTGCACTAGGACAATCTTATGCAATGACACTAAAAGGAAGTGAAACAATGACTGATGAAGAAAAACTTGCAAAAGGAGCAAATTCAAGCATTATTCACGAAGATTTTATGGTTGGTAGTAGCGATATGAATATTGTCGGCATTAAGCATAACGGTGAAAAAGTCCAAGTTTTTGAAAACGGAAACTTTGTTATTTAAATTTATTATTAAGAAAACCAGAATAATTAAAAAACTCTTGCACATTAAAGCAAGAGTTTTTTAATTTTATTTTTAATAATGTAACAGTAAATTCTTTTACTTAATTTTAACATATAATCATCTTACGCAAAACTCAAATTTTTTATTTAAAGGAACTCTTTTCATGTAAACAAGACATTCACCTATATCACTAAAATTATATTCTTCATCTGTTTTTACAAATCCCAAATGCTCATAAACTTTTTGTGCTTTTTCATTATCCTTTGTAACAGATAAAATCAAGTACCTGTACCCCTTTATTCTAGCAAGTCTTTCCATTTCTTTTAATAGTAAAGTAAAATATCCTTTACCTCTGTAATCTTCTTGAATATAAATATTTTTTAAAAGACAGCATCTATCTCTATTTAACAACTTATATTCATACTCAAATTCACATTCATTTCTAAAATCTTGAAATACTATCACTCCTTGCCCTACATAGTTTTCATTATCATCAAAAATTTCTAAATATTTCATATCAACATTAGGGTTATCAAACATATCTAAATCAAATTTAATTCTTCTTAACACAAAATCACTTGTATCAGTATTTTTACTATAAACTTTCTGTAATTCTGCTTTTGTAATTTCTTTAATCAATTTTCACTCCTTTATTCGTATTGTAGCACTTTTTTTGATATATGTCAATTAAATGCAGTAACACCTAACTTTAAATAGCATCGCCGACAAACAACAAATTCTATTCTTTTCACAAATTTTCCAAATATAAAAAAACTTTTACTAGCGGATAAAATAAAAATAAAAGTAAGCATAACAAATATGCTTACCTTTTAATTATTTCATTATAGGAAATAAAACTACATCTCTAATTGAATCTACATCATAAATCATCATAAGTAATCTGTCCAATCCCATTCCAAGACCACTAATTGGTGGCATTCCATGTTCCATAGCAAGTAAGAAGTCTTCATCAACATCCATTGCCTCTTCATCGCCTTTTGCCTTATCACTTGCTTGTTGTTCAAGTGTTTCTCTTTGAATAATAGGGTCAACAAGTTCGCTATAACATTTACACATTTCAACTCCATCAATTAAAAGTTGGAACATTTCAATAGTTTTAGGATTGTCATCACTTCTTCTTGCAAGCGGAACTAAACTTGCTGGGTAATTGTAAAGAATAACTGGTTCTATTAAGTTTGGTCTTATCTTCCTTTTATAAATATAATCAATTACAGCACCTAATGAGATACATTGATTTATTTCATTTTCAGGAAACATTTTTAATTCTTTAACTTTTGCCTTTAACTCTTCCGCAGTTTCATAATCTAATACATTAAAGCCTAAACAATCATTTACGGCCTTTGTGTAATCCATTCTTTCAAATTCTTCACCTATTACAAAAGTCTTTCCATCTTTATTAATTTCTGCTTTACCAGTCAAATGAATTAATATTTCTCTAAAAAACTTTGTAAAGAATTTAATATTGTCTTCAAAATTCCAATAACTTGCATACCACTCAACTTGCGTAAATTCTTGTAGATGCTGACTATCCATACCTTCATTTCTAAAACATTTAGCAACTTCAAACACTCTATTAAAACCACCAGCAACAACTTGTTTCAAATAAGTTTCCGGAGCAATCCTTAAATTACAGTCTTTATCAAGTGCATTATGCTTTGTCATAAATGGTTTTGCACTAGCACCACAAACCGCACCTTGAATAATTGGAGTTTCTACTTCTATAAAATCATTCTCTTGTAAGTACTTTCTAATAAAAGCAATCATTTTACTTCTACCTAAAAGCACTTGCCTTGATTTTTCATTTGCTACTAAATCTAAATATCTTTGTCTATATCTTAAATCAGTATCATTTAATCCATGGAACTTATCAGGTAATGGTTTAATAGCCTTACTTAACAACTTAAATTTAATTGTTCTTATAGTAAGTTCTCCTGTATGCGTATTGTATAATTCACCTTCTACGCCAATAAAATCACCATTATCTATATTATTTTTGAAAAATGCAAAATCTTCTTCACTAATTTCATTTCTACCTATTGAAACTTGAATTTTATCAAATACATCTTGAATATGTATGAACGCAAGTTTTCCCATAACACGCTTAAATATTATTCTTCCAGCAGTGCTTACAGTTTGTCCAATTTCCATTTTTCTAACTTTTTGAATATCTGCTGTTACATTCCATTTCTCTGCATAAGGATTAATTCCATTCGCTTTAAGACTTCTAACCTTTTCTCGTCTTATATCCTCTTCCTTATATAGTTCCTTATTTTCTATAAACTCGTTAGCCATAAAATCTCTTCCTTTTTTTTATTTACCTAAACTTTTTCTTGCCTTTTTGGTGCAATTACAATATATCTTCTTGGTTCTTCTCCTTCACTGTAAGTTTCAACCAAATCATCATCTGCAAGTGCTTTATGTATTGTCTTTCTATCTAATGCACTCATAGGTTCTAATTTAATAACCTTATCATCCCTAACAGCACTATATTTCAATTTCCTAGCAAGTTTTATAAGTTCTTGTTCTCTTTCTTCCTTATAACCACATGCATCAATGTACACTCTACCACAATCCCTGTCAAACCTAGAACCAACAACACTACATAAGTATTGAAAAGCATTAAGACCATCACCACGCTTTCCAATTATCTTATTTGCTTCTCTACCTACCAACTCAACATTAATAGAATCTCTTGTTTCATTGATTTCAGTAGTTGCTTCAATGCCCATCTTTTGAAGTAGTTCATTAGAAAATTCTTTCACCTTTTCTGCACCTTTTGAAAGGGTTACATTTTTTTCTTGTTTTTCAACTTCAAAATTAATTTCTTCTTTTACATCGTTTTCTACTGTACTATTTTCATTTTCCACTTGATTTTCGCATATTTTTAACGTACTTTCTTGTACTTTTTCATAATTTTCATTTTGTTGTTCATTAGTAGCATCTTTCTCTAACTTCTCTTCATTTATTTTACTATTTTTTAACAAAGAAGAAAAATCGTTATCTAATGCACCACTTTGCTCTAATTCTTCTAATCTTTTTATATTTTCTTCTCTTTCTTTCTTCTCTTTTTCAATTTCACTATCTAATGTAAGCACAACTTTCGCTTTCTTAAATAGACCGCCAGTTTCTTTAATTTCAATAGTAACTTTATCCCTCGTGCAACCTAGTTCTTTTAAACCATTTTCTATTGCCTGTTCCACATTTTTCCCAACTGATTCAATACTTTTCATTTCAACCTCTTCACTTAAATCAAAAACATATATACAATTTAAGTTTTATCATTATTCTTGAATAATGGTATTCTTTTGTATTCTATAATCTACCACTAACTCATTATTTTTACTGCTATTAATATAATCACCATTATTTCCTTCGTTACCATCTTTACTCTTTAATATCTTGTTATAAATTGGAGTTGTAACAAGAGCAAATAATGAGTTTGCTATTACATAAAGTCCAAACACAGCATTTGACATTAATGTAAAGATAACCATTATTGCTGGTAATATAAATTTCATTATTCCAGTCATCTTGGCACTTGGGTCCTCTTCCAACTTGTCTTTTTTATTCTTTTTTAAACTACCTGTACTAATAGCCATAGATAAGTATGTAATAACACCTGAAAGAATAATTAAAATATAATAACCATTCCAACCAGTTTCCTTGTCCATAATAGGTTGCATTACTTTATTATAATCATCTTCACTTAAATAGTTTTTACTTTCTTCATTACTTGAATATTGGGATAATGAAATAAATTCTTTATAAGACGGAATAGGTGATGCACAAGTATCTCCACGCCATAAATTATCTATCCATAACCAACTTTGAACAACATCACCACTTTCGTAAAGTTTTAAAACTGCTTGCTCTGCTTTTGTTTCATTGCCAGTTTCTTCATAAACTCTGTTATACTCTGTATTCAATTTTGTGTACATGTTAGTAGTTTCAATACTTCCTATTTGATTTAAGCAATTAAATAAAGTCAAGAAAACCACAACAGTGATAATCATATTCAAAAACATAACAAGACAAGAACCTATAACATTATAGTTATTATTCTTGTAAATTTCCATTTGCTTTTCTTGAATCTTTTGTTGCATTACCTCTGGTACATTAGCGTACTTTTTCCTTATTTTTACAACTTCTGGCTGTATTATTTTTTGAAGTTCCGCATTTCTTTTCGCTGTCTTTCTTTGGAAATAATCAAGCGGAATTAATATAATTTTTAATAATAATGTAAATACAATAATTGTCCAACCAAAGTTACCTATAAAATCATTAAACACTGAAATTAAGTAACCCCATAATGGTGTATCCCAACTAATTATATCCATTAATAAATTTGGCATTAAATCAACCATTTAAAATCTCCTTTTATATCTTCGGGCACTCTATCAACACACATACAATGCTTTGGAGTACATCTCATAATTCTTTTTGCACCTAAAATCGTTCCCTTGATAACTCCAAATCTTTCAATTGCTTGTAAAGTATAAGTTGAACAACTTGGTTTATATATGCAACTAGATGGCAACATAGGTGAAATAAATAATTTATAAAAATAAATAAGTCCTTTTGCTATTAATTTAAAAGGAAAACCAATTATTTTAATTACTGTCTTCATTTAAAAGATTACCCTTTTTAAAAACTGAATAAATTTCACTCTTCATTTTCTTAAAGTCTAAATCAATAATTTCAGGTTTCGCAACAATAATGTAATTAAAGTCATTTTTCAACTTTGGAAGAATTTCATTAACTATTGCCCTTATTCTACGCTTTACTTTATTTCTCTTAACTGCTTTACCTACCTTATTGGAAACTACAACCCCTACTTTGCAAGGTTTTATCTTTGTAGTTGCATACACAATATACAAGTCTTTACCATAAACCTTACTGCCTTTTTTGTATATGTACTGAAAATGCCTATTTTTAGTTAGTCTATTTTTTTTGTTTAGCATATATTTCCCTTCTTTTTCGCATTAACTGCAAGTTAAACTGCTAAATCATTATTAAGCGATTAAGTTCAAGATTATTATTAATAACTCAAACTATTATTTAGTAAATTAATTAAAAACTTTCTTTAATTAACTTCCTTAACCTAAATTATACTACATAATCACTTAAAATGAAATAGATTTTAAAAGATTTTTAAATTAAATTAAAAAATTTTGTTTTTTCATCATTTTTATACATTAAAAATAAAAGCGGACATCTAATTCCGCTGTAAGTCCACTTATTTTGCTAATTTGGCTCTACCTCTGTTTCTACGCCTCTTGATAACATTTCTACCGCCAGTAGTTCTCATTCTTTGACGGAAACCGTGAACTTTACTTCTTTGACGCTTTTTAGGTTGATATGTTCTTTTCATCAAGCTACTCCTTTTGTTTCTTTTATCTTAAATTTAAAAGCCACGAATTTACGCAACTTCTAGTAAACTTTTATTTAACAAATCGTTAAACAATTACATTAAAGTATACTACAAAACTTGTCCTTTGTCAAGTTTAAATTTAATTATTTTTATTGAATATTTAAATAGTAAAATACTTTAAACCTTTTCTATTGGTATTGTTTATCATTAACAACTAATTTTAAATTTCTTATATTTCCAACATACTACTTTTATTTTTAATCATTTCTTTTTCTATTTTTTCAACACTTCCCACAAGTCCAGTCAAATTTTCTAATTTTATAATTTGCTGATACATTTTTTCTATTGATTGCTCACCATATATTAATAAAGCCAAATTATTTTTACTTGTAAAAATTTTTCTCATTCTATCAGCCAACATATTAAATAATATTTTTACTAGATGAGAAATAATATAACTATCTCTTGTATTTTTAACTTCGCTATTATATTCCTCAATTAAAGTAGCAATATTTCTACATCTCTCATAAAAATTATAATCTACTTTGTCATAACAAATTTCAACTGCCCCACTATCATCTTTTTTGCATAAAACTCTTGCCCCAACACTCTTGTTTTTATCCATTTTTAGCGGTAAAATAGTTGAAAATACATATTTATCTATACTTTCTTCACTACTCAAACAAAGAGCGTGATTTTTAGTTAAAGGTAAGCATTTTAATTCACTTACAGCAATGCTTGCCAATGTTTTGTTATTCTCTATTTTATAATTGCCAATGTTAACAACTACATAATCTGTAAATATTTCACTCATATTTTCCCTTCTTTTTAAACCATTATAAAAAATTCATTTACTACTTAAATATAGCCCACTTCTAATTGTCATCACAACGTTTAAAGTATATCATATATAAACTAGCAAAGTCAATAGCAACCCTAAAAACAACATATCTATTTATTAAAACCTTTAATTATTTTCTTGCATAAAATTTTAAAATAAAAAACAAAATAATTAAAATAGCAAAATACCTTTGCAAATTTTTTATATTTGT
The DNA here is from genome assembly GCA_017465925.1 of Clostridia bacterium. GTDB lineage: Bacteria > Bacillota > Clostridia > Christensenellales > UBA1242 > UBA4647. Next base: position 5,297 of record JAFTVC010000001.1, on the reverse strand, counting down.
AGTATTATATTTTAATAAAGGCAATTTGTTATCATAAAATCATTATAAAAGGACGGTTACTATGGAAAATACAAATGCAAAAGATGTTTATTATGAAATTTATATCAAAGATAAACCTGCAATAGAAATTATAGATAGAGTTAAACTTTTTGACATATACGATTTCAGTAAAAAATTTACCAGTACAAGAACCATAACTTACTATGACACGCCAGACAACAGACTACAACTAGCAAAAATTATTTTAAGTACGGATGTAGAAAATAATAATGGCGAGATAGTTCTTGAAAAAAATATTGATGGCGACCCAAATGAGAAGTATATAAGGCTTTTTGATATTTATAAACTATCAATGCCAATCGTCAAAGATAGCCTACCGCAAGATAATATAGCATTTTTAAGAGAATCATTACCAAGACTATTCCAAACACCTTTAAATACTGACCCTGAATTTGTATTTAGAAAAGTTGTCCCAAAATATAAAGTATACATTCAAAACGAACATTATAAAATAGTTAATGTAAATGGATTTAAAGTAATTATAACTGTTGAAAATACTACTTTTCATAATCTAACAAACAATAGAAAAAATTATGTAACATTTGTAAGATTAAGAGAAGCCGAAGATAGTCTTTCACACGAATTAGACGACTTTATAGTTAGATTAGAAAAATATTGTAAATTCATTTTAAGAATTACAGAAAGTAAATACAATCAGTGCGTAAGAATGACAAGAGATTTGCCAAAACCAGATAAGAAAAAACGAAAATAATAAAAATACTGAATTTATTTCAGTATTTTTTATTAAATATCAAAAACTATTTTTCTTTATCAAATTCAATATCATAGTGAAAGTGATTATCTTTCATTATTTCTTTTAATTTTTTAAAATTAGTTTTGTAAAAATTATTATCTTTATAGCCTGCTGTACAAGATAAAATTTCATCTATTATTTTTACATGTTTATCATACAAATATTTTTTATCTTCATCATATTTTATTTTATGTACTTGTTCTAAATAGTTATGTGCTACTTTCTTAATTGCTTTAACAATAATGTCATTATCTTTATTCTTCTGCAAATCAAACACAAGCAGATTTATCGCTTTTGTACTTAACGGCCAATCTATAATTTTTTTTAAACTATAATATCCTTTATTATTTTTCTTTACTTTATTTGTCATACAAAAACTCCTTACTTGATTATAACATAAACAAAAAAAATGTCAACTTTAAAATTAAAACACTTGCTTCAATTTTTGTTACTATTTGTAAATAATTTACCTAACTAATTTCTATATATTGTATTGACACCATTTAATTATTGTGCTATAATTAATTTCCAAAAAATAATAAAACATAAAAGATTGATTATTATATTTTATTACAAATATTAAATTTAAAAATTCACACTAAAACTTGATATATAGAAAATTTAACAACATAAAACAAAAAGGAGAAAAAAAATGAATAAAACTATTTATTTTGAATTCGCAAAAGATATTCCTTACTATCCTAAAACTTATATTTCAAAAGACGCATTACTATTATTAATGAATTCACCACAAACAGCCTATTTATCTTCACCAATAATTGATTACCCAGATACATTATATCGCAACACACTTACAGAACTTAATAAAGATGGTTACATTCTTACACAATCAATAATTGCAAAAAATTTAAAAACAGATAAAATTTACGAAATCACAAATAAAGGCAAAGATTATTTAAATACTCATTTAAATATTATACAATAGTAGAATATGGCAAATTAAACGCTATTGTTAATTTAGAAGAAAAAAAGATAATTCAAAGAATGTATGGACTAAAAATAAATGAAACAATTTCATACACTGCCTTAAAGGAAGAAATTTGCAAATAAAAATTCATTTGCTATAAAAATACCATTTAATAGAAATAATATAATAAAGATAAATTTAAAAGCGTTACTAAATTCAAAGTAACGCTTTTAAATTTATTATAATATAAAATACTTAAACATTTTCAATAATTATAACTCAATGTATAAAGTAATAAAACTATATAAATAATAATAAAAAGATTTTTAAATAATTACAGTAAACCGTAACCACCACAACAAGTTGTGCATCACAATTTGAATTATGCTTGTCGGTCAAATGAGAAAGTAAACTTTCTCGTTATCCCAATTTCGCATAATATAAATTATGTAATGTTAAATTTTAGATATCTAAAATTTAAAATAACCTAACGGTTACACAATGGAAAACCTTTGTTTTCCATTGATTACAATTTGAATTATGTTCAGTTACTGCACAATGACCGCAAGCGGTCGCTCTGCGATAACTTCGCATAATATAAAAAAGTAGGCGAATTCAGTTCGCCTAAACCACCCACTTGTATTTATCTCACATATTAAAATCTTTAATTTTTTGTATAAACATAATAACCATCAACCACAGTTGCACTTCTTGTAAAGTTGCTTGTAATATAACTTCCAATACTAGCACCACCATCCACAATTTCTTCATTAATATAAATAGTAGTTACATATTGAAATGAAGCATTCGGAGTTATACCACTTGCAATAGTTGTACTATCAATATATATGCTTTCCAAACCACAGACAGCGAATGCAGAAGGTTTTATAGTCGTTACACTACTTGGTATTGTTATGGCACTTAAACTCAAAGAGTTATAGAATGCAAAATTGCTTATAGTTGTTAATTGTGAATTTTCTTCAAATGTTACACTTACTAAATCGCTACAATATGCAAAAGCATATTCTCCTATACGTGTTACACTACTTGGGATTGTTATACTTTCTAAACCATCACAATCATTAAATGCATCAGTATCTATACTACGCACTGTGTTTGGTATTACCGTATTTTTACACCCAGCAATTAAGGTATTAGTTGTTGTTCTAATGATTGCATTGCAATTATTCCTACTATCGTATGTAGGATTGTTAGCATCAACTACTATACTACTTAAATTAGTACAACCACTAAACACTTCACTGGCTATATCTCTTACACTACTTGGTATTGTTATGCTTGCCAAATTTACACAATTATTAAAGGAATGCCATTCTATCTTATTTACAGTGTTTGGAATAGTTACACTTGCTAAATTGCAGTTCTCAAATGCCCTCTGAAATATACCTGTTACTTTGTAAATAGAATCACTGTTTGCATAATCTGCTTCTAAATCAGTACCAGTGTACCAAACATTATTTATTCTCTTTACATAAGCTGGAATATCCACACTTGAAACATTAATTTCACAATCATCAACCCTCGCTTCATGAGGTAAGAGAGACCCTAAAGTTAAATGATTTACCCTTTCTAGCACAACAGATTTCACAGTAACTTCATAAGAATAAGTTTTGTTAGTCCCATACACACCTACAATAATTTCATAAGTGCCCGCTACTGATTTGTTATATTGAGAAGAATCCACATCGTAATCATAACGAGACACTTCAATCAAGTCACCATCAAGTTTCTTGTAAACTTTAAAGTCACCACCTACATCAAATTCTTCACCTAGATAAAACACTGTATTGAAATTTTCTGCTCTTACTTCTGTTATTTCTGATTCTGTACAGCCCGTAAAAATAAACGGACAAATTAGCACTATAATGGCAGTTAGTACTACATAAATTTTATTAATTTTAGATTTAATTCCTGTCCCCATTTTAAACTCCTTTTTTATTTCTTATTACTATAAGTAACAGCACATTAGTTACTTATTTTTTATTATACCCCCCCCCGCCTAAAATTTGTCAAGTATTTTTGCTAAAATTCTTTAAATCTTGCGAAGTTGGGATAGCGATAGTTTACTTTCTCATTTGACTGACTGACGAAGTTTCATTTTGTGAAGAGCGAACAAAGTGAGCAAAAGTTTTAACTTTTAAAATTTTAAAGTTTTAAAATTTTCTTCACAATAATATAACGAGGAAGTCAAGAGAGCAGAAATGCTTGCATTTCTATTTGCCTGACTGACGAAGTTTCAAACTATAAGAAGTGCTAGTGCATTAGCAGTAGCAGTTGCGAATAGCAACAAATATTTTACTTGTTAAAATATTTACTTCTTACAATTTCTATTTATAGCCACCAGAATTACCTTTAAACTCATCAACAAACATAGATTTAAAAGCAGTAGAAAGTTTAGGATAATTAACTAAATCAAAATATCTATTACAGTACTAACTGAAATATTAAGTTCATTAGCGACAGAAGTCATAGAACGGACATCTTGTAGTTTTAAAATGGTATCATAACACACAGATTTATGTATTCTATGCTTTTTAGCAATGAAAGGGAATTTTTTAGTAAAAATTTCTTTATAGGAATAACATTTAAATTTTCTTTTTTAAGAATAATAAAAAGATTTTTGCCACGCAATTTACCATCTTTAATAGTTTGAGTTGTATAATCGTGGATATTGCAGGGTCTATTGAAATGTTTACAAATAAGTTTATCTAGATTGCTAGAAATGTGCAAATAAATGCAAGAAGAATATTCTACCAAATTAGTTGTAAAAACTCCTTAGAAGTTTAAAAGTTTTGTTATATAATCATTAATAGGCATAAGTTTTTTCTCTTGTAAGTTCGTTCTTGTTTTTACTTTTGCAGTTAAGAAAGAGTTTATGCTCTTTTTTTGTAATTTTTTTACCAGACCCCATTAATATTAGTGCTAATGTAATAATTTTAAATGCAAGCAATATTGATGAAATTACATTAAATGTTATAAAACTTTATGCCCCTATTTTTTTATTTTAACCTCAATTAATAGAATATAAATAGTCTCTTATGCTTTTTATCTTACATATTCTACTAGATATAGTCCTGCATTATCCTCATACCTGCAACATATTTTTACCAATTACTCAAATTTTAATACTACTATTACCTTTTCCCTGTTAGCAAAACTTTGTTAATATTTCCCCACTATTATGATAGTGTCAACTTTTTTTCATATAATTTAATGCTTGTAATTTTCAATTTGAAGAATAACTAGTTTTTAAGTACAACCACACAATTATTTTTACTTACATAACTAATTTTTTAACCCCAATACTAAACAAAGAGCCAATATTTTCTAATTAGCGGTAACTTCATATATTAACTTCACATAATCTAGAATTAAAAACATTTACTTAAAAATACATAAAAAAGCACAAGCCATAAGACTTGTGTTTTAATTGAATCTGGCAATGTCCTATTCTCACACATCGTTGCCAATGCACTACCTTCGGCGATAAGAAGCTTAACTGCTGTGTTCGGTATGTGTACAGGTGGGTCCTTC
>JAFTVC010000010.1 GCA_017465925.1 Clostridia bacterium | reverse complement strand
GATTATTTAGTGCTTACGTTCAAGCGTTAATATATATTAAGTTGTTCAACTATAAAAATAATCGATCCTGTATACAAGATCGATTATTTTTATGGTTGACATTTTATCTTACAATAACTATTTATTATTGTAAGGATATTTTTTAGACAATGTTTTATTAATACAATTTAGATAAGGAGGATTCAATGCTCGATAGCAACAAATTTATTGAACTTGAAAGTTTAAATATTATTGCACGCAGTAAATTGATAGAATATGGATTTCTATCTTCCCATACCCAAACGACATTAACACCTAATTACTCCGTAATCTTAAATGGGACAAAATATTCACACTATATTATTACATGTTCAAATTCAGCTGTGAAATTTTTTTTGAAACTTTCTAAAGGAAATGATAACTCGTTGCATTGTAATGAGTTTTTAAAAATATTTCGCAATAATGACGAATATGCTTATCCAATAATTCTTGTCCCTGAATTTAAATATAAGAGCGTCAATTATTATATCACAACTTATACGGAAGGAAATAATCTTGACACACTATCTTCATCTCTTACAAAAAATGAGTGGAAAAAAATATCACATGAATTGCGTAAACAATTAGATAATTTATCTACGATAAAAGCAACAATGTATTCCGAAAAAAATCAGTTTTTAAACATTGGATGTGCTGATATTTTAAAAAATAAATTTCAAAAAAGGCTCAATCATGTTGTGTTTGGGCAATTTGATCCAACTTCAATTATGAAAGCGTATGATCGTAGTTGTGAAATATTAAATCATTGTCAGTTTTCTGATCCTACTCTTTTACACATGGATGTAAAACCAGCAAATGTAATATATAATCCTCAAACTAGAACAGTCAAACTAATTGATTTTGAATTCGCTCGTTTCGGTGATTGGGATTTTGGATGGACACAAATTCTTCTAACAAAATGCAATTTCTTTAGCAAAGAATATAAAGAATATATGTTTCCGTATCTTACTGAAGGACGGTTAACTCTCGATGAAGCATTAACTATTCCAAAATACAAGTGTTATCTTTTCTATCAAACAGCATGCAATTTAATTTATTATTTTGATAAAAAACAAGAATGTCCACAAGAAATGTACCAACTTTTCATGGATTTGTTGAATTGTTTATCACAGGAGTAAAAAATGAAAAAATATTCTGTTATAGTACCATTTCATAGTAATATCAATCTATTAACAATGTGTATTTCGACTTTACAAAACACTTTAGATTTTTATGACAGCGAAATAATCGTTGTTGATAATAATGCCACTGGATCACAGATTAAACCAGAATTGGGACTTGAGAAAGTATGCAAAATCATATCTAGATCCGAAAATTTAATGTATCCCCGTGCAATTAATTTAGGAGTAGAATATGCAAATGGGGAATTTTTAATTTTTTGTGATGCAGATACATGTGTAACGCAAGGGTTCCAATTTGCTCTATCAAAGATACTTGAATTTGAGGATATAGGATATGCTTCAGCTCAACTTCTTAATATGCAAACAAACAATTTGCAGGAATTTGGAATAACCTCAAGTTACTATAACTTTCCACATCCATTTGCTGGACGTTCTCGAAATTATTCTCTTGTGAAAGAAAATCATTATCCTTTAGCTGCTTGTGCTGCTTGTTCTTCCATAAAACGTGAACTATATATAGATATTGGCGGATTTGATAATAGCTTGATCCATTCATATTCAGATATTGATTTATGTTTGCAATTAAAAGAACGGGGCTACAAAACCGCATGTGTCGCTGATGCCGTTGCTTACCATTGTGGCGCGTCAACTATAGGTAGTGGCATGGGAGCAAGCCTTAAAGAAGATACAAAAGGAATATTTACCGCAAAGCATCCCGATATACCAATACAAATAATTGAATACATAGATAAAGCTTGTAATTATTTTATCAGTACTACGAAACTTAAAGGTAAAGATTACTTTGTGTTTGATTGTTCAACAATAGGAAATTCTGAATTATATATCAATTCTGTCGTTAATAACTTGAATTTAAATGAAATTATTCATTATCGGCAACCATATACGCAAAGGGATGCAAATAAAATCGATCTTATCAATTTTATTCCCCACATGATTAGAAACTATAAAATTCCTATTTTATACTTTGTGGATAGTTTTCTTTCATGTAGGGAAAACAATTTATGGAAGAGTTGTCGCGAAAATTTTGACGACATCGTTATTGATCGGAATGCGAACATTGAATTATTAAGGTTTATCTAATTAAATCAAAGGAAAGTCAACTCCATTTATTACAAAATAACTTCGCATTCCAAATAAACTGCAACGACTTGTTGTTTTATCTTGAATAGTCCAACACTGCTGTAATAAATCGGTTATTTCACTTTCATTTACAATTATTTTGTCAATGTATTTGGGGTTTGTTTTGCGAATAAGATAAAATAACCTTATAATGAGAAAAATTTCTCGTTTTAAATCATTAGACGTATTTTTGCGAGCTTCTAAAAGTTGTTCAAATGCAATTTGTGATGTAGCATTCAATTCGAAAAGCGAGCCTAAGTTGTTGTCAAATTGAAGTAAATTGGCTTGAATATATGTTAACTTATGTATCGAGCGACGAATGCCTTTTTTATACGCAAACTCAAAAGCGCATGTTAAAAGATTATTAGCTTGAGAATATCGACCCAAATCAATTAAAATATATATTTCAAGCATAAATAACTTCAAAGTATAAAAAGCAGAATTCGATTTTATACGTATATCGGAGACACCTTTTATTAAATTACTTAAAAATCGCGAACGATCTAGATAATTTATTTCGTCCAGTTTGAAACTCAAGTAGGCCAATAAAACCATATGATAATCCAAGCAGAGCTTTTTTGTGACACCATGACGTTTTAATTCGACTAATTTTCTGTAAGCATAATTTGTATTTTTGAATGATAAATTATGTCTATAAAAATAATGCCTATTAAAATTATCAACTGTTATTTGCAATGCAAGCTCGATGTTATCCCCTGTTTTTTTAAAGTAATCTTCTGTTTGTTCGTAGAAGATCGAAACGTCTATTGGTTCGGGAGAGAAAGGATTACTCATTCTATCACAGGCAATTGCTGCTCGATTGGAAAAATGGGCCAGCCAATAAAATTTGCGTTCCTGAGAAATATTTGTTAAATTTAATAGTATATTTTTTAAAGAGGTGTAATTTTCGTGTATTATGCGCTCATTATGTGTGCTAAGAGCCCTGTCAAAAAATTTTTTTATAAAAAATGCCATATGTTCAACACATTCATTATTGATATCCCAGTTGAACAATTGTGCAGATCTTGCAATGTGACAAAAAAAATCAAATAGATCATTGTATTCTTGTTCAATATTAAGAGCATCTATATTATTATAAACAAATTTTAATGCATGAGAAGCAATACCAAAAGTCAACAATTTATCTAAATATTCAAAAACAAGAAAACATATTCTATATCGTTGATTTGATTTTCGAACATCTTTATTCGTTTGAAAATAATGATTTAAAAACATTGGGGCTTCTTGTATTCGATCAATTTGGTATATAGCACATATTGCGCGAGCATTAATGTCTGTATTAGGTGTATAAAAAATGTCAACATAATCTTCTTCAGTGAACTCTAATTTTTTTCCAATGTATTTTCTTATTTTATCATGATAAAATGAGATAACACCATCGTTTTCTTTCAAAATACCCATAATAATTAATTCATTAATTATAAGATGATATTTTTCTCTGAAATCAACACCAAGTTCATCTGTAATATATAAATATTTTAAAATATATAAGGAAACATCTCCCATCTCTAACGATTCATAAATACTTTGTATTGATATGTTTTTGTATAAAATGCGATCGATGCTTTCGCTAAACTTAAATTTATCTACGATGTAATATGAAGAATTTTTAGGAATATAGGATACTATGTTTTTGTTCTTTAGGCTGGAACAAAAACTATGCAATTCCAATGGACTTATATCTCTATCATATTCAGAAAAATAATGATCTATATTTGGCAATCCTAATTTTTGTTTTATAAATGATATAGTATCTTTATGGTTAAATTTAGATAATTTTTCAAGTTTAATTTTCAAATTTTTATAATTGTAATTCCAGTTTAATCTAACTATAAGTTTATCAAGAGAAAGTATATCTTCGTTTAATGTGTAAATATAATATATTGGTTTTTTGTTCTTTTTAGATTCTAAATTTAATTCTCCAAACAAATCAATATATGCTCTATTTATATTTTGTATATCATCTACCACAAATAAAAACGGATGTGTACTATCATAAAATTTCATCATCGTTTGTGCAATCATTTTTGCACTTTCAGCATATTTATCAACTAAAAGCGACAGTGCTTTCTTGTCGTCTTCAATTTGCTCTAATGGAATTTCTGCATTTTCTTTTGTTCCCAATGCTTGGAAAAATAAATTTCTTGCACAATAATTACGTGTTAAATTCAAATCAAATTTTAAAATATTATATTTTTCGTGTATAGCTTTTTCTTGCAAAAGAATATTTACAAGAGTACTTTTTCCTGTTCCCCCAGGCGCTACAATAATTAAGGGATCTTTATTATAATCTGTAAGATGTTTCATACAATTATAATAAACACTTAGTGCCTTTTCTCCTGTCCAAAATAAATAGGGCTCATTGATTATTTTGATGGTTCCACTTCGACTGATTGAAGTGCTTTCTTTTTCAAAATTGTTTTTTAGGGGGGTCACATTGATTGTATAAGATAATTGTCCGGTTTGTAATGTTTGACATGAAATGGAATGTTCTTTTATTGCACCAAAAGGTAACCCATAGCTAAAGTTGTTTTTTTCACATAATAAATAATTATCGGAGTTTAATTGTACATCTAGATTATAATTTATATATTCTGAAGATAGATTTTGAATAATAATATTTAGATAAAAAGATTCTCCTATCTCAAATAGGTGATTTGACGAAATCGAGTTACCGTTCATATCTTTTAATATTTTTATCACACGAAATTTTCTTGTTTCAAAATTTGCAATTGCTTCTTCAAAATCAGTATCTGGAAAAAATTGAGAGATTGTTTTTATTTTATGGTACTGGCAGATTAAACTTTCTAACAAATTCCCATCAAAAATCTTAATAGTTTTGTTCGATAATTCAGAATATCTTAAAAGTCCTTCAATTGCATTATTGTTTAGAGGACTATATGAAAAAAAATAAATGCATTCTATATTATCTATTGCTCCCATAATAAGTGTAGGTGAAATTACATTTAATGAAACATTGTCGTTATAATTTTTACATTCAGCCCATTTTTGTTCAGGGAGATCTGTATCCGCTGGATATACAAAATCTTTTTTTCCGTCATGTGATTTTGCTGTCCTAAGCCAGACTTCATTTGGAAACATTACTTCGAGCAATTTTTCTATTAAATCTTCAAATAAAATCCCTTTATTAGGTTGTTTTTTCTTATCACAGTAGATTTGTACATTATACTTATCTTCAGTCTTTGTAATTATATTCCATTTTAGTACATGAATATCTTTGTTTTCTTTCATAAATATTAACTACTCCTGCTGAATTAAAATTTGAATAAGTAGCGGATAGATTAGCTTAGCTTATCAAATATCCTTACAATAATAAATAGTTATTGTAAGATAAAATGTCAACCATAAAAATAATCGATCTTGTATACAGGATCGATTATTTTTA
>JAFTVC010000009.1 GCA_017465925.1 Clostridia bacterium | reverse complement strand
GAAGTTGGGAGAGCGGGAATGCTTGCATTCACATTTGACTGACTGACGAAGTTTCAAACTAGAAGAAGTGCTAGTGCGTTAGCAGTAGCAGATGCGTTAGCAACAAACATTTTACTTGTTAAAATATTTACTTCTTATAGTTTATAATATCGGAAGTTAGAAGAAAGCGGAACGCAGTTCCATTTTCTAATAACTGATGATATTTCAAACGAGAAGCAAAGAAAAATTTATTTTTTCTTTGAAAATCGTATGATTTTTGTTGTGATAAATTTATTTATTACAACAACTTCTCATCGTTTATAGTATGTTAAGTTGCCATGAATTAGAAAATAGTTATAACGAGGAAGTCTGGATAGTGGGAATGCTTGCATTCACATTTGACACTGACGAAGTTTCAAATTAGAAGAATGCTGGTGCGTGAGCAGTAGTATTTGCGTTGAGCAAGTAATATTTTAGTTGTTAAAAGATTTACTTGCATTTTTTACAAAATCTATTACTTTTTGTTTATCTCGCATTCCATTACTTGCTCTACAACCTGAATTAACATCTACGCCATAAGGCTTGCAATATCTTACTGCATCCGCAACATTGTCTGGATTTAATCCGCCTGCAATAAAAACTGGTTTATCCAATGTTTCTATAAGTTTTTTGTCAGTGTCAAGATTATGAACAAGACCTGTACCGCCTACTTGATTTGTTTTCATATTTATGCTGTCAGTAAAATAAAAATCTGCTATCTTTATTTTGTTAATATCAGTTAAAAGAGTGCCATCACTATCAATATGAATTAGTCTTAAAAGTTTTTTATTAGGCAATTTTTCTCTTATTATTTCAACTTCGCTTTCTTCCAAATGAGAGTGCAGTTGAATGTAATCTACATCAATAAAAGATGCAATTTCAATAATATCTTTTCCATTTTCAAGATGAGTTATTCTAAATATGCATCCAATGGAGAGTTATCTGTTGCTCGTTCAAAAGAAAGTTTTTATAAGGAGTTATTAGGCTGTTATGATATTACAGGTTTGGACAGTAAAAGATTCTTTACAAGAGATGATAAAAAAGTTTTATTTGAAAACTTAATTAATGGTAAAGTAAAAGGTAAAAAACTTTGCCCTAATTGTCAAAAAGAGTTAGCATTTGATGAGTTTGAAATTGACCATATTTTAGCTTGGAGTAAAGGAGGGAAAACAGCTTTAACAAATGCTCAATTATTGTGCAAGTCTTGTAATGTTAAAAAATCAAACAAATAAAAAAGACCTTTAACAAAGGTTTTTTTAATGTTGATAGTTATATTCAAATTAATTACTGCGTAAATATCTGCATTGTTTAATGATTTTTGATATTGTTGTTTACAATTTATGAATTCTGTGCTATTATATATTGATTATTTAACACAAGAAATTTTAGTTTCTAATAATTTTTTATAAACATAATTTCTGAAAGAACATTTTTTATGTTTGAAAGGAGCAGGTAATGAAAGAGTTAAAAGTTTTGCAATTTATAAATGAAAATGATAATTGGAAAGAAATTTTAAGTGCTTCGCCTTATTGTCTTAAAATAAAACAGGATGGCGAGTACACGCTACTTAAATATGACCAAGTTTTTAGCGATTTAAATTTGGAAATTGTTAGAGAATGTAGAGGCTTAATTTTGGACAAAAATTTAGATGTTGTTTGTCTTCCTTTTTTCAAATTTGGAAATTATGGAGAGAGTTACGCTAGTGAAATTGATTGGGAAAGTGCAAGGGTTCAAGAAAAATTAGATGGTGCAATTATAAAACTGTGGTTTCATAATGGTAAATGGAATGTTTCAACAAATGGCGGAATTGATGCTTATAAATCAGGAATAAATCGTACTTTTGAAAATTTGAACTGCGAATTTGAAAATTATGGCGAACTATTTGAAGTTGCAAAGAAAAATAGTGGGCTTGACTTTGATAAGTTAAATAAAGACTATACTTATATGTTTGAACTTGTAAGTCCTTATGTAAAAATTGTTGTAAGTTATGATGAAACAAAATTATATCATATAGGAACAAGAAATATTAAAACTTTTGAAGAGTTGAACACTGATATTGGAGTTGAGAAACCAAAAGAATTCCAGTTGTGTAGTTTAAGCGAATGTATAGAAGCATCTAATCTTTTGCCTTTTGACCAAGAAGGTTATGTTGTTGTAGACAAGTACTTTAATAGAATTAAAATTAAATCTCCTAAATATGTTTATGCTCATAAAATAAAAAATAATGGAATAATCAATAATGCAAGTTTGGTACAAATGATAAGAGAAAATGAAACAGAGGAGTTCTTGAATTATTTTCCTACATTTAAACCATTTATTGATGAGATAAATAAAAAAATTGCTATCATTTTTGACGAAATAGAAAATGAAAGCAAGCAAATTTTAAGCAAGACTTATGAAAATCAAAAAGAATTTGCTTTGGAAGTTCAAAAATATAAATATAAAAGTTATCATTTTGCAAATAGAAAAAAGGGCATTTCCATATTTGACTGGTTTTGGTCGCATGACAATGCCAAATTAGTAGATTATTTTCAACTTTAAGTTTATAAATGTAAATAATAACTTTAAATGAAGTTGAGGTTACATTAAGTCATTTATTATTAAGTGAAAAAGGGGTAAATATAAACTATGTGTCGTAGAAATTTTAAGAAATTAAAATTTCTTATAAAATTATGCTAATGTAGCACAGTAAGTAGCGCACAGCTTTGGTAAGGAAAAACCAAGTCCAAAAATTATACCAAAAAACTTAATATGCTACTGTGGCTCAGTCGGTAGAGCGTCGCCTTGGTAAGGTGGTACGCTTGAGGTCATATCCCAGCAATAACTATCAATTATACCCTATATATTGTGTTAAAATGGTTGATTTTTAACTAAATATAGATATAACATAAATCTGGCATAATTTCTGGCATAAAATTTTACAGGAATTTGCCTATATGCTAACGTGGCGCAGTAGGTAGCGCACAGCTTTGGTAAAGCTGAGGTCGGCAGTTCGATCCTGCTCGTTAGCTCCAATGCACCTTTTAGGTGCTTTTTTTTATTATTATAACTACTATTTTATTGTCAAGCTTTATAGCACAATTATATCATCTTTAACCACAAAAATCAATTTTATTTATAAGCAATATCTTTGTTAATACTCCTTATATCTTTGCTTTTGTTGTGTCTTTTGTATCATAGTTCTCGTATGAGTCAACGGGATTTAAAAATTTTTGTCAAGTAGTAATACTTGGCTTTTTTTATTAGTAAAAAATTTTTCAGTCCTTATCGTTGACTAATACAAAAATATTTAAAAATTAAAAACTCTTACCAAACTATGCTACCTTGCCCCTGCCAAAAGGCAAATCTATAAGGAGGTTAACATATGAATACAGAAGATAGAAAGAAAGTTAGATTTAGCTTAACCAAGTACACAAAGAAAGGTTCTTTCAGATTTTGTGGTTATGGTGAAATAGACAATGAAAATCTATATACAAAAGACAAAGTATATGAAGATTGTATTCCATATTGCCACAAAGTGCTAAATACAACTGACGAATTTAAAGGTTGTTTCAATCTATTTGAAGAAATTGAATTTACTAACGATAGAAATCAAACAATCAATCTTGAAGTAGAAAATGACTACTACTTATGGTTTAGAATACTTAATTAAAAGGAGTTTACAAATGAAAAATTATTACTTAAAAGAATTTACATTATTTGATGGTGAATTTGATATTACATTTAACATTTTAGATGTAAACAAAGATAAAATGACCATCACTGTTGCTGTTACAAAAGCAGGAAAAATATTTGTAACAGATTATGATTTAAAAGTAGATAAAGAAAATAATTTATATTTTCAATACGGTGTTGAATATACAAAAGTCAACATTGATGATTTTGAAAATATTGATTAAAAGGAGTTATTACAAATGATTAAAGAATTATTACCAATGCTTACAGATTTTAAAAGTGAATTAAAAAAGTATGTAGGCAAAAACATTCACCGTTGTCCTTTATGTGAAAAAATATTTGAGTGGGACGACTATTACTACAATCCAGAAGATAGTATTTATACTTGTCCTTGCTGTCTAACAGATTTTGATGAAAGTCAATTATTAGATGTAAATGCAAGTGAATTATTTGAAGATATGTTTTTAGCATACAAAGAAAGAAATCAAGTTTATAAGGAGGAAAATTATGAACACAATTAGTATTGTAATCGGCTCTTGGGGCTCTTATAACGCTTGTAATGAACGAGCTCTCGGCTCTGAATGGCTTAATTTAGATGATTATGACACTTGGGAAGATATTGAAGAAGAATTAAAGAAACAGGGCTTTAAATTAGAAAGCACTGATGAAGAATTATTTATTCAAGATATTGATGGCATTGACACAAAAGGTTTGAATTGTGATTATATGCACCCTAAAAGATTATTTGAAACAATTAAAGAATCTGATGTGTTAACTGATAATTATAAATACGAAGTAATGGAAGCATTTTTAGAATGTAGAAACTATGACGACTTTGAAGATTTAGTTGACTCTCACGGTTGTCATTGGAACGATGATATTTATCTTTATAAAGGTTTTGATTGGTACGACTACGGCAAAGAGATATTTGACTGTATGTGTTACAAGCTACCCGATTCACTAGAAGATTTTATTGATTTTGAAGCTTATGGTAAATACATAGGTTATGACGCAGAAGAATATAGCAATGGAATTATTGAAATCCGTGCTTAAAAATAAAGGAGTTTATTATGAATATTAAATTAGAAGAAAAGAAAATAGAAGCTATTAAAGCATTAAAGCAATTAGGAATTTATAAACCTTATATAGAAGGATTTGAAAAAGAAAATTTAGTTTGTTATTTTGAGGGTTATGCAGGTTTCTGGGCTTATCAAGACGAAGATCTTGCTGAAAAAATTAAACAAATAGAAAAAAGATATAATTGCTTGGTATATGCAGTTACTCACGAAAAAACAAGTTTTGGTGAATTATATGATTTACTTATTATTACCGATTATAAAGAAGAATGGTCTGACTTACTTGAAAAAGTAGATGTTGCAGATTATTACGCTTTTGCTTATGTTTGGAATAAAACAGATGAAGATTGTTCAGAACTTGGAACTATTGGCATAAGAAGTTTTGCTGGTGGTATTGGAAGATTATATTAGGAGATTATTATGACAAAAAAAGAATTACATAAATTAACATTCAATGAAGCAATAGAAATATTGAGTGAAGAAACAAATGAAATTACAAGTTATGATGTGTTAAAAGATTTTATTAAATTACAAATCGAAGAAGATAATATATTTTTAGCATATCATCTTTTAAAAGCTATATGGGAAGATGAAACACCATTTAATAGCGATTATTACTCTTATGACTACTCTATGGGAACACTAGATACACCTACACCCATTTACCAATTAGAAGATTTAGAACAATATTGTGAAGATTAAAAGGAGTTAATTATGACAAAATTGAATGAATTAAAAAAATATTTAAACTATGAATTTTCAACAGGTTGCTATACTGGTGATGATTATAAAGAATTTGAAAGAAAGTATATTAGTTATTTAAAAGCAATGTGCAAAGAATATGGCTGGGAACTTGTAAAGGCAAACAAAAACCATTATGAGTTTTCAGCTTTTTTTAAAGATGCTGATGACAACTATGTATATTTTAGTATTAGTGATGTTAGATACTTTCAAAATGAATGGTATAACCACATTTTAGTAAGAACAGCAAAACACGATAAGGATTACTCTGGTGGTCAAAATAACTACACAAATTTAGAGAGTTTACCTATCAAACTACATTATCTATTTAAAGGAGTTTACAATGGTTAAATTAAACTTAATAACTAATGGAACTGAACAAGAAAAAATAAAAGAATATTTAGAAAATAATGCAAGTGAAATGCTTACAGAAAAAATTAATAATGGCGTCAAAATAACAAAAGACAATAAATCATTATTAAGCAAAAAAGATTTAAAAGGATTTTGGAGTTACGCCACAGAAGAAGCAAGAAAAATCGCTGAAAAAGGTGCTCGTGGTGCTTATGTAGATGATAATACAGTTTATGGCTGGGCTATTCACTATTTTGAAGAAGATAGTATTGAAGGCACTTTATACAATGAAGATGGTACAGAATATAAACCAGCAAAACCAGTTACAAAGACAGTTACTAAAACTGAAACAAAACCCAAACCAGCACCTAAAAATGAAAGTCAACAAGCGACATTATTTGATATGTTTAACTTTGATAATAACCAAGAAATAGTTGAAGCAGAAAAGTTAGATGAACAAGAAGATAATGACGAAGATGATGAAGATATTACCGAAGAAGAATTGCAAGAAGTGTTAGATAGTGAAAATGTTGAAGAAATTGAAGAAATGAAACTTAATAACACTGAAATCGATTATGAAACTGGTGAAATTATTACAAAACAACAAGAAGAATTGCCTATTGATATTGAAATAGCAAAAATGCTTTATTCTAAATTAGATGGCAAATTATCAATGAAATAAGGAGTTACAAATGATTAAAGATACTTTTAAACCAATACCAAAATATATGTTAAAACTTATTAAAGAAGCTGATCTAAAACACTATCCTGCACAAGATGGTCATACAAGATTTTATTCTTACCTAACTAAATTTAAAAAACAACTAATAAGAGTTACAGTTGCCGTTAGAAATTATAGAAAGAAATGGCTTTGTAAACAAGTTGCTTTGCATGGCGTACATAGTAGCAAATGCTATGTTAAAGATATGGTATTTTACAATGTTGCAGGATATAAAGTTGGCTGGTATGAGCAAGGTATTGGTCAATATAGAAAATGGTTTGAAGGATTTGAATGGGATTATGCTGATGATAAATACTTTAAAATTCACTGTCCTATTATAAATAAAGAGTTTATAAACAAATTTCCAGAATATAAATATTCAGCAATAGAATTATATGATGGCAACGATATTTTAAACTATTTAAGGCTCTATGAAAAATATCCACAAGTTGAATATTTAACAAAAGCTGGTTTGCAAAGTTTATCAACAAGTAAAATGATTTTAAACCAATGCAAAAAAGATAAAAAGTTTTGTAAATGGATTTTTAAACATAAAGATGAAGTAAAAGGTTATTACTATACAGATTCTATTATTAAAGCATATAAGCAAAACAAACCAGTAAAAGTTGTAGATAGATACGAAAAAATGAAAAAAGAATTAGAGCAAAACTCAAACAATTATGCTGAAACAAAAAGCATAATCAAAAAAGATGAAGTTTATAAATGTTTAGATTATTTAACTGAACAAAATATACAATTCAGTACTTATAATGACTATATCAAAGCTTGTTTATATTTAAAACTTGATATGACGCTAGATAAGAATAAATACCCACACGATTTTAAATTCTGGCACGATACAAGAATAGATGAATATAACACAGCAAAAATATTGGCTGATAAAAAAGAACGACAAGAGCTTTATAAAAAGTTTGGTATAATTGCTTATAAATATCAACCAATGCAAAGAAACTTAAATGAAGCGTATTGTGTTATTATCGCCCAAAGTCCAGCAGATTTAATAAACGAAGGAAATATTTTACATCACTGTGTTGGCAAAATGGGTTATGACCAAAAATTTATACGAGAAGAAAGTTTAATATTCTTTGTAAGAAATAAAAACAATCCACAAATACCTTTTGTTACAGTGGAATATTCGCTTAAAACAAACAAAATACTTCAATGTTATGCTGAACACAATTCAAAACCACAACAAGAAGTACAAGAATTTATAGATAAAAAATGGCTACCATACGCAAGAAGAAAATTAAAATCAATGGTAGTGGCTTAAAAGGAGTTAAAATTATGAATTATTTTAGAATTACAGGTTATAGCAAAGAAATGGATAGTTGCTTTATATTAGATTCAAATGGAATGTTTGAAAAATTATGGGAATTTAGTTCTTACCTACTACAAAAAGATATACAAGTATTGGAAGTATCAAAAATAGAAAATATGCTCGATGTCAACATAGAAAAAGTGGAAAATGACAAAGAGCATATTTTTTTAAGAGCAACAGCTGACGGAAAACCAGATTATATAAATCAAAATATAGATGGTATCACTTATAAAGCGATAAAAGTTGCCAATAAAATTTATATACCAAATAAGGAGGAAATTATATAATGAACATTTTAGATGAAATATTTTACGGAAACATAAGTGGTGCTGAATGTAGAGTTAGTGCCGACTATAAAAAGCTTTGCGAAAAAGAGTCAAAGTTATATGATAAAATAAAAGAAAAACTTAACAATGAAGATATGCAGTTAGTTGATGATTTATTAAAACTTTATAGTGAAAGTTCTTCAATTTCAGAGAAAAACTTTTATTCTTTTGGTTTTAAAACAGGTCTTTTATTGGGAATTGAATGTAGTAAACTTGATATATAAAAACAAACCATGAATATAAAATTCTTGGCTTTTTTATTTAAAGTATCAAATCATCAATAGAACAACCAAAATATTCTGTCATCTCTAACAATCTTTGAATTGATGGTTGTGTGCCGTTCTTCCAACGAATAATGTTATCTTTTGCATAACCTAAATCCTTGCAGAATTGTCTTGAAGATATTTTCCTACTTTCAATGCTAGAAATTAAATTATCATAAAACTTCAAATTTTCATATTTGTATGCTTTAAAATGATTTTCATTTGAAAATTCAAATAAATAATCTAATGACACATTTAGATAATTTGCTATTTTAATAACAGTTTTTAAACTTGGATAGCGTTGTCTATATTTAAAGAATGTATTAGCAGAAACAACGCAATCTTCAAATAGAGATTGTTTGGTTTTGCCTTGTTCTTCTAATATATTTTCAACCAATTTTATAAAATCAATCATACTAATATCCTCAAAAAGTTAATATCTTACAGATATTATTTCCTATTTTGATGACAAAATGCTTGCAACTGCCTAGTATGATGACATATAATATATACAAAGGAGTCGTTATTATGCTAAAAGAAGAAACTGCTTGTCTAACAGGTCATAGGCCCAAGAGTTTGCCGTGGGGTTATGATGAAAATAAAAATAGCTGTAAAAGATTTAAAAAGGACTTATACACTATTTTTAGTGGAGCTATTGAATATGGCATAAAAAATTATATGATTGGTATGGCTGAAGGTTTTGATATGATTGGTGGCGAAACTCTTGTGGATCTAAAAAAGAAACACAAAGAAATAAAAGTCATAGCAGTTGTACCTTGTAAAAATCAAGAAATAAAATGGAAACCAGACCAACAAAAAAGATATAAGCACTTGTTAAAAAAGTGTGATGATGTTATTATTCTTCAAGAAAATTATACACCAGATTGTATGAATAAGAGAAATAAATATATGGTTGACCATTCTAGCGTTGTTATTGCTTGTTATAACGGCAAACCAAGTGGAACTGGGAACACTGTTCGCTTTGCAAAAGAAAACGGTTGTAAGGTGCGAATAATTAACCCTAATGATTATAAGGAGTAAATATGCAAAACTATTCTTTAACACATTTAAAAAGAATAACACTTTGGAATGGAAAAGATTATAACCCACAAGCTGATGAATTTTTTATTGAAGATGCTTTATGGTTAATATCTTTAAGAATTAAACCTTATATTTTAACAAAACAAGAAAAAGAATGTCTTATAACTTCATTAAAAAACGCAAATAGTTGTAAAAGCGCAAGAAAGCTTATAAGAAAAATAGAAAAGCATTACTTAAAAAAATAAGCCATGAGTCAAAACTCTTGGCTTTTTTATGCTGTAAATAAAATAAAAATAACCGGCTTTTAAAGTAGGCTTTCGCAATTTTGCTACTCTTGCTCTCAATATCGCAATGAACGGAGCTCGCTACACCAGTTATTCTATAATTATTATAAATTGTTTTAACTAAAAAGTCAATATACAACACTATTTTAATACCTTAAATAGCTTTTTAATGTTATTTAAAGGAAACGGCACATCTAAAATATTATACACTGTTAAATTTTCAATATATCCTTCCTTTTCAACATTGTTTAAACCAACAGGAACAACAACTGTATCACCAATAGAAACTTCCATATCTTCAACTAGATAATAATAAGTTCCACCTGTCCCATTTAAACGTACTTCTGCATAAAGCACTTCATCTTTTGACAATTTCAAAGGAATATTATTTTTATTTAATAATTCTCCCATAGAATAAAATGAAACAAAATTATTGATTGAGTTAACTATACAATCCCAATTAGCTGGCAATTCTAATCTATTAAAATTACCTTTAATTTCTTTCACTGTACCATTGTTATATGTTGCCACCAAAGTATATTGAGCTTCTTCTTTTTTCTTTGATGATTCTTGCTTATCTTCTATACAGCATATACTATTTAATATCTCATCAATACCATCAGGATTATAATATTCTCTCTTATTATAGCAATCATCACTCATTTTTTGAGATATAATCATTTTTCCAGTGTTTCTATCTATTTCAATGACTTCTTCATTGTGAAAAATAGCAAATTTAATACCTAAATTTTGTTGTATGGTTTTATGAATTTTTAATTTTGAATTTCTTTCAAGAGTTATTTTTAATTTGTCAAGAATTTCATCTTCAACTAAAAGATTTGAAACTCCATTTACTAAACCGAAAAAGTTTTCCCATTCATCTGGATAAGCATTGTTTCCATAACTTTCAATTTTAGTATCGTCTGTATATATAACTTCTAATTCCCATTGTTCGCCATCACAAATTTCGCAATCTTTTGGTTGATATTCTTTTTGCCATTTAGAAAAATTTATTTTATTTATTTCGCTAATAAAATTCTTTTGCGCTTTATCACTTGCAAAAAACTCACTAGCTGTTGAGTTGCTATAATTGTTTATAATACGAACTTTGTTTTCGTTAATGTCAATCCAAGTTTCATTCCAACCAGAATAGCCACCAATTTTAAAGTTAATGTTTTTAACTGTAGTTTTTAATTTTTTCATACAATCTCCTATATAAGAAAATAATAAACATTTAGTCCTTTATCTCGCTATCAAGCAACTTTTTCAACTCCATATATACAATTTCCTCATCTTCTATTGTAGTACTCAATTCCAAGGCTTTTAATATAGTTTCTTTAGAACAACTAAAAAGAATCTTTGATTTTAATTTTAATGTATCATATGACCATTTTTTTAATCTTTCCCTGTATTCTTTTGCATTAACTTTTCCGGTTCTTTTTACAATGTGTTTGTATGGATAAAAATTAGGTTGATTATATTTTTCACACATTCCTGTAATTTCTAAATATCCATATTCAACTAAATAATAAACCCTATCAAAAATATATGTGTCAGAAATTTTGTGTTTACTTAAAACTTCTCCAACAATTTTAGGTACTGGCATTTCTTTTTTATCTACAATATCTAAAATTAAATCATCATAATAAGTTTTAGGCACGCTTGTTAAAATATGGTTTTTAAATACTCTTAATGGAGCGTTTTCTTCAACGAATAAATCCCAAACGCAAGAATGAGTTTGTTTTTGTTCTGCTGTAACTTCTTCTGCATCATCTAAATTAGGTTTGCAATCATATGTAAAAGGCATTTCATATATTTTACAATCAACATCTTTTAATAAGTTTATCAAATAATAAAATCCACACAATGAGGTAGGAGTGTTATCATTCCAAATCCTAAAAGAAGCTCCTTTTTGAGCATACAAAACAATACTTTTTATTGATTGCTTTATCTTATCAAATATTTCATCACACTCTTTTTGAGAAACGCCAAAAGGCAAATACATATTGTTAATATTCTCTTTTTGATTTTCAAGAGCATCATCTTTTAAATAACCAATATCAAAGAATAGTGGTATTGATATAATTTCTTGATATTGTTTATGTAGGTGTAGTTTTAATTCTCCACAAATAGAACCGCTAAAACAAACATCAACAATCATATTTCCATTATGACTTTTTATTTCCATATCAATAAAACCTTCCATCATTTTATCTTTAAATTCTTCAAGTTGTCTTTTTTGTTCAGGAGTTTTTTCTTTATTCATATTATCTAATGTCTTTTTAAACTCTCCAACCTTATCACCAGAAATTCCCCAATGACGGCCATTTTTATCTCTTACCGTGAAATGTAGGTCAGACATATCATTTTTTTCCATAAAAACTCCTACTTAATAAATCTCAACATCAAATTATTGAAGCTTGAATTGGAAGAAACTTCATCATGTGGGATAAACAAATATCTAAACTCTTTATGTCCATTTGCTTTATTATATTCAGAAGCAATTCTACAATATTGCAAAGCTCTATCCTTTTTAGCAACTACATCTATATCTTCTAATCTTCTTTTATCTTTAACTTCAACCAAATAATACATATCTTTTGTTTCAACAACAAAATCAGGTTCATATCTTTTACCACGATTATATGTAATATTAAATTGTTTTGGAGCAGGGCGAAGCCATCTAACAACTTCTGGCGAATTCTCGCAAGCAAGGGCAAATAAGCGTTCAGGATTACTATCAAACTTGAATTGCTGTGTTACAGACCTTTTTGCTCCTTCATATACAATAGAAGAAATGGTTGTATCTGGTTCTTCGTTAATGTTTTTTACTCCGTGAGAATAATCAATCGCATAATTTCTTATTAAAGTTTCAATACCATATGCTGTTTCTACTAAACCTTCATACTTAACGGCTAAATGTTGAAGTAATTGCTCTTTAAA
This sequence comes from Clostridia bacterium, assembly GCA_017465925.1. Taxonomy (GTDB): domain Bacteria; phylum Bacillota; class Clostridia; order Christensenellales; family UBA1242; genus UBA4647. Next base: position 26,043 of record JAFTVC010000009.1, on the reverse strand, counting down.
CTTATTAACAATATCCATCTTATACATAATACAAATATTTCTAACCTTATCTTCGCTATATTTAGCCCTGTAATGATTTAAAAATTGTAATACAATCTTTTGAATAAGTGAAGGACATTTCTCGTAATCGATTTCACCAATTTGTCTTATTTCGTCAACCAAATATTTTTCTGGTTTTATGGTATTAAAATCTATAACCCCGTTTCTTACGATTATAGCGTCATCAAGCGAATTTAGCATATTCTTAATAAGAATTTCATTCTCAATAGGAACATAACTAAACTTGGATAAATCTAAATCAAAATCTTGAATAATATATGTTTCATTGCCAATAGATTCAGTTTTTAGTTTGGGAAGATACATTTCAGTTTCTTGTACTTTTTCAACAATATCAGTGTTTACCCCAAACATTATCTCAATTACTCTTTGCAAATCTGTATTATCACTAAACCTTTTTCCAATATCTTCTTTAACCTTTTCTTCAACAACTTTCTTTTCAACTTTTTTAGTTGGGTTTGCCTTTATTTGAGTGGCAGTTGTTTGAGTAATAATTTCAACTGCTTTTCTATAAGTTTCAACATCTTCTGCCTTATTGAAGTCAAGTCCAGCCTTTTTTAAAATTTCTTGTCTTTGCTCGTCTGTATCCAAGAATGAACTTTGAACAATTTTAACCTGTTTTTGTCTTTCAAATTCAGCATAAATAACTCCTTCAGCGTTAAATATCGAATCACTTTTTTGAGCTTCTGCTATTATTTCATCAAATTTGTCGTGAGCAGTTATTGTAACCGAATCTAACAATTTTTCGCCCGTTCTCTGACCAAATGGCAACCTTAAACCACGACCTACTGTTTGTTCTCTTAATGTTTTACTTGTTGCTGTTCTTAATGGAACAATAGTATAAAGATTATTTACATCCCATCCTTCTTTAAGAATGTTAACATGAATTACAATCTCAATCGGGTTAGTATTTTTCTCAACATCTAATAATAGATTAATATTTTCTTCTTTTTCAAGCCCTTTTTGATTACTATGAACCATAATAACTTTATCTTTATATAATCCATTTCTAAATTCATCTGATTTGATATATTTCAAAACCCATTCAGCGTGATCTGTGTTCTTACATACAACAAGCATAAAAGGTTTTACCAACTTTTTATTGTAATTAATTGAATATTTTTTTAATTCTTCTTTTATATTTTCATGATGTAAAACACCATCATTTATCATTGTTTTGTCTAATTCTTCGTCTGATAAATTATAAGCTTTTATATCTCTACGAGTTAAAGCAAAAGGAGTGCGTGTATATCCATCTTTTATTGCCTTATACAAAGGATATTCGTAAACAACATTTTTAAATAAAACAGTTTTATTTCCTTTTTCTACTTGTGGAGTAGCTGTCAATTCAAGACCTAAAACAGGATTTATACTATTTATAGCTTCAGCGCTCTTTGACGCTCTGTAATGGTGAGACTCATCCATAATCAAAACTAAATCATCAAGTGATTGCAAATACTTAAAGAAACTTTGACCAAGATATTCATTTATATCCATCATATTTCTTTCTTCAGAATTAAATTTTGAAATATTAAATATATAAATATTTATTGAATCTGTATCAAATAATGACCTTTGTGGACGATTTCTATAATCATCATCAACCCACACATTAGGGTGCTCGGTAGCAAAACAACTAACACCTCTAAAAACATATTTTTCATTAGTCGGGGATGGATTGCCTAAATCATTTTTTAATTTTTTATAAATTGTTAGGTTGGGAGCAACCACAAAAAAGTTTTTTATACCCTTTTGTGTATAAAGATATGTAATAAAAGCCCCCATTAGTTTTGTTTTTCCAACACCAGTTGCAAGTGCAAAAGTCATTGACATAAAAGAATGTTCAAAATCACTAAAAATAGGATAAACATCGTGAATGTTATCTTGTGCATTTTTTAATTCTACTGATTTTGATAATTCAACATCGTCCAATATCGAATCTAAAATTTTTACACTTTGTTTTTGAGGTTTTCTTAATGACATTACATTAGATATATAATCAACATTATATTCAGGGAATAATACTTTATTCATTTGAACCCTCCTCGTCATATTCTGGTGGGCAAATAATATTTAGATTATAATTATCAACCCCAAATTTACAATTTTTCAATAATGATTGTGGGATTTTTTTAATGGCGATATTTTTATAAGAATTACAGTTTGAATCAAATGACTTACAAACAATTAAAACAAATTCATCTTCTTGCATATCTGCTTTAATGGTTTCAATTAATTGACTGTTAACATGATTAGTTGTTACAAAAAGGTATGATTTTCCTTGATTATTTGATTGTTTCCAAAAAACAGAATTATCTGGGTTATAAAAATATCCTTCATGTTTAGCCACAGCTGAAGCTAACATTTCAGCATTATATTCAGGATTGATTATTGTTTGACCAAAGTCATCTTCTTTTATCAAAGTGGGTGCAAGTTCATAAAATTTATAGCCACCACCACCTTGCCAATTAACACTTTTTGTTATTCCACCCAAATCCTCATTCTTAATTATTGCATCTAATCTAACTTTACAATGAGTATATGCGTGATCTCCAAGTTCAATACCAATCCATTTACGCCTCATTTTATGTGCTACAGCACAAGTTGTTCCTGATCCTAAAAAAGAATCTAAAACAATATCTCCTTCTTCAGTAACCATATCTAGTATTCTTTTAATTAAAGCTTCTGGCTTCTTGCTTGCAGGGAAAGAAACTTTACCTTCATTTTGTGTGTTTTGGAAATCAATATCAATCCATAAATCACCTAATAACTGAACAAATTTTTCTTCATTATCTATTTCCATTATTGAAGAATTTAAGAACGAAACACGGCTTCCATTATATGCATATCTTGTATTGTTGTTTTCATCTTTGTATTCTATTATTTCTGAAGGATTATTTTTGCTCATTTTTTTCATTTCATCTGGCATAGAATTAACCAAACGGCAAATATTATTTTTATGTTTAATTATAAAATCATAGAACGTCTGATTATTTAAAAAATCTTCTTTTATTGCTTGCTTTGTCGTGATTATACCATTTTCTATTAAAACATCTTTAAATTTTTTAATTTCTACAAGCTTTCCATCATTAAATACACCATAAGCATTATAGTGGGTATCCCAACGATTTCTTTCAACATATTGAGGATTGATAGTAATTTCTTCACCTTTTTTATATACAATAATGTTGTCCTTATTCCTTAAAATAGTTTTTGTTTTATGTGCTGTTTTTGTTCCAGAAAGATTGTTTGATTTTACACAAATTTGCGCAACAAAACTATTTCTACCAAAAATTTCATCTAATATCACACGCAAATAAGGCATTTCATTATCATCAATTTCTATAAAAATAACTCCACCATCTTTTAATAATGAGTAAAGAATATTTAATCTTTTGTACATTAAATCTAACCATATAGAATGTTCCAAATTATCATCGTAATGTTCAAATGCCGCACCAGTATTAAATGGAGGATCTATATATATACATTTGATTTTTCCAGAATAATCTTGTTCTAATGATTTTAATGCCAACAGATTATCTCCGTGAATAAGCATATTGTCCGTATTTTCATCATTTATAATATTGCTCAATTCTTTATTTTCTATTAAAATTCTTGGTTCGATAAGTTCTTCTTTTTCTTTGCCAACCCAAGTTAATTCCAATTTCATATTTCTACTCATTGTTTTTCCTCCATAAAGTAATTATAAATTATTAAGTGATTTTAACATTATTTCTTTTTGCTATTTTTCTCGTTTGTATTTAATACTAACTTCATATTACATTTTCTACAAGATAAACCAAATACATTTGGACTTATCGTTTGTCCACTAAAAAGCTCCACAGTTCCTCTTTCAACGATTCCATACATCATTGGGATTTGCAATCCGTGCTCATATAAACAGTTAAAACAAAATGGTATTTCATTTCCATCAACATCTTTAGTTCCATCGATAGTATAGTATCCAGAATGTACCTTTGCTTTCTTTTTAATGTCTGAAACATCTTCCATTTCTTTTAATTTTGAATTTAACTCGCTATTCTTTTCTAATAATTCTAAATAATCCGTATAAACTTCTCTGAGTTTATTAGTAAGTTCTACATTTTCTATTACCTCTGGCAAAGCCAATAACTTTCTAAAAGTTTCTATTTTACCCATAATTTATCCAACCTTATAATATTTTTAAGTTTCACTTGTTTTTTCCTTGATTAAAAGATTATAAATCTGCTTTTCTAACATTTTACCTTCTTCGACTATAAAATGTTTTGACTTTAACATAGCGTAAACACCTTCGCAATGATGTTTTGAATGCCTTAATGAAAGATTGATAAGAGCTTTTTTTATATTTTCCAAATCTTCATCTTTGCGTTCTTGCTCTCTTTGTTTTAACAAGTTGTTTGATTTGATTTCTTCATCTTTCTTCAATTCTTCTTGTTTTTGTTCTTTGTAATGTTTATTGTTTGCTTGGTGTTGACCTAAAAGCGTTCCAATTCCAAAACAAATAACACATAAAAGGATTGCTAAACTAATTTCCATAAGCACCTCATAAACATATTGTTTATTATAGCATACTTTTCTGAAAAATGAGATAATTTTATCAAAAGTTTTTATAAAATCTTATATGAGTTAAAAAAAACTATGATTTTTTAGTAAAATTTATTAATTTGCAACCGTGGCGTGTGCTTGTCTTGATACAAGTGGCTTCGCTTCGCTCGCCAGACAAGCACACGCCACTAAACAAACAAAAAAGCAATTTAGCAAAGGAATCGGCAACAAAATTGGGTTTGTGCGCAGGCTAACCACATAACCCAATTTTTTTATGTTGCCGATTAGTTAGTTGCATTTTCTCATTTGTGCAATTACTTGTGGACTTACTTTTCCAATTAAACAACCCTCGTCCCAGCAGGTGAAGTCATCAAATAGCAACAATTTCTTATCTTCTTGACCAACAGTACATACAATGTCATCGTCCATAATATCTGATATGAAATATTGATACAAGCCTTTGCTGTAAACAATCTTTTCTTCCGTTTTTTCTATATATTTAATTAGATATTGCATAGCTTCGCCGACTTTATGTTTATCTAATTCATCAAAATCTGATCTTCCAAATCTATCATTAAAATATGAGTTTTGATAAGTTTCCTGCATTTTATGAGAATTTAAGTTGTAATCTCTTACTTTAATGATTTCGCCAACCATAGCATTATCTGGTATTTTAAACAATCCGTGAAAGTGTAATCTTTTAGTTTTAGGGGCTCGTTCCCAAACACCCATATATTTCCAATCTTTTCTATGACACATCATCTTAAAACAGGTTTGAAGTTTCTTTTTAAAAGTTTCTTCTGTATGTTTTTTATCATCATAGGTAAATGTGCAAAAATAGTTGAAATCTACCAAATTTGCTTTTCTAACCATTCTAACTCTGCGACAAATCAAGTTGCGTTGTTTTCTATCAAAATTTGTGTTTACAAAACTGACACACAATTCCTTATTTTCAAAGTATTGTAGCATATCTTGAATAATAAGTTTTTTGCGTTCTTTTTTCTTGCAATCAATGTATTTTGAATAAAGTTCATTAAATAACTCTTTTTTAGTCATTTGACGAGCTTTTTGGAGTGGTTTTTCTTCAATTTCAGTTTCGGTTTCAACTATTTCAGTGGTTTCAATTTGTTCAATATTTTCTTCGTTACCAAGCGAAATAGAGGGCTCAACATTTTCAGTCGAGTCCTTTACTTCATCTTGAATAACAGTTATAGTTTCTTCCAATTTATATGGACGCTTTTTTGATGGTCGTGTAGTACGTGGAATAGCGATGTAATGACTGCCATCAAAATAAACTTTTGTCTCTCCAAACGGCATATTACTCCTTCATATATGCACGCTGACTTTTGGATTTAACTGTTATTGTTAGAGTCAGCGTTTTTTACTTCGCCAACTTTCTTATCTTTCTTACTAAACAGCTTACTAAATATACCTTTCTTTTTAGGTTTACTTAACTTTAACAATCTTTTTTCTTCTTTATTTTTTGCTCTTACTTTCTTTCTAAACTTTCTTTGATATTTTCTATCTTCACGGTCTATTCTTTTAAAAGCTTTCTTCATGTTTTTGAAAATATACTTACTTATCTTTTTATTAAACTTTTCTGGTACAAAATCATTAGTATCCAGAGTATGAGAAAAGGTATCATAATACTTGTCCAGTGTCTGATTTATAAGCACATTTTTATTAAAATTTATCACTTTCTTTTCTCCTTTTTACAGTTTTTGATTGATAATAGCCCTCTGGGAGCTCATCATCATTGTCTTTCAAATATTTAATATATCCTTCTAAACTTTCTTCCAATTCTTCGCTTTCTTTAATATCAAAATCTTCATCAAAATGCCCATCATAAAATTTAGGTTTACAACTCTGACTTGAATATAATTTAAACACATTGTAGTTGGCTATAACGGTTTCTTGTGTATAGCAACTTTTGTCTTTTTTACCAGATGCCATATATTTGTCAAATAGAGAGGAGTTATCTATTCTTCGAATAGTCCATTTTAACTTTTTAACCTTACCATATTCATCATAAAATAGTTTTAATTTTACTATTTCAATAAATTGTGCAAGTTCTCTTATATTGACATCTATTAACATCGGTCTCTGCGTGTCTAAATAAATATCTAAACTATCGTGTCCGTGCTGTTCATACCACCTTGACTGCCATTCAGGGAAGTACATACTCATACGGCTGTTTAAATATTTTTGTGCTTCTGTTATTCCTATCACTTCATAAGGATAGTTAAAATGAGTTTTTACAAATTCATTATGAAATCCTAATTTATATGGATTAATTCGCCGATTATATCTCGGCGAATATCCATACTTTCTAAATTTAATATCATAATTTGAAGAAACACAATGATTGGGAATTGTTAAATTAAATCCATATTGATTTTTTCTAGCAATTTCCTGTCGCATAAGTTTGTTTCTTTCTTGCTCAAAAGCATAACCGTTTAGGGTATGTGTCATAAAGCAAGTTTTACCAGTTCTAGGTGGTGCAAATATGATATAAATTGCCATTAAATCTTTGTAATATTAAGATTTAAAGTTAAATTATCAACAAAATTCACAGCATTAACACTATAATCAAAAGATATACTTACTTCAAACATAGAATCTAAATCAATATTTTTCATAAAATCATCAACACTCATTTGATTGTTATCATAATTAACAAATGCGTTAATTACTGCGTCATCTGCAAATACAAGTTCATTGCCTATAACATCCATTTGTGTTGAGTGATTGTCTATAATTACTTCATAGACATCATACTCATATAGATAAGTTTGGAAACGAGAAATTGATTTAGAAACTCTTTCTGAAAATTGGTTATATCCATTGCTATTTAAGAAGTCATACAAGTCATATCCATTAAAACCATATTTATAATCGTGTGTTTCATGGTATCCACCATGACAAGAATAGTTGCCATTTACATCGAAGAATGCCATAAAGATGGTAGAATAGAAAGACCTATAATTTATAGTCGCATTGCTTACATTTGCTGTAATTTCTTGAAATTTTGCAGTTAAATTAATTATTTCTTGATTTAATCTGCTAATTTTTTCTTGATATTCAACAAGTAATTTTGCTTGATTTGAATTAGTTAAATCGAGCTCTGCAATTCTTCCTAAAAGGTTGTTTCTTTCAGTATTTAAAGCGTCAATTTGTGTTGTATATTCAGTGATTTTAAGATTTAATAGGTTTTTATTTTCCAACTCTTGATTGTACTCTTTTTCAGGAACAACATTCATTGCATCATAAATGCCATTTCTAAAACCACTTGTACACATAGCAATACAAAACACCAAGAAAATAACAATAATTGCCGAGCCAATAGTTGCTAATATTGTTTTTATTGTATCACTCATATAAAATGCCTCCTTTTTAAGAATTTGTAGGCACTGGATAATTGCATACAACATTTGCATTTGCGAAAGCAGTATTATCGCTAGCATCATAAGTTATTTGGTCAAATTGCTCTTGTGTTCCTGCAAAGAAAATATTAACGCCAGAGCTATAATTACTAATTCCAAATGTGTCTATTGTTTGCAATGTTGATGGTAGATATATTTCAGTCAAACCACCACAACCGTGCAATAATCCAAATGGAATATTTGTCGCACCTTCTTCAATATACACAACACTTATGCTTGAATTTTGAAATACACAGCTTCCCCAATTTGAAACATTTGCAGGCAATCTAATTTCTTCTAATCCTGTATTATTAAATGCAAAAGAGCCCATAGTTTCAATATTTGAGAAATTTACTGTTTTAAGATTTGGACAGTTATAAAATGCGTGAGTATTAATAGTTTTCAAGTTGTTTGTTGTTATAACTTCTTCTAAATTACTACAATTTGCAAAAGCATAAGAGCCGATTGTTTCAACTGTTTCAGGAAGTTCAACTCTTTGTAAACTATGACAATTATAGAAAGCATAAGCACGGATTTCTGTAACGCCTTCCAAATCTGATGCTTTCAATTCAGTGATTGTTCCACCAATGATAGATTGGAATAATTGTTTGTAAGAGTCATCACCATTTAAAGCATTATTTACAGCTTCTAATGATTTGATTGTTTCTTGCAATTCAACAATTTGAGATCTTAATGAAATAATTTCAGTTTCATAATCTTGAATTTGTTGATTTCCAGTTGCAATTTGTGCTTCATATTCAGCAATTTGTGCCTCATAACTGTCAGTAGCAATTTGAAGACCACTAACAATAGAATCCAAATTAGCTATTTCAGTAGAAAGTGTACTGATTTCATTGTTAAGTTCTTCAATTCTTGCAGTATTATCTGATTGAGTATCTAACATAATATCTAATTCAATATTAAGTTGTCTAAATTGTTCTCTCATGTTTGAAAGTTCAACACTCATATTAGATAAGTTTTGATTTGCCATATCTAAACTTGCTTGAATTTGAGATTTTTGACTTAATGCAAGTGCAAGGTTATTTTGACTTGTGATTAAGTTAGATTGTAAAACACCAACTTCATTTTGATATGAAATTGCTTTAAATTCAGCATTTATAAGGGAAGTTCGAGTTTCTGTAAGCAATACCAAGTTATTCAAATATGCTTGGTTAAGCTCATCATTTTCCTTTTCTTTCTCTTGATAAACCTGACTATGTGGAGCAACTGCATCAAATATAAAGTTTCTAGTTGGAGGAATGGCTAAAACCACTCCTGCCGTTAGTGCTAGTGTAGATAATGCACCAGCACATATTTTGAAAAACATATTCATTTTTGCCTCCTGTTTTTATTTATTTTTTGTTACTGTGTAAACAGCTCTATAAGTTGTATTTGATTGGAATGTGAAATTTACAATGTCTGAAAGATAAGTTACAGTTGAGTCATCTCTGTCAGAGAATCTTAATTGAAGTGTATATTTTTGACCTGCAATTAAGTTAGACGCATACCAACTGTCTGAACAAGTACCAGTTACAGAATGAGTATGAGTAAATGATTCAACAAGCTTTCCATCTTCATCGTAAATTACATAATTCACAACATAAACTTTTGCACTAGATAATGTTTCTCTAATTAATGCAACATTTGAGCTATCACTATATAATTGGAAGTAATTATTTGTTGTTCCATTATTTTGTAGTGAAAGACTAAATGACAATGGATCATCAGCTCCAAGAGCATAATTAAATAACATTATTTTATCTGTTGTAGTGATTGTTAATTTACCTGTAACACTTGCAAAAATAAGTTGTTTAGATAATATTGTGTAGTTATAATCTCCCATTTCAACTAACATACTTTGATAACTATCTAAAAGAGAGTTGTCATTGAATAAGAATTGATATGTGTGAGTATCGTTAGACAATATTATTTTTACAGGATTATCTGCCAAGTTGATTAAAGTTTTATCTATTGTTCCAATAGGATTTAATCCAACGGAAGCAACAGTATAGTTATCTAAATAGTAATAATCAAAAGTTACATTGCTTGAACTGCTTTTTATAGTAAATGAGCCTCTAAAATCTTCAAAAATTAGTGCCTCGCTATCTATAAAGTAATTCCAAGTTGTATTTTTAGAAAGCAATACATTTGTGCCACGATTTAACTTATCAAAACTATCAATTAAAACAGTTTTTGTTTGGTTTTTATCGCTACAAGTAAATGTAATTTCAACAGGGGTTGTTAGTAAATTCACATTTGAAATATCACTATTGTTTGTATCAACAAAACCAAGATTTAGTTTTGCAAAATCATAGTTTGGTTTAACATCTTCAACCTTAACTTTGTCTTTGGTCTTGTCATCATCTTCTAAATCGTCAATATAATCTTCATTTTTAGTGGTAGCACTAATTTCTTGATTACCTTTAACGAAATTCAAATTGACAGCAATACTACATCTATAAACGCCATAATATTGTTTGTTATCATATTCAGGTTGTTTATCAACGCTTATAGGGTATTTACTTTGTTCAGCTTCTGGAATAGGAACACATAAACTATTAGTACCATCAATGATTTTATAAGAGTTATATCCTTCGCCTTTTATTTGTTCATACAAATAATTGTAGAAAGTATTAATTTTTACAAAACCAGTAGCACCTGTTCCAATTAATTCAACATTGCCGAATTTGATAAAATGTGAAGTTATGTTTTTAGCAGTCAAATTCGCTGCGTTCGTCATAACATATCTAACCATTTCATCTTGATTTGTTCTAACAGCGTGAGTCCATTTTACGAATTTCTGTGTTTGTCTTGAAACTGAAATTAAATCATCGTGCGTTCCTGATAATTTACTGCCATCAAAGAATGTGTAATATTCATAGTAGTAAGGTTCTTTATTTTTTTCGTGTACCCATTTAAAAGTACTTAAATCGTATGCAAAAAACCATTTCATACCAGTAAGCGAGCCATAAGTGTTAATCATACCATCTAAAATCAAACCATTGTTTGACTTATAGAATAAAGCATTTTGATATGTGCCATTATTGTTATAACTAAACACTATATAAGCTCCGAAATCATAACATTTCAGGTCTATAACTTGGTCATCATAAGCAGGACATTCGTTGTCATCTTGTGCTTTCTTTATTTGTTCAAAAGTAAAGCCACCATTGGTGTTTTTCCAGTTATCATTAATTGTTTTATCAATTTCCTCAATCTGCTCTTGAGGGGTGGGCATGGCATTAGCAGATACTGTAAAATAACTGTTTTGCACAACACCACCACATACTGCAAATAAGACAAACATTATCATATAGAGCATTTTCATCTCTTTGTCTTTAAATACGGTATTTTGCAAAATGAGAACAACAATTAAACAAACTATCAAACCGACAACAACACCAACTATCCAATTTGATACATCCATTTTGCCTCCTTTGAAGAATAATCAGGTATAGACAATGTTGTTTATACCTGATGCTCCTCCTTGATTAAAATTTATTTAATTAGCATATTTAACAATGCTTTATCTGACATTCTAAATGGTTTAATTGCACATTCGTACACTTCGCCATTTTCGTCAATAGTGTGAACAGCATAGGTATTGCCTTTGATAATGTTGCCACCTGTATCTTTCATTTCATAAGGTTTTACAATTAAATCTGCTTCCATTTCATTACCAAAAACAATTTCCAACACTGCATAACCACCGAAATCTGGTGGACTAACTAAAATTCTCACATCTTTTCCACGAATATTGCCTTTAATGAAATATGAATAAAATGTCTTTCCATTCTTTTCAAATGTTTCTCTTTCTACTTTAATCTTTCCTAAACTATTTTTATTTGCCATTTATTTTAATCTCCTTTTTATTTACCTATCTTTCTTGAAAACTTTTTAGCTTCTGATTTAGATTTACCTGAATCAAGAGCTTTTTTATATTTGTAAATACCAATGTGGTCATTCTTCATTTGAAGTGAGCCAACTCTCAAACCAGCTTCAAAATCGGTTAGTGGTTTGCCTTCTTTTGGTCCATGTTGATGGACTTTTGCCTTTAATTCAGACGCATAACTTTTAGCCCTTTTATTTGGACTCAACCAGCGTCTCTCTCTAACTTGTTTCGCCATAATAGCACCTCTCATAATTCATATTTTTTTAATTTTTAGTTGCCCGTGTCGCCGTTAGCAAAGCATTTTTCAAAATATTAAGTTGTAAAAAAGTAAATATATAGTCATTTTTAAGGATTCAATCCTTTGGTTGTGCGACTTATATAAATAAAGGTCGAAAAATATTAAATGTATCTATAAATTTACTTGCGATTATTCAACATACTGTCTTGTTTGCAGTGCAGTTTTAATTCGTTTACCATTAAGATTTCTTCTTGTAGATTCAAATAGTTTTTCAAACATACGATCTCTTATTGGTGTTCTAACATAGAAAATATCATCACTAATCATAACAGTATTTCCATCGATAACATTTGAAACTGAAATTTGTTGCTTAACAATGTATTGTTCAGTTCTATAAATGTTAGTTGAATTTCTTAACAATTCACTTGCTGTTAAAATTTTGCTTGATTTCTTCGAACGAAACATAATTCCTCCTTTTTTTTAAGCAAGAACTTGTTGGAAATACTCGCACAATTTTCGATTTAAGATTTTTACATATTGAGTTGTTACACCCCAATCACTAGCAATCACGACTTGCTTATCATTTTTTACATAGTAGGCAATATAGAAGGCATATAACTGGGCTGGAGCTTTTGATACAGCATTGCTATATATTTCAACATTTCTTTCAATAATAGATGGCGAAACAATTTCAGCTCCTGCATCAAACAAATCTTTCATCGAATAGTAATATCGAATTTCATATAATTCTTCTTTAATCTCTGAAAAACTTTTCATACAAACTCCTAATAACTCCTGCGACCAAATTTTTTTAGTATGCTTTGTAAAACTTCTCTTTGCTCAAATGTTGATAAACTTGATAATTGATTTAGCACTTCCTCTTGTTCAGGCGTTAAATAATCTTTTTTGCCAAGTTTAAAGTTGTCGGATAAATATACACCACCATCGTATTTGCCACAGACAGTGTATATAGGATAAATAAGTGATAGTTCACGAATGTCAGTTATGATTGTGCGTCTTGAAACATTGAATTGATTGGCCAGTTCATCCATAGTTGCATGGCGCTGATCACATAAGATTTCAAAAATCTCTTGTCTGCGTTCGCTTGCTTTCACTCATTTCACCTCCTTTCTTTTTTCTTGACACCACCATTATCGCAGGTAACTGTGAAGGCGTTATTTCACAGTTAAAATTTTAATTTGGGGTTGTTTTTAGATTTTTTTGAAAGAATTTGTAGGTTTTTGTTAAATATAAAAAATAGAAAAAACGCTCATCGGTGAAAAAGGATGTTTACCTCTAACCAATGAGCGTTTTCTATATTTTGATAAGAAATTTCTTTCTTTTTTATAAATCTGTTTTTTCTCTTAACATTCATACTTTTATTATAAATTAAGTAAAAGTAAGTAGTTATAGGATATACTCTCTTATTTTGTTAAGTTAAAACTTATTATGTCGAATTAAATAATTTATCAACTTCTGTCTTTCGGGGCAGAGTTTAATCGCTGCGATTTAGTTTGCAATGCTCCAAAAAAATCAAAGTATTACAAAACTAAAATATTAAGCGATTTTTTTCTCGTCGTTTTACTTTTTCCTTGCAAACTCCCTCTTTGCGATTAGTTTCGCCCTTGTCGAAAGACAGAAATTAGAAATAAGGAGTTGATAATAGTGTTTGAAAAAGTAAATATTCAAGTGAATTTTGTATCTGGTTTTATTAAACCTTTATTTACCTTTATTAAACTTTACTTTACTGTGTGTTTACATATCTACTCTATAAGACCACCTTGAGAGATACCTTTAAGATAGCTCCAAATAAAAAAACATCTATTATAATCAAAATGAAAATAAATTCACGAGATAGAATTTAATTCGCAAAAAGGAGGTTAATAGATGTTAAGGAGCATTCAAAAAGCTTTTGACATTATTAAACAACAAGATCCTGAAACTTGCATTACAATTCATACAATACGAGTTTGGTGCAAGGAAAACAAAATTAAAAATTTAAGAGCAGGAACAAAAATACTTGTTGATGTTGAAAGTTTATTAAATTACATTTCAAATAAAGATTAGGAGTTTTTAAAATGGCTTATTTTAAAATTGAACAAAACTCTAAAGGTGAATTACAAGCAAAAATACAAGTCAGTTGTAAAGATTTAAAAACTGGCAAGAATAAACTTGTAGCAAAAAGAGTGTATAACAAAGATAAACTAACAGAAGCTAAATTCAGAAAATTTGTTGAAAAAGAAGCTATTGATTTTGAAGAACAAGTTATAAAAGCATATAAGGAGCAAACTGAATTTAAGTCAAGAGTATTGACATTTCCAGAGTTAATGAACGAATGGAAACAAACAATATCTATAAACTTATCTCATAACTACTTATTAAGAGCTGAAGATTTAGAAGTCAAATTCAATAGATATTTACATTCTCGTGATTTATTTTATAAACCTGTTTCTGATATTAAAATAAGAGATATACAACTTTTCTTAAATGAATTTCTTGTTGAGCAAGATAGAAAGCTCCCATATTTTTCATTAAAGAAAGATATATGCAAAAAAATACCAAAAGCAGATATTGCACTAAACAACGCATTGATAAAATGTTCAATGTTTTCAAAGAGAAAATCAATAAATTTAACTGAAAAGAATGCAAAAGAAATTTGTGAAAAATATAATTTAGATTTTAATGAGTATTTTGATAATTGCACTGTCAAACTTAAATATTCGCCTGTAACTGTTAAAGGGTATAGAAGAATATTGAGGTCAGTATTTAATGAAGCATATAGATATGACTGGATACCTAAAAATCCTGTTGTATTTACAAAAGTTACTTCTAATGGTAACAATGCCGACATAGTTGCAGTTGATGAAAAAGAAGTGTTTTCTGTTGAAGAATCAAACAAGTTTTTAAAATTATTAGAAGAACAAGAAGATTTATATATTCATAGAACAATGCCATTAAAAATAATGTTATTAACAGGTGTAAGAAATGGCGAAGTACACGGACTAAAATGGAGTGATATTGATTTTGATAAAAAACTGCTCCATGTTAGACGAGCAAGACAATATTCATCTAAAATTGGTTGCTATGAAAAAGCACCTAAAAGCAAAAAGTCAATTAGAAGCATACCAATGCCAGATTACTTAATAAATGAATTGAAAAAATATATGGATTGGTTTAGATTTGCCGATGATGATTTTGACAAAAAACTTGACCAATACTATATATGTGTAAATATGTATAGAGAAAAAACTCATCCATCTAGTTTGGATGATTGGTTAATTGCTTTTGAAAAAAGAACAGGACAAAAAAGAGTAACTTGTCATGGTTTAAGACATACTTATTGCAGTTTACTACTCTCTCAAAGTGTTCCTATTCAAACAGTTAGCAAATATATGGGACACGCAGACTCGTCAATAACTTTAAGAGTATATAGCCATTTCCTACCAGATACTCAAAATTTAGCATTAAATGCTTTAAATGATATTTTAGATAAGAAAGAAGGTAATTAAAATGTTTGTACCACGATTAAGAAGAATTGAACAAGCAGTAAAAGAAATTAAAGAATTTGATAAAGACACGGAATTGAATTGGCGAATGATACAGCAGTTAGTTAAGGCAGGCGTTATCACATCTGTAAAAATTGGTAACGCTTGGCTTATCAATATTGATGAGCTTTATTCAATATTCTGGAATAAGGAGTTAAAATGAGAATAACAACAACAGGAAACCTATTAAAACTTTTTCATAAATATGATAAAGATACAATATTAAGAAAAAGGAATATACGAAAATTTATAGTTGATAATGTAAAATATCAAAAGTGTGGGCAAAAGTTTGTCGTTGACAGCGATGACTTTATGCTTCAAGTTAATCCAAAACAAATAGAAAGTTATTATCCTATCCCACGAATAAGAACAATAACATCTGCTGTGAAAGAATTTAATAAAACACATACCCAACAAATTAATATTCATATAATAGAAAAATGTCTTGCTGAAAATAAAGAAATTTCATACTATAAAGGTGCAAGATTGTACTTAATAAACTACGATGAATTGGAAAAAGGAATTATTAAACAATTAAGAAAAAGAAAAAGGAATTGTTAAAAACATTTGACATTCCTTTTTTCATTGATTATTATAATTGGCATAACAAGTTGGCATAAAATTTCATTTTTGCAGATTTATGCGAATGCTGTCGAACTTTAAAAATGGCATAATTTTGGCATAATTCTGGCATAAAAGTTGGCATAAAACTTTAAAATTATTGAACAAAATGAATAAAATGCAAGAAATTTAATGCTATATATGGTTAAAAAATGCAAGAAATTGCGCAAAATATAAGAAATTTAACGGAGTGAACGATTCTGACAACATTGGTAAGGCAGAGGTCACGGGTTCAAGTCCCGTCATCAGCTCCATAAACCAAACCCTTGAAAAACCCTTATAAATAGGCACTTTCAAAGTTTTTTTATTTTCTAAAATTTTTGATGAATTTTTGCTCAAAAAAAATTAGGTGTCAATTTGGGGTGTTGTAGGTGTCAGAAAAATGACACAAACAAAAGACCACTAAATATATGGTCTTTTTTATGATTATTTTTAATAATATCATTTGATTTAGATATAAATTTTGTCAATTTTAAGATTTTATATGGCTTAAACAAATAATAAAAACCAATCTCTTTGCCATTTAATATAAAAGTAGCGACAAATATATGCTCGTTTTTAACCATCAAAAAAGGGAGCATATATGTTAGCGAATAAAGAAAAAGTTGTTGCTTTTGCCGGTCATCGTTATGATTGGCATTGTATAGTCTTGAAGATAAACTTCCACAAGTATTAGAAGAACTAATATGATACATTTTTTTGATGGTAATTATGGTGCATTTGATAAAAATGTGCAAGTGATGTATTGGGGCTAAACATAAACATCCACATATAAACTTATTCGCATTTTAACATATTATCACCACGAAAAGGACAAATACGAATTACAATCTTGTTACGAAGGCTCCATTCTCCCTAAGATAGAAGAATTGCATTACAAACAAAAAATAGTAAAGCGCAACGAATGGATTGTTGACAACTGTGATATTCTTGTCTGTCACATAGAAGAAACCTACAAAGGCGGTGCTTATTGCACTCTCAAATATGCTTAAAAGTAAAACAAACTAATAATTCACATATAGAAAAAGTACAAGTATTAGCTTGTGCTTTATACATTATAGCATTTTTTCAACCAATTGATTATACCTTTCTATATAAACATCTTTAGATATTATATTGCCTTCTTCGTCTTTATCTGAATTTCCTTCTACAACATAGAAATTCCATAAAGAAACAAAATCGCCATCCATCAAAGAAGTTGCCTCAATAGAAGAATTTTCCATATCCATTTCCGAAGGAAAATCAACCTTTGATATATTTAATATCTTATCTTCTAAATGTAAAGAACTTTTATTTAAATGATTAATTACAATATTAAATATATCACAAAGTTCATTATATTTTTTAGGTGTAAGCTCAAAAGCTGTTTGATGTATTTTCTTTGTTGCATTGAGTGGAACATGATATTTTTGCCTATCATTAATATAGTCAGGAATCCAATCTGTAGAAGTATGTACATGGATACAATCCTCGATTGAACGTGTGGCCCAAAACGCACCACCTTCAAATAAACAATATTGACTCTTATTAAAATTTACAGTATCCAAAAATAATACTAATACATTATTTTCAATAATATTATCTTTAATTGCCTTGGTTAAATTTGTTTCTCCTCCAACATAATTTGTTGTATAAAAAATATCTTCTTTCTTAGCACCCTTTTTGAGCAAGAAATAGTAAATAAAATCTGAAAACCTCTTATCTCTTCTTGCATGTGATAAGAATACCTTATAAATTTCTTTTGCTTTTAAATTAATATCTCCTTTAAATTTATTTGTAACTATATTAAGAATATTGTTAATTTCTTTCGGTGTAACACCCACGCTACTAAGGTCGGTTCTGATAGCACTTTTTGCTTTTCTTTTAGCTTCTGATTCTATTGTTTCTTTCCTTGTTTTATTTAATTCATTCACTTCTTTTGAAACTGCATTTCTTTTTTCAATTAATGAATTTACAATCTTTTTTGTTATCTCTACAAGTAAAGAAACTCTTTCATCATGAACATCTACATCCTGTCTGTTTGAAGTAGTAATATCATCTAACAAATCTGTATCAAGTAAATCAAAAGAAATTTCACCTTCTATATAATTAATACCTTGTTGAGTATTTTTTAAGTAAGATAAGAAATCATCTACAGCTAATTTATTTCTTATATATAATCTCAATCTATTAGGATTATAAAATTTATTTTTTACAAAATTATCATCATTGTTTTTTGCCTCAGATGGTAAGATTGTGGAATGAATGCCTATCCAACCGTTTAAAAAATATGGTATTTTAATAGATTCTCCATTAACTACAGTTTCATATTCTCCACTTGTTAATGGGATTGTATTAAAATTTATATCTTCTCTATTTTTTACTAACTCTTTTACTTCAAAAGATGCATTATAATCTAAATCATATTTATATGAACCTTTTCCTAATTTATCAAATAATTCTTTCTCACCATAAAGAGCAATCATGTTATTAAATCCGACTTTCTTTTTCATTGTTATTGGTTTATCATATTCAAAAACTTCATTATTTTGATCTATTACATAAAAATTGACTTTTACATCAGGCAAATTTTCATATAAAAAATAATTTGACATAATTAATGAGAGTGCATTTATAGCTTCTTCCGCCATATTTGATAAGTTAACATCATTTAACCTTAATAATGTGCCACTTTTAGACAATCTAAACTGGTCTAACATTTGCATATTAGGAATTTCTATTTTATTTAAACCTGGAACACTCGATGTATTATCATTAAAATCAAAACTCCATGCAGTTGGATATTCATTTAATTTTTTAGTTATAAATTCATAGTGTTTACTTAAATATAATGCGGCTAATTTCCCAACGCCCTTTCTTCCCATTAAGATATCTGAATCTGGCGCACCTTCTCTTTTATTATTCCCAATAACGACATACTTTTCTTGTATGTCACTTTTATTCATACCATCACCATTGTCTAATATCTCAATAACTGAATGCGCTTTATCTTTCATATCTATGAGAACATCTACTTGACTTGAATGCGCGTCTATGCCATTTGCTATCAATTCAGATAATGCAGCCCATACATTCGAATATAATCCTTTACCTAATAATTTTAAAGTTTCATAACCTAATGTAAAATTTATTCTTTCGTTATTCACTCTTTTCCTCCATAAAAAGTCTTATTTGTTCTGCAATTGCCATTGCCAAAAGTGGGGGAACGGCATTACCTATTTGCATTGCAACCTTTCCCATGTTTCCACTAAAATCAAACCAATCAGGAAAAGATTGTATTCTAGCTCCTTCACGTGGGCTTAAAGCTCTGTCATCTCTATAATGAATGCATCTTAATGCAGACGGTGTTGTAAGATTATTTGTTATTGTAGTTGATGGTTCTGTTTCTATTAATCTTGAATAAGTATTTGCATATCCAGAAGTTAAATAATATTTTTTATCAATCTTTCCCTCTTCTACTAATTTATTAAAATAATTTTTACCTTCTCCCTGCGGAACATTTTTAATTACTGTTCTTATTTTTTCACCATAATTTGCAGCAACATGTTGTGTAAGAACATTTGATTTCTTTCTCATAAGTTTCTGATAATAATTAACTGGTTCTTTGCTGTATTTATTTATAGATTGCCCAGATTTTAATTCAGGTAAATCATCTATCGCCTCTTTTATAGACAAAGTATCTTTATTTAAAGGTATTGGAAAGGTCCATTCTTTATTTATATCATTTCTAACCCCAACAATAAATACTCTTTCTCGGTTTTGAGGAACTCCAAAATCTGATGCTTTTAATACTTGATATTTGATTTTATAACCAAAATCTTTATCAATATTTTTAAATTCCTTTTTAATTTTATCTAATATCTTATCTCCATAATAATCAATTTGAGGTTTCTTTGATTTTCGCCCTGTTTTGCTTACTATTTCATCATATAAAATATTTCCTTCACTATCAGTTTTGTAAAATGTTTCCTTCATTGATAGAATTCCGCGTACATTTTCAAATAAAAACATTTTTGGGCGTATAATCTTTAACAATCTCAAATATTGTTGATACATTTTTGCTTTGTCATCATAAACTCTTTTCCCAACAGTGCTAAAAGATTGACAAGGTGGACCACCAATGATTAAATCAACTTTTTTTCCATCTAAATATTTATTAATCTCTTCCCCAGTTAGATTCTTAATGTCCTTTTCTACCATGTTTATTTCCGGAAAGTTGTTTCTAAATGTGGACGCCGCATCTTTATCAAATTCGTTTGCAAAAAGAATGTCAAAAACATCACTTTTTTTAAAAGTGTTGTTTTTTATAATATATTTGAATCCAAGCGTCATTCCACCAGCGCCCGAAAATAAATCCACAACATTTATCATATATTTCTCCGATTTATTAATTATATCATACTTTGTTGGAAAATGTATACTTTTATAATAATTTAATATTTTTTATTAGTTACTTTATACTATCAAGATTTAGAAATATAATTAAGCAAAGCAAATTCTTTCTCAATTTGTCTAATTGCTCTTTGCAATTCTCTTGCTTTTTTGAGTATCTTAAAAGAGTTTGATATAACTCATCTGAAAACTTATCTATGTTAATTTGCCAAGTTCTCTTTTGCGAACATACAAATACTTGCCACTCTTATTTTCTTTGATTTCAGTAGTGAATGTATAAGGAATTAAATTTAATCTTGTTTGTAAATCGGCTTTTTTCTCAATAGTAGTTCTTGAATATTATTGAATTTGTTCATTTTACAACTCATTTTTATTTTTAGGGAAAATTTTATTTATATTATAATAATTTGTTCACTAAAAGTCAATGTTTTATGTCATAAATTTAAAACAATATAAAAATCCACTTATAGTTTTAGGCAGGTTTAGAGTACTAAAAATAGCAAAAATATGCTTGCAGGTTTCAATATGTGCAAAGTTTTAATTTACTTGTATACCACTTTTGAACCATGGGACTATTCCGTGGTTTTCTTTTAACAAAAAACACAAAATTCTACGCGACACAAAATTAAATTTAATTTAATTTTATCATCACTTTACAACAAATATTTTACTTGATTTAAAGTAAAGAATTTTTGCAATTACTCATAATTTCGTTATTGCAATTTTTATGGCTTTATGTTATAATAGAAGTAATTAAAATTTATTTTATTATATTTTTACATTTAAAAATAATAAATTATATTAATTAGTTAATTTTAAATTAATAAAGGAATAAACTTATGACAATGCTTAAAATTCTAAAAAATAACTTGCTTACTAAAAAAACAACAAATAAGGAATTGGTTTATTTAAGTAATGTAAATTTTTTATTATTTTGTAAATCAATAGAGAAAAAACATGAAGCAGGATTTTCTTTCAAAGACTACATTTATTTTGAAATTGTACCCATCATTTACAATAAAGATTTCACTAGATATAAGGATTTACGTACAAACAAAATATATAATATTACCTATGCAAAACATGACAACAAGTACTACATTGCACAGCATAAAAAATTAATCCAAGATTACGGAGTGGAAGTTGATTTTAATTCTTCTAATAATATTCCTTACTGCACTCATCTCGTTTTAGCAAATGTACCACTATTAGATATATCAGATTCAAAATTAAGTCGTGATGCCCGCAATACAAAATATAATATATTAATGGATGAAGATGTTTTTGCAAAAACTTCTGTCGTAGTTGAACTAGCAGATGCACTAAAAGAATTTTATCTTGATAAAAATAAAAAAGAGATACAAAATAAAATTAAAAAATCAAAAATGAAAAAAATATGTGATTCAGTATCTCAACAATCTCGTGATTTTTAATTGCAAATTTTATTCACTTAATTAATAAAATGATTATTGCTGACTCAACCTACAAAGAAATATTAATTTGAAAATTTAATACAACAAGAATAAAGAGAAAATATTAGAATATTATAATAAATTATTTTTTAACTTTCCAAGTTAAATTCCCTAATTGTTTGCTTTTTCTTTAATAGAAATGTAACCATCTCTGCAAACTGCTTTGCAATTCTACTTTCACAAAAAAGAATATACATTTTTAAAATAATCAAAAAAACTACCAAAACGGTAGTTTTTTTCTTAAATCATTCATTAGAACATAGATTATAACGAGGAAGTCGGGAGAGCGGAAATGCTTGCATTCACATTTGACCGACTGACGAGGTTTCAATCTATAAGAAGTGCTAATGCGTTAGCAGTAGCGTTGCGTTTAGCAACAAACATTTTACTTGTTAAAATGTTTACTTCTTAATAGGTTAAAGTAAGTTTGGCAAATTAAAATATAAAATATGTTCCATACTTAAAATATCTTCTGCTAAAAGTTCCAAGTGTACTATTGCCTCATCTTTATTATTTAGTTTTAGATAAGACTTTGCTTGTTCTATTTCTTTGCCTACTTCAAGCATATCTTTATGATTAAATATTAAGCAAAGTAAATTCTCTCTTTCTGCCCAATAGTCCCCTATTTTATCTAGTCTGTCATAAAGTTCCATATCACTTTCAGCATCAGCATACGCAAGTTCAATAACTTTATAATTTGTCGCCTTAACTTTATTAACAGTGTCGTAAGTTATCACAACTTCAAAAGCAACAAGTCCTGCTAAAATTAATAAAAATATGCAAATTGCTATTATTTTTCCTTTCATATTTCATTACTCCATTTTTATTTGTTCTTGCTTTGGCATTTTACCATCTTGTGTTAAAATCTTATTAGTTACAATTTTGCTTTCGCCTTTAATTTGCAAATAAATAGTACCATCACTTGCATAATGCAATATAACCACTTCTTTAATAGTTGCATTATAATCACTTAAAAAGTCAATAAGCAAGTTTTCATCTACGGCAGTAATTTTAAGATTTTCCCTTGAAAGTTTGCCATGACTAATAAGTACTACTGGCATTTTGTCATCTTCCATATCAATTTTCATATCGCTTCTAGTGATTTGTGAAGCATCACTATTAGGCAAAACAGAAATATTGCCATTTGTTTCCATAATCATATAATTAATGTCTTCAAGTGATATAAAACCCGCATATCTGCACGCTTCCATAACATCAGCAACAGTCATATTAAGTTTTTTGATATTTTCTTCTAAAATTCCTTGTGGCGAAACTAAAATTACAGGCTTACCATTTAAAAAATGCCTTACTCCTAAATTTTTGCAACTTACAAAAGTGAACAAGAAATGCAAAATTGTCAGTACAAAAAGCGGAACAATACCATTTAAAAGCGGTATAGATTGGTCAGCAACAGGAATAGTTGCAAGGTCAGCAATAATTAATGTAATAACAACATCAAAAGGTTGCATTTGTGCAATTTGTCTTTTGCCCATAACTCTAATAACAATTAGAACAATAAAATAAATTATTACACATCTTAAAATATTAACTATCATAAATTTAAACCCTTATTTTTTACAAATTGAAACATTTAAAATATTAATTGCCATAAGCAATAAATTAATTTCTTTGCCACTATGTAATGACTAGAAAAAATAAATCTTTAAAACATTCTACAAACATTATGTGCATTTTGCATTTTTTTATGTAAAAAACAACCTAACATTTTTGTTAGATTGCCTTGTTAAATGAAATTATATTTTATTTAAAATTTGCAAATATATCTATTATTCTTATCTCAACTAAATTTCCAGTTAAAAAGCATTTATTTTAATTATATTGCTTTATTGATTTAATAGTTTAATCTGCCTTTAATCTTTTAGATTAAGTTTGCCCAGTAATGTTAGAACAATAAGTACAGCAAAAACAACAAACTTGACAAGTGCAATAATACTAATTATTGTGGCATAAGCAGAAAAATCCCCATTAAACAAATCAAAAGTAGTATGTAGGAAAGATAAAACCGCAGAAATTGCAAAGAAAGCAAGTGATACAACAATAGAAAGTTTAGCAACTGATTTATTTTCACTTGAACCATCTTTGTAAAGGACAAAACCGCCCACTACTGCAACATAAAAGACATTAAGATACCCCATTACAAGAGTTAAAACTTGAATTAATTTATTAGTGCTACTCATAAATTCCCCCTTATCTTAAAATTATAATAACAATCTTATATATTCAAATAATTTGATTATGGTTACAAAAAAATGCTTAACATAAAATTGTTAAGCATTTATTATTAAGGGAATCCAGCCATATTAACACAATGATACCTATCGTAACCTTCAACCGCATTTGCAGTCTTTGTAACATAACTCCCACTAAACCAAGAAACAGTTGTTGGGATAGTTGAACCTTGTTTTATATAAATATAAGCAGATACTGGAAAACCATTACTATTACTAACATCGTCTAAAAGACCACTATTAGCAAGCCCAGGGTCAGTCATACAATCAATAAATACATTTGCTCTTTCATCCGTCATTTCCTCGATAAAATCTGTAAAGGCATCAGCCCCTATTGTCGTAATAGAACTAGGAATACGAATAGTTGTAAGCCCTGTACATCCCTCAAATCCATTTGCTTCTATTGTTGTTACTGGAACAGAATCAAGTTTACTTAAAATATTCAATTCTCCACTTATGTTTGTACTATTTGCTTTAACTGAATAATAACTTCCATCTTCACTTAATGTATAAGTTGCAACGCTATCTATGTAAATTGCTTCTGCAAAAGTTGCCCACGCAGATAAATTAGAAATAGCAGTTGCTTTATTCGCATAGCCAGAATAAGAAGATAAATCAAGTCCTAGTCCGCTAGATTGAATTGCTTGAATAGTAAAACTTATTGTTACAGTTGCCCCTTGCCACGCATCATTAAAAGCATAAGATGCTAAATTTATTTTTTTATTTGCAAATTTATAAGTTGTACTTTCAGTAAAATCTCCTGCATAGTAAACATAACTTTCAACCTTTTGCATTATTCCTGTGCTATCAGCATCCGCTAGCCCAGTTAAAAGTAAAGTTTTAAATTCGCTTACTGCACTTGCATCAACCGCTGTCCCATCAGTATATTGCATAGCAACATTAGGTTTAATTCTTAAATAAGCATTTGAAGAACCATCTTCAAGCCCTATGCTACCGCTTAATGCAATTAGGCTTGTATCACTCATTTCAGCATCACTTGTAATTGAGATAACATTACTTGCCCCATCATTGACAGTAACTACAAGTTTACCAAACTTTAATGTTTGGTCAGCACTAGTTTTTGTCGCAGAAAAATAGGCAAAACTTATTCCTGCTGACATACAAAAAACTAAAAGCATTGCAATTATTAATGTAAGTGCTAAATTTTGTCTTTTTGTTCCTTTCATTTCATAACCCCTTTTGATTTAAATTTATAGAAAAACAAATTTACTCTAAAACTATCGTTTTAACGACATATTTTGAATTATGCGTTGTTTATATCAAATACAAAATCAAGATTTTGTGCTTGCATAAACTTCCTTTAATGTCATTTACAATTCAAAATATTTAGTAAAAATTTAGTTTTTCTTGTTTTAAAAGGACTAAATATTTGTCCTTAATTATAATATAGTTATTTATTTAGTCTTTGTCAAGCATTTAGGATAAATAATTTTACTTTATACGAAAAAACTATAAATTATGTAATGTTAAATTTTAGATATCTAAAATTTAAAGTAACCTAACGGTTACACAATGGAAAACCTTTGTTTTCCATTGATTACAATTTGAATTATGTTCAGTTACTGCACAATGACCGCAAGCGGTCG